>MPMX01000063.1 GCA_002238725.1 Rhodospirillaceae bacterium bin65
CGCCCTGCTCGGCCTGGCGGCCAACCAGTTCGTGCCGGGGCTGATCGCGGGCGTCGGCGGCTGGCTGCTGCTGCGCCGGGTGAAGCGCGGCGGCGGGGCCAACATCGCGCGCTACGCGCTCTACTGGTTCCTGCCGGACTTCGTGCTGCGGCTGCAGGGGGTTGCAGGCCCGGAGCGAGGCATGACGGCGGAGGACGGCGAAGGCGAACCGGCGGCGGTTGTGGCGGCCGGCAGACGGGCCGGCAAACCGCTCCGCGAAATCGCCGTCGATCTCTATGGCCGCGAGCAGGTGGACGCCGACTGGCACACCGACAGCGCGATGCGCTCGAAGCTGCGGCGGTTGTGGTGCTGGGCCGAGGCGAGATCCGGCGCGGGGCCGGACGGCACCGAACCGGGCTCGGTATGAGCGCCGGAAACGATACCGGACGCGCGGCGTCGAGGCGCCGGCCAGAGGAACAGTCCGGGATGGAGACCGGGGACGGCGTCCTTGCCTGGATGGTGCTGAGGCAGGTCGGGGACTACGGCGAAGCCTGGCGCAGGCACGCCGTGCGCGCCGGCGCATCGGCCATTGCGGAACCGGGCCCCTTCCGCATCCGCGCCCAGACGGAGGCCGACCTGGAAGCGGACCGCTTCGAGATGCTCGCCTGGGAGAATCCCTTGAAGGGGCGCGGCCCCGCCTCGCCCTTCTGGCGTCAGCACGGGATGCCGGTGGGCCTGCTGGAGCCGGGCGCGCGGCCGCTGGTCGCGCTGGTCGGAGACCGCGGCTCGGTGGAAGGTCTGCGCCTGCTCGGCGGCGGCCTGGTGCTCAAGATCGAATACGGCGGCGCGGCCGTGCAGATTCTGCTGAGCGGCGTCGAACGGTTTCCGCAGGATGGCGGGATCGCCATCAAGCACACGTTCGGGCTCAGGGTGCCGCTGTCGGTACAGCGCCTTCTCGACTTTTGGAGCGTGGCGGGTCGTCCGGCCCCTCGGAAGGGGAAGGGTCGGGGGGCGGGGTTAGAGAGATCGACAGGCTGGTGACGGTGCTGGAAAGCCTCGGGGCGGGCAAGAAGCCGCGCGGGATCGCGGAGGATGTCTGGGGCAAGGAGGACGTGGCCAAGGTGTGGGCCTCCGACAGTTGGATGCGCGCTCAGGTGCGGCGCTGGATCCCGAAGGCGCAGGCGCTGGCCGACGGCGGCTGGCGCGATCTTGTGCCGCGCGTCCTGGCCGAGGAGTGACGGGAGGTTGGAAGAAGCCGGCGGAGGAAAACCGGCGCCCGGCAGTGAGGGCCGAGGTCAGGGCGGGGCCGGAGTCGTAGCGGCTACCGGCCGAAAGCGTTCCGTTAGGACATGGGTCGCTTACGGACGTAGAATTTTGGTATGCATGCGGAGCAAGGGTGCCGAATTAGGCTGGAAAATTCGCTGGCAGCGCCCCCCTGTCGCCGCCGTTCCGGCTTCCCAAGTGGACAAACGGGAGCGTGAGATAGAAAACATCTGATCCCTTCATGAAGACAGATGAAGAGGAAAAACCGTAACCCATTGTTATACAGGGATAAATTTTCAACGATAAGCAAAAGGACATTCTTGAATTCTAGCCACGCCGCGGCCGATGCGGCTTCTTCAACATTGATCCACTCTGGAGATTGAACGATGAAACTGCTCGCTTCTGCCGTAGCACTTTGCCTGATGCTGGCATTGACGCCCCTGTCCCAGGCGCCTGCCCAGGCTCAAGCCAAAGTGCACAAGGTCGCCATCCATGTCGACGACCGGGATACCAAGCGCATGAACATGGCGCTGAACAACGCGCAGAATATCCGCAAATATTACAAGGCGAAGGGCGAGAAGGTGATGATCGAGATCGTCGCCTACGGCCCCGGTCTGCACATGCTGCGCGCCGACACCTCGCCGGTGAAGGGCCGGGTTGCGGCCATGAGCCTGGCCGATCCGGACCTGCGCTTCTCGGCCTGTGGCAACACCCACCGCAAGATGAGCAAGAAGGCCGGCAAACAGGTCACGCTGGTCGCCGAAGCCAAGAAGGTGCCGTCGGGCGTCGTGCGCCTGATGGAACTGCAGGAGCAGGGCTGGACCTATATCCGGCCGTAGTGCCGGAAAGATCCCGTCACGCGCGAGAACCGGCCGAAGCGCTGCGGAATTTCATCCGGGACCGTTCCTCTGCGAAAGCCGGACAAGGCGAAATGCGCCCGGGCATCGCAACCTCGCCCGCGACACCCCTCCTCCTGCCCCGGAAAACCCCGATGTCGTCCCGGACGGAGCGAAGCGACGATCCGGGGGCCAGGGGCCACGGGCGGAGACCGTGCGGGCGGCTCTGGCCCCTGGATCACGTCCGCGGCGGCAATGTTCCTATACTTTTTCGCTCAAAATTGCACGTGGGCCGGGCCGCAGGCTTTGCAGGCACTCGGCCCAACATTACAAAATCTTGAAGAATAATTCGCCGAGCCACAAAATGTTGTTGACAAATATTCCTGTCGCCACTATGGAGGCGTCGCACAGGTGCGATTGACGCGGACATTCCCTGGCACAGCAAACCCGGCCGCACTCCGGTGCGGCCGGGTTTTGTTTCGGCGCGTATCGCCCGACCCCGTTCGTGTCGCAACACACGCCTTGATTGTCCGGTCCGCCGCTCCGGGCGGCTTCGGCCGGTGTCCCGACTCCGGCGCGCAGGCCGTCATGGGCCTCCGGCAGCCGGGCGGTTCGCGGCTACGCTTCCGCATCCATGCGGCTGTCCACGGTCGGGATCAGATCCATTTCCTTTGGATCGCCTGGGTCACATTGGCAATATCAACTCTGTGATGCGTCTTGCATTTTGCTCTATCGGCGCGCGCTGCTCCGCGTCGGCCGCATCGGCCTCGCATGGGCAACGGGCGCCTGATTTTCGGATCATCTGCTGAAGGGATCGACCTGTATCCGACATCGGTTCGCGCTCCATGAGAGGCGGCCGGGCCGGGTTGATTGCGACTTCGCCTGCGCGTGCAACGGCCGGGCGCCAGCGGGGTTCGGAGCAGCTAGCAAGAGAGGAACTTATGATCTTCGCGATTCGACGCTGGGCGTCACTGGTCCTTTTGAAAGCGGCACTCGTTCCGGGCGTCCCAGTGGCGTAAAATTCGAACAACGGCTTTTACGCGTCCATGAGCGGGGCATACGCAATTCCCACCGATTCCACGGTGTCCGAGAAATTCCTCGGGCACAGCCTTTCTTCCAAACTCGAAGCGAAAAGCGGCTTCGCCTTAATGGCGCATTCGGGTACGATGTGTCCGAAAACCTGAGCGTCGAAGCGGAATTGGGCTATCGCAATTTCAGATTCAGCAAGTTCAAGGGGCTCGACATCAGCGGCCCGAGGGTCAGCGGTTCGATCATTGGCAAGTTCCCCGTCAAGGGCAGCATCAGCACTTTGAGCCTGATGGGCAATGGTGTCTTTTCCGCCAGGATTTGGGAGGTGAAGCCCTATTTAGGGGCCGGCCTCGGCAGGGCGCGGCATTCCGGAAAATTCGACAAGCAGACGATCGAAATCGGCGACGAGTCGGTCGAATACCCTGGAGCTTCGGCAAACAAGGTCGTGTTCGCCTATTAGGCGATGGCCGGCGTCGCCTATCCCGTTTCGGATCAGGCGGAAATTCGGGCGGGCTACCGCTACTTCGCCACGACGAAGGCTGATTTCAAGGGCACCGAAGCGACCTACGGTACGCACAATTTCGAGGCCGGTGTTCGATTCCGCTTCTAGGCGTGCGGGCCGGGGATCCCTGCTCGCCTCGCTCAGAGAGACTCCGGCTGCGCCTGCAGCCGTCATCTCCGCCGGCCCTTCGACCATCCGGGCGGTGATCGTGTAATCGGACTGCGGTGTCTTGTCCGCTTACGAATTCTTGACGTCGATCGAGACATCGCACACAAGTCCTTTCGCGCGACGTTATCCGGGCTAACCTCGCACGAATCCCTACGGCCGCTTTACACGATACGGCTGGTAACTCCCTCGGATGACGTTGTATTTGCAGCGATATTTCCAGAGGGAAAAATGAAACGATTAAATGTCGTCGTCCTGACTGCCTCTCTCTTCACTGTAGGTTGTGCAAGCTCGTCCGAGAATATTTCAGCCAGCTATGTGTCGCCACTTCAATACCAGTCCTTTACATGCGAGCAGCTAACTGAGGAGATGCAGCGGGTCGGAAGAAAAGCGCGCGAAGTAGCTGGAGTTCAAGACGCCGAGGCGGACAAAGACGCTGTCGCAATGGGTGTAGGATTGGTTCTATTCTGGCCTGCTCTGTTTTTCCTTATCGGCGACGACCGCAAAGAAGAACTGGCTAGGCTGAAGGGCGAAGTCGAAGCAATCGAACAATCGGCAATCAAGAGAGACTGCAAGACACTCCTTGCGAATATTGCCAAAGACCGAGAAGCGGCGAAGAAGCGGTCTGCCGCCAAGAAGGACGACGAAGATAAGAAAATTCAGGAATGAAGGGACGGAGCCGGACAGGCTCCGGCCCGGGTTTTCTTAAGCCCGAACGCAAAGAAGGCGCCAGGTGCTTCGACGCGGACGTCCCTGCATGGCTCCGAAGAGCCCCCTGACACCTTCTCTGCGGGCTTGCCCCGAAGGGCTTCCCACAACGGTCCCGACCCGAAGGCCTTGACCGCGGGCTCGCCCTTGCGGGCCGCCCAGCCGATCCGCGTTCCCGAAGGTCCGCTTCCCGGCCGCCGGCTCGCCCGAAGGCTCCCCGGCTCCCGACCTCGACGACCGAAGCCGCCTGGCCGTTCCGCCTTCGATTCGGTCCCGAGGGTCCGTCTCTCCGGCTCAAGCGCCGATCGCCCGAAGGCTTCCGCCGCTTCCGCGACCGGCTTCCTTGCGGTCGCCCATCGCGTGACTGAATAGTGCTTCGCACCTATCGGCGAAGCAACAAGAAATTTAATCGAAACCTCCGATTTTCAGTGGATAACCAAACACTTACGCCACGAATAGCGAAAATTTTTTCCACAAATCGATACGTCTGTCGCGGATTCCCGCGGTGTCAGGCTGTGGATAAAGTTATCCCCAAGAAATTTGCAGGACGATGAAAATGCGGCCGGAGCGAGCGGCGGACGAGACCTCCGGATCGGCCACCGGCCCCAGCGGCGACCCCAGCGGCGTTCCGAGTGGCCGTCCGAGCGGCAGTCCGCCCCTCACCCGCCGATACGATTGACGAGCGCACGTCCGTACAGCGGATGGTGCAGGCTCCGCACCTCGTGCTCGATCGCGAACAGCGGCTTCTTCGCCCGCGGCGCGACGATATCGATGAAGCGGTACTGGTCGGGGTTGTCTTCCGCGGTGACCAGGCTGCGTTCGGCCAGCGCGCGATAGGGCCCGGAAAAGTCGGCGACGTAGATCGCGACGTGGTGGCCGTCGTATTCCGCCTCCGGCCCGTCGCTTTCCCGAAACACGAAACACTGCCCCGGGCCGACCGTCACCCGCACGCCGTCGCTCCCGGCTTTCGCCGGGGCGCCCATCACCGAGCGGTAGAACCGCGCGATGCCCGCTGCCGCACCCTTCGCAACCGGCATTTTGAGATAGGGAATGCCGAGCGGGCCGCCGTAAGCGCCGCCGGCCGGGTGGACCCGGAACCGGTTGCCCCAGGGGCAGGTCAGCGCGACCTGGGCGCCCTCCCGCCGCCAGGAGAATTGCGTGCCGTCGAGCCGTGGCGCGACCCTGCGCAGCCGGGCCTCGAGCGCGTCCGGGTCCGGCAGCGTGAGGCCGATGACGCCGCGGAAGCGCTGCGGTTTTCCCCTGGGAAGATGGAACTGTTGCCGGCCGGCGTTGATCCACATGTTGTTCGTGCCGACCATCATGTAAGGGTCGCGGGTCAGGCCTAGGCCGTCGACATAGAAATCGGTCGCCGTTTCCTGGTCCGGGATGGTCAGGTTGACATGCTCGAAGAAGACGATGTTGCCAACGTCCCGGGAGGCTGGATCGAAGCGCATTTTGGGCACCTCGTTGCCGGTTTCGGGCCGGAGCCGCCGGCGGCGCGGCCGCCGCGCCCTATTCGACGGCGCCGATCCGGCTGAAATCCGTCGAAACGATATGGGCGAACAGGGTCGCCCGGTCCGCCGTCCCGAAAAACAGGACCGAATAGCGGTCGGCGACAACGGTCATGGCCGTGTACTCGCCCTCGACCTTCAGGATCGAGAAGCGCTGGCCGGAAATCTCCCTGAATTCGCCCTTCTTGGCCTTGACCAGATCGGGATCCATGAACGTGGCGCGGCGCTTGCCGAGCGTCTCCGGCGTTTCGCTGCGCACCACGATCGCGATGACGGGCTTGCCGTCGGCGTCCTGATAGACCCGCTGCACGCGCACCTGCCCGGTCTTGGCATTGTCTTCCACCCGCTCCCGCGCCGTCTGGCCGTCCAGTGGCGCCGGCAGCGCCCTGGCGATCTTGTCGCCGCGGCTCAGCGCCGCCGCTTTCTTCCCGGATTCCGTTTGGGTTTTTGTCTGCGCCTCGGCGATGGCTGCACCGCCGATGACGAGGGCGGCGGCGAGATGCAAGAGCAGCAGGCGGCCCCAGCGGTGCATAGGGTTCTCCGGTATGGGCGGGATCGGGCTCGGCCGGTAGCGGCGATATAGCATCGCCTCCGGCGCGATACCAGCAGCCGCGCGGCGACCCGTCTGATGGCGGCGGCCGCCGGGCCGGTGTAGCAACGGGGTCCAGCCTCCGACCGGAGCCCGCGCATGATCCCGCGTTACACCCGTCCCGACATGGCCGCCATCTGGGAACCGGCCAGCCGCTTCCGCATCTGGTTCGAGATCGAGGCCCATGCCTGCGAGGCGCTGGAGAGGCTCGACATTATTCCGCAGGGCACGGCGGCGGCGGTATGGCGCAACGGCGACAAGCCCTACACGCCGGAGCGGATCGCCCGCATCGATGCCATCGAGGCCGAGGTCCGGCACGATGTCATCGCTTTCCTGACAGAGCTGGCCGAGCAGGTCGGCCCGGAAGCCCGATTCGTGCACCAGGGGCTGACCTCGTCCGACGTGCTGGACACCTGTTTCGCCGTCCAGCTCAGCCGGGCGAGCGACCTGCTGCTGGCCGATCTGGACGGGCTGCTCGCCGCACTCAGGCGCCGCGCCGAAGAGCACAAATTCAGCCTGACGATGGGGCGCAGCCACGGCATACACGCCGAGCCGACCACCTTCGGCGTCAAGCTCGCCGGCCATCATGCCGAGTTCGCCCGCTGCCGGGCGCGGCTGGAGGCGGCGCGGGCCGAGATCGCGACCTGCGCGATTTCCGGCGCCGTCGGCACCTTCGCCACCGTCGATCCGCAGGTCGAGGCCCATGTCGCCGACAAGCTCGGCCTGACGCCGGAGCCGGTTTCGACCCAGATTATCCCGCGCGACCGCCACGCCATGTTTTTCGCCACCCTCGGGGTAATCGCCGGCGCCATCGAGCGGCTGGCGGTCGAGATACGCCATCTGCAGCGCACCGAAGTGCGCGAGGCCGAGGAATTCTTCTCCGCGGGCCAGAAGGGCTCTTCGGCCATGCCCCACAAGCGCAACCCGGTGCTGACCGAGAACCTGACCGGCCAGGCCAGGCTGATCCGCGGCATGGTCCTGCCGGCCATGGAAAACGCCGCCCTGTGGCACGAGCGCGACATCTCCCACAGTTCGGTCGAACGGCAGATCGGCCCGGACGCGACAGTCGCGCTCGACTTCTCGCTCGCCCGGCTGACCGGCGTAGTCGAGAGACTCGTCGTTTACCCGGAGCGCATGCAGGCCAACGTTGACGCCCTGGGCGGCCTGCACAACTCCCAGCGCGTCCTGCTCGCGCTGACCCAGGCCGGCATGAGCCGGGAAGACGCCTACCGCGCCGTCCAGCGCAACGCCATGACCGTCTGGCAGGACGGCGGCGACTTCGCCGGGGCGCTCAAGGTGGATGGCGAAATCGCGGCCCGTCTGCCGGCGGAGGAAATCGACGCGCTTTTCGACCCAAATTTCTTCACAAGCCAGGTCGAGACGATCTTCAAGCGCGTGTTCGGCGAGTGAGCCCGGTGCGGTCGGGCCGGACCGCTGCCCAATCCGCAGGATCGGTCACGGGCTCGAACGGGTCGTCATAGCGCAGCACCGATCCCCGCATAGCACCGATGATCGAGCCAGTTCGATCTGAAGGTGAATATGGCGACAGGACCGCCAGAGGCCGGCCATTCTCGGTGATGGTCACCGGTTCGCAATCTTCGCGCGTCTGCTCAATCACTTGGAGGCACCTGGCCTCGAATTCAGCGGCAGAGATTGATTTCACCGTCTTTCCACTCCGGAAATTTCTGCCTCTTTCTGAACAATTCCGGAAAAATCATCAACCTGATCAGTTTCAGCAATGCCGCGAGTGCGGCCTCTGCCGTAAGAAATTACGTGTATCGACTGAATTCCTGCCAAATTTTGCCAAAGTCGCTAGTCTCGTTCCAAGAGCACGATGAACATATCGCTATCCGAATCCCTCAAATCCTTCGTCGAGGATCAAATCGCCTCAAACGGATACAGTACTTCCAGTGAGTATGTCCGCGAGCTGATCCGCAAGGATCGTGACCGTCAGCGCTTGCGCGCTCTGGTACTCGACGGGGCTGCCTCGCCGAAGGCCGGCATGGCTGACGCGGACTATTTCAAACGGCTCCGAAACCGGATTCGCGAAGACGACCGGCGGTGAGCGGAAATCCGGTTGTTCTACGCGAGCGCGCGCGGCGCGACATCGACGAGGCTGTAAGACACTACCTGGCCGAGGCAGGACCGACCGTTGCGCTGGCTTTTGTCGACGCACTGGAAGACGCCCGCCGGAGTATCGGCCAAATGCCTGCAATCGGTTCGCACCGCTATGCGCATGAACTGGATGTTCCTGGCCTGCGCGTCCGGTCGACGGAACGGTATCCCCACCTGATCTTCTATTTCGAGAAAGAAACGGAAATCGAAATCTGGCGCGTCCTGCACGGCGCGTGGGATATCCCCGCCAGGTTGCAGGAGCCGCGCGAGGACTGATCGGGAGAGCGCACAGGTCGCAATCCGAATCTGCGACCGGTCTCGCGGCAATTTTCACGTGCATTCCCGCCTGTTCTGCATACTATCCCGCGCCTCTACCGGCCGGCGCGCAACGACCGGGCCGGGCGGCGGTTTCGGCGGGCAGCGACGATAGGGAGGCCCAGCGGATGAAGAACCAGGCGCGCGTGGTCGTGATCGGCGGCGGGGTGGTCGGCGTTTCCACCCTGTATCATCTGGCCAAAAAAGGCTGGACCGATGTCGTGCTGGTCGAGCGGACGGAACTGACTGCCGGCTCGA
This sequence comes from Rhodospirillaceae bacterium bin65, assembly GCA_002238725.1. GTDB lineage: Bacteria > Pseudomonadota > Alphaproteobacteria > Bin65 > Bin65 > Bin65. The sequence goes on from MPMX01000063.1 coordinate 9,271, forward strand.
CCTGGCATGCCGCCGGCCTGCTGCCGCTGTTCAACATGAGTTACTCGGTCGGCCAGCTGCACCAGTATTCGGTCAACCTGTACAAGACGCTGGAAGCCGAGACCGGCCAGGACGTCAGCTTCCACGTCAACGGCAACCTGCGCCTCGCGACCAACCGCGACCGCATGGACGAATACCGCCTCTACCAGTGCACGGCGGAAACCATCGGCGTCGAATGCGAGATCGTCGACGTCGAACGCATCCGGCAGCTCTGGCCACTGATTAACGCCGAGGGGCTGGTCGGCGCCCTGTGGCATCCGGCGGACGGCCACATCGCGCCGGTCGACGTCACGATGGCGCTGGCGAAAGGCGCGCGCAACCGCGGCGCGGAGATTTACCAGCACACCACGGTCACCGGCATCGAGCGCGACCACAGCGAGTGGATCGTCCGGACCGACAAGGGCGACGTCCGCTGCGAACATGTCGTGAGCGCGACCGGCAACTACGCCCGCACCACCGCCCGGATGGTCGGCCTGGAAATCCCGGCGATCCCGGTCCAGCACCAGTATATCGTCACCGACGCCGATCCGGTGCTGAAGGACTACCGCGAGGCCGGCAATACGGAACTCGCCGTGCTCCGGGAATCCGACGCCTCCTATTATCTGCGCGAAGAGCGCATGGGCTGGATCCTCGGCCCCTACGAGCGTCACGCGCCGGCCTGCTTCGCCGACGGCGTCCCGGAGAGCTTCGAGAAGGACCTGTTCCCCGGCGATCTCGACCGGCTGCTGCCCCATGTCGAGGCCGCCATGAACCGGGTGCCGAGCTTCGAGAATGCCGGCATCAAGGATATCGTCAACGGCCCGATCGCCTACACGCCCGACGGCAACCCGATGGTCGGCCCGGCCTTCGGGCTGGAGAATTTCTGGCTCTCCGAGGGCCACAGCTTCGGCATCACGGCGGCCGGCGGCGCCGGCTGGCAGCTTGCCGAGTGGATCGTCGACGGCGAGCCGACGGTCGACATGATCGGCGTCGATCCGCGCCGCTTCGGCGTCATCTCGAAGAATTTCGCGAAAATCAAGAACGAGGAGGCCTACGAGCACGTCTTCATCAACCATTACCCGATGGAAGAGCGCGGCCTCGGCCGGCCGGCCAAGGCGCCGCCATGCTACGAAAGGCTGGACTGCGCCGGCGCCGTCTGGGGCGCGCGCTTCGGCTGGGAGCGGCCGAACTGGTTCGCGCCCGAGGGCGCCGAGCGGAAGGACGATTACTCCTATCGCCGTTCCAACTGGTTCGCGCATGTCGGCAACGAGGTCCGCACCATGCGCGAACGGGTCGGCCTGATGGAGCTTTCGAGCTTCGCGAAATACCTGGTCGAAGGCCCCGGCGCCCGGGCCTGGCTCGACGGCATGGTGGCCAACAACGTGCCGCGCAAGGTCTCGCGCATGACGCTCGCCCACGCGCTCAATCCGTCCGGCTCGGTCCGCAGCGAGTTCACCATCCTGCGCCTGCCCGACGGCCTGTACGGCGAGCGCTTCTACCTAGTCGGCCCCGGCGCGGCGCACGACATGGACTGGGACATCCTCACCCGTCGCGCGCCGCGCGACGGCTCGGTCGTCCTGCAGGACCTGACGACGCAATACGGCGTCTTCGTCCTCGCCGGCCCGCAGGCGCGCAGGGTGCTGGAGAAGCTGGCCGACGCCGACGTCTCGAACGATGGCTTCCCGTGGCTGACCGGCCGGGACATTCCGGTCGGCTATTGCCCGAACGTGCGCGCGCTCCGGGTCAACTTCGTCGGCTCGCTCGGCTGGGAACTGCACCATCCGATCGAATACCAGATCCACCTGTACGACGCGCTGATGGAGGCTGGCGCAGAGTTCGACATCGGCCCGGTCGGCATGCGCGCGATGGATTCGATGCGCCTGGAGAAGAGCTACCGCTTGTTCGGCACTGACCTGAACGCCGAGAACAGCATCCTGGAGGCCGGGCTGGACCGCTTTGTACGCTTCGACAAAAACGCCGATTTCACCGGGCGGGCCGCCCTCCTGAAACAGAAGGAACAGGGCGTGCCCAACGTCTACTGCACCATCGAGATCGACGCCGACGATGCCGACCCGTTCGGCAACGAGCCGGTCTATATCGACGGCGAGGTGGCCGGCCGCGGCACCGCCGGCGGCTACGGCCACCATGTCGGCAAGAGCCTGCTGCTCGGCTATGTGCGCAGCGATGCAGCGGAAATTGGCGGCGACTGCGAGGTCCGCGTGCTCGACCAGCGCCGCCCGGCCCGGATCATCGCCGAAAGCCCCTACGACCCGAAGAACGCGGCGCTACGGTCATAGGCGTGTCTTCCTTGAATAGTGTTTCATGCCTTATGTATTGCGGCAACGGGCGATACGGGACATTTCGGGAAAGATGCAGCCTGTACGGGCACATGACAGATCATGACTTTTCCTGACATCCCCTTGCAGGTTGCGGAGGCCCGGCGATGAGCGAAGAGCGCGGCAGAAAGCGTGGCGAGGGCCGGCGCGCGGGCCGGAGCGGCGGACGCGCGGGCGGCGGCCGGGAAAGCCGGCGGGCGGCGCGCACGGCCGGGCCGGTCGAGCAACTGCGCGCCATTCAGCGCAAGATTCCGAAGGTCGAACTGCTCTCGGCCGAAGGGCTGGAGCTGATCGAAGACAATGCCGATACCATCCTGGAAGAGGTCGGCATCGAGTTCCACGACGATCCGGAATGCCTGTCGATGTTCCGGGATGCCGGCGCGGATGTCCGTGACACGCGGGTCCGGTTCCCGCGCGGCCTCGCCCGCCAGCTCTGCTCCACAGCGCCGGCGCAGTTCACCCAATTTGCCCGAAACCCGGAGCGCTCGGTGGAGATCGGCGGCGATCATACGGTGTTCGCGCCGGTCTACGGCCCGCCCTTCGTGCGCGACCTGGACGGCGGCCGGCGTTACGGCACGATCGAGGACTTCCGCAATTTCGTGAAGCTGACCTGGCTGTCGCCGGCCCTGCATCATTCGGGCGGGACGGTATGCGAGCCGGTCGACGTACCGATCAACAAGCGGCACCTCGATATGGTCTACGCCCATATGCGCTGGTCGGACAAACCCTTCATGGGCTCGGTCACCCATCCGATGCGCGCCGCCGACACCGTCGCGATGGCGAAGATCCTGTTCGGCGACGCGTTCGTCGACACCAACTGCGTCTGCACCAGCCTGATCAACGCCAATTCGCCGATGGTGTTCGACGCCACGATGCTCGGCGCGCTCAAGACCTATGCCAGGGCCGGCCAGGCCACCGTAGTCAGCCCTTTCATCCTGTCCGGCGCGATGGCGCCCGTGACCGTCGCCGGCGTGATGGCCCAGACGCTCGCCGAGGCGATGGCCGGCATCGCAGTGACCCAGCTGTGCCGGCCCGGCACGCCGGTGGTGTTCGGCAGCTTTTCGAGCTCGATCTCCATGCAGTCCGGCGCGCCGACCTTCGGCACCCCGGAGCCGGCGCTCGCCCTGTTCGGCCTGGCGGCGCTGGCCCGCCGGATGAACCTGCCCTTCCGCAACGGCGGCTCGCTCTGTGCCTCGAAACTGCCGGACGCCCAGGCGGCTTACGAGAGCGCCAACACCTTGATGCCGACCGTGCTTGCCGGAGTGAATTTCGTGCTCCACGCCGCCGGATGGCTGGAGGGCGGGCTGGCGTCGAGCTACGAGAAGCTGATCATGGACGCCGACCAGCTCGCGATGCACCAGGTGATCGCCGGCGGCTATGACCTGACCGAGAACGGCCAGGCGCTGAGCGCGGTGCGCGAGGTCGGCCCCGGCAGCCACTATCTCGGCTGCCAGCACACCCAGGATAATTTCGAATCCGCCTTCTGGCGCTCCGCCGTCGCCGACAACAACAGCTTCGAGCAATGGCAGAGCGACGGGTCCAAGGACATCGTCGTGCGCGCCAACGAACGCTGGAAAGCCATGCTGGCCAGCTACGAGGCACCGCCGATCGACCCTGCCGTCGACGAGGCGCTGAACGCGTTCATCGCGAAGAAGAAAGAGAGCCTGCCCGACGGGATCGGCTGAAGTGCGGTCCCTCGATACGGCGCTGACGCGCCTACTCGGGATGAGGGTTTTCTTCAACTCTACCCTCACCCTGAGTAGCCGCCGAAGGCGGCGTATCGAAGGGCCAGCGTTCCTACCTGCGCCGGCGGCGCCCTCTCCGGCCTGTGCTTTCCGCTGCTGCGTTGTCGTCCGCCAGGCGCGCCGGCAGGGTGACGTGCCGGCCTAGGTGCGGATAGTCGGCGGTCGCGTGGGGCAGCGCCATGGCGTCGACGAAATGACGCTGAAACTCGGGTTCGACGGCGGTCTCGACCTTTTCGATGCCGCGCACGACCCGCTCGATCTCGTCCCGCGCCGCCTGGTTGAGCAGGGCGATGCGCGCTCCGGTGCCGGCGGCGTTGCCCGCCGAGACCACCTTGTCGAGGGCGCAGTCCGGGATCATGCCCAGGACCATGGCGTATTTCGGCTCGATATGGGTGCCGAAGGCCCCGGCCAGCACGATCCGGTCCGGCGCGGCGATTCTAAGCCGGTCCATGAGCAGCCGCGCGCCGGCGTAAAGCGCCGCCTTGGCGAGCTGGATCGCCCGCACGTCGACCTGATAGATGCGGATGTCGCGCTCGCCGGCCTTGAACAACCGGTAACTGAAAGTCCGGTCCTCGGCCTGCAGCCGCTCCGTCCGCCCGCTCAGGCTGCCGTCGATTGTCCCGTCCGGCCGGATCAGGCCGGCGAGATACATCTCGGCCAGCGCCTCGATAATACCGGAGCCGCAGATGCCGGTGACGCCGGTCTCGCCGGTCGCCGCCTCGAAACCGGGCTCGTCGGACCACAGATCGCAGCCGATCACCTTGATCCGCGCTTCCAGGGTTTCGGGATCGATACGCACCCGTTCGATGGCGCCGGGCGCCGCGCGCTGGCCGCAAATGATCTGGGCGCCTTCGAACGCCGGCCCGGTCGGCGAGGAGGCCGCGAGGATGCGCTCCCTGTTGCCGAGAACGATCTCGGCGTTGGTGCCGACATCGACGATCAGCACCGTATCGTCGGATAGATACGGCGTCTCCGAAAGGATTACGCCGGCCGCATCGGCGCCGACATGGCCGGCAATGCAGGGCAGGAAATAGACCCGGGCGTCCGGGTTGACTGCCAGCCCGATTTCCGACGCCCAGAGCGTCTGCGCCCGGTTGGTCGCCAGCGCGAAGGGTGCGCCGCCGAGTTCGACCGGATCGATGCCGAGCAGCAGATGATGCATGATCGGGTTGCCGACGAAGGTCGCGTTGAGAATGTCCTCGGCCGCGATCCCCGCTTCGGCCGTCGCATCGGCGACCAGCCGATTAACCGCCTCGCGGACAGCCTCGGTCAGCTCGGCGTCGCCGCCCGGATTCATCATGGCGTAGGAGACCCGGCTCATCAGGTCCTCGCCAAAGCGGATCTGCGGGTTCATGACTCCGACCGACGCAACGACCTCTCCGGTCGAAAGGTCGGCCAGGTGGGCGGCCACGGTTGTCGAACCGACATCGTAGGCAAGCCCGTAGGCCTTGTCGCGAAATCCCGGCCAGATCGCGATGATCCGCTCTCTCCGGTGAATCGCGACGGTCGCCGTCCAGTCGCCGTCGCGAAGTATTTTCTGCAACCCCTGCAGGGTCCGGATGTCGCCCTCGAGTTCGCCGAGACCCCACTGGTCCCGCAGCGCCGCCGCCAGCCGCTCGAAATCGCCGGTCGGGCGGTGCATGTCGGGCTTCTCGACCTCGACATAATGCAGCCGGACCGCCGGATTGACCGTGATATCGCGGACTTCGGCCCGCTTGCGGACGACCTGCTTGTGGACCTGGCTGTCCGGCGGCACGTCGATCACCAGGTCGCCCTGCACCGTGGCGTGGCAGCCCAGGCGGCGCGCCGCAGCCAGGCCGCGCCGGTCCTTGTAGCGCTGCTCGTTGGCGCTGAAGGCGCTCAGGTGATCGGCCGCGCTTTCGATACCGAACTTGGCGAACCGGCCGGCGCTGATCGTGATCTGACAGCGCCCGCAGATGCCCCGGCCGCCGCACACCGAATCCAGATCGACGCCGAGATCGCGCGCCGCCTGCAACAGGTTAGTGCCGACCGGAAAGGCGCCGCGTTTGCCGGATGGCGTGAAGACGACCTTCGCCATCTCCCCGGCGGCCTCGTCTTTCGCGCCGGGCAGCCCTTCAGGCACGGCGGCGCCGACGCCCTTCCCGGCCGCGGCGGCTCTCGCCTTCGGCGGCAGGGTCTCGGAACTTCTTCAGCCAGCGCCGGCAGTCGGGATCGTTGCCGTTCATCACATCGGCGGCCATCACGGCATCGACTTCGTGTACATGCAAGGGATTCATGATCGCCGACGTCATGCCCGAGCAGGCGGCCATGCTCAGGAACGCGCCATTGAGCCCCGGCCGGTTAGGCAGCCCGAAGCCGATGTTCGAGGCGCCGCAGGTGCTGTTGACCCCCAGTTCGTCGCGCAGCCGGTTCAGGATATAGAAGACCTGCCGGCCGGCCTGGTTGATCGCACCGATCGGCATGACCAGCGGATCGACGACGATATCCTCCTTCGGGATGCCGTAGTCGGCGGCGCGCTGGACGATCTTCTTCGCAACCTGGAAGCGCACGTCCGGGTCTTCCGAAATGCCGGCTTCGTCGTTGGAGATGGCGACCACGGCGCAGCCGTATTTCTTGACCAGCGGCAGGACCGCCTCCAGCCTCTCCTCCTCGCCGGTCACCGAATTCAGCAGCGGCTTGCCCTGGTAAACCGAAAGGCCCGCCTCCAGCGCTGCAACGATGGACGAGTCGATCGAGAGCGGCACGTCGACCAGCGACTGCACCAGCTTGATGCAATCGGCCAGGATCTTCGGCTCGTCGGCCAGCGGCACGCCGGCGTTGACGTCCAGCATATGGGCGCCGGCCTCGACCTGCGCGATGGCGTCGGCCTCGACCCGGCTGTAATCGCCGGCGCGCATCTGCGCCATCAGCAGCTTGCGCCCCGTCGGGTTGATGCGCTCGCCGATGATGCAGAAGGGCCGGTCGAAACCGATCACGACCTCCCGGGTCGCGGAACTGAGGACGGTTCGGCTCATATTGCGCGAGATTCCTTTGTCGGGCGTTCAGGAGGCCGGATCGTCAAGGCCGTTCGACCGGACGATCCGCTCGACCCGGTCCTCGGGGTAATCCTGTTCGATTCCGTTGGCGGCCCGTTCCGCGGCCGCTTCCAGATCGTCGCCGCAATCGACCGGTGCGCTGCGGCGCCACTGTTCCAGATAGTCGTCTGTGCCGTGCAGCTTGGCCCGGATGGCCGCCCGGTCAATCGCTTTTTCAAACCGCACGTCCAGTTGCCGACGCGCCTTCTTCCGGCCGGCCGACACGATAATCTGGGCCGGGATATCGCGCCAGTAAATGATCTGCAGCTTCGCCATGAATCACGTTCCGCCGTCCGAAGCGGAAACGGCGGCGCGCTGCAGAAACCCTTCCAGTTCGCCGTAGCCGACATAGCGGTAGGCGTAGCCCAGCCCCAGCCTTGCCGCCGCCGACCGCGCCTTGACCTGGAGCGCGGCGTCGCGGGTCTGGGCGATGTAGAGGCAGCGCGTGTAGTGGCGGAAATAATCGTCCCGCAGTTCGGGATGGCGGTCGAGGCCGAGGCCCTCGACGATCAGCCGGTCGAAATGCCGGACCATGTAGTCGGTCAGGTAGAAGGTGCCGGTTTCCGCTTCGGCAAGCGCATCGAACGCCGCCTGGCCGGTATAGAAGGCATAACAGTGCGGGCCGTCGATCCGCTCGGCGCCTTCCTCCTCCAGCACCCTGTCGAGCAGACCGCCGGTGCCGCAATCGGCGTAGGCGACGAGAATCCGGGCGTAGGCGGCCCGGTGTTCGCGGATTTTCTCCCGGACCCGGTCCGGGATCAGGTGCGGCGCGTTATGGAGCCAGGCCGGGATGCAGGCGACATCGAAGGCCGGAACCGCGTTCATTTTTCTGAAATGGACGATTTCCCGGGCGAGCGCGCCGCAGGCGATCACCATGGTGTCGGCCTCATGGCGCCCGGCGAGGACAGGCGCGCCGTCGGGCGCCACATCCAGTTCCGTGTCGGGCGGGCTGGCGGCAGCAGGCGAAGCCGTCACGCTTCGGGATCGGCCGCTCCTGCCGGTTCTTGCGGTCGGGCGACGCGCCAGCGCAGCCTCCATGGGTCAGTTGATCACCGCGCCGCCAAGCTGGTTGTGCTTGCGCTTCATGAAATCCTGGGCGATTTCCACGGCGACCGCGGCGTCGGGGCAGTAGGCGTCGGCGCCCACCGCCTGGGCGAACTCCTCGTTCAGCGGCGCGCCGCCGACGAGGACGGTATAGTCGTCGCGAATGCCCTTTTCCTTCAAGGTTTCTATCACGACTTTCATATACGGCATCGTTGTCGTGAGCAGCGCCGACATGCCGAGAATATCGGGCTCGTGCTCCGCGATGGCGTCCAGATAGTTCTCAACCGGATTGTCGATCCCGATATCGACCACCTCGAAGCCGGCGCCCTCCATCATCATGGACACCAGATTCTTGCCGATGTCGTGGATGTCGCCCTTGACGGTGCCGATGACCATCTTGCCGACCCGCGGCGCGCCGGTTTCGGCCAGCAGAGGCCGCAGAATGAACATGCCGGCCTTCATCGCGTTGGCCGACTGCAGCACCTCCGGCACGAACAGGATGCCGTCCCGGAAATCGATCCCGACGATGCGCATGCCTTCGACAAGCGCTTTGGTGAGGATGTCGTAGGGCTGCCACTTGCGTTCGAGCAGGATATTGACGCCCTCTTCGATCTCTTCCTTGAGACCGTCGTAGAGGTCGTCGTGCATCTGCTCGACCAGTTCTTCGTCGTTCAGTTCGCTGAGTACGAGATCGTCGTCGTCGGACATGGCGGTACCATCCCTGAAGGTGCGCTATGGCGCAACACCAGCGGCCGGCCCCGCCGGTTATAATTCCGTGGAGCGCAGCGGCGCGGGAACATGCACATAACCGCCTGCCGCGTCACGCAAATTCGGCCGTTCCGAAATGACAATTTCGTGCGGCGCGCTGTCGCTGGCCCCAGGCAGGCTTCTCGCCGGCCCTTTGCCTGCCTTTCAGCGCCGGCTGTGCGGTGCTAGAGGCAGGGCCTCTGCCGCTCTCAACAGGAGAAAATCATGTCCGGAAACCGCTACGACGCATACGAACGCCTGAAGTTCGACTGGCCGGCCGATGGCGTGCTGCGGGTCACGATGCAAAATCCGGATAATCCGCTCAATTCCGTCGACGCGAAGATGCACGAAGAGCTGGTCGCGGTCTGGCGCGATATCGACGCCGACCGGGATGTCGGCGCGGTCATCCTGCGCGGCGCCGACCGGGCCTATTCGGCGGGCGGCGACTTCGGCATGATCGAATCGCTGATGAGCGACCACGACTACCGCATGCGCGGGCTGAAAGAGGCGCGCGAGATCGTCTACAACGTCATCGGCTGTTCCCGGCCGACGATCGCCGCAATGCACGGCGTCGCCGTCGGCGCGGGCCTCGCGGCCGGCATGGTCTGCGACATCACCATCGCCACGAAAAGCTGCCGCATCATCGACGGCCACACCGCTCTCGGCGTCGCGGCGGGCGATCATTCGGTCATCAGCTGGCCCCTGCTGTGCGGCATGGCCAAGGCGAAATACTACCTGATGACCTGCTACACGCTCACCGGCGAGGAGGCCGAGCGGATCGGGCTGATCTCGCTGACGGTCGAGGACGACGCCCTGGAGGCCGAATCGCTCCGGGTCGCCACCCGGCTCGCCGGCGGCGCCCGCACCGCGATCAGCCACACCAAAATGGCGCTCAACAACTGGTACCGCATGAACGGCCCGAGCTTCGACGCCTCGCTGGGCTACGAATTCCTGGCCTGGGACGGCCCGGAGGCGAAGGAGGGCCTCGCCGCGCTCAAGGAGAAGCGCAAGCCGAACTTCGGCAAGATGGCGGTGTAACCGGCGCGGGTCCGGCGCCGCCGGCCGAACCGGGACACGGCCGGATCGCCATCCTTCGTTTTTGTCCTGTATTCTTTAGGGGCCGTTCAACATCCGATTCCGGCAAACGGGCCGGAAAATCAGGCGCTTGGCCCGCTGCCCTCACCTGGACAGACCGTTCCATCTTTTGCAAAAAATTGCCGGAACGGCCGGCCGAAGCGCTGCGGCGGTGCGGGCAAAGCCTTGCGCCGCCTGGCGTCTCGGGACAGCGGCGGTCCGGAGCGTCATGCCGGTTGTGACGCAAAATCCCGCACGAAAGGATAATAATCCTTGTGCTTCTGCCCGGCTTTCCGCGGCCCGTTTCCGGCGATTGGGCCGGAAAAACAGCGGGTTGGCCGGTTTCCCTGGCCTCGACGGCGCGTGCACCCTGTTGTGCAGAAAATGCGCCGGAACGGCCCTTTCGCAGCGATTCGGGCCGCGCCAACGCCCCCTCTCCCGGAGGATTCCTCTGCGAAACGGTTTCGAACCGCAAAAGTTATCCTTCCCCCGCTTCAGCGGGGGAAGTCCCGGAGCGCAGCGGAGGGGATGGGGGTGTTTCGGCCCGCCGCAGGAGTCGCCTTGCGGCAA
>MPMX01000064.1 GCA_002238725.1 Rhodospirillaceae bacterium bin65
CCGTGCTTCTGGGCGTCGCCGGCGTCACCGTTTGCGGCATTCCGATGCTGCTGACCGGCGACAAGACCTGGTTCTACATCTTCGGCGGGATCATGGGCCTGTTCTTCGGCCCGGCCCAGGCGGCCAGTCGCTCGCTGATGAGCCATCTTGCGCCGAAAGGGCAGGAGGCCGAAATGTTCGGCCTTTATGCCTTTGCCGGCAAATGTACGGCCTTTCTCGGCCCTTGGATTTTCGGCGCCGTGACCCTGGCCGCAGGACCCCGCTGGGGCATGGCGACGGTTCTCCCCTTCCTGGTCGTGGGCGCCGCGATCCTGCTGTGCGTCGACAGCCCGAAGGCGGCCCGGGACGAGACGGCGTCCGGGCGGTGACCGTGGAGAGCAATCCGCGTCAGTGCCGGAAGTGGCGCAGCCCGGTGAACACCATGGCGAGGCCGTGTTCGTCGGCGGCGGCGATCACCTCGTCGTCGCGCACCGATCCGCCCGGCTGAATGACCGCTGTCGCGCCGGCTTCCGCCGCCGCCAGCAATCCGTCGGCGAAGGGGAAGAAGGCGTCCGACGCCACCACCGAACCCTTGACGGGCGAGTCCGCCAGGCCGGCGGCGCGGGCCGCGTCCCCGGCCTTTTGCGCCGCGATACGGGCGGAGTCGACCCGGCTCATCTGCCCGGCGCCGATGCCGACGGTCCGCCGGTCCTTCGCGTAGACGATGGCGTTGGATTTCACGTGCTTGCACACCGTGAAGGCGAACAGCATGTCGGCGACCTCGTTCTTGGTCGGCATGCGCCGGGTCTTCACGGACAGGTCGCCCGCGGTCACCCGGGCGTCGCGCGACTGGACAAGAAAGCCGCCGGCGACGCTGCGCACGCTCAGCCGGTCGGCGGCCCGGTCGGGCATGTGTTCGGTCAGCAGCAGGCGAAGGTTCTGCTTGCCGCCCAGAATCCGCCGGGCATCGCTGTCGGCGTCGGGCGCGACGATGACTTCGGAGAAGATCGCGGCGATCCGCTCGGCCGCCGCGCCGTCGAGCGGGCGGTTGCAGGCGATCACGCCGCCGAAGGCGCTGACCGGATCGCAGGATAGCGCCAGCGGCCAGGCGTCGGCGATCGAATCGGCGCCGGCGACGCCGCACGGGTTGGCGTGCTTGACGATCGCGACCGTCGGCCGGTCGAATTCGGTGACCAGCTCCCAGGCTGCGTCGGCATCGTTGATGTTGTTGTAGCTCAGCGCCTTGCCCTGGACCTGGACCGCGTCCGCAATGCCGTAGGGCGCGCTGCCGTCGGCATAGAAGGCGGCCGTCTGGTGCGGATTCTCGCCGTAGCGGAGGATCTGCCGCCGCCGGCCGGCCACGGTCAGGCGTTCCGGAAAGGCTTCGCCGTCCTGCCCGGCGAACCAGCGGGAAATCGCCGAATCGTAGGCTGCGGTCCGCGCATAGGCCCGCGCAGCAAGGCTGCGGCGCAGCTCAGCGGAGGCCGCGCCGTTATTAATTTTATATTCATTCAAAAACGTCGGATAATCGGCAGGATCGGTCAAAACTGTCACAAAGCCGTGGTTTTTTGCCGCCGCCCGGATCAGGGCCGGCCCGCCGATGTCGATATTTTCAACGCATGTCTCGAAGTCGCTGCCCGCCGCGACGGTGTTTTCGAACGGATACAGGTTCACGGCGACCAGATCGATCCCGGCGATGCCCTGTTCGGCCAGCGCCGCCCGATGCCCCCCGTCGTCGCGCCGGGCGAGGATGCCGCCATGGATCACCGGATGGAGCGTCTTGACCCGGCCGTCGAGGATTTCCGGCTGGCCAGTGTAATCCGATACTTCGGTCACGGCGATGCCGGCGTTGCGAAGCGCCTGTGCTGTCCCGCCGGTCGACAGGATCTCGACGCCGTGCGCGGCCAGGGCTTCGGCCAGGCCGGCCAGGCCGGTCTTGTCGGAAACGGAGATCAGGGCGCGCTGGATCGGAACGAGATCGGACATCGGGCCTCTGCAGGAAGACGGCGGCCGGAACGGCGCGCCGAACCTAACCCGGAATTCTCACCCCGGTCACGGCCTGCGTCGCGCGACTTTAATATATGGCTCACTCGAATCCCCCCTCCCCTTGGATTCTTCTGCGAATAGCTCCGCGCGTCTGCGGCGCTATACCTCCCCCTCTTCAGAGGGGGAGGCCAGGTGGGGGTGGCGCGTCGCCCGTATCCATTGTGGGACGCGCTTCGCCGCAAGGCGACTCCTCCAGCGGGCCGAAACACCCCCATCCCCTCCGCTTCGCTCCGGGACTTCCCCCGCTGAAGCGGGGGAAGGATAACTTTTGCGGTTCGAAACCGTTTCGCAGAGGAATCCCTTGGGGGAGGGGAAGGGGAGGATGGGCGGAACGGATGAGCGATGCGAAGAAAATGCCGCACATGCCGGAAGCCGACGAAAGCGCATAACGAATCCGGCCGCCGCGTGGCGGCTGCATGTGCGCAACAGGAGACGTTTCGCCAGCATGGAGCTTCCAGACCGGATCGCCGTTATCGGGCTGGGTTATGTCGGCCTGCCGCTCGCCGTGGCGCTGGCCCGGCATTTCGATGTCGTCGGGATCGACCGGGACGCGGACCGGGTCGCTGCGCTCAGCGCCGGGCGCGACGTCACGCGCGAGGTATCCGGCGAAGCGCTGGCCTCGACCCGGGCGCGATTTGCCGCCGACCCCGCGGCGATGGCCGGCGCAGATCTGTTCATCGTCGCGGTGCCGACACCGGTCGACGGGCAAAATGCGCCGGACCTGGGCGCTGTCCGGTCCGCGATGGCAAGCGTCGGCGCCCATATGGGCCGCGGCGCGACGGTCGTGCTGGAAAGCACCGTCTATCCGGGCGCGACCGACGAGGTGTGCCGCCCGATTCTGGAGCGGGCGTCCAACCTTGCCGGCGGCGCCGACTTCTTCCTCGGCTATTCGCCGGAACGCATGAATCCGGGCGACCGGGCGCACGGGCTCGCCGATCTCGTCAAGGTCGTCGCGGGCGAGACGGCCGAAGTCGCCGACATGCTGGCCGCGGTCTACGGCGCGGTGACCGGCGGCAATGTCTTCGTCGCCCGGGACATCCGGACCGCGGAAGCCGCCAAGGTGATCGAAAACGCCCAGCGGGACATCAACATCGCCTTCGTCAACGAGGTGGCGATGATCTCCAACAAGCTGGGCCTGTCCGCCTACGACGTGCTCGAGGCCGCCCGGACGAAGTGGAATTTCCTGCCCTTCGCGCCCGGACTGGTCGGCGGCCACTGTATTGGGATCGATCCCTACTATCTGGCGCACAAGGCAGCGCAGGTCGGGCACGATCCCGAGATCATCCTGGCCGGCCGCCGGATCAACGACGGCATGGGCCGCTACGTGGCGCAGTCGATCGATGCGGCGCTGGGCCGGCGCTCGGAAATTCTGGTCCTCGGCCTCGCCTTCAAGGAAAATGTGCCGGACCTGCGCAACAGCGGGGTCGCCGATATCGTCCGCACGCTCACCGCCGCCGGCCACATCGTCCACGTCCACGATGCTTTCGCCGACCCCGAAGAAGCACGGCGCGAACACGGCATCGAGCTTGTGCCGGACCTGGCCGGCGGACCGTATGACGCCGTCGTCGGCGCCGTGATGCATGGCCCCTATCTCGAACTGGGCGCCGCTGAATTCGCCCGGCTGCTGCGCGCCGGCGGCCTGCTCGCCGATATCAAGGGGATGTGGCGGCCGCTCGCCCTGCCGGACACCGTCCGGCGCTGGTCGCTCTGAGCCGGCGCACTCCGGCAGCAGGAGGCCGTCAACGCCGCCGGATCGCCCAGCGCACGGAACGCGGCTCCGCGCCCCGATATTCGCCGGACAGGACAATCTGGCGGGTCCGCTGCCGCTCGTTGCGCGCGCCCTGATAGAAGCTGTCCTCGACCCGGATCGTCACGCCGCTTTCGGTATGGAACTGCCAGTTGCCGGCGCCCTGGCGGCTGAAATCGATGATCCGGCCGCCCTTTTCCCAGATCGACATCGAATCGATGGATACGTCCGGATGCAGATGAAAGCGGACGGCGAACTCGACATCCGGACTGCGCCGGGATTTCTCCGGCCGCGACAGGATATCCTGCCCGCGAATGTCTTCGCCGTTCGAAGACACATAGATTCGCCGCGTGTGCTCGACATCGAAGGACGGCGCATAGCCGTCGTGGCTTCCCTCGATCACAACGGCGCCCTCCTGATCGCGTCGCTTGCCGTCCACCGATTCCGGCCGCCGGCCAAGGCCGCCGTTGCGGTACAGCTGCGACGAATTCCGGTCTTCGACGATCAGGGTCGAATGCGCGGCGGAAGTCCGTCCGGCGAAAGCCCATTCGCTGTTCGGCTTCCAGTAGCTGCCGCAATTGACGATCAGCCGCGCCCGTCCAGCGCTCATTTCGAAGCTCAGCAGGCCGGCATGGGCAATGTCGTCATGGCCGTGCGGCGGCGGCTTGCCGCTGTCCATGATAATCGTCGTGCGGCCCGCCGTAACGCGCTGGAAGCCGGTATGGGGCGGATGTTCCGGCGGATTTCCGGTCGAGCCGGACTGGTTCAGCGTCATGTCGATCTGCCAGTCCTGCTCTTCGAAGCCGCCGTTGAACACGGCAAGCCCGCCGTCGCCGAGGCGCATCCCGCGCAGCATCGGCGCCGCCCGGTCGATCGCAACCCGCACCACGGGCGAGGAGTCCTGATGGCTCGACGCCAGCACGCTGCGCACGTCGATCAGGTCGCGCAGGATGCCGTGCTGTAACGTCGGGCAGCGCTCGGCGACCCCGCCGTCGGCATGGATCCGGTGTTCGATCTCATGCTCCAGCAGCGCCAGCCCCTTGAACAGCCAGGCCTGGGCGCTGGGCAGGCAGGCGCCGACATAGACAAGCCCCTTGGCGGCCCGCACCCGCTTGGCGCCCCGGGTCGTCTTGCGCGTCACAATCGCCAGGTGCCGGGACTGGCGGGCGACGCTCTGGAGAACCCGGTCGCGAAACCGGCCTTCGGCGCCCCGGCAGAAATAGTCGTACTGGCTGAGCCAGTTGATCACGCGCTCCGAGACAATCTCGGGCCGCCAGCCGTGATGGTGATACCGGCCGTAGCGGTCGATCCAGTCGCTGATCAATTCGCGGCCGAGCCGCCGGCCGGCATCGGAGCCGGTCGCGCGCAGATCGCGGAGCCAGGCGAAGTCGTGGGGCTCGAGCGGCAGCTCCTCGCCGCGCCAGATATTGTCGTTCCTGAAGCTGAAAGCGCCGCGCAGGATGGCCTTGCCGGTCTCTGAATCGCCGGGCCACGGATCGTGCGGCACCAGCAGAAGCTGGGTCGCCCTCGTGCCGCCCAGCCGCCACTGGTAGATCGCGCCGCGGTACCAGGCGCCCGCAAGGCGCCTGCGCAGGCTTTCGATCCCGCGCGATACCGATATCGAGTACCCCTTTGCCACGGATCGCCGCCCGCAATCAGCCGCCGCGAAGGCGGCGGATGTTTTCCGCATAACGGTCCGGGCCGCCCGCAAAGGTGGACGTGCCGGCAACCAGAACATTGGCGCCGGCGGAAACCGCCTGCCGCGCGGTATCCGCGTTGATTCCGCCATCCACCTCCAGGTCGATGGGGCGGCTCTGCGCATCGATCCAGTCGCGCAGCATGCGGATTTTGTCGAGCTGCGACTCGATGAAGCTCTGGCCGCCGAAACCGGGATTGACCGACATGACCAGGATCAGGTCGACCATGTCCAGCACCGGTTCGACAGCCGCCGCCGGCGTGCCGGGATTGAGGGACACGCCCGCCTTCCTGCCCAGATCCGCGATTCTTTGCAGGGTCCGGTGGAGATGCGGGCCGGCTTCGGCATGAACGGTGACGATATCGGCGCCGGCCTCGGCGAAGGCGTCGATGAACGGATCGACTGGTGCGACCATCAGGTGGACGTCGAAGACCTTGTCCGAATGCGGGCGGAGCGCCTTCACCACCTCCGGCCCGATGGTGAGATTCGGCACGAAATGGCCGTCCATGACGTCGATATGGATATAGTCCGCCCCGGCGGCGTCGATGGCCCGGACTTCCTCTCCCAGGCGCGCGAAATCGGCCGACAGGATGGATGGGGCGATGAGCACGGATTCTGCCATGACAGGCGCTTTCGCGGACAAGCCGGCGACGGGATTGCCGAATTTTGTTCTATTTGGATGATTTGACGGTGAAAATGAAGCGAATTGGTGACCGGCCGCCCAACTCCTTGCTGTCCGGCGGGTTTCCGCTCAGGCCCGGCGCCGGATCCGCGCGATGAAGAAGCCGTCGATC
This sequence comes from Rhodospirillaceae bacterium bin65, assembly GCA_002238725.1. Taxonomy (GTDB): domain Bacteria; phylum Pseudomonadota; class Alphaproteobacteria; order Bin65; family Bin65; genus Bin65. Next base: position 6,263 of record MPMX01000064.1, read on the forward strand.
CCGCCTTGCGCCGCCAGATGGCAGGGCAGGGTCTGGACGTCGCCGTCCGGCGTCCGGGCCGCGGTCATCGGCCCGAGCGCCGGGGCATCGATCGGCAGGCGCTCCAGTTCGGGATTCTCCGCCAGGACGCAGGCAATCCGGTCCGGCCCTTCCTCGGCTTCCAGCGAACAGACGGCATAGACCAGAATCCCGCCCGGCCGCAGTTGCGCCGCGGCGTTGCCCAGAATGGCCGCCTGCACCCGGGCCAGCGCCGCGATATCGGCAGCCGTCTTGGTCCACGGAATGTCGGGCCGGCGCCGCAGCGTGCCGGTGGCGCTGCACGGCGCGTCGACGAGAATCGCCCCGGCCGGCGCCTCGTGCCGCCACGCCGCGGCGTCCGCTTCGACGATTGCGGCGTCCAGGCTGAGCCGGCTCAGGTTTTCGCGCAGCCGCCGCAGCCGCCGGACCGACCGGTCGACCGCAACGACCCGGGCCCCCGCCGCGGCCAGCTGGGCCGTCTTGCCGCCCGGCGCCGCGCACAGGTCCAGCACGATTCCGTCGTCCGGGATCGGCAACAGGCGCGCGGGCAGGGCAGCGGCGGCGTCCTGCACCCACCAGCCGCCCCCGTCTTCGCCGTCGAAGCCGTCAAGTCCGGTAACCGGGCCGGTCGGGCGGCGCAGGGTATTGCCGGTCAGAACCTGAGCGCCCAACCGCTGCGCCCAGCCCTCGGGATCGCGGGCGACGCTGATGTCGAGCGGCGGTTCGGCGCGCACGGCGATGGCGATGTCGTTCGCAATGTCCGGGCCGAACCGGTCGATCCAGCGAGCGGTCAGCCAGGCCGGCAGCGCGGCCAACGGTTCGTCCAGCGTCGCCAGAAGGCGGTTCCGCTCGCGCTGGGCCCGGCGCAGCACGGCGTTGACCAGCGCCCGGTGCCGCTGCAGGCCCAGGGGTTCCGTCAGATTGACGCTGCTGTCGACCGCCGCATGATCGGGGACATCGAGCAGCAGGAGCTGGGCGAGACCGGTTTCGAGCAACAGATGGACGGGCAGCTGCCTGGCCGGCAACGGGCGGTCGAGCAGACTTCCGACCGCAGCCTGCAAGGCGCCGCGGTAGCGCAGCACCGTGAGCGCAAGCCGGTGGGCGAAGCGCCGGTCCCGTTCGTCGGCGAGGCCGTCCAGCCTCGGCGGCAGGGCGCTCTCCAGCGCAACCCGCCGCTGCACGATATCGACCAGCGCGCCGTGGGCGCACCGGCGCGCCGGATCCCGCTGCGGACTCACCGCCGGGGGCCGCCCCGGGAACGGGAATTGCGAACGCTCGGCATTGCGGTCATGTCTGCGCGGGCCCTCGTTGCCAAGACCGGGAAAAGCCCGATCGCCCTCTGGGCAGCGCGCCGGGTTCGTGCAAGATGGCGCAGATACCGGGACGACGGAAAGGCCGATCGTGGCGGCAAACGAGAAAAATACCGAAACGGCCGTGCCGACGGCCGAAAAGCCCAGCCAGCCGGACGGAATGAACCATCGCGAAGATGGGCGCGGCGGAAGCGCCGGAAGCGGGGAAATCGGCGGACCGAAGGGCCCGGAGCCGACCCGCTACGGCGATTGGGAAGTCGGCGGCCGCTGTACCGACTTCTGAGCAAGAGGCGGCCCCTCGACACGGCGCTTACGCGCCTGCTCGGGTTGGAGGATTATGGTGGCCATTGCCCCATCCAGCACACCCCTCCCTCACCCTGAGTAGCGGCAAAGCCGCGTATCGAAGGGCGCCCCCGGGTCCGGTGAAGGGGCCGGCCTCCGGCGCACGGGCCCGAGCCGGATAACCTAGCGCGTCGGGATCGGCGTCTCGCCGGAGTAGTCGTAGAAGCCGCGGCCGACCTTGCGGCCCAGCCATCCCGCCTCGACATATTTCACCAGCAGCGGACAGGGCCGGTATTTCGAATCGGCCAGGCCGTCATACAGCACCTGCATCACTGCGAGCGCCGTATCGAGGCCGATGAAGTCGGCCAGTTCCAGCGGCCCCATCGGATGATTGGCGCCCAGCTTCATCGCCGTATCGATCGCCTCGACCGTGCCGACGCCCTCGTAGAGCGTGTAGATCGCCTCGTTGATCATCGGCAGCAGGATCCGGTTGACGATGAAGGCCGGGAAATCCTCCGACTGGGCGATCGTCTTGCCCAGGTTGCGCGCCATGGCGGCGACCGTGCTGTAGGTTTCCTCGTTCGTCGCCAGGCCGCGGATCAGCTCCACCAGCTTCATCATCGGCACCGGATTCATGAAATGCATGCCGATGAAGCGCTCGGGCCGGTCGGTCACGGCAGCCAGCCGCGTGATCGAGATGGAAGAGGTGTTGGACGCGATGATCGCGTCCGCGCTCAGGTTGCCCGAAAGATCCTTAAGGATGGCGCGCTTGGTCGCCTCGTCCTCGGTTGCGGCCTCGATGACGATGTCGCATTCCTGCATCGGCTCCAGGCCGAGAGACGGCTTTATGCGCGACAGGGCGCCATCGACATCGGCGTCGGCGATGATCCCGCGCCGCAATTGGCGTTCCAGATTGCCCCGGATGGTCGCCATCGCCGCGTCGATCGCCGCTTCGCTGATGTCGTTCAGGACGACGTCATAACCGTTCAGCGCCGAGACATGCGCGATGCCGTTGCCCATCTGGCCGGCGCCTATGACACCCACTTTCTTGATTGTCAGCGTCCTGGTCCTTTCCGCATCGGCGGTCGTCCGTCGGCCGGCGACGGGTTCCGCGGGTCGAAGCGCTACCTGCGCACCTCAATATTGTCCAGTTCGGCCGACAGTTCGGGCACCGCCTTGAACAGGTCGGCGACCAGTCCGTAGTCCGCAACCTGGAAAATCGGCGCTTCCTCGTCCTTGTTGATCGCGACGATGACCTTCGAGTCCTTCATGCCGGCCAGATGCTGGATCGCGCCGGAGATGCCGACGGCGATGTAAAGCTCCGGCGCCACCACCTTGCCGGTCTGGCCGACCTGGTAGTCGTTGGGCACGAAGCCGGCATCGACCGCCGCCCGCGAGGCGCCGACCGCCGCGCCCAGCTTGTCGGCCACCTCCTCCAGCATCGGGAAATTCTCGCCCGATTGCATGCCCCGGCCGCCGGAAATGACGACCCGGGCCGAGGTCAGCTCCGGCCGGTCCGATTTGGAAAGCGCCTGGCCGACGAATTCGCTGCCTTCGATATCGGCGCCGGCGTCGATCGCTTCGACGGCTGCGCCGCCGCCCTCTGCCGCGACGGCGTCGAACGCGGTCTGGCGGACGGTGACGACCTTCACGGCGTCTGTCGAGCGGACCGTCGCCATGGCGTTGCCGGCATAGATCGGCCGGACGAAGGTGTCCGCGCTCTCAACGCCGGTGATGTCGGAAACCTGCTGAACGTCGAGCAACGCCGCGACCCGCGGCATCACATTCTTGCCGTGGGTCGTCGCCGTCGCCACCAGATGGGAATAATCGCCGGCCAGGCCGACGATCAGGGCCGCCAGATCCTCCGCCAGGCCGTGCGCCAGATGCGCCCCGTCGGCATGCAGCACCCTGGCGACGCCGTCCACCTGCGCGGCTTCCGCCGCGACGCCGCCGCAATTCTCTCCGGCGACCAGCATGTGAATGTCGCCGCCCCCTCCGGCCGCCATCGGCTGCGCCGCGGCGACGGCGCTGAGCGTCGCGACGTTCAGGCTGGCGTTGTCGTGTTCCGCAAGGACGAGAACCGTCATGTCCCGCCGTCTCCTCCGTGTCCGTATCCTTCTTCCGCCGGAAAGCGCGCGTTGCCGCCCGCCCCGGCCGGATGACCGTATCAGATGACTTTCGCTTCGTTCTGCAGTTTGCCGATCAGTTCGGCCACGCTCTCGACCTTCACGCCGCCGGCGCGTTTTTCCGGCTCGACAACGCTCAGCGTTTCCAGCCGCGGCGCGGTATCGACGCCCAGATCCGCCGGCGACATCCGGTCGATCGGCTTCTTTTTCGCCTTCATGATGTTGGGCAGCGAGGCGTAGCGCGGCTCGTTGAGGCGCAGGTCGGTTGTGACGATGGCCGGGAGGCCCGTCTTGATGGTCTCCAGGCCGCCATCGACTTCCCGGGTCACCGTCAGGCCGCCGTTCTCGGCCTTCACCTCGGAGGCGAAGGTCGCCTGCGGCCAGCCGAGCAGGGCGGCCAGCATCTGGCCGGTCTGGTTGGCGTCGTCGTCGATCGCCTGCTTGCCGAGGATCACGATGTCGGGAGATTCCTGCGCAACCGCCGCCGCGATCAGCTTGGCCACGGCGAGCGGCTCCAGCGGATCGTCGGTCACGATATGGATGCCGCGGTCGGCGCCCATGGCGAGCGCGGTGCGGATGGTTTCCTGGCATTGCTGGACGCCCAGGCTGATGGCGACGATCTCGCTCGCCACGCCGGCTTCCTTCATCCGTACCGCTTCCTCGACGCCGATCTCGTCGAACGGGTTCATGGACATCTTGACGTTTGCGAGCTCAACGCCCGAACCGTCGGATTTCACGCGGACCTTAACATTGTAGTCGATCACGCGCTTGACAGCGACGAGGACTTTCATCGGCGGCTTTTCCGAAGAGTGGCGGCCGGGGCGGCGCTTCGATCGCGCGCCCGGCGGTGTCCGTTGATCCAATCCGGTAGATCGGGAGGTCCGCTCCGGCGCAGGCGACCGGCACAACCCCCGATTTTTCGCACTGCACCATATTGGATGTTACAAAATGGAGTCAACGCGCGCTTCCTGTCCGGGACCGCCTGCAACGCAGAGTCGCGTTGCCGGGCATCCCCGCGGCGCAGCGCAGGCGCCGGCTTTGAGCGCGGCGGGCTTCCCGAATGCCCGATTTCTCGACCCGGGAGCGCGCCGCCCTATCTTTTGGCGGTCTGGACCGGAGAAAAGCGATCATGGAAAATATTGACGCGCTCGCTGCCGCGCCGCCGCCCCAGGCAGCAACCGCGCTCAGATATGACTGGTCTGCATGCGAAGTCGAAGCGCTTCTGGCGCTGCCTTTTGCCGATCTCATGTTCCGGGCGCAAACTGCGCACCGCCGCCACTTCGACGCCAGCCGGGTGCAAATGTCGACGCTGCTGAGCATCAAGACCGGCGGCTGCCCGGAAGACTGCGCCTACTGCCCGCAGAGCGCGCGCTACGACACCGGCGTCGTTGCGGACAGCCCGATGCCGCTCGACGCGGTGCTGGCCGAAGCCCGGCGCGCCCGCGACGCCGGCGCGACCCGCTATTGCATGGGCGCCGCCTGGCGCAGCCCGAAAGACCGGGACCTGGACGCAGTCGTTCCCATGGTTGCCGGCGTCAAGGCGCTGGGCCTGGAGACCTGCGCCACCCTCGGCATGCTGAGCCGGCCCCAGGCGGCGCGGCTCGCAGACGCCGGCCTCGACTACTACAACCACAATCTGGACACGTCGGAAGCGTTCTACGGCCGGATCATCACGACGCGGACCTACCGGGACCGGCTCGAGACCCTGGCCCATGTCCGGGATGCCGGCATCCGGGTCTGCTGCGGCGGTATCGTCGGCCTGGGCGAATCCCGCCGCGACCGCGCCGACATGATCGCCACGCTGGCGAGCCTGCCGAGCCATCCGGAGAGCGTGCCGATCAACATGCTGGTGCAGGTCGAGGGCACCCCGCTCAATGGCGTGGAGGCGCTCGACCCCTTCGAGTTCGTCCGTACGGTGGCAGCGGCGCGGATCACGATGCCGCGCTCGGTGGTCCGGCTTTCGGCGGGGCGCGAGCAGATGTCCGACGAAATGCAGGCGCTGGCCTTTCTCGCCGGCGCCAATTCGATCTTCGTCGGGCCGGAGTTGCTGACGACGCCCAATCCCGCCCGCGAGCGCGACGCCGCGCTCTTCGATCGCCTCGGCATCCGGCCGATGGAGACCTGAAGCGCGGATGCGCTCCGGGTCACCCGTCCATGCGGCGCAGGCCGGCGCGCAGATAGGCCGCGCCGGTGACGACGGTGAGCAGCGCGCCCAGCCAGAGCAGCGCCTCGCCCGCCAGCGATAGCGGCAGCGCCGGAACGGCGCCGGCGACGAGCAGGACGGCGATCGCCGCGAACTGCACGGCCGTTTTCGCCTTGGCGAGCCGCGTCACCGGCAGAACGGCCGTGCCGGCAAGGAATTCGCGCAGGCCGGAGACCGCAAGCTCGCGCACCAGGATAATCAGCGCCGCAACGACCCCGGCGTCCGACAGCCGGTCCGTCGCCGCCAGCATGAGCAGCGCCGCCGCCACCAGGATCTTGTCGGCGATCGGATCGAGAACGCGGCCGAAGTCGGATTCCTGCCCGTTGCGCCGCGCCAGCCGGCCGTCGAGCCAGTCGGTTGCGCCCGCCACCGCGAACAGCCCGAAGGCGGTCCAGGAGAGGGCAGGCTCCGGCAGCCAGAAGGCGGCGACGAAGAACGGTACGAGAGCCACCCGGCCGAGGGTCAGCAGGTTCGGCGCCTGCAACAGGGTGGATCGGGAAAGCGGCAAGGATGGTCTCCGCTGTCGGTATGCGGGTCGGGCCGGCGCCCGGCCCCAGTCGGGTCAGGTTTCGGCGTGAAACCAGTCGAACACGGTCCTGGCGACGGTATGACTGATCCCGTCGACCGATTCCAGATCGCTCAGGCCCGCGCGCTCGATATTGCGCACCGAGCCGAAATGGTTGAGCAAGGCGCGCTTGCGCCGGGCGCCGACGCCGGGGATATCGTCGAGGGCCGAACGGGTCTGGGCATTGGCGCGCCGGGTGCGGTGGGCGCCGATGGCGTAGCGGTGGGCTTCGTCGCGCAGCCGTTGCAGGAAATAGAGCACCGGATCGTTCGGCGGCAGGCCGAAGCTGCGCCCGTCGGCCGTGTGGAATCTCTCGCGGCCGGCGTTGCGTTCCGGCCCCTTGGACACCCCGACCACCGGGATATCGTCGATCCCCAGCTCCTCCAGCACCGCGAGCGCGCTGCCGAGCTGGCCCCGGCCGCCGTCGACCAGCACCAGATCCGGCCATGTGCCGGCCTCGCGCGCCGGATCCTCCTTGATTGCGCGGCTGAAGCGGCGGGTCAGCACTTCACGCATCATCGCGTAATCGTCGCCCGGAACGACGCCGGCCGACCTGATGTTGAATTTGCGGTAGGCGTTCTTCACCAACCCCTCCGGCCCGGCGACGATCATGCCGCCGACGGCATTGGCGCCCGAGATGTGGCTGTTGTCGTAGACCTCGATGCGCTCGGGCGGGCCGTCCAGGCCGAACGCGTCGGCCACAGCTTCGAGCAGTTGCCGCTGCGAGGCGTTTTCCGACAGCCGGCGGGTCAGGGCCGCCCTGGCGTTGGCCCGGGCATGATCGACCAGCTTCTTCTTGTCGCCGCGTTTCGGCACGGCAAGCTCGACCTTCCGGCCGGCCCTGGCGCCGAGCGCCGCGGCGAGCAGGCCCGCGCCGGCGACCGGAGCGCCGGTCAGGACGAGGCGCGGCGGCGGCTTGTTGTCGTAGAACTGGCCCAGGAAGGCCGCCAGGATGTCGGCGTCGGCGGCCGACTTGTCGTGGCGCGGATAATAGGCCCGGTTGCCGTAGTTGCGTCCCGCCCGGAAGAAGAACACCTGGATGCAGCTGTGTTCGCCCTCGCGCCACGCCGCGACGACGTCGGCATCGTCCGGCACCGGCAGGTTGATGTCCTGCCGCGCCTGGATATGGGCGAGCGCCTGGATACGATCACGCAGATAGGCGGCGGTCTCGAATTCGAGTGCTTCGGCGGCGGCCTCCATCCGGCCGGCCAGCTCGCGCTGAATGGCGCTGTCGCGCCCGGAGAGGAAAGCTCCGGCCTGGGCGACCAGGGCGTCGTAATCCGCTTCGCCGATCCGCCCGACGCAGGGCGCACTGCAGCGCTTGATCTGGAACAGCAGGCAGGGCCGGGTCCGCGATGCGAACATCGAATCGCTGCACGAGCGCAGGAGGAAGGCCCGTTCCAGCGCATTCAGCGTGCGGTTGACGGCGCCGGCCGACGCGAAAGGACCGTAGTAGGCGCCCGGCTCGTTCCGGTTGCCGCGATATTTGGCGATGCGCGGCCAGCGGCCCGGCTTCTCCGGCCCGGCGCGCAGGTCTTTTTTGCCGATCCGGATATAGGGGAAGGATTTATCGTCCCTCAGCAGGATATTATACCTGGGACGGAGCCGCTTGATGAGGTTCGACTCGAGAAGCAGCGCCTCGACCTCGGTGTGGGTCTCGACAATCTCCAGCAGCGCCGTTTCCGCGACCATGCGGCGCAGGCGCTCCGGCAGCTTGGCAGGTGTCGTGTAGCTGGCGACGCGCCGGCGCAGATTGCGCGCCTTGCCGACATAAAGCGGCTCGCCGCGCCGGTCGATCATGCGATAGACGCCGGGTTCGGCGGAGAGCCGGGGCAGCTGGCCCTTCAGATAGGCGGCGCCGCCGGCGAGGGAGGCCGGCAGAACGCCGGCGCCGGTCCGGTCCGGCGCTTCCGTGGGAATCGCCGGTGCGCGCGCCTCCCGCGCCGCTTTCGGTCTGGTCTTCGACGCCATGACGCTAATGTTGCGCCCGGAGCGGGCGGGGTCAATCGGTGGAGCCGGTGCGGAATTGGGCTAGCCATTTGAATCGGCTTCGATTTTCCGCCACGCCTCATTGCCGGCTCTTGTCCACGATTGCTGTGGATAAGTCTGTGGGATAACCGTCGGCGCGGGAAAAATTCGGCGGATTCCTGCGTTGTCGGGTAATTTGCCGCCATATTAGGCAAATTCGTTTAACGCTTTAAAAATAAAGAATTTTTATGTCATTGCCATGACATTGTTCGGTAACACAGGGCGAATACCGGTCCCAAACCGGTTCGCACGGCGGCTTCGTCCGGCGTGTGAACAATCGCCGTAACCCACCGCGTCATATCACTTTTTTCGCTGAAGTTTCCGCGGCCTCTCGATCTCGACGCCGACGGCGCCGGTGTCCGCAAAGACATCGAGTTTCTCGACCCGGATGCGGGCAGCGCGTACCCGCGGATCGTCCAGGCACATGGCCGCCAGCGCTTCGGCCAGCGTCTCGACCAGATTGTAGTGCCGGGCGTTAACGATGGCGCGGGCCCGGTCGACGATCTGCTCGTAGCTCACGGTATCGGCGAGACGGTCGGTGGCGCCCGCCGCGTCGTCGGCAATCGCAAGGTCGATATTCAGCCGAACGCGCTGGGGCGCGTCGCGTTCGTGGCGATAAACGCCGATGTTGCAGCTCTGGACCAGGTCGCGGACGAAAATATGGCGCTGTCCGCCCAGCGCGTCAGCCAGACGCGGCGAGTCGGAACCCGCGGCCAGATGCGGCACGATGGCTTCCGGGGTTCGGCTCATCGGAGCCGATCCGTACTAGGCAATAAATCACATAGAATGGCAGGGGCGTGGATCATTCCCTGTCTCCGCCGGCCTCGCGCGGCTGCGCCCATCCCAGATGCTGCCCGCCATCCAGCGCGATCATCTGGCCGGTCATCGACGGCATGGCGAGGATAAACCGGATCGCCGCCGCAATATCCCGCGGTGTGCCGGCGCAGCGCAGCGGCAGCCTGCCGATCTGGCGGTCGAAGTCGGCCTGGCTCTGCCGTTTGCTCGGCAGGGTCGGCCCCGGCCCGATCGCGTTGACCCGGATCCGCGGCGCCAGCGCCATCGCCATGGTCCGCGTCAGGGTCCACAGCGCCGCCTTGCTCACCGTGTAGCTGACGAAATGCGGGGTCGGGTTCAGCACCCGTTGGTCCAGCAGGTTGACGATGGCGCCGTTTCGCCCGGCCGGCAGCTGCCGGGCCATAGCCTGCATCAGCACCGCGGGCGCGCGCAGGTTCGTCTCGAGATGCGTGTCCCAGCTCGCCCGGGTCATGTCGCCGATTTCGTCGCGCTCGAATTCGCTGGCATTGTTGATCAGGCAGCCGACCGTCCCGAGTCGTTCGCGAACCTGCGGCAGCAACGCCAGCGCTTCGGCCTCACCCGCAAGATCGGCCCGGAAGGGCTCGGCTTTGCCGCCCTCCCGGCAGACCCGGGCGACGACGTCGCGCGCCTCGCTTTCGGAGCGGCGATAGTGGACCGCCACCGCCCACCCGTCGCGCGCCAGGGCGAGCGCGATTGCCCGGCCGATCCGGGTTGCCGCGCCAGTGACGAGTGCGGTCGTAGGGACGATTTCCGGGCGGTCTTCGGTCATGGCGGCGTCGGCGGGGTCGGCGGGGTCGGCGGTCGCAGCGTCGGGATCGGGCGTCGGGGTCCGGCGTCAGGCCGGGCGATACATCGCCGGCATGGCCGACAGTCCGGTGAACTGGGAAACGATATAGGCGGCATAGCACAACAGCATAATCGCGCCGAGTGTCCGGCCCAGCCGGGGCGCCGCCAGGGCCAGCGCGACGAAGCCCATTGTCACGCCGCCCATGACCCACAGATCGAACGTCAGGATTTCGTCCGGTACGGCAAGCGGCCGGACTATGGAGACGATGCCGATGATCGCCAGGATATTGAAGATGCAACTGCCGATTACGTTGCCGAGCGCCAGTTCGGTATGGCGGTTGCGCGCCGCGGCGACGGCGGTCGCCAGTTCGGGCAGGGAGGTGCCGATTGCAACGAGGGTAACGCCGATCACGGTTTCGGAAATGCCGAAGTCGGCTGCAATGCCGGCCGCGCCGGATACGAGAAATTCTGCCCCGACGATGACGCCGACAAATCCGGCAATCAGGTAGCCTGCGATCCACCGGGGGCCGCGGTCGCCGCCCAGTTCCGCGACTTCCTCCTCGATTTCCCGGCGCGCCAGCATGTCCTTCCTGTCGAGACGGTAAGACAAGGCCAGGTAGACGATCAGGCCAAGCGCCATGAGAACGCCCGCAACCCGGCCGATTTCGCCCGTGCCTGCCAACGCGCAGAAGACGGCGGTGGCCGCGATCAGAACGGGGCCGTCCCAACGGAAGATGGATTTCCGAACGATGATCGGCCAGATCAGCGCTGCCGCCCCCAGCACCAGCAGGATGTTGGCGACATTGCTGCCGACGACGTTGGCGATGGCGATCGCCGGCTTGTTCTCCAGCGCAGAGATCAGGCTGACAGACAATTCGGGCGCGCTGGTGCCGGCGGCGACGACCGAAAGGCCGATAATCAGCGGCGAAACGCCCAGGCGGCCGGCCAGCGAAACCGCGCCGCGGACCAGCCATTCGCCGCCCCAATAGAGCAGGGCGAGTCCGAGGAGCGCCTCCGCGGCAAGCAATGTCATGCGGCTGTCCGGGATAACGGACCGGCCGGCAGGGCGCCGAGCCCGAATGGCGAACCAGCGGGTATCTCTACGCGAGGCTTCATGATTGTCCTTCAGGGTCGCCGGCGCCTTCCGGCGGGTCTGTCGAACAGCGTTCTACAATGCTCGTGGCGGTCCCGCATTTGGGGCGCAGCGCCCGGCGGAACCCGTTATCGCCTGTTATATGGCCCGCCCCCGCGAGATTTGAATGGGAAATCGATCCGGCCTCGCGCATGTCCGGCATGACCGACGCGCTGCACGGCGCCGCCCCCCCCCCCCGCCTCCCCGCCCGGCGCCGTCCCGCCTTCCCCGCCGCCCCGCACGGCCCCCCCCCGCCCGCCCGCCCGCGCCCGCCCGCGCCTGGATCACACTCCGGCGAATCGCACAGTCTCCGCTTGCGCGCCCGCCGCGGAATCCTGATATACTCGCCGCGGAAGACTGGCGCGGACGGGCGCCTCGCCAACCCGGTCAGGTCCGGAAGGAAGCAGCCGTAACGAGTTTTGCCCGGGTCGCAGTCCAGTCTTCCACCGTTTCCCATCGCGTCCGCTCGACGAAATTATTGCCCGGCGCGGCGCGGCAGCCTGGCGACGCCCCCGGGACTTTAATGGCCGACAGCCCCGATACCGCCGAAACGGATACGAAGGACGGCGCCGAATACCGCGTCCTCGCACGCAAATACCGGCCCGCCACTTTCGATGAATTGATCGGCCAGGACGTTCTCGTCCGCACGCTGACCAACGCCATTCGCCTGAACCGCGTCCATCACGCCTTTATCCTGACCGGCGTGCGCGGCATCGGCAAAACGACGACCGCGAGACTCATCGCCCGCGCCCTGAACTGCGTCGGCCCGGACGGCACGGGCGGTCCGACGATCGATCCCTGCGGAGTCTGCGCCCATTGCGTGGCCATCGCCGAGGATCGCGATGTCGATGTTCTGGAAATGGACGCCGCGTCCAACACCGGGGTCGACGATGTCCGCGAGATCATCGACAGCGCACGCTATCGGCCCAACGCCGCGCGCTACCGGATTTTCATCGTCGACGAAGTCCACATGCTCAGCAGGAACGCCTTCAACGCCCTGCTGAAAACGCTGGAAGAGCCGCCGGAGCATGTGAAATTCGTCTTTGCGACCACGGAGATCCGCAAGGTTCCGGTCACCATCCTGTCGCGCTGCCAGCGCTTCGACCTGCGGCGGCTCGACGAGGCCGAACTGGCGGCGCACCTGACGGATATCGCCGGCCGCGAGCAGGCGCAGGTGTCCGAAGACGCCATCGCGCTGCTCGCCCGGGCGGCGGACGGTTCGGTGCGCGACGGCCTCTCCCTGCTCGACCGGGTGATTGCTCAATCGGACGCCGCGCAGGATGCGGAGCCGGGGCCGGTTTCGGCGGAACGGGTCCGCGCCCTGTTGGGCATGGCGGACCGGTCGCAATCCCTCGACCTGTTCGAAAAGATCGTGGCGGGCGATGCGCCGGCCGCGGTCGACCATGCCGGCGGCATGTATCGCGACGGCGCCGTGCCGCTGCTCATCGTTCAGGATCTGATGGATATCGCCCATTGGCTGACGCGGCTGAAGCTGACGCCGGATGCCCGGGCCTCCGGCGCAGGGGCTTCGGCCACCGACGCGGCGCGCGCTGCCGGCCTGGCGGGGCGGCTGGAAATGGGCGCCTTGAGCCGGGCGTGGCAAATGCTGCTGAAAGGCGCCGGCGAGGTTCAGCTCGCGCCACAGCCGATGACGGCGCTCGAAATGCTGATCGTCCGGCTGTGCTATGCCGCCGAACTGCCGACGCCCGCCGATCTGATCGAGCGACTGGAAAGCGGGACCGGGCCGGCCGCCGCGGCGGCCTCCCGCCCGAAGCCCGCAACGCAGCCTGCGCCGCCCGCGCCGGCGGCGGGCGGCGGTCCGGGGCAGCCGGCACAGGGCCGGGCTCCGGGTGCGCCGCCGGAGCCGCCGTTGCCGGCACGCCCGTCTCCGCCCCCTCCCGGAGAGGCCCCGCTGGCGCGCGCCGCCGGCAGCGGTCCCCTGCCGCAGGAAATGGCGGAAGCCGTGGCGGCGCCGGATGCGCCCGTTTCCGCGCCGCCGGCCCCGGCGCCGGATCCGGCGCCGGCCGTCGATGGCGCGCCCGCCGCGGCCGCCCCCCCCGCCGCTGCCCCCCCGACGGATTTTCGGGCGCTGGTCGACCTGTTCCGGGACCGCAAGGAGATGGTCCTGTACGGCCAGCTCTACGGTTCGGTCCATCCGGTGTCGTTCGATGCCTGCAGGCTGGAAATCCGC
>MPMX01000065.1 GCA_002238725.1 Rhodospirillaceae bacterium bin65
ACAATGTGCAGATGGACGTGACGCTGATCCAGCCGATCGCCATGGACGAGGGCCTGCGCTTCGCGATCCGCGAAGGCGGACGCACCGTCGGCGCCGGCGTCGTCGCCGCCATCAAGAAATAAGCGGGTTTTAGCGGAATGCCGCCGGACAATTCGAAACCGGCGGCATTTTGATTGGGATTGACGATGGAAAGCCAAACGATACGGATCCGGCTCAAGGCCTTCGATCACCGCCTGCTCGACCAGTCGACGGGCGAGATCGTGAACACGGCCAGGCGAACGGGCGCGCAGGTGCGCGGTCCGATCCCGCTGCCGACCCGAATCCGCAAATACACGGTGAACCGCTCGCCGCATATCGACAAGAAATCGCGCGAGCAGTTCGAGACCCGGACGCACAAGCGGCTGATCGATATCGTCGACCCGACTCCGCAGACCGTCGACGCGCTGGGCAAGCTCGACCTGGCGGCCGGCGTGCATGTCGATATCAAGCTGAAGGAAGAAGCGTGATGCGCACCGGACTCATCGCCGAGAAAAAAGGCATGAGCCGCATCTTCGCGGAAGATGGGCGGCATCTGCCCGTGACCGTTCTGCAGCTCGACGCCTGCCAGGTCGTCGATAACCGGACGGCCGCCCGCGACGGCTACACGGCGGTCCAGCTCGGTCACGGCGCGGCGAAAGCGAAGAATGTCACCCGCGCCATGCGCGGCCACTTCGCCCGGGCCAAGGTCGAACCGAAGCGGCGGCTGGTGGAGTTCCGGGTCAGCGAAGAGAATCTGGTCGAAGTCGGCGCGGAGCTCTCGGCCGGGCATTTCGTGCCCGGGCAGTTTGTCGACGTCGCCGGCGTGACCGTCGGGAAGGGATTTGCCGGCGCCATGAAGCGGCACAATTTCAGCGGCTTGCGCGCTTCCCACGGCGTGTCGGTGTCGCACCGCGCGCACGGTTCGACCGGCCAGTGCCAGGATCCCGGCAAGGTATTCAAGGGCAAGAAAATGGCGGGCCATATGGGCACTCGCCGCCAGTCGGCCATGAACCTGGAGATCGTCGCGACCGACGTCGACCGGGGCCTGATCATGGTCAAGGGCGCGGTGCCCGGCGCCAAGGGCAGCCTGGTCGAAATCCGCGACGCCTGCAAGAAAGCGGCGCCGGACAATCTGCCGGTTCCGGCCGCGATCAAGGGCGGTGCAACGCCGGCCGATGCCGCCGAAGGGGGCGAAGGCTGATGGCCATCGAGATCAAATCGGTCGACATGGCGGCCAAGGCCGCCGGCAAGGTGGCACTGGACGAAGGTGTCTTCGGGGTCGCGGTGCGCAAGGATATCCTGCACCGCGTCGTACGCTGGCAACTCGCCAAGCGCCGGGCCGGTAGCCACAACACCAAGGGCGTGAGCGAGATTACGGGTACGAGCAAGAAGCCCTGGAAACAGAAAGGCACGGGCCGTGCCCGCTTTGGCAGCCTGAAGGCGCCGCAGATGCGTGGCGGCGGTGTGGCCTTCGGCCCGAAACCGCGCAGCCACGCTTATGCGCTGCCCAAGAAGGTCCGCAAGCTCGGCCTCAAGATGGCGCTGTCGGCGAAGCAGGCGGAAGGCCGGCTCGTGGTACTGAAGGCGGCGACCCTGAAATCCGGCAAGACCGGGGACTTGGCCTCGAGCCTCGAAAAGCTCGGCTGGTCTCGCCCGCTCTTGATAACCGGCGCGGAAGCCGACGACGGATTCGTGCGCGCGGCGCGCAACCTGCGAAGCATCGATCTGCTGCCGCAGCAGGGCGCTAATGTCTACGACATCCTGCGCCACGACACGCTGGTCCTGACCGCAGACGCGGTGGAAGCGCTGGAGGCGCGCCTGAAATGAGCTGGAAATATCTCGACAAGGCGAAGCCGAGCAAAGAGCGGATGTACGACGTCATCCGCGCACCGGTGGTGACGGAGAAATCCTCCGCCGGGTCGGAGAACGCCCAGGTGACTTTCCGCGTGGCCATGGATGCCACCAAGCCGGAAATCAAGGCTGCGGTCGAAGGACTGTTCGGCGCCAAGGTCAAGCGCGTCAACACCCATGTCCGCAAGGGCAAGGAAAAGTTATTCCGGGGCCGTAAGGGCCGGCGCAACGATGTGAAGATCGCCGTGGTCACCCTGCTGGGCGATCAGGCCATCGACATCACGACCGGCGTTTGACGGGCAGCGAGACGGGGCGGAGCGATGTCGCTGAAACAATATAAGGCCATGACGCCGGGCCAGCGGGGCCTGGTGCTCATCGACCGGTCGGAATTGTACAAGGGCAAGCCTGTCAAGCACCTGACAGAAGGCAAGAGCCAGAAGGGCGGCCGCAACAATGCCGGCCGGATCACGGCGCGGCGGCGCGGCGGCGGCCACAAGCAGCGCTATCGCATCGTCGATTTCAAGCGGAACAAGCAGGGCAGGGCGACGGTCGAGCGGCTGGAATACGATCCGAACCGCACGGCGTTCATCGCGCTCATCCGCTATGAGGACGGCGAACTCTCTTACATTCTGGCGCCCCAGCGCCTGGCGGTCGGCGATTCGGTCGAATCCGGTCCGGGGGCGGATATCAAGCCGGGCAACGCCCTGCCGCTGCGCAACATTCCGGTCGGAACCATCGTCCACAATGTCGAGATGAAAATCGGCAAGGGCGGGCAGATCGCGCGCGCCGCCGGCGCCTATGTCCAGCTCGTCGGCCGGGACAGCGGCTACGCCCAGCTCCGCCTGGCGTCAGGCGAGATGCGGATGGTCCGCCAGGAATGCCGGGCGACGGTCGGCGCCGTCTCCAATCCGAACAACCAGAACACCAACCTGGGCAAGGCAGGCCGCAACCGCTGGAAGGGCAAGCGCCCGTCGGTGCGCGGCGTCGCCATGAACCCGGTCGATCACCCGCACGGCGGCGGCGAAGGCCGTTCGTCGGGCGGCCGTCATCCCGTCACGCCATGGGGCAAGCCGACCAAGGGGCGGCGCACCCGCAGCAACAAGGCGACGGACAAATACATCATCCGCAGCCGTCATGCGCGGAAGAAGCGGTAGGAGAGGACAGTGACCCGTTCAGTCTGGAAGGGGCCGTTCGTCGACGGTTACCTGCTGAAGAAGGCGGAGAAATCGCGCGAATCCGGCCGCAACGAGGTCATCAGGACCTGGTCGCGCCGGTCGACGATCCTGCCGCAATTCGTCGGCCTGACCTTCGGCGTACACAACGGCCACAAGTTCATTCCGGTGCTGGTCACCGAGAACATGATCGGCCACAAGTTCGGCGAGTTCGCGCCGACACGGACTTATTACGGCCATGCCGCCGACAAGAAAGCGCGGCGGGGGTAGCGGACGATGGGTAAACCCAAGGCCGAACGGCGGATCGAGGACAACCAGGCCCAGGCGGTGGCGACGCGGTTGCGCGTCAGCCCGCAGAAGCTGAATCTGGTTGCCGCCATGATCCGCGGCAAGAAGGCGGAGAAAGCGGTGACCGACCTCGCCTTTTCGCGCCGCCGGATCGCCGGCAACGTGAAGAAGGTGCTGGAATCGGCGATCGCCAACGCCGAGAACAACCACGGGCTCGATGTCGACCAGTTGTGGGTCAAGGAAGCCTTCGTGGGCAAGAGTCTGGTGATGAAGCGCTGGAAGGCGCGGGCGCGCGGCCGGATCGGACGGGTCAAGAAGCCGTTCTCCAAACTGACCGTGATCGTCGAAGAGCGCGAGGAGGCCTGATTTTATGGGTCAAAAAGTAAGCCCGATCGGCATGCGCCTGGGCATCAACCGGACGTGGGATTCGCGCTGGTATGCCGATAGCGATTATGCCGAACTGCTGGAACAGGATCTTGAGCTTCGGAACCATCTGAAGCGCAAACTGTCCAGCGCCGCCGTCTCGAAAATCGTGATCGAGCGCCCCGCGCGGAAGCCGCGTGTGACGATCCACACTGCGCGTCCGGGCGTTGTGATCGGCAAGAAGGGCGCCGATATCGAGAACCTGCGCCGGGAAGTGTCCAGGCTTTCGGGCGACGAAGTCAGCCTGAACATCGTTGAGATCCGCAAGCCGGAGATCGAGGCGCAGCTCGTTGCCGAGAATGTGGCGCAACAGCTCGAGCGCCGGGTCGCGTTCCGGCGGGCGATGAAACGGTCGGTGCAGTCGGCCATGCGCTTTGGCGCCGCCGGCATCCGGATCATCTGCGGCGGCCGGCTGGGCGGCGCGGAAATCGCGCGGGCGGAGCGTTATCACGAAGGCCGGGTGCCGCTTCACACGCTGCGCGCGGACATCGACTACGGCGAAGCCACCGCCCAGACGACCTACGGCACCTGCGGGGTCAAGGTGTGGGTCTACAAGGGCGATATCATGGAACACGATCCGCAGGCCCAGGAGCGTCGCGCCCTGGACCAGCAGAACGCCGGCCGGAACTAGGCAACGGGAGCGGGAACGATGCTCAGCCCCAAACGGACCAAGTTCCGCAAGCAGCACAAGGGCCGCATTCACGGCTATGCCAAGGGTGGCTCCCGGCTCAATTTCGGCGCCTACGGTCTGAAGGCCACGTCGCCTGACCGGGTCACCTCGCGCCAGATCGAGGCCGCGCGACGGACGATCACCCGCCACATGAAGCGTGTCGGCAAGCTGTGGATCCGCATATTTCCGGACGTGCCGGTCAGCCAGAAGCCGGCGGAAGTCCGCCAGGGCAAGGGCAAAGGCGCGCCGGAATACTGGGCAGCGCGCGTCCATCCGGGCCGGATCATGTTCGAACTGGACGGCGTGCCGGAAGACGTGGCCCGCCGGGCGTTCGAACTCGCCTCGGCCAAGCTGCCGGTCAGCACCAAATTCGTCAAGCGGCTGGAAGAGGAGTAGGCGCCATGCATGCCGGCGATCTCCGTCCCAAATCCATGGACCAGCTGAGCGAACAGCTGGAGGACCTGAAGAAGGAGCAGTTCAACCTGCGCTTTCAGGCCGCCAGCGGCCAACTGGAAAACACCGTGCGCGCCCGCGAAGTCCGCCGGGACATCGCGCGCGTCAAGACGGTCATGACCGAGAAGCGGCGAGCGGCAGCCCCGGCCGCCGAAGGGAGTTAGGGCAGATGCCGAAACGGGTACTTCAGGGCGTCGTGGTGAGCGACGCGGCGGACAAGACCGTGATCGTGCGCGTCGAGCGCCGAATCATGCATCCGCTGTACAAGAAGTTCATCCGCCGCTCGAAGAAGTTCATGGCGCATGACGAGAACAATGCCTGCAAGACCGGCGACCGCGTGTCGATCCAGGAGTGCAGGCCCTATTCGAAACGCAAGACCTGGCAGGTTCTGGCCGGCGACGCCTGACGGCGCGGCCAGAGGCCTGAATTCGGGGGACCGAACGAATGATTCAGATGCAATCCAAGCTGGAGGTCGCGGACAACAGCGGCGCGCGTAAGGTGCAGTGCATCAAGGTGCTCGGCGGCTCCAAGCGCAGGACCGCCGGCGTCGGCGACGTGATCGTCGTGTCGGTCAAGGAAGCCATTCCGCGCGGCCGCGTGAAGAAGGGCGACCTGCATCGCGCCGTCATCGTGCGGACCGCGAAAGAAGTGCGCCGCGACGACGGCACGGCGATCCGGTTCGACCGCAATGCCGCCGTTCTGATCAGCAAGACGGGCGAACCGGTCGGCACCCGCATCTTCGGCCCGGTGACGCGTGAACTGCGCGGCAAAGGCTATATGAAAATCATCTCTCTCGCCCCGGAAGTGCTCTAGGGCGCCCCCGGAAAGAATGCGCGGAAGAACGGGCGAAAGGAACGATCGGGACCATGGCTGTCAAGATCAGACTGAAGAAGGGTGACCGGGTGGTTGTCACGGCCGGCAAGGACAAGGGCAAGACCGGCGATGTCACGAAGGTGATCAGGGGCGACAAGCCGGGCGATCACCGCGTGGTGGTGAGCGGCGCCAACATGGTCAAGCGGCATACCAAGCCGACGCAGATCAACCCGGGCGGCATCGTCGAGCGGGAAGCGCCGATCCACATTTCCAATGTCGCCATGGTGGACCCGAAGGAATCGACAGCGACGCGGGTTGGCTACACCTTCCTCGAAGGCGGCCGGAAAGTACGCTTCGCCAAGCGTTCCGGCGAGATCATCGACCGGTAGCGGCGAGCGCAAGGAGCGACCGGAAAATGTCTTCGCCAAGACTTTACGAACACTACAAGACCGCGGTGCGGGACCAGTTGAAGGACGCCTTCGACTACAAGAACCCGAACCAGATCCCGCGCCTGGAGAAGATCGTTCTGAACATGGGCGTCGGCGAGGCGACCCAGGACCGGAAGAAGATCGACGGCGCGGTCGACGACATGACCCGGATTTCCGGCCAGAAGCCGCTCGTGACCCGCGCGACGCGCTCCGAGGCCAGCTTCAAGCTGCGCGAGGGCATGACGATAGGCGCCAAGGTGACGCTGCGCCGGATCCGCATGTACGAATTCCTCGACCGGCTGGTAACGATCGCCCTGCCGCGGGTGCGCGATTTTCGCGGCCTCAGCCCGAGGAGTTTCGACGGCCGGGGCAATTTCGCGATGGGCATCCGGGAACAGCTCGTGTTCCCCGAAATCGACTACGACAAGACCGACACGATCCGCGGCATGGACATTGTGATCGTGACAACCGCACCCACCGACGAAGAGGCGCTGGCGCTGCTCAAGGGCTTCAATCTGCCCTTCCGCGCCAGCTAGGCAACGCAGGAACGAGACCCGACGATGGCGAAGAAAAGCGCAATCGAGAAGAACGAAAAACGGCGCAAGCTGGTGGCGAAATATGCCGGCAAGCGCGCCGCGCTCAGGACGATGGCCAAGGACATGTCCCTGCCGCCGGAAGAGCGTTTCAAGGCGCGCCTCAAGCTGAACGAACTGCCGAAAAACGGCGCCGGTACGCGTCTTCGCAACCGCTGCGCCGTGAGCGGCCGGCCGCGCGGCTACTACCGCAAGTTCGGCATCTCGCGCATTGCGCTCCGGGAACTCGGCTCGAAAGGCCAGTTGCCGGGCGTCGTCAAGTCGAGCTGGTAGGGAGCCGGACCATGGCGATGAGCGATCCCCTCGGCGATCTGCTGACCCGTATTCGCAACGGCCAGCGCACCTCCAAATCCAGCATCGTGTGCCCGCACTCGACGCTGAAGATGAATGTGCTGAACGTGCTGAAGGACGAAGGCTATATCCGTGGCTACAGCGAACGCGAAGTCCGCAAGGGCATCCGGGAGATCGTGGTCGAACTGAAATATCACGAGGGAGCGCCGGTGATCCGCGAGATCGCCCGGATCTCCACCCCGGGCCGCCGGGTCTATTCGGCGATCAAGGATCTGAACCGCGAACGCGGCGGTCTGGGAACGAAGATTCTGTCCACGGGGCAGGGCGTGCTGTCGGATAACGCTGCCCGCGAAGCCAATGTGGGCGGCGAAGTGCTCTGCCGGGTCTTCTGACCGGGACCCGGCTGAAGCGGAACGCAGGTAAGGAACGGAACGAGCCATGTCGCGGATCGGCAAGGAACCGGTGAAACTGCCGAGCGGCGTCGATGTCAAGATCGACGGTCTGCTGGTGACCGCCAAAGGCAAGCTGGGCGAGGAAAGCTGCCGGCTGACCGATGACGTGAGCGTCTCGCAGCAGGACGGTGCGCTGACCGTGGCGCCCTCGAACGAAAGCAAACGCGCCCGCACCATGTGGGGCACCGCGCGCAGCCAGTTGCAGAATCTGGTCACCGGCGTGTCGGAAGGCTTCACCTACAATCTGGATATCCAGGGCGTCGGCTATCGCGCTGCGGTGCAGGGCAAGACGCTCAACCTGCAGCTCGGCTTCAGCCACGACATCGACTATCCGATCCCCGAGGGCGTCAGCGTTTCGGTCGAACGGAATGTGGCGATCGAAGTGAAAGGCACGAACAAGGCCGTGATCGGCCAGTTCTGTGCAGAAGTGCGCGCGTTCCGCCCGCCCGAACCCTACAAGGGCAAAGGCGTGCGCTACCGCAACGAATATGTGATGCGCAAGGAAGGCAAAAAGAAATAGGCGCCGGCTTCCGGTTAGCGGTTTCCGGGCCGTCTGTTTCCTGATTTTTGGCGAGCAGCGATCGACGATGGCAACGAAAGAAAAATACCTGTTTGCGCGCCGCAGGCGCCGCAATCGGCACGCGATCCGGAAGAGGGCGAACGGCAAGCCGCGCCTGTCGGTCTTCCGGTCCGGCAAGCATATCTACGCCCAGGTGATCGACGATCTGACCGGCGAGACCCGGGCCTCGGCCTCGACCGTCGAGAAAGATCTGAGAAATACGATCCGGAACGGCGCCAACATGGCGGCTGCCGAAGCTGTCGGCAGGCTGGTGGCGGAGCGCGCGCTCAAAGCCGACGTCGACACGGTGGTCTTCGACCGGGGCGGTTTCATCTATCACGGCCGGGTCAAGGCGCTGGCGGAAGCCGCGCGCGAGGCCGGCCTCAAGTTCTAGAGACGGGACGACAAACGAATGGCTCGAGAGAACAGGCGCGACGACCGACGCCGCGGCGGCGGCGGAGACGACCGCGAAGAGAACGAGTTTGTCGAAAAGCTCGTCAGCATCAACCGTGTCGCCAAGGTGGTGAAGGGCGGCCGGCGCTTCGGCTTCGCCGCCCTCGTCGTGGTCGGCGACGGCAAGGGCCGGGTCGGACACGGCGCCGGCAAGGCGCGCGAAGTGCCTGAGGCGATCCGCAAGGCGACCGAGCAGGCCAAGCGCCAGATGATCCGGGTGCCCCTGCGCGAGGCGCGCACCCTGCATCACGACGTCAAGGGCCGCTACGGCGCCGGCAAGGTTGTGCTGCGGGCGGCGCCGGCCGGAACGGGCATTATCGCGGGCGGCCCGATGCGCGCAATCTTCGAGAGCATCGGCATCCACGACATTGTCGCCAAATCGGTCGGCACGTCGAACCCGCACAATATGGTCAAGGCGACGTTCGACGCCCTGACGCAGATCCAGTCGCCGCGCGATGTGGCGTCGCGCCGGAGCAAGAAGGTCGGGGACATCGTCGGCCGCCGGCAGGATGGCGGCGAAGCACGCGAATAGGACAACAGCGCTCCGGGCGGAGCCCGGGGCGCCGGAGCAGGCGCGATGGCAGAGAAGAAGAAAACATTGCGGGTAACCCAGACAGGCAGCCCGATCG
Source organism: Rhodospirillaceae bacterium bin65 (assembly GCA_002238725.1). Taxonomy (GTDB): domain Bacteria; phylum Pseudomonadota; class Alphaproteobacteria; order Bin65; family Bin65; genus Bin65. The sequence continues at coordinate 9,094 of MPMX01000065.1, forward strand.
GCCGGCCCAAGGACCAGCGCGCCACGCTGGTCGGCCTGGGCCTCAACAAAATGCACCGGACGCGCGAGCTGGAAGATACGCCGGCCGTGCGCGGCATGATCCGCAAGGTGCACCATCTGGTGCGCGTCGAGGACTGAGACGGGACTGAGACAGGACTGAGACGGGGCGGCCGGCGGGGCGCGCAGGCCTGCCGGCAACAGCGGATTTGGAACGATGAAACTCAATGAACTGGCCGACAACAAGGGCGCGCGAAAGGCGCGGAGACGGATCGGGCGCGGCACCGGCTCGGGCAAGGGCAAGACCGGCGGGCGCGGTCACAAGGGCCAGAAATCCCGCTCCGGCGTCTCGATTGCGGGCTTCGAAGGCGGGCAGATGCCGCTCTACATGCGGCTGCCCAAACGCGGCTTCAACAACATCTTCCGCAAGACTTACGCGGCGGTGAACGTCGGCCGCCTGCAGCAGGCGATCGACGCCGGGAAGCTCGACGCCGGCGCGCCGGTCGATGCCGGCGTGCTTAGAGACGCCGGCGTGATCCGCCGGACGCTGGACGGCGTGCGCCTGCTCGGCCATGGCGAGATTTCCACAGCGATCGAGATTTCGGTCGCCGGCGCCACGGGTGCGGCGGTCGCGGCGGTTGAAAGGGCAGGCGGCAAGGTCAATATCGAACCGGCAGCGCCGAAGCCGGAAGGAAAGCTGCCGAAGAACGAGAAGAAAGCGGCGAAACGGGCAGAACGCGCCAAGGGCGGCAAGTCCGCCGCACCGGCAGAGTCCTGAGCCCGAACCTCGTTACCAGGATGCGACAGGCAACCGGATGGCAGTGACCGACAGAATTGCTCCGAGCATGGGCTGGAGCGCTTTTTCCAAGGCGACCGACCTGAAAAAGCGCCTGTGGTTCACGCTGGGCGCGTTGATCGTCTACCGCCTGGGCACCTACATCCCGATCCCCGGCATCGACCAGCAGATCTTTGCCGACATCTTCGCGCAGATCAATCAGGGCGGCGGCCTGTTGACGGTGCTCAGCACCTTCTCCGGCGGGGCGCTGGAGCGCATGACCATATTTGCGCTCAACATCATGCCCTATATCTCGGCGGCGATTATCATCCAGCTGCTGACCGCCGTGTCGCCGAAGCTGGATCAGTTGAAAAAGGAAGGCGAATCCGGCCGCAAGAAGATCAACCAGTATACCCGCTATCTCACGGTGTTGCTGGCGGCGGTCCAGGCCTACGGCGTTGCGGTCAGCCTCGAGGGCGCCAGTTCGAGCGCCGGCAACGCGGTCGCCAACCCGGGCATGTTCTTCCGCGCAACCGTGGTTATCACGCTGGTCGGCGGCACGATTTTCCTGATGTGGCTGGGCGAGCAGATCACCGCGCGCGGCGTCGGCAACGGCATTTCGCTGATCATCTTCGCGGGCATCGTGGCCAGCGGCCCGGCCGCCATGGCGCAACTGTTCGAGATGGGCCGCCGCGGCTCGCTCTCGGCCTTCGCCATTATCGCCTTCATCGCCATGGCGGTGCTGGTCGTGGCCTTCGTCGTGTTTATGGAGCGGGCGCAACGACGAATCGTGGTGCAGTATCCGAAACGGCAGCAGGGCAACCGGCAGATGGGCGGCGAGCAATCGCACATCCCGCTGAAGCTCAACACCGCCGGTGTGATACCGCCGATCTTCGCCAGTTCGCTGTTGCTTCTGCCAGCGACGATTTCCGGCTTCTCCGGGCAGGGCGGGCCGGAATGGCTGAATGTGGTCAACGCGCTGATGGGGCGCGGCCAGCCGCTCTTCCTGCTCATCTATATCGGCATGATCGCCTTCTTCACCTTCTTCTACACGGCGATCGTGTTCAATCCGCAAGATACGGCGGACAATCTGCGAAAATACGGCGGCTTTATCCCGGGTATCCGGCCGGGCAAACCGACCGCCGATTATCTCGATCATGTTCTGACCCGGATCACCGTTGTCGGCGCGCTCTATCTGTGCGCGGTCTGCGCGCTGCCCGAGGTGCTGATCACGCAATATGCAATCCCGTTCTATTTCGGCGGCACCTCGCTGCTGATCGTGGTCTCGGTGACGATGGATACCGTGGCCCAGATCCAGGGCCATATGCTGGCGCATCAGTATGAAGGATTGATCCGGAAATCCCGTCTGCGAGGCAGGAAATCTTGAATATCATTCTGATGGGCCCACCCGGGTGCGGTAAGGGCACCCAGGCCCAACGCCTCCAGGAAAAGTACGGGATGGTTCATTTGTCGACCGGCGACATGCTGCGGGCGGCAGCGGCGGCAGGCACCGAAACCGGCCTGAGGGCCAAGGCGATCCTGGACAGGGGCGACCTGGTACCCGACGATATGGTCGTCGGCATCATCGTCGAGCGCATCGAGGATGCCGAAATCCGGGAAAAGGGGTTTATCCTGGACGGGTTTCCCCGCACCGTCGTCCAGGCGGAAAAGCTGGACGATGTCCTTGCCGAAAAGCGGATTGAAATTCACCACATCATCGAGATGAGGGTAGACGAAGCCGCGCTCTTCGCGCGGATCGAAAGGCGGGCGCAGGAGAGCGCCGGCGCCCGTGCGGATGACAACGCCGAGACGCTGAAAAAGCGGATTGTCGTCTATCGGGAGCAAACCGCCCCGATCCTGCCCTATTATGAGAAGTCCGGCCGTCTCGAAGCGGTCGACGGCATGGCGGGCATCGATGACGTAACGACGCAACTGGGGTCAATTCTGGAAGGTGGTGCCGGATTGCAACAGGCCGCAGATTGACAGGCTGCGGCAGCGGGCTATATTCGCCATGGCTCCGGGGATTATCGCCCTTTCGGGGCCCATTGGTGCTTGAGCGCACCGGATGTGTATCTACCCCGGGTCTTGTCTGGAAAAGTTCGGAAGCGGCAGCCGCTTAGCAAGAGGAGAGCGCACCTTGGCGCGAATTGCTGGTGTCAATATCCCGACCGGGAAAAGGGTTGTCATCGCCCTGACCTACATCCACGGCATCGGCCAGGCCCATGCCAGGCGGATCGTCGAGACCGTGGGCGTGCCGTTGGAAAAAAGGGTGAACCAGCTTTCCGACGATGAGGTTGTGCGGATCCGCGAAACCATCGACCGGACGTTCCAGGTCGAGGGCGACCTGCGCCGCGAGACGGCGATGAACATCAAGCGGCTGATGGACCTGGGCTGCTATCGCGGCTTGCGGCACCGCAAGGGTCTGCCTGTCCGCGGCCACCGCCCGCACCGGCAAGGGCAAGGCGCGGCCGATTGCCGGCAAGAAAAAGTAACAACCGTCAGGCGCGCCGGCAGCGGCGCGCTTGCCCGACCCGGCCTCGCCCCGGCCGCGCCGAAAGGCCGAGGGGCGTACCGGAGACAGCACGCAGGAGCAGTGGATGGCAAGTCCAACGACAGGGCGGGTTCGTCGCCGCGAACGGAAGAACATCACTTCGGGCGTCGCCCATGTGAACGCATCGTTCAACAATACGATGATCACGATCACCGACGCCCAGGGCAACGCGATTTCCTGGTCGTCGGCCGGTTCCCAGGGCTTCAAGGGTTCGCGGAAGTCGACGCCCTATGCCGCGCAAATCGCTGCTGAAGATGCGGGCCGCAAGGCGCAGGACCACGGCATGAAGACGCTGGAGGTCGAAGTCAAAGGGCCGGGCGGCGGCCGCGAATCCGCCCTGCGCGCCCTGCAGTCGATCGGCTTCAACATTACCGCGATCCGCGATGTAACGCCGATTCCGCATAATGGATGCCGGCCGCGCAAGCGCCGTCGCGTCTAGCTGATCCCGCTTCGGGAACGGCGCTGCCGATCCGATCAAATGACTCGCCGGGCATCCGGCAGCTATGGGCTTTGAGCATGAACGTACAACAGAAAAACTGGACCGACATCATCAAGCCGAACGGTCTGGCGACCGAATATGGCAGCGATCCCGACCGCCGGGCGACGATCGTCGTCCAGCCGCTGGAGCGCGGTTTCGGCCTGACCCTGGGCAACGCCCTGCGTCGTGTGCTGCTGTCCTCGCTGCAGGGCGCGGCGGTGACGTCGATCCAGATCGAGGGCGTGCTGCACGAGTTTTCGTCGATTTCCGGCGTTCTTGAGGACGTAACCGATATCGTGCTGAACGTGAAGGCGCTGGCCTTGCGGATGCACGGCGCGTCGGCGCGGCGCCTGTCGTTGCGCGCCCGGGGTCCCGGTGCGGTGACCGCCAGCCAGATCGAAGGGGTCCACGACATCGATATCCTGAACCCCGACCATGTCCTGATGCATCTCGACGAGGAGATCGAGGTCGTCATGGAAATGATGGTTGAAAGCGGCAAGGGGTATGTTCCGGCGGTCCAGAACCGCGCCGAGGACTCGCCGATCGGCCTGATTCCGGTCGATGCCATTTTCAGCCCGGTCAAGAAAGTGTCGTACAAGGTCGAGAACGCGCGGGTCGGCCAGGTGACCGATCTCGACAAGCTTTCCCTGACCGTCGAAACCAACGGTGCAGTGACCCCGGAAGATTCCGTCGCCCTGGCGGCGCGCATCCTGCAGGATCAGTTGCAGCTCTTCATCAATTTCGAAGAGCCGAAGCAGATCGTCCGGGAAGAGACGGAAGGCGACCTGCCGTTCAACCGGAACCTGCTGCGCAAGGTGGACGAGCTGGAACTGTCCGTCCGTTCGGCGAATTGCCTGAAGAACGACAACATCATCTATATCGGCGACCTGGTGCAGAAGACCGAAACGGAAATGCTGCGCACGCCGAACTTCGGCCGCAAATCCCTGAACGAGATCAAGGAAGTGCTGTCTCAGATGGGGCTGGCCCTGGGCATGGAAATCCTCGACTGGCCGCCGGAAAATATCGAAGACCTCGCCCGCAAGCTGGAAGAGCCTTACTAGGCCGGATCGCGCCTGGGCACGCCGTGCCCGCCTCCGGCCGGCCGGAGGCCAGATAAATCGGCCGCTCGAGGCCCCCTGGAGTTGAAACCATGCGCCATAGAATTAGCGGACGGAAGCTGAACCGGACGAGCAGCCACCGCAAGGCCATGTTCGCCAATATGGCGGCGGCGCTGATCAAGCATGAACAGATCACGACCACGCTGCCCAAGGCGAAGGACCTGCGCGGCGTCACCGACCGGCTGATCACGCTCGGTAAGCGCGGCGATCTGCACGCGCGGCGGCAGGCCCTGTCGGTGCTGAAAGACCGGGCGCTGACCGAGAAGCTGTTCGGCCCGCTGGCCGAGCGCTATACCGCGCGCCGCGGCGGCTACACCAGGGTGCTGCGCGCCGGCTTCCGCTATGGCGATTCGGCCCCGATGGCGGTTATCGAACTGGTCGACCGCGATCCCGACGCCAAGGGCCAGGATAGCGGCCCGACCCCGGATACCGAAACGGCGGAGCCGGAAGAAAGCTAGGCGACACGGCGGCGAACCGTTCCGGAGCGGCCGGGCCGCCGCTGCCCTGGCGGGATGAAGAGCATGGCGCTCAGCGCGACGCCGCAGAACGCCCCTGGATTGTTCGAAAGTCACGCACCCCGGCCGCTGGCCGACCGGCTGCGGCCGGAACGGCTGGAAGATGTCGTCGGTCAGGATCACCTGATCGGCCCGGAGGCGCCGATCGGCCGGATGCTGGCCGCAGATGCGCTCGTGTCGCATATCCTGTGGGGGCCGCCTGGTACCGGCAAGACGACGATAGCAAGGCTGGCGGCCGAGCGCACCGCGCTCCATTTCGAGCCCGTCTCCGCGGTTTTTTCCGGCGTTGCCGAGTTGCGCAAGATCTTCGACGCCGCCCGCGGGCGCCGGGCCGGCGGGCAGGGCACCCTGCTGTTTGTCGACGAAATCCACCGCTTCAACCGGGCCCAGCAGGATGCCTTCCTGCCGGTTGTCGAGGACGGCACGGTCATCCTGGTCGGCGCGACGACCGAAAACCCGTCGTTCGAGCTCAATCCGGCGCTGCTGTCCCGCTGCCAGGTGCTGGTGTTAAACCGATTGGATGACGCGGCGCTCGAAGCCTTGCTGGCGCGGTCCGAGGCGCTGGAGAAGCGTCCGTTGGGGCTGACGCCGGAGGCGCGCAATGCGCTCAAGGCGATGGCGGACGGCGACGGCCGCTATCTCCTCAACATGACCGAGGCTATCCGGGCCGCCGGCCCGGGCGGAGAAATCGATACCGCGGCCCTTGCTGCGCTCGTTCAGCGCCGGGCGCCGCTCTACGACAAAGGGCAGGAGAGCCACTACAATTTGATCAGTGCGCTGCACAAGAGCCTGCGCGGCTCGGACTGCGACGCCGGCCTGTACTGGCTCGCCCGGATGCTCACCGGCGGCGAGGACCCGCACTATATCGCCCGGCGGCTGACCCGTTTCGCCGTCGAGGATGTCGGTCTTGCCGACCCCAACGCGCTCACCCAGGCCATAGCGGCGTGGCAGGCCTTCGAGCGCATCGGCTCGCCCGAGGGCGAACTGGCGCTCGCCCAGCTGGTCATCTATCTCGCGACTGCGCCGAAATCGAACGCGGCCTACAAGGCCCTGGGCGCAGCGACGCAGAGCGCCCGCACAACCGGCTCGCTCGCCCCGCCGAAGCATATCCTCAACGCGCCGACGCGCTTGATGAAGGATCTGGGCTATGGCGCGGACTATGCCTACGACCATGACGCAGAGGACGGTTTCTCCGGCCAGAACTATTTTCCCGACGGCATGGCGCGGCAGGCCTTTTACAGTCCGGTCGAGCGCGGCTTCGAACGCGATATCCGCAAGCGGCTGAATTACTGGGAGCGCCTTCGGGAGCGCCGGACTCAGGCCGGCAAGCCTGTCCCGGACGACGCTGACGGATGAGTGTCCTGCTTTCAGCCTCCGTTGCCGCCGTGGAGCCTGTCCATCGGTCCGGGCTGCCGGCAGGCCGGACCGTGTCCAGCTAAGATCGATGCCTGTAACCCGGCACACCGTTGCGGAAACGGAGGGCGACCAGCGGCTCGACCGCTGGTTCAGGCAGAAATTCCCGGAGTTGGGCCACGGCCGGCTGGAAAAGCTCCTGCGAACCGGCCAGGTCCGGGTCGACGGTAAACGGGTGAAAGCCGGGCACAGGCTTGCTCCCGGCGCGGTGGTCCGGGTCCCGCCGCTGGAGGCCGTCGTGCAGGATGCAGCCCCGGCGAAACGCCCGAAGGAACGGCCGGCCGGATCGATGAAGGAAGACCGGGAGTTCCTCGAGTCGATCGCGCTGTACCGGGATGACGCCATTCTCGTCCTGAACAAACCGGCGGGGCTGCCGGTGCAGGGGGGGTCCGGACAGCGACGCCATCTCGACGGCATGCTGCAGAGCCTGACACGCTCCGGCGAACCGCCGCGCCTGGTGCATCGGCTCGACAAGGATACCAGCGGCGTCATCGCCGTCGGTTTGACACGGCAGGCGACGTCGGCGCTGGCCACGGCGTTTCGTGGCCGCGAGGTGCGCAAGCTGTACTGGGCAGTCACGGTCGGCACGCCGGCGCGGCGGCGCGGTTTTATCGATCTGGCGCTGGCCAAACGCGCCGGTCCGGCCGGCGAGCGGGCGGTCGTCGGGGAAGACGTTGAGACCGGAAGGAAAGCCGGCGACGCCCGTGCCGCGCGAACCCGTTATGCTGTCATCGACCATGCCGGAAACCAGGTGACCTGGCTTGCGCTCATGCCTCTGACGGGCCGGACCCACCAGTTGCGCGCGCATTGCCCGGCAATCGGCGCGCCTATTCTCGGCGACGGCAAGTATGGCGGCAGCAGCGCGTTCGTCGCCGGCCTGCCGCGCCAGGTTCATCTGCATGCACAGCGCCTGATCGCGCCGCATCCGGCAGGCGGATGGATCGATGTAGAAGCCGCGTTGCCACCCCATATGTCCGAGACGTTCGAGGCGTTGGGCTTCGACCCGCGCGCCGATACCGATCCGTTCGGCCTCGGCGCGGCCGGAAAGTAATCCGGAGGGCGCGATGCGCTGGATTCTGCGCGGTGCAATCGGCCTGGCGGTTTCCGCGATCCTTGTTTTCGTCGTCGCAATCGTCGCCGTCGGCACAACCGATTTCACGGCCTACCGCGCCGACATCGCCGCCGCCGTGGAGGACGCGACCGGTCGAAGGGTCACAATCAGCGGTCGGATCGAGCAGAATATTCTGACATCGTCGCCGTCCATTGCGCTGACCGACCTGGCTGTCGCCAACGCGGATTGGGGTTCGCGGCCGCAGATGCTGACGGCAGAGCGCGCCGAAATCGAAATCGCCCTGCTGCCGCTGATCGGCGGCGCAATCAAGGTGACGCGTTTCCGGTTGACCGGTGCAGACCTGCTGCTCGAGACGAACGCCGAAGGCGCAGCGAACTGGCTGTTTGCCGGACAGGTCGGCGAAGAATCGGGAACATCGTCCGCGGCGCCGGACAAGAAAGCATCCCCGGCGATGCCCGTTGTTCCGCTGTTGAAGCGTGTCCGGATCGACGACTCGCTCGTGACATTCCGCGACGGCCGCAGCGGCCTGGTCAGCAGGTTGCGGATCGAAAGGGTCGCTGCCCAGGCGCCGACATTCGAAAGCGCCATCGCCTTCGAGGCCCGCGGCGCCTACAACGGCGTGGCTGTTACTGCCGAGGGCATGCTCGGCCAGCTGGGCGCCTTGTTCCGGCGTGTCGTGAAATACCCCGTGGCTGCGAAGCTGCACTTCGGGCGTAGCCGGCTGCGGGCGTCCGGCGCGGCCGATCTGTCCGGCCCCTTGCCGGAAATAACCGGCAGCGTGGAAGCGGACCTGTTGGACCTGGACCAGATCGCAGCCGCGACGGGGAAAGGTCGCAGAGTGCCGGCGCCGGTGGAGAATGCGACGACAGGCAAACCCACCGCGCACAAGCAGATGGGGGCAACCGTCCTGTTCCCGAGGTATGAACTGCCGCTTGGCATTCTCGGCCTGTTCAACGGCAACCTGAAGGCCGGGATAAGGCGGCTGGTCTTCGCGCGGAACCAATTCGACGAAATACGGGCCGATATCGCTCTCCGGGACGGGCGGATGGCCGTGCGCAACTTCGCGAGTCGGCTGGCGAAGGGCCGGGTCGCCGGCATTCTGCGCCTCGACATCGGGAGCCGGACGCCGAATTTCGCGGCCGATCTGCGGGCGTCCGGGATTTCCTCCGGCGAGGTGCTCCGGCAGGCGCTCGGCGAAAGGCCGTTCGATGCTCCCGTCGCGGTCCGCGCGCAGGTCTCGGGCGTCGGCCGGTCGGCCCATGACATCGCCTCGACCCTGAAAGGGCCAGTTGCGGTCGTGGTCGGCAAGGGGGCGGTCGCCAACCGCCTCTTCGACATCGCCACGACCGATCTGCTGAAACTGCTGGCGCAGAAGCCCGGCGGGCTGGCGGTTGTTTGCGGCGCATTCGCGTTGCGCTTCGACGGCCGCGGTGTGGGCGGCGGCAAGCACCTCGTCCTTGATACCAATCGCGTGACCTTCTATGGCCGGGGCGCCGTCGATCTGGCGCGCGAGACGCTGGACTTCCGCTTTGTGCCAGCCGGTAAGGGCGCCAGCCTGGCCCAGTTTGCCAGCATTCTTCCGATTGCGATTACCGGCGCCCTGACCCGCCCGGCGGTGACGATAGAAGCGTCAGCCATTCCAAAACGGGTGGCGAACGAACTTCTCGGCTTCGTCACCCGGCCTTTCACGGACGGGAGCGGGAAGGGCACGGCGCGACGGGGATGCGGTGCGCGAAAGGCGCAAACGAAGGCCGGCGCTGCAAATAAACCGCGGGCAAAGAACAAGTTCGGCGCGGAAAGGCTGCTGGACGACCTGCGCAAGATCAACCCGTTTCGCGAATGAAGCGGTTCTACGCGGCGGTCGCCGTCGAGGCGTTCGATGACGGTTTCGGCATCCTGCTGGACGGCCGGCAGGTGCGGACGCCCGGCCGCGCACCGGTGCGCGTTGCCTCCGAAGCGCTGTCCGAAGCGCTGCGCGACGAGTGGGCGGCGCAGGGCGATAGGGTCGATCCGCTGTCGATGCCGCTCACCCAGCTTGCCAACACAGCCATCGATCTGACACCGGAACGGCGCCGCGAAACCGTTGCCGAACTTGTGCGCTACGGCGAGACAGACCTGCTGTGCTACCGCGCCGACCGGCCGCAAAACCTTGTCGAGCGGCAGGAAGCCTCGTGGCAGCCCCTGCTGGATTGGCTGCGTCGCCACCACGGTATTGCCCTGGCGGCGGTCAGCGGCGTCCTCCCGCAACCCCAGGATCCGCATGCCATCGCGCGCCTGGAACATGTCGTCGGCGGCTGTGGCGATTTCGAATTGACGGCGCTGCATTTGGGCGTGACAAGCGCCGGCTCCGTCGCGATCGGCCTCGCCACGATCGCGGGCGACATAACGGCGGAGGAAGCTGCGGATGCCGCGTTCCTGGACGACCGCTATCAGATCGAGCACTGGGGCGCCGACGCGGAGGCCGAGGCCCACCTCGCACAGGGCCGGGCCGACATCGCCCTGGCGTGGCGGTTTGCGGCGCTGCTC
>MPMX01000011.1 GCA_002238725.1 Rhodospirillaceae bacterium bin65
CTTCTTCGACCCGCTGGCCACTCCTTCCGGTCCAAAACTTCGGCTAACGAACTCGGGCAACGAGGATGCGGGTAAGGCCGACGGGTGGAGCCTCCGGGACAACCGCGCGACTTGGACATCGGGCGAAGCTTGGAAATTTCCCTTGGACGCCTGGCAGATCGCCATCGACGGCGCTGCGGTAGTTTCAGCGCCGCAGCCGCAGTCGGCGAGCGTGGCGGGGACGAAGCTGAAGATCGTCTTCGACAAGGCGCTCGACGATACCGCCACGGAGTCCGGGGAGAATTTCACGGTCGTGTTTTCGGACCGAGACGGCGAGCAGAGCAGCATCGCGGGCACGCAGGCGAACGTGGCCATCTCGGGCTCGACGGTCACGGTCACGCTGGCCGAGGCGGTGCCCCCGAACGCGACGGCGCAGGTCACCTACGAGCCGCCGACGCCCTCCCTCAAGGCCGACGGGGACGACACCTACGTGGCGTCGTTCCTGGGGTTCAAGATCGAGACGGTGTACGACACCGCCGTCCCGGAACTGATGCAGGCCGCGGTCGCGCAGACGAGCAAGAACCCGGACGGGTTCCGGGTGGCGCTCTATTACGACGAGGCGCTGGACCCGGACTCGGTGCCGGCAACCACCGACTTCGGCGTGAAGCTGGACTCGAACGCCGCGGTGACCCCGAACGCCGTCGCGATCGAGGACAAGACGGTGTTGCTGACGGTGGACCTGGCGAAGGAGCCCGGGGACCAAGGGGGCGACGTCACCTACACCGAGGCGGACGTGTCCTACACCAAGGGCACGAACCCGATCCGCGACCCGGCGGGCAACGACGCGGCGTCGTTCACCGGGCTTGAGCAGACCGGGCTAGCGGCCAAGGTGGACGTCGAGGCGGCCGGCACGCCGGCGGTTGCTGCTCCTGTGCCGGGGACGCTGGTCGGCAATACCGGGCAGAGCTTCGATTTGACCCGTGGTTTCAGCGATGACCATGCTCAAGCATTTACCACCGGCAGCAACACCCAAGGCTACAAGCTGACGAGCCTGAGGGTCCCGTACGTCAGTACGGTCGCGCCAGCGAGCTCGCACACGATAAGCATCCATGCTTCGAACTCGAACAACCGGCCGGGCGACTCGCTGGGCACGCTTTCATACGGCTCGGTGTCCGGCAGCACCGTCACCTACACCGGGGACATCGATCTCGCCTCCGGGACGACGTATTTCGTCGTTCTTGACACGACGGCTGCTCCTAATCTTGTAGCGATTAAGAAAACGGGCTCGGACAACGAGGATTCGGGGGCGGCCGACGGATGGAGCCTCGCAAACACGGGCCTCAGGAGGCTGAGGGGCACCGATGTTGCATGGCTAAGCGAAGCAGCCTCCTGGCAGATCGCTATCCAGGGCATTGCGGCGGTGACCACGGTGACGGTGACGGTGACGGTGCCGGCCACCAGTGAAGGGACGCTGGTCGGCACTACCGGGCAGAGCAGCGATCAAAATATCTCGTTGAGGCGAGGGTCGCCGAAGAGTGGACGCCCGACGGCTGGATGCGCTCCCAGATCCGGCGCTGGATCCCCAAGGCCAGGGCGCTGGCAGAGGGCGGCTGGCGCGACCTCGTGCCCCGCCATGTGCCGGAGCCGTGGCGGTATGCCCCGACCGCGGGACCGGACGCGTAGTGCGGGCGTCCGGCGGGACGCAAACGGGACACCGCATTGCGGCATCCGCCGCCCGGCGCTACCGTCGCCCGCGCCGGATCGGAAGCATCCCCCGCAATTCGGGCGAATTCGGGGGACATGCGGGGTCAGGAGTTGACTTGAATCAGCTTGCGATATGAAGACCGATAAGGATGGTTCTTGCTTAAGTCATTGTAATTGCATGACGAATCCAATTTTCTGGCAGATCATGACATTTCATGACACATACTGGAGCAATACGGCGGACGCCCCGCAAGCGACTGCGCCGCGACCGGCGCCGGCCGGTGCATGACGGACCATGACATTCCATGACATTTCCCGACATCGCCAGACCTGCCCGCCATGCCTGACGCTTCGGAGACCTTCGCCGTCCGCACCGTCGACGCCGTGGCGCGGATCGACCGGGCGGTGTGGGACCGCTGCGCCGGCGCGGGCAACCCCTTCGTTTCGTGGGAGTTCCTGAACGCGCTGGAGGAAAGCGGCTCGGTCGGGGCCGAGGCCGGCTGGCTGCCCCAGCATGCCGTGCTGGAGGATACGGCCGGCGCCGTCCTGGGCGTCGCGCCGATGTATCTCAAGAACCATTCCCAGGGCGAATACGTCTTCGACTGGGGCTGGGCCGACGCCTACGAGCGCGCCGGCGGGCGCTATTATCCCAAGTTGATCGTCGCGGTGCCTTTCACGCCGGTGACCGGGCCGCGCCTGCTGGTGCCGCCGGGGCCGCGCCGGCGCGACCTGCAGCGCACCCTGATCGACGCGCTGGTGCGCATCGCCGGGCGGATCGGCGTCACCAACCTGCACATCACCTTTCCGACCGAGGCGGAAGCGGCGCTGGCCGGCGAGCTCGGTCTGCTCAAGCGCCGCGCGTTCCAGTATCACTGGCACAACCGGGACTATCGGGATTTCAACGACTTTCTCGGCGCGCTGGCCTCGCGCAAGCGCAAGGCGATCCGCAAGGAACGGGCCGCCGTGGCCGCCGCCGGCATCGATGTCCGCGCGCTCACCGGCGACGATCTGCGCAGCGAGCACTGGGACGTGTTCCACCGCTTCTACACCGACACCTACGACCGCAAATGGGGCTATCCCTATCTGACCCGGCGGTTTTTCCGCCTGTTGCAGGAGCGGATGCCGGACAAGGTGGCGCTGATCTGGGCAACGGAGGATGGCGCGCCGGTCGCCGGCGCGCTCAATTTCATCGGCGCCGACGCGCTCTACGGCCGCAACTGGGGTTGCGCCGCCGACATCAGGTTCCTGCATTTCGAGACCTGCTACTACCAGGCCGTCGAATTCGCCATTTCACGAGGCCTGCAGCGCGTCGAGGCCGGCACGCAGGGGCCGCACAAGGTCCAGCGCGGTTATCTGCCGGTCGAGACCTGGAGCGCCCACTGGATCGGCGACAAGGGTTTCCGCAACGCGGTCGAAAATTTCCTGGAGCGCGAAAGCGCGGCGATCCTGCACGAGATGCGGATCATGTCGCGCCATTCGCCCTACCGGCTGGAAGGCGGCGGATGAGGCATGAGCGCTGTTGCGTCCCTCACCGGTCGGCCCGACCGCGACCGGCCCTTCGATACGCCGCTTCGCGGCTACTCAGGGTGAGGAGAGATTCGTTTAGAATTGGCGAAAGATTCAAAGTCCCTCATCCCGAGTAGGCCCGAAGGGCCGTATCGAGGGACGTATTGCGCTTGCTGCGGATCAGGCGTCTTCGGATTCGACTGCCGGTTCGTCCGCTCCGGACGCCGCAGTCTTGCCGGCGATCTTCTTCCTGCCGCCTTTCTTGCGCCCGGCCGGGCTCTTGAGGGCCTTGAAATCGAGCTTGCCGTCCTTGAGCGAGACCAGCACCGAGCCGCCCTTGTCGAGCGCGCCGAACAGCAGTTCTTCGGACAGCGGCTTCTTGAGATGCTCCTGGATCTGGCGCGCCAGCGGCCGGGCGCCCATCCTGGGATCGTAGCCCTTTTCGGCCAGCCAGGCGCGCGCAGCGTCGTCCAGTTCGATGGTCACGCCGCGGTCGGCAAGCTGTTCCTCGAGCTGCATGACGAACTTGTCGACGACCCGGCGCACGATCTCCGGCGGCAGGCTGGCGAAGCCGATGGTCGCGTCGAGCCGGTTGCGGAATTCCGGCGAGAACATCCGGTCGATGGCTTCCTTGTCGTCGCCTTCGCGCACGGTGCGCCCGAAGCCGATCGCCGACTTTGCCAGGTCCGACGCGCCGGCGTTGGTCGTCATGATCAGGATGACGTTGCGGAAATCGATCTGCTTGCCGTTGTGGTCGGTCAGCTTGCCGTGATCCATGATCTGCAGCAGCACGTTGAACAGATCGGGATGCGCCTTCTCGATCTCGTCCAGCAGCATCACCGCATAGGGATTCTGGTCGATGGCGTCGGTCATCAGGCCGCCCTGGTCGAAGCCGACATAGCCGGGCGGCGCGCCGATCAGGCGCGAGACGCTGTGGCGCTCCATATATTCCGACATGTCGAAGCGGACCAGCTCGACGCCCAGCGTCATGGCGAGCTGGCGCGCGACCTCGGTCTTGCCGACGCCGGTCGGGCCGGAGAACAGATAGTTGCCGATCGGCTTCTCGGGCTCGCGCAGGCCGGCCCGGGCCAGCTTGATCGCGGCGACCAGCGCATCGATGGCCTTGTCCTGGCCGAACACCATCCGCTTGAGGTCGCGCTCCAGGTTGCGCAGCGTTTCCTTGTCGTCGCGCGAGACATTCTTGGGCGGGATGCGCGCGATCTTGGCGACCACATCCTCGATATCGCGCACGGTGATCGTCTTCTTGCGCTTCGACGGCGCGACGAGATTCTGCGCCGCGCCGACTTCGTCGATCACGTCGATCGCCTTGTCCGGCAGCTTGCGGTCGTGGATGTAGCGGGCCGACAGGTCGACCGCGGCCGTCAGCGCATCGCCGGTGTAGCGGACGCTGTGATGCTCTTCGTAATACGGCTTCAGGCCGCGCAGGATCTTGACCGAATCCTTGATCGACGGCTCGTGGATGTCGATCTTCTGGAAGCGGCGGACGAGCGCCCTGTCCTTCTCGAAATAGTTGCGGAACTCCTTGTAGGTCGTCGAGCCGATGCAGCGCAGCCCGCCGCTCTGCAGCGCCGGCTTGAGCAGGTTCGATGCATCCATCGAGCCGCCGCTGGTGGCGCCGGCGCCGATTACCGTGTGGATTTCGTCGATGAACAGAACGGCGCCCGGCGTGTTCTCCAGCTCCTTTAGGACCGCCTTCAACCGCTCCTCGAAATCGCCGCGATAGCGGGTGCCGGCGAGCAGCGCGCCCATATCGAGGGCGTAGATCGTCGATTCGCCCAGCACTTCCGGAACTTCGCCGTTGACGATCCGGCGCGCGAGGCCTTCGGCGATCGCGGTCTTGCCGACGCCCGGTTCGCCGACATAGAGCGGGTTGTTCTTGGTCCGCCGGCACAGGATCTGGACCGTGCGCTCGACCTCGGCCTCCCGCCCGATCAGGGGGTCGATCCGGCCGTCCTCCGCCTTGGCGTTCAGATCGACGCAATAGGCGGCCAGCGCCTCCGTCCCCTGCTTGACGACCGATTCGCCGCCGGCTTCCTCGTCGGCGCCCTCCGGCGTCCGCACGCCTTCCTCGCCCGGCACCTTGGCGATGCCGTGCGAGATGTAGTTGACGGCGTCGAAGCGCGTCATGTCCTGCTCCTGCAGGAAATAGACCGCGTGCGATTCGCGCTCGGCGAACATGGCGACGATGACGTTGGCGCCGGTCACTTCCTCGCGGCCGGACGACTGGACGTGAATCGCGGCGCGCTGCAGGACACGCTGGAATCCCGCCGTCGGCTTGGCGTCTTCGTCGCGCTCTGTAACGAGGCCGGTCAGTTCGTTGTCGACATAGTCGGATACTTCGGCGCGCAGCTTGTCGACATCCACGTTGCAGGCGCGCAGAACCGAGAGCGCATCCTGGTCCTCGACCAGCGACAGCAGCAGGTGCTCCAGCGTCGCGAACTCGTGGCTGCGTTCGTTGGCCAGCGCCAGCGCCCGATGGAGGCTTCTTTCCAGATTCGATGAGAGCATCGCGCCCGCTTTCCGTTTCGCTCGGTATCTCTTTCGGTTTTCTACCCGGCGGGGCGGTCGCCCCTCAGGCGGTTACTCTTTCTCCAGCGTGCATTGCAGCGGATGCTGGTGCTTGCGCGCCAGTTCCATGGTCTGGTTAACCTTGGTCTCCGCAATCTCATAAGTATAAACGCCGCAGACACCGACGCCGCGCTGGTGGACATGCAGCATGATGCGGGTCGCCTCCTCCCGGCTCTTGCCGAAGTAACGCTCCAACACGTGTACGACGAACTCCATCGGCGTGTAGTCGTCGTTCAGCATCAGCACCTTGTACAGCGCCGGCTTCTTGGTGCGCGTCTTCGACCGGACGATTACGCCCGTTTGACCGTCGTCGCCGTTGCGATCCCTATCGCTCATTCCTGGTCGCTCATTCCTGGTCGCTCATTCCAAGCCACTCATCCCGCAGCGCTCACGCCCGATTTCGAACCCCGGTTTCCGCTATTGTTGCCGGCCGGCGGCCCGGCGCAACAGCCGTCCCTAAGGTAGGGAATGATAGGGCAAAGCAAAGTCTCCGGTGAAGAACGAATATCGGTTCGTGCCGACCGGACCGTTGCGATATTCGCCGAATCGGCCGCGCCAAGGAAGTTTTGACATTCAGAGCAAGCACGTCTATGTTAGGATTTCTATCCGGTCGGCGACACAAGCCGGACGCAGGGACGACCGTCAGGTCGTGGCGGAAATTGCCGCCGATAACTGCGTAAACGATGCGGAGTGCGGGGAGAGTAACCTTGTCGAGGCGCTGCCCAGTGCGGCGGTCGGCAAGCCGCGTACTGGTGCAATACGTTTGGGAGCCGGAACAGCTTCATGGGTGCGACAGGCTTGACAGCCTCGAAGCCGGTGCGCGGTCTGAAACTGCGTTCCGGAGGGAAGATGCGTTCTGTCGGGCGCGTCGGTGCCGCCATAAGTCTGGCCGGCTGCCTGGCCGTTATGGCGACCGGCGGCCCGGCATGGGCCTCTACAAAATCGTCGATTACGATCAATGCCCGCAGCGGCCTGGTGCTTCAGTCGCACAACGCGAACGCGAGCCACCCGCCCGCGTCTCTCAGCAAGCTGATGACGCTGTACCTGACCTTCGAGGCCATGTCGCGCGGGCGATTCGGCTGGAATACCAGGGTGCGGATTTCTCGCTATGCCGCGACCAGGCAGCCGTCGAAACTCTATTTCCGGACCGGCCAGCGTGTTCGGATACGCGATCTGGTCTATGCCACCGCCATCAAATCGGCCAACGACGCCGCATCGGCGCTGGCGGAGAAAATAGCCGGCAGCGAGCGCCGGTTCGCCCGTCTGATGACCAAGCGCGCGCGTCAGCTCGGCATGCGTCGTACGGTGTTCGGCACAGCCTCCGGCCTGCCGGCCCGCGGCCAGCGGACGACAGCGCGGGATATGGCGATCCTGGCCCGGTCCCTGATCCACCATTACCCGCAATACACCAAAGTCTTTGCGACCCGCTTCTACCGGTTCGGCCGACGCGCTTTCCGCAATACGAACCGGCTTCTGCGATCCCATCCCCATGTCGAAGGGATGAAGACGGGCTATACGCGGCGGGCGCGCTACAATCTCGTGACCAGTGCCCGCAACGGAAACGTCCATCTGATTACGGTTGTTCTCGGCGCGCGTACATCGAACCACCGCTACTGGAAAACCAAGCGTCTCCTGGCCGGCGGATGGCGCAAGGCGCACAATTCGGCCTACTTGCGCAAGACTCCCAAAGGTTATGTGCGCATTGCAATGCGCAGCAGCGTTGGCGGCAAACCAGCCCGAACGAAGGGCCAGGGGTCGGGATCGGCCCATGCAAGGGCCGGCGCGCGCACCGGCAAGCGACATCAGGTAGCGGCGCTGCCGAAGAAGCGCCCGAGCAAACCGCGGATCGGCTTGTCCCTCGCGTCGTCGGCGATGGCAGCGACGCGCACCGCGTCGACCCGGCAGCCGGCCCAACGATCGAAGACGCGCAAGCGCTTTGCCCACGGCGTCCAGGTCGGCGCCTTCTATCGCAGGCATCAGGCGCAATCCGCGATCCGGCGGGCGATGCGGGCGCTGCCACGCAGCTATCGGCGCCAGGCGAACAGCGCAATCGTGCGCACAAAAGGGCGCAAGCGCTCCTTCTACGTCGCCCGGCTGATGGGCTTTGGCCTACGTCAGGCGCAACGCGCCTGTCGAACCGTGCGGCGGCGGGGCATCGATTGTGTGCCGGTTTCCGTCAAGAGAACGGTCGTTGAGGCCAAGCCGACCACCGTCGCCCTGCGGCGCACCAAATCCAAGTCCAGATTCGGGATTCAGGTCGGCGCCTTCACCGAATACCGGCGGGCGCAACGCGGCCTCGACCAGGCGAAAAGGGTACTGCCCAGGCGTCTTGCCCGCGGCACCGGCGCCCATATCCTCACCCGGCGCAATCGGGCCAACCGATCCATCTACCGCGCCCGAATCACCGGCCTCTCTTTCGCCGAGGCCCGCGAGGCGTGCTCGATCCTGAAACGGCGCAGCCTGAACTGCCTGGCGATCGAAATCCCGGCGCGCGGCTGAGCCGGCCCAGCCAGATCCGGCGATACCGGCCGAGTTCCGCCGGAACCGCTCCGGCCATCGCCGCCCTTGCATTCCTGAGAAAGGCCGGCCGCCATTGGCGTTGCCAGGTCTCGAAGCACCACTCCCCGGCTTCGACCTGCAGTCCGGAAGCAGCAACGCAAACCCAGGCCCCGGCGCGCATACCGTCACCCACGGCGACCGACTTCCGGACGATATCGTAGTCGGCGCCATCGCCCTCGAAATAGCTGGTCCGCACCGCCGCCTCAAGAGGTGCTTCCCGCACCAGCACACCTTGCGTTACCGACCCCTCTTCCGCGACGATAGCCGGAAATCGGCCGCGCTCGACCGGCGCGCAGCGATAACCCGCCAGCATCGCAGGTGTCGCGACCAGAGAAAGTGCTGCCGGTCCGAGCACGATCCGCCGCACGACCTCGTCCCTCAAGGTGCCGTAAAAGAAAAAATCGATAGTCACGACCCGGTCAGCCGGTCACAGCCTCGAGCGGCCGTCCGATGGAGGTATAGCCGAAGCCGGCTTCGGCCATGTCGCGCGGATTGTAGATGTTGCGGAAATCTACGAAGACCGGCGCTTTGAGCAGGGCTTTCACCCGGTCTAGATCCAGATTTCTGAACTGGTTCCATTCCGTCAGAATCACCACCGCGTCGGCGTCCAGCACAGCGTCGTAGGCGCCATCGCACCAGTTTACGCCGGGGAGCAAGGGGCCGGCTTCCGCCATGCCTTCGGGATCGTAGGCGCGGATGGTGGCGCCGGCCTCCTGCAACATCGGCACGATTTCCAGGCTCGGACTTTCCCGCATATCGTCGGTATTCGGTTTGAAGGTGACACCGAGAATCGCGATGGTCCGGCCGTTCACCTCGCCGCCGCAGGCATCAATCACCCGTTGGGCCATCGATCGTTTGCGCGTGTCATTGATGTCCGCGACCGCTTCGACGATGCGCAGCGGCGCGCCTTTGTCCCGGGCGGTCTTGACCAGCGCAAGGGAATCCTTCGGGAAGCAGGATCCGCCGTATCCCGGGCCGGGGTGCAGGAACTTCGGGCCGATCCGCCCGTCCAGCCCGATGCCGCGGGCGACTTGATGTACGTCCGCGCCTACCCGCTCGCAGAGATCGGCGATCTCGTTGATGAAGGTGATCTTGGTCGCAAGAAAGGCATTGGCCGCGTATTTGATCAGTTCCGAGGTTTCCCGTCGCGTGAACAGGATCGGCGTTTCGATCAGATAGAGCGGGCGATACAGTTTGCGCATGACGTCCCGCGCGCGCTTGCTGCCGGTGCCGATCACAACCCTATCCGGCCGCATGAAATCGACGATTGCCGAGCCTTCGCGCAGGAATTCCGGGTTGGAGGCGACATCGAAATCCGCATCGGGATTGACCCGCCGGACGATCGCTTCGATCTCCCGGCCGGTGCCGACCGGCACCGTCGATTTGGTGACGACGACGGTGTAATCCCGGATCGTTGCCGCAATCTCCCGCGCCGCGGCATGGACATAGCTCAGATCGGCATGGCCGTCGCCGCGCCTCGAGGGAGTCCCGACGGCGATGAACACGGCTTCGGCTCCGTCGACCGCTGCCTCCAGATCCGTCGTAAAGCGCAGGCGGCCAGCCTCGACATTGCGCGCCACAAGATCCTCGAGGCCGGGTTCGTAGATCGGCATCTGGCCGTTGCGCAGCATGGCGATCTTGGCGGCGTTTTTGTCGACGCAGACCACTTCAGTGCCGAATTCCGAGAAACCGGCGCCGGAGACGAGGCCGACATAACCGGTTCCGATCATGGCTATCTTCATTCAAGGTCTCCGGTCAGGCGCAGATAAGTCCGGCAGATGGCGGATCAGTCCGACTCTAACAATCGGCGCAGTCTTTCGCGAATACCTTCGAGATCCGGCCGTTGCAGCGCGAAGGCGACATTTGCCGCCAACCAGCCCTGCCGGTCGCCGCAATCGAAGCGCACGCCCTGGAATCTGAAGCCGTGGACCGGCTGCCGGCCGATCAGCGCGGCGATGGCGTCGGTCAACTGGATCTCGCCGCCGGCCCCAGGTTCGCCGTTTTCCAAGGCGGAAAATATTTCAGGTTGGAGGATATAACGGCCGATGATCGACAGGGTTGACGGGGCGTCCGCCGGCGCGGGCTTCTCGACCAGACCGCGTATCTCGGCCAGGCCGCCCGGGCAATTTTGGTCGTTGCCCACTTCCAGAATGCCGTAGCGGTCGGTCCGGTCCGGCGGCACATCCTGCACCGCCAGCAGGTTGCCGCCGGTCGCGGTATAGCAGGCAATCATCTGTGCGAGGCATCCCGTATCGGCCATCACAACATCGTCGGGCAAGATTACAGCGAACGGCTCGTCGCCAACGATTTGCCGGGCGCACCAGACGGCATGGCCGAGGCCCAGAGGCGCCGGTTGAATCTCAACGCTGCAGCGCACTCCGTCAGGCAAAATCGCAGCCAGCCGCTTGAGTTCCGCCGTCTTGCCTTTCGATCTCAGCACCGCTTCGAGTTCGGCGTGCCGGTCGAAATGTTCTTGCAGCGCTGACTTGCCGTTCGCGGTGACGAAAATCATGTGCGTCACACCGGCCGCAGCGGCTTCGGCGACGGCATATTCGATCACCGGCCGGTCGACGACCGGCAGCATCTCCTTGGGCACCGCCTTGGTCGCGGGCAGGAAGCGCGTTCCGAGACCGGCGACCGGAAATACGGCTTTACGGATCGGCTTCTGCATGGCCTCGATCACGTGTGAATTGGCCGCCGTTGCAGCATGAATTCCCCAGCCTGGCCACGCGCCATTATGCGCGAAGACACGCCGGGTGGTGTGTCAATCGGCAAGGTTCTACTCGCCGAGGAGAACTTCCCTGGCCTGGTTGAGCTTGGCGGCAAGCCAGTCCGATCCGCCATGATCCGGGTGATGTTTGCGCATCAGGTCTCGATGGGCGCGCCGGATGTCGTCGTCGGTGGCGGTCTCGTCCAGGCCGAGAACCGACAGCGCCTCGGCGCGGTCCATCGGGCCGGGCCCGCTTCCGCCGCCCCGGTTGATGTTGCGCCATTCCGGCCACATGCGGTCCAGATAGGCCTCGATAAGGCGGGCAGACTGGGCATCGTCGCGGGCACACTCGGCGAGCAGGATCATGAGGTCGTCGCGATCGAGCGATTCGACTCTGGACCCGGCGTAGCTGCCGGCCAGCACATCTCCGGTAATCCCGCCGGTCGTATGATCGAGCTGCAACTTGAGCCACGGCGTCTCGACCTCGGACGTGCCCTTTTCCGGCTTCTTGAAATTCCACGGCATGGTGCCGCCCATCAGGTAGATGACCAGGGCGGCCCCGAGACCGAGCACACCCCAGAGCAGCTTCCCGGTGAACAGGCCGAAAAGGCCGAAAACAGTCGCGCAGGCGATCGCAATGCCGCGCAGCAGCCGTACCAGTTGCCCGACACTGGCCTGTGGCAGCGAAAACAGCAGCAGAATGGCCGCAGCGATCAGCGCGACGCCGAGGAGGAACCAGCCCATTTACCGGCCGCTGTCGTCGATCTGGCGGGTAATCTGCAGGACCGGGCCGTCCCGGCCGGCGGAGTAATTCTCGAGCGCCGGGCGCCCGCCGGCCGCATAAACCGCGACGGCCGCCAACAATTCGCGCAGTTGTTTCGCGCTGCCGGCATCGAAACGGCAGCAGGCGCCGCCGGTCAGACGCGCGAACTGGCGGAAGGCCATCGTGGCGTCCGGATTGTCACCTTCCTGGAACAGGAACGCCCTGGTGCCCATCAGCCCGAGCCGGCCGGCCAGTTCGCAGACCGGATCGATCGCTTCCTCGAAAGCGTCGCCGACGATCACGAGCGCGCCGACCGCATGGGATTTTGACTCGGTGATTGCATGTTTGAAGACGCGCCCGATCTGGGTCCGACCGCCCAGACAGCGCACCTTGACCATCCGGCCGACCAGATCGGCGGAGGACGACAGCCACTGGGTCGACCGGCATTCGCCAATGCCGCGGTAAAAGACAAGCTGGACATCCAGACCGCCCAACGCATCGGTTTCGGCAAACATTTCGGCCTGAATATCGCAGGCGATATCCCAGGTCGGCTCACGGCTCGCCGTGGCGTCCATGGCAAAGATCAGCCGCCCCCGTCCGGCAGCCGCAGCCGGTGTCTGCGCCATCGACTGCAGGAAGGCGTCGACCTCGTTGGCGGTCCGGGGTTCGGACAGCGCCCTGTGCTGCGGCGTGACGGATTTTGCCATGATCGTCCCGCTGATGAATTGCGCTTCGTAGATAAGAGTCCGCCTTGCGACCGTCCAGTCTCGCAGGCGGGCGGCGCTGGGTCGATGGACCGCCGCCGGTCGACTACAGCCTAGTAGCGCCGCCAGCGGAACAGACGCAGCAGGATTACCAAAAGAACGGCGCCGACAAAGGCGGCAAACAGGTGACCGATCGGGATCGGGCCGATCTGATAGCCCTCGATCCGGACGTCGATCGCGCGGAACAGAACGATGCCGATGAAGGAACCGACAACGCCGACGATCATGGTGCCGACGATACCGATGGACCGGACCCGCAGGACGGTCGCGGCGAGCCATCCGGCAATGCCGCCGATGGTGACCATGACGAGAATCTGGTCAACACTGCCGATCAATGTCCCCATCTCCATTATAGATGCGTTGTACCGTGGCGCGGGGAGCCCGTTCTCCGGCGTCGGATCGGCTCTTCGCCCGCCCGCGAGAGGCGGCTATCATGGCCGCATCGCCATTGCTACAGGACACCCCGCCGCCGGTCCGATTTGGCGCGGCCTAACCTGCGATCCGACCCATGAACCTTTTCGACCACCCCGATTTCGCCGGCCACGAACAAATTGTCTTCAGCCATGACGAGGCCACCGGATTGCGCGCCATCGTCGCGATCCACAATACCAACCGCGGCCCGGCGCTCGGCGGCTGCCGGATGTGGCCCTATCCCGGCGAGGCGGCGGCGCTGGAAGATGCGCTGCGCCTGTCGCGCGGCATGACCTTCAAGGCGGCGATGGCGGGTCTCGATCTCGGCGGTGGCAAGGCGGTTATCGTCGGCGACGCAAAGAGGGACAAGACCGAAGCGCTGATGAAAGCGTTCGGCCGAGCGGTCGACCGGCTGAACCGGCGCTACATAACTGCCGAAGATGTCGGTACGACGGTCGCCGACATGGATACGATCAAAACCGTCACCGACCATGTCGTCGGCGTGACCGGCGGCGCCGGCGATCCTTCCAATTCGACCGCGCACGGTGTCTTCATCGGTATCCGGGCGGCCGTCCGTTACAAGCTCGGCCGGGAGTCGCTGGAGGGGCTGCATGTCGCCGTCCAGGGCGTCGGCCATGTCGGCCGCTTCCTGTGCGAATATCTGCACGACGCCGGAGCCCGCCTGACCGTCACCGACATCGATCCGGCTGCCCTCCGGAAGGCAGAACGCGACTTCGGCGCGATTACCGTCGGCCCCGACGACATCTACGACACCGATTGCGACCTGTTTGCGCCCTGCGCCCTGGGCGCCGTCGTCAACGACGAGACCCTGCCCCGCCTGAAATGCGCTATTGTAGCGGGATCGGCCAACAATGTGCTGGATGATGCGCGGCACGGCACGGCCCTGCGCCGGGCCGGCATTCTCTATGCGCCGGACTATGTCATCAACGCTGGCGGCCTGATCGATGTGGCGCGCTTTGCCGTCGGCTACGACATTGAGGAAGCGCGGGCCAAACTGCACCGGATCGACGCCACTCTAGTCGAAATCTTCGCCCGCGCCGACGCCGAGGGCAGCCCGACCAGCGATGTTGCCGATGCGATCGCCGAGGAACGGTTCAGGTAAGCGCCGCAGGCGGACCGCTCCGGCCTACAGCAAACCCAGATTGCGCAATTCGGCCGCCATTTCCGCCGGCGGTTCCTCCGGTATCGCGCCGTCCGGAGCGTCCGGCGGTGCATCCGCTTCTTCAAGATAACGCCAGCCCTGATGCGGACGGCGGGGCTGCAGTTCGGTGCGCACCAGCACGGGATCGAGGTGGAGGCGGCAGAACCGGCCGCGGTCTTCATCCGCCCGCCGTTCCAGTTCGGGAATCCGCTGCCGGACCCGGACATAGCCCTTGATGATCCAGTAGATCGAGCCGCCGGCGCGGATCTCGTCCGCCCGCCGCGGGAAGTTGCGGGTCTCGTGGAACAGCAACCCGGTGCGCGCGAGGCGACCGGCCTGCCAGCGGGCCAGGGATTCGACCGAGGCGCAACCGACCGCCAATTTAAGCAGATGGAGCGCCATTCTCCCTTCAGGCCGCCTTCTTTCCCGCAAAGGCCTGGGCAACCCGCGACGCCGGCGTACGGCCCAGCCAGCCGGTGATAAAGGCGCCGGTCTCTGCGACCGCATCCAGATCGACGCCGGTTTCCATGCCGAGGCCGTCCAGCATGTAAATAAGGTCTTCGGTCGCCAGATTGCCAGCGGCCCCCGGCGCGTAGGGGCAGCCGCCCAGACCGGACACGGAGGAATCCGCCACCCGGACGCCGCGGTCCAGGCAGGCCAGCGTGTTGGCAAGCGCCTGGCCGTAAGTGTCGTGAAAATGGATGCCGATGGCGTCGAGCGGAACGGCCTCCGCCACCCGGTCGATCAGGGCCGCGGCCTTGGACGGCGTGCCGACGCCGACCGTGTCGCCCAGCGATACCCGGTAGCAGCCCATCGCGTAGAGCCGGCCGCACAGATTGGCGACGATGCCGGGATCGATCTCCCCTTCATAGGGACAGCCCAGGACTGTCGAGACATAGCCCTGGATCTTGACACCGGCCTCCTGCGCCGCTGCACAGACCGGGCGAAACCGCTCCAGGCTCTCCTCGATAGTGCAATTCGTATTGCGCTGGGAGAAAGTTTCGGAAGCGGCAGCGAACACCCCGATTTCGGTTACGCCGACGGCAACAGCCCGGGAAAAACCTTTCATATTCGGCGTCAGCGCCGGATAGCTTACGCCGTCCCAGCGCTCGATCCGACGAAAGACCTCTTCTGAATCGGCCATCTGCGGCACCCATTTGGGTGACACGAAAGCCCCGGCTTCGACCGCCGGCAGGCCGGCACGGGCCAGCCGCTCGATCAGGTCGACCTTGATACCGGTGGGCACCGTCCGGGATTCGTTCTGCAACCCGTCGCGCGCCCCGACCTCCTGAACCCGGACATAGCGGTCTCCCCGTCCGTTCGCAGCACCCATCGCTCAGGACTCCTTCCGTTCGAAATCCACCAGTTGCGCGCCTTCCTCGACCTGGTCGCCGGCACGGAAATGGACTGCGCCGACAATGCCGTCGCCAGGCGCAACGATCGTCTGTTCCATCTTCATCGCCTCCAGCACAAGGATGGGCTCGCCGGCCTCCACCTCGGCGCCGGCTTCGGCGATCACCCGGATAACCTTGCCGGACATCGGCGCGACCAGCCGGTCTTCGATCTCCTCCCGGTCCGCCACGTCGGCGAGCGGATCGACCCGGTCGAAAGCCGTCCGGCGACCGTCGATCCACACGGCGACGGTTTCGGCATCGACATAAGCGCCGGCGGCGATGCGACGATGCCCAATCTGCACCCGTAACCGGTCACCGTCTCTTTCGACCGCACACCGGACCGGACCGGACGCCAGGTTGAGGACATAGTCTGCCGGCCCGTACGCAACCGGGATGACATGGCCGGTATCGCCCTGCACCAGCCGGATGTCGTGCCGGCCGGAATGGTTCAGCCGCCAGCCGTTGACCAGATGCCAGGGCGACCAGGGATCGGTCGAGGCCGCGGCTGCAGCAGCGGCCTTTTCCTGCCGGTCGAGTTCGATGGCCAGTGCAGCGCAAGCCAACGCGTCCTCGGGGAGCGGGGCATCGGACGGCTGGATGGCTTCACGATGAGTCTCGATAAAGCTGGTATCGAAGTGCCCTTCGACAAATGCAGAATGGCCGATAACCCGCTGAAGATAATCGCGATTGTTCTCAAGACCGACAATTTCTGTCTGCGCCAACGCCCGCTCTATCCGGCGCAGGGCGGCCGCGCGGCCGTCCGCGCTCCAGGCGATCAGCTTGGCGATCATCGGATCGTAATGCGCCGTCACGCTGTCGCCTTCGGTAACGCCGGAATCACAGCGGATGCCAGCGCCGGTGGGCAGCCGCAACCGCTTGAGCGTGCCGGTCCGGGGAAGGAAGTCCCGGTCCGGATCTTCGGCATACAGGCGCACTTCGATGGCATGGCCGGCGATGGCCAGATCTTCCTGAGCAAGCGCCAGCGGCTCCCCTGCGGCCACCCGCATCTGCCATTCCACCAGGTCCTGCCCGGTAATCATTTCCGTCACCGGGTGCTCGACCTGCAATCGGGTGTTCATCTCCATGAAATGGTAGTCGCCGCCGGCACCGACGATGAACTCGACGGTGCCCGCCCCTTCATAACCGATGGCCCGGGCCGCGTTGACGGCCGTCGCGCCCATCTCCGCCCGTTGTGTTTCAGTCATACCCGGCGCCGGCGCTTCCTCGACCACTTTCTGGTGCCGCCGCTGGATCGAACAGTCGCGCTCGAACAAATGGACCGCGTTGCCGTGGCTGTCGGCGAAAATCTGAATTTCTATGTGGCGCGGCGACTCGACGAATTTCTCGATCAGCATACGGTCATCGCCGAATGCGCCGGCCGCCTCGCGCTGCGCCGATTCGAGGGCGGCGGCGAAATCCTCCGCCCGGTCGACCCGGCGCATCCCCTTGCCGCCGCCGCCGGCCGAAGCCTTGATCAACACCGGAAAGCCGATTTCGGCGGCCCGCTCCTGCAGTTTTATCGCGTCCTGTGCATCGCCGTGATAGCCCGGTACGATCGGAACTTTCGCCTCTTCCATCAAGGCCTTGGCAGCGCTTTTGGATCCCATCGCCCGGATTGCACCGGCAGGCGGGCCGATGAACTTTACCCCGGCCGCTGCGCACGCCTCGGCAAAGTCCGCGTTTTCGGAAAGGAACCCGTAGCCCGGATGAATCGCCTGCGCCCCGGTCTCAAGCGCTGCCTCGACGATCCGCTCGCCGCGCAGATAGCTCTCCGCCGCCGGCGCTGGCCCGATCCGGACCGCCTCATCGGCCTGCAATACATGCTGGGCGCCGGCATCGGCGTCCGAATAGACCGCCACGGCGCTCACACCCATCCGGCGCGCCGTGCGAATCACCCGGCAGGCGATCTCTCCCCGGTTGGCGATCAGGATTCGGTCGAACATGCCACCGGCGCCGTCAGTCCGCGACCTGCCAGGCCGGCTTGCGCTTTTCCAAAAAGGCGCTCGCGCCTTCCTTGCCCTCTTCGGTTGCGCGGATGTCGGCGATCAGGCGCGAAGTCCAGTCGATCAACTCCTTGTCGATCTCGCGGTCGCTGACCCGGAAGATCAGGTCCTTGCTGATCGCCTGTGCCTTCGGCCCGCCGAGCAGCAGCAGATCGACAAATTCCTGCCCTTTCGCCGCCAGCGCCTCCGGTCCGGCGACCATGTGCACAAGGCCGATCTCCTCGGCCCGCGCGGCATCGAAGACCTCGGCGGTCAGGAAATACCGCCGTGAATGGGTCTGGCCGATCTTGCGTACGACATAGGGGCTGATGGTCGCCGGGGTCAGGCCGAGCCGGACTTCCGAGAGCGAGAATTTCGCCGCCGAACTGGCGATGGCGATATCGCAGCACGCGACCAGGCCGACGCCGCCGCCGAAGGCATGACCGTTGATCAGGCCGAGCACCGGCTTGGGCAGACCGTTCAGCAGCTTCAGCATTTGGCCGAGCCGGCCGCTGTCGGCATAGTTCTCTTCAACGGAATATTCCGCCGTCCGGCGCATCCAGGCGAGATCGGCGCCGGCGCAGAATCCTTTGCCCTGCCCGGTCAGAACGACCAGCCGCACATTGTCGTCCGTGCCCACCGTCTCGACCGCTTCGGTCAGGTCGCGGATAAACGCCGCATTCATCGCGTTGCGGACCTCGGGCCGGTTCAGCACGATCCGGGCAACGCCGCGGCTGTCGATTTCGGTCAGGACGGTCTTCTTTTCACTCATTCACCGTTTCTCCTACATGCGGAAAATGCCGAAGCGCGTGTCTTCGACCGGCGCGTTCAGGGCGGCCGAAAGGGCGAGCGCCAGAGTCATGCGCGTATCGACGGGATCGATCACCCCGTCGTCCCACAGACGCGCCGAAGCGTAGTACGGATGGCCCTGTCGCTCGTACTGCTCGCGGATCGGCGCCTTGAAGGCGTCCTCCTCCTCGGCCGGCCAGTTCCCGCCGCCGGCCTCGATGGCATCGCGCCGGATAGTCGACAAAACGCTTGCCGCCTGCTCGCCGCCCATGATCGAAATGCGCCCGTTCGGCCACATCCAGAGGAACCGGGGCGAATAGGCCCGGCCGCACATGCCGTAGTTGCCGGCGCCGTAGCTGCCGCCGATGATCAGCGTGAATTTCGGCACCTTCGTCGTTGCGACCGCAGTAACCATCTTGGCGCCGTCCTTGGCGATTCCGCCCGCCTCGTATTTCTGTCCGACCATGAAGCCGGCGATATTCTGGAGAAATATCAAGGGGATGCCGCGCTGGCTGCACAGTTCGATGAAATGCGCGGCCTTAAGCGCTTCCTCGGAATAGAGAATGCCGTTGTTGGCGACGATGCCGACCGGATAGCCCCAGATACGCGCGAAGCCGCAGACCAGCTGCGTGCCATAGAGCTGCTTGAATTCGTCAAGATCGCTGCCGTCGACGATCCGGGCGATAACCTCACGCACCTCGTAGGGCTTCTTCACGTCGTCCGGGATCAGGCCATACAGTTCCCCGGGGTCGTAGAGCGGCTCGGCCGGTTGGCTGAGTGTGGTCGTCAGCGGTTTGGGAATGTTCAGGTCGGCCACGATGCGCCGCGCCATTGCCAGGGCATGGTGATCGTTATGCGCGTAATAGTCGGTGACGCCGGAAGTGCGGGAATGAACGTCGGCGCCGCCGAGGTCCTCAGCGCTGACCACCTCGCCGGTCGCGGCCTTGACCAGCGGCGGGCCGCCAAGAAAGATCGTGCCCTGCCCCTTGACGATGATGGCCTGGTCGGACATCGCCGGCTGATAGGCGCCACCAGCGGTGCAGGAGCCCATGACGACGGCGAGCTGCGGGATGCCGAGGGCCGACAGGTTGGCCTGGTTGTAGAATATCCGCCCGAAATGGTCCCGATCCGGGAAGACCTCGTCCTGGGTCGGCAGGTTGCCGCCGCCGGAATCGACCAGATAGAGGCAAGGCAGCCGGTTCTGGAGCGCGATCTCCTGGGCCCGGACATGCTTTTTCACCGTGATCGGGTGATAGCTGCCGCCCTTCACCGTCGCGTCGTTGCAGACGATGACGCATTCCCGGCCGGAGACCCTGCCGATCCCGGTGATGATCCCGGCGGCCGGCACGTCGCCGCCATACATACCGTGGGCGGCGAGCTGGCTGAGTTCCAGAAACGGCGAGCCCGGGTCGGTCAGGGTGCGCACCCGGTCCCGCGGCAACAGCTTGCCGCGCGCCAGATGGCGCTCGCGCGCGCGCTCCGGCCCGCCCTGCTTGACCGCTGCGACGGTCTCACGCAGGTCGGCCACCAACGCCCGGTTGTGCGCATCGTTCGCCCGGAACTGCTCGGTACGGGTATTCAGGTTGGAACGGATGACCGCCACGGCGCCGGCCCGCTTGGGAAAGACGGCCCGTTTTAGAACAGGTCCCCGGCCGGCGGTAGCGGCGAATGGGAACGGTCTCCGTTGCCGCCCAGACTGGCGCCCGGCCATCCAGTTTCACGCCTTGGCGGCTGCCTCTCGCTGGGACAGCATCATGAGCCAAACGGTGGCGGCGAGGACGATCAGCAGCAGCGGCAGCACGCCGATCGCCAGGTTCTGCCAGCCGTAGACATGCAGGGTCACGCCGGAGAAGAAGGTCGCCGTCGCGACGAAGCCGAACACGAGGAATTCGTTCAAAGCCTGGGTTTTGGCGCGCTCGGCCAGGGTGTAGGTCTCGGTCAGCAGCGTGGTGGCCCCTGTATAGAGGAAGTTCCAGCCGACGCCGAGCAGGAGCAACGAAACCAGGAAATTCTCGAAGGCGATATCCACGGTCGCGATCGCGAGACAGACAATGTTGAGCAGCCCGCCGATCAGCATGATGCGCTGGGCGCCGTAGCGCTTGATCAGATGGCCGGTGAAGAAGGCCGGGACATACATGCCCAGAATGTGCCACTGAATGACATGGGTCGCCTCGGCGAAACTCAGGCCGCACATCTCCATCGCTTTCGGCGTGACCGACATCAGCAGCACCATGACGCCGTAGCCGATCACGCCGCCGGCGACCGCCAGCATGAATTTCGGCTGCCGGGCGATCTCGACCAGCGGACGGCCGCCGCGCAGCGCCATCCGGGGCGGCCTGGGTATCTGCACGGTCAGCAGGATCGTCATGATCATGGCCTGAATGACGATGGCCGCGAGATAGGCGCCGGCAAAATTTACCGGCGCCAGCCAGTCGACCGAAAATCGTGCCAGGGTCGGGCCGACGATCGCCGCGACGACACCGCCGGCCAGGACCAGGGAAATCGCCCGGCTGCGGAAGAAATCCGGCACCACCTCCGCCGCGGCGAAGCGGTAGTACCACTGGAATCCGGTGGCGAAGCCGACCACCAGGCTGGCGAAGCAGAACAGTGCGAAACTGCCCTCGTAGACCGCCAGCAGGGACAGGCCCGCGCCGACAGTCATGGCAGTGACCGCCAGCAGGAAGCCGTTGCGCCGGCCGATCCGCGCCATGATGAAGGAGGCGGGAATCGTGAAGAACGCCGAGGCATACCACTGGATCGCGATAGGCAGCGCCAGCAGCGCCTTGTTTTCCGCCAGGCTGGCGCCGACCAGCGCAGACACCGTCACCAGCAGCATCATCGACGTGCTGGTCAGCGCCCAGCAGACGAACAGCAGGCCGACATTGCGCTTGTAGTGCGGAAACTCGGAGGCGCCGGCAGCCTGTGCGGCGGGAGACTCGGTCAAGGGGCGCTCTCGGTGGCGGAACGTCGGCGATGCTCTATCACGGACATTACAGATCCGCTATGCGCCCGGCGCATCCGCACCCCACGCCACGCCCTACTCCGCTGCAATGGCGCGGCTTATGATCATTTTCTGGACGTCGCTGGTGCCCTCGTAGATCTGGCACACCCGGACGTCGCGCCAGATGCGCTCGACCGGGAAATCCTGCAGGTAGCCGTAGCCGCCGTGGATCTGGATGGCGTCGGAACAGACCTGCTCGGCGATCTCGCTGGCGAACAGCTTGGCCATGGCGGCTTGCTTCAGGCAAGGCCGGCCGGCATCCTTGAGGCGCGCAACATTGAGGGCCATCTGGTGCGCCGCCTCGATCCGCGTCGCCATGTCGGCGAGCCGGAAGGCGACCGCCTGATGCTCGATGATCGGCTGGCCGAACGAGACCCGCTCCCTGGCGTAGGAAACAGCGCTTTCGTAGGCCGCCCTCGCCATGCCGACGGCCTGCGCCGCAACGCCGATGCGGCCGGCTTCCAGGTTGGCGAGCGCGATCCGGTAGCCCTCGCCCTCCTGCCCGACCAGCAGGTCGGGCGTCGCCTCCATGTCCTCCAGGTTGAGTGCGCAGGTGTCGGACGAGCGCTGGCCCAGTTTCTCCTCCTTGCGCACGACCGTGTAGCCCGGTGTGTCGGTCGGCACGATGAAGGCGCTGATGCCGCGCTTGCCGGCCGCCGGGTCGGTCACCGCGAACATCAGGTTGATGTCGGCCGTCGCGCCCGAGGTGATGAACTGCTTGGCGCCGTTCAGGACGTATTTGTTGCCCCGCTTCTCGGCGCGGGTCTTGAGGTTAGAGGCGTCGGAGCCGGCCTGGGGCTCGGTCAGCGAGAAGGCCGCATTGATCTCGCCGCGCGCCAGCGGCTTCAGGAAGCGTTCCTTCTGCTCCGTCGAACCGTAGCCGTGCAGCGCCGCGGCGACCGGAGAATTGTTGACGCTCATGACGGTCGAGATGCCGCCGTCGCCGCCCGCGATCTCCTCCATCGCCAGAACGTAGGCGACGGTGTCGGCGCCCGCGCCGCCCCATTCCTCGGGGATTGTCATTCCCATGAAGCCGAGCGCACCCATCTCGGCGAGTAGGCCGCGCGGCGTCTCACCGGTGCTGTCGCGCTCCGCCGCGCCCGGAGCCAGCCGTTCCTGCGCGAATTGCCGGGCGGTATCCCGGATCATGATCTGGTCGTCGGTCAGCATGGTCTTTCTGCCTGCCGGTCCCTCGATACGGCGCTGGCGCGCCTACTCGGGATGAGGATTTGGGGTTTCTTTCACGGTAAAAAACTCGCCCTCACCCTGAGTAGCCCCGGCTCAAGTCCGGAGCGTATCGAAGGGCGCCGCTACCACGGAATCCGGCTGCCATCGTAGTTGATAAAGCTGCCGGTATCGCGCAGGCCGACCTTGCCGATCACCTTCATCAATCCATCGACGCTCTGTCCGACTGTCAGGGATGCCGAGGGACCGCCCATATCGGTCTGCACCCACCCCGGATGGACGACGATTGCCGTGATGCCGCTGCCTTTCAGGTCGTTCGAAAGGATCTTCATCGCCATATTCAGGGCGGCCTTGGAAGTACGGTAGGAATAATTGTTGCCGCTTGCTTCGCTGATCGAACCCATCCGGCTCGAGATGTTGACGATCAGCTTGCGTTGCGAGCGTGCGACGTTGCCGGCCAGCGCCTTCATCACCCGCACCGGCGCCACCGTATTGACTCGCAGCGTTTCCTCCAGGTCGCCGACATCCAGCGTGTCGAAGGTTTCGCCGCGGCCCAGCAGAATGCCGGCATTGTTGATCAGAACGTCGATGGGCGTATCGCCCAACAGGTCGGCCAGGGCATCCACATGTGCGTCCGAGGTAACGTCGCAGGTGTGGATCGTCGCCGAAGCGCCGAGCGCACGCAGGCCGTCGGCCCTGGCGAGATCGCGCACGGTTGCATGAACATGCGCGCCGTCGTCGGCAAATCGTCGGGCAAATTCCAGGCCGATGCCGCGGCCGGCGCCGGTGATGAGGACATTGGACAATGGGGCTGTCATGAAGCGGTCTTCCTCCGGACGGTGACTTCGATCTCGATTTTCATGCGCGGATCGATCAGACCGGCGATCACGGCGGTCGCCGCCGGGCGCGCCGCGCCGAACCATCTGGCCAGCACCGGGGCGACTGCGGCCATGTCCGCCCGGTCGGTCACCGTGTATTGCACCCGGGCGGTATCGTCGATCGAAGCGCCGGCCTCGTCCAGCACCCGTTCGATGTTGCGGAAGGTCTGCTCCGCCTGCTCGACGACATCGTCGGACATTTCGCCGGTGTCGTAGTTCATGCCGGTCGTGCCGGCGACAAACACCCAGTCCCCGTCGACGACGGCGCGGGAATAGGCATAGTCGGCTTCCAGACGCGAGCCGGAGGAGATCGTTCTGCGCATGGCGCCTGCTTAGCGGCGTAAGGCGGCAAGGGGAATGGGCAATTTCCCTACTGCCCCGAATCGGCAACGGCGCGGCGGTGCGCGAGGCGCAGCCGGAGGGCCGGCAAGGGCGGACGAATGACCCACGGCCGATCGCCGCGGACGTCCCGGTCGGAGCGGATCAGGATCCGGCCGCCGGACAAGCGAATTGTGTGGCTGCCGTTTCGGATCAGCGCCCGCCGGTCGATAGCCCAGCGGACGGCAGGGCATCTCCGTCGCACTTCGAAGTCGGCCACGATCATAAAGGCCCGGCCGCAATCCTCCGCCAGGGCCGCCGGTTCGGCCGGGAAGGCGACCAGTCGGCCGTCGAGGCGGTAGATGCAGCCCAGCGCGTCGCAGCGCACCCGGCTCAGCCGGTCGCTATGCCAGAAACGGGCATGGCGCTGCGCCTCGCCCTCCCGCCAGACCTTTGCAATGAACCGGCCGCGCCGCGCCGACGACATGGCGAGTGCCCCGTCGGAGGAACGGGTGGCGACAAGCTGGCCTTCCGGCGAGATCAGGATATCCGGCCGGGCGGCGAACAGGCTGCTGGCGAGGCCGAAGGCGATAGCGGCAACACCGGCGACCCGCCATGGCCGCTGCCATATCGCCAGCCAGAGGCCGCCAGCGACGATCAGCGCCATGCCCCAGGCCAGTGGCGCAGGCGCCAGCGCCAGTGCGCCCGGCAGACCGGAGACGCCGTGCGCCACCCACAGCATCAGATCGATGCCCTGGGCCATCAGCCAGAGCGGACCCGCCTCCAGCCCGAACGGCATGGCGAACAACGCCAGCAGGCCCATCGGCAGAACGAAGAAGGAGACGATGGGTACAGCAGCCAGGTTGGCGGCGAGGCCGTACATCGCCAGTCTCTGGAAATGGAACAGGGCGAACGGTCCGGTCGCCGCGCCGGCGATCAGACTCGTCGCACCGATGCCGACCAGCGCACGCACCGGCCGGGGCAGGCGTGGCGCCTGCGCTCTTAACCGCCAGCCCGACCAGGCTTCGTAGGCCGCGACCAACGCCACAACCGCGGCGAAGGACATCTGGAAGCTCGGCGTCGGCAGGCTTTCCGGTGAAATCAGCAGCAATACCGCGGCCGCTGCCGCGACCAGCCGCATAGAGATCGCAACCCGGCCGATCAGTACGCCGGCCATCACCACCGCCAGCATCAGGAATGCGCGCTGGGTCGGGATCGTCGCGCCGGTCAGCAGCAGATAGGCCGCTGCCACCGCCAGCGCGCCGACCGCCGCGAATTTTCGCGTCGGCCAGTGCAGGGCCGCGCCGGGCACGAGCGCCAGCCCAAACCACAGAGCGAAGAAGACAAGGCCGGCGACCATGCCGATATGCAGGCCCGAAATCGCCAGCAGATGCGCCAGGCCGGCATTGCGGATCGCAGCCATGGTCGCGGGCGAGATGCCGCCCCGGTGCCCGGTCAGCAGGGCTATCGCAACGCCGCCGGCATCGCCGGGAAGCACCGCCGCAATCCGCCGCATCGCGGTATCGCGCGCGCGCTCGATCCTGGCACCGAACCAACCGCCGTCGGCCTCCTCGATCACAGCGGGCGCGGTGATGACATACCCGCTGGCGCCAATGCGTTCGAAAAAGGCGCGGCGCTGGAAATCTGCGGCGCCGGGCGCGACCGGCGGTCTAACCGGCAGCAGTACGGCGCGCATTGTCACGACCTGACCGGGCCGGAGCGTGGCTGCGCCGACGCGTACGGTAAGGCGCACCCGCGCCGGCGTATCGGCAGCCGACAACCGCCCGACTGTGAGATCGCCGAGAACGATCCGGACACCGTGCTGGCGCGGATCGACGGCGAGCACACGGCCGATCACGGTTACGGGGCCGATCTTTCGGCCTATCGCCGGCGCCTCGACGCTGTGTGTCCGCACAGCGCCCGCTGCATAACCGGTTGCACAGAGCAGGAGCAGAAGCCCGGCGAATCGCCAAGCCGGCCGGCGCCACGCTGCGACCGATGCGACAGCAGCCAACGCGGGCAGCGCCAGTGCGGTGAACAGCGAAGGTTCGGCCGTCCCGGCGAAATAGAGATAGACGCCCAGGCCGACGGCGCCCGGCGCCCAGAGCAGCCAGCGCTCCTGCTCGTCGGCCAGCCGTGCCGCCATTCCCCGCGAGAAATATTCGGCGCCACAGCGCAGCCGCCCGACCGCCGCCGGCGGCCAGCGCAAGAACTCGACCGAATGCCTGATCCGGCCCACGATCGGGCGCACTCCTCGACTCGTCCGTTCTTTTCGGGCGCGTGCATGGCAACAGAGGCTGTGCTATGCGACGCACCCGTCCGGCCTGTTTCGTCGCGCTGGCCCGCCCGAAGCCCGGCGCTCTGGCCGTAGCCGTGAAATCTACATGAAGCCCCGATGACTGTCGTTACCCGTTTTGCCCCTTCGCCGACGGGCTTCCTCCATATCGGCGGCGCCCGGACCGCCCTGTTCAACTGGCTCTTCGCGCGGCGGCATGGCGGACGGTTCCTGCTGCGTATCGAGGATACCGACCGGGCACGCTCGACCGACGCGGCCAGACAGGCGATTCTGGACGGCCTGGACTGGCTCGGCCTGGAATGGGACGGCGCGCCGGTCTACCAGTCCGCCCGCGCCGAACGGCACGCCGAGGTTGCCCTCGCACTGCTCGACGCCGGCAATGCCTATCGCTGCTATTGCAGCCCGGAAGAACTGGCGGCGATGCGGGAGGCGGCGCGCAAATGGGGCAGCGGACGGCTTTACGACGGCACCTGGCGCGACCGGGACCCGGCCGATGCGCCCGAGGGCGCCGCGCCGGTTTTGCGGCTGCGCGCGCCGCTGGACGGCGAATCCGTCATCGACGACGCGGTCCAGGGCCGTGTGACCGTGCATAACGACCAGCTCGACGACATGGTGCTGCTGCGCGCCGACGGCACACCGACCTACATGCTATCGGTCGTCGTCGACGATCATGACATGGACGTCACCCATATCGTGCGCGGCGACGACCACCTGACCAATGCTTTCCGCCAGAGCCTGATATACCGGGCCATGGGCTGGGCTGTGCCGGCCTTTGCCCACATCCCTCTGATCCATGGGCCGGACGGCGCCAAACTTTCCAAGCGGCACGGCGCGCTGGGCGTGGAAGCGTATCGGGACATGGGATTTCCGGCCGAAGCGGTGTGCAACTATCTCGCCCGGCTCGGCTGGAGCCACGGCGACGACGAGATTTTCTCCATGGCGCAGGCCGCGGCGTGGTTCGATCTTGCCAACATCGGCAAGTCCCCCGCCCGCTTCGACATTGCGCGACTGACCAGCCTCAGCGCCCACTATATCCGGGCAATGACAGACGATCGGCTCGCCGGGATGGTCGAGCCCCTGATTGCCGGACGTTTGGCAAGCCGGCTGACGGATACGCAGCGCACCCGGCTGAATGCGGGCCTGCCCGGCCTGAAGGAACGGGCAAAGTCGCTGGTCGACCTGGCCGATTCCGCCCTGTTCTACTGTCGGTCCCGCCCGCTGGAGCCGGACGCGAAGGCTGCGAAACTGCTCGACGGTGCAGGCAAAGCAAAGCTTGCGCTCGCCCGCGAGACACTTGCCGAAGTCGAAGGTTGGACAGCCGAGAGCACCGAGGCCGCAATCCGGGCAACCGCCGACGCGGCCGGGGAAAAACTGGGCAAGATCGCCCAACCGCTGCGCGCCGCGCTCACCGGCAGGACGGTTTCGCCCGGCATTTTCGAGGTCCTGGGCGTTCTCGGCAAGTCGGAGAGCCTTGGAAGGATCGACGACATCCTCGAACCGACGGTCGTCTGATCCGGCTTTCCTTGCGTGCCGGCGAACCCTGATAGAGGTTGCATTTGCCCAAGGGGGCCGGACGGTCTATTTTCCGGATAATGTTGCGCTGCACCACGGCCCGGCCGGGGTCTGGCGCGGGGAGATCCTGATTGCCCGTGCGGGTGCGCCGGGCGCAATCGTACACAGAATGTCAGGAGCATCATGAACGATACGTCCAAGACAGCCGGCGCCGCCGCGACGCAGACTCTTACCGTCACCGACAACGTAACCGGAAAAACGCTCGAATTGCCGGTGCGCCAGGGAACGGAAGGACCGCGTGTCGCCGATATCCGCCGGCTGTACAGCGACTTGGGCATGTTCACCTACGACCCGGGCTTCACCGCTACCGGCAGTTGCGAATCGAAGATCACCTATATCGACGGGGACGAAGGCGTGTTGCTGCACCGCGGCTACGCCATTGAGGACCTTGCCGAGCACAGCGACTTTCTGGAGGTCTGCTTCCTGCTGCTCTACGGCCATCTGCCGGACAGGGCCGAGAAGGAGGATTTCGAACAGACCATCACGATGCACACGATGGTGCACGAGCAGATGCGCACTTTCTTCAGCGGCTTTCGCCGCGATGCGCATCCCATGGCGATCATGGTGGGCGTCGTCGGCGCCATGTCGGCCTTCTATCACGACAGCACCGATATCGACGATCCGTACCAGCGGATGGTCGCCTCGCACCGGCTGATCGCTAAAATGCCGACCATCGCGGCGATGGCCTACAAATATTCGATCGGCCAGCCCTTCATGTATCCGCGCAACGACCTTCGCTACGCAGAAAACTTCCTGCACATGACCTTCAACGTGCCGTGCGCTGACCTGCGCGTATCGCCGGTCCTGGCCCGCGCCATGGACCGCATCTTCATCCTGCACGCCGACCACGAACAGAACGCCTCGACCTCCACCGTGCGGCTCGCCGGATCATCCGGCGCCAACCCGTTCGCCTGTATCGCCGCCGGTATCGCCTCGCTGTGGGGACCGGCCCATGGCGGCGCGAACGAAGCCGTCCTGAACATGCTCAGGGAGATCGGCAGCAAGGACCGGATCCCGGAATTTCTCAAGCGCGCCCGGGACAAGGACGATCCCTTCCGCCTGATGGGTTTCGGGCACCGGGTCTACAAGAATTACGATCCGCGCGCGGCGGTGCTCAAGGATTCGACCGATTCGGTGCTCGACGAGCTGGGCGTGCGCAACGAGCCGCTGCTCGAACTGGCCCTGGAGCTGGAGCGGATCGCCCGGGAAGACGAGTATTTCCAGAAACGCAAGCTGTTCCCGAACGTCGATTTCTATTCCGGCATTCTGTTGCAGGCCATGGGTTTCCCGACTTCCATGTTCACCGTGCTGTTCGCGCTCGCCCGCACGGTAGGCTGGATCGCCCAGTGGAAGGAAATGATCGAGGATCCGGTCCAGAAGATCGGCCGTCCGCGCCAGCTCTACACCGGCGAAGCCCGCCGGCCTTTCGTGCCGCTAGGCGCGCGGTAGGGCGGGCGGCGGCTACCCGGCGGTTTACGCTGCTCTGCGCTGACGACAGGCGACCGGGTGCCACGCAGGATCGAAACTAAGCCAACGACCGAAGCGAGATAACGGGCGCCGTGCCGCGCTCCCGGTTCATCGCCGGGTCCCGTCCGGCTCTAGGGCGCTCAAGGTCGAAGCGGAAAGCTTGCCGCGCACAATCGACGCTCCCCAATCGATGCATCGATCCAGGGCGATCACGGCATTTTCAGCGTCTTTTTTCGCGAACAGGTCAAGAATGCGTTGTTTGTGGTTGAGGTCCATTGATTTAACTTCACCAGAATACTCCCAAGAATGTCTGTGAAAGCGCTCAACAAAGCACCAGTTTGTCTCGATAACCTCCATAGTTCGAACCAAGCGGGAAGCTTCGTATATCGTTCTGAAAAATTCCCAATGAGCGTTTAGAATTTTGGTGGCGCCGAATGAGTTTCTCCATTCTTTTTATTTTTTCTTCGCTGTAGCGGCAATAGTTGAATCGCCAATTTCGATTGCGCGTTTCATGACAGTCGGTTCGAGAGATTTCTGAAGTGTGACCAACTCTTCAAAT
Source organism: Rhodospirillaceae bacterium bin65 (assembly GCA_002238725.1). Lineage (GTDB taxonomy): Bacteria > Pseudomonadota > Alphaproteobacteria > Bin65 > Bin65 > Bin65. Next base: position 29,589 of record MPMX01000011.1, read on the forward strand.
TCGTTGAGGTATAAAGGGCGTATTCTTACACCTTTTCTCGACATCCCTTGGGTGTCGGCCTCTCGATCAACAAGACCGTCTCCGAGGCGGTTTATCCGCTCCTCGTATTTGCCAATGCCGTACCCGTTATTGCAGTCGCGCCGATTATCGTGGTCATGTTCGGAACCGGTCTTGAATCGCGTCTCGTTATCACGCTGATGGTGTGTTTCTTCCCCATCATGGTTGCTACCGCGACCGGAATTCTCGATACGCCGCGGGAATATCTTGACCTCAGCAAATCGACCGGCGCGTCGTTCGGGACGGAACTCCTGACCATCCGCATGCCGCATGCCGCGCCGTTCATATTCAGCGGCCTCAAAATCGGAATTACCTTATCTGTAATCGGCGCCGTTGTCGGAGAATTCATTACCTCGCAAAGAGGTCTCGGCTTCCTCATAGTGTCCGCGACCACCAATTTCGATCTAGCCCAGGCGATCGCCTCGGTCGTGGCCTTGGCGCTGATGAGCGTTGTGCTCTACCAGATCGTCCAACAAGTGCAGAAAATCTGGTTGCCGTGGTCGATCAAGGCTGAATCCATGACCTGACCGGAAATGTCGGAGCGGTCGGCCGCGGGCGATGGCAGTCTTCATCCCGCGCGCGGCATCCATTGCCCTTCGCCGCCCGATACCGTAAGAGGCCGAATACCGCTGCCATCGAGCCGGCTGTTCGCCAAGCGAAACCGCAGTCATCGGACCCGGGTGAGTCCGTAGCAAATGAAAGTGAATCCAGACAAAAATAGCGGCGTAGCCTCGCTTTCTCCATTTCCGGAAGGCTGGTATTTTATCGCCAGCCGCAAAGCGATAGAGAAAGAAGGGTTGGCCCGGAAAACCTGGCTCGGCGAACGGATCGTCGTCTGGTCCGACGGCGACGGGAAAGTCTGCGTCGCCGAAGCGGTCTGCCCTCATCTCGGCTCCGATCTGGCGCCCGAGGCCGGCGGCCGGGTGCGCAACGGTTGCCTGGTCTGCCCCTTTCATGGATTCGAATACGACATTACCGGCCAATGCGTCGCGACGCCCTATGCGCCTGCGCCCAGGTCGGCCAGGCTCAATGTATTCGAGACACGCGAAGTCGAGGGCCTGGTCTTCGCCTGGCGGGGCAGCGGCGGACGGCCGCCGCAGTGGGACATTCCCGCGCCGCCAAGCGGAACCGACTGGAGTGAAATGGAATTCTGGAGCGTCCGGTTCCCGGGACATCCCCAGGAAACGACCGAAAACTCCGTGGATCTCGGACATTTGCGTTATGTGCACGGCTACGACAGCGTGAAAGGGGTCGGTTCGATATCGGTCGACGGGGCCTGGCTCAAGAGTTGTTTCGATTTCAGGCGAACCCAGACTGTCGCCGGGATCAAGATCTTCACCTACGATGTTTCCGCCGTCACCCATGTACACGGACTCGGCTATTCCTTCGTCGAGGTGCGAGAACATGCCATCGGCATGGATACCCGTTTGTGGGTGCTTGCGACGCCGATCGATGGCGAACTCGTCGAAATGACTCTCGTCAGCCAGGTGCGGCAGTTGCGCCGGCCGAAGCGGCCGATCATCGGGATGCGGTTTCTTCCGCCGCGCCTGCGCACCCGGATAATGAACAAGATCATCATGGCGGCCCAGAAGCACGACGTGTTGCAGGACGTCGTGATCTGGGGCCGGAAACAATACCGGCCCCGCCCGATGCTATGCCGTTCGGATGGCGAGATCGGCAAATACCGGCGTTATTGCGAGCAATTCTATCCGGACGGCCAGCTTTGCGACGCCCGAGCGGCGGACCGGCTTTCCGCCGGCACAGAACGTCAGCCGGACCCTCGCACCCGCTGAACGGCGCGAGGCGCTGCAAGAGCCGGGAAAAGTTCGTGGAGGCCTGGCCTGAAGAGATCGTTGCGCCGGTCCGCAAAATGCGGAATCGCCTTCGGCAGCGAAGCCATCGACGCGGACAATTCAATTTCCGCGGACTTGACGGCCGTCTATCCGGACCTGACATTCAGTCTTGGAATTGAACGCCGACGGCAGTTCAAATCCCCGGATGCGGACTATCGGCGGCTTGCGAATGCCCCGATCGCGAAATTCGCGCCGCTCCGGACCGAAGGAGGCCATGGCCGATGCCCGATTCTGTCGAGGGATTGACGACGCAATCGCTGAGCCTGCCGGAAGAGCTCATCCTGATGCTCCTCAATGAGGAGACCGGCTACTTTCACCAGGTCCATGGCTGGGAATTGAACTGCGCCGTCATCGGTTCGGTGCTCGCGGAACTCTCCCTCCTGTCGCGCATCGACACCGACATCGAAGCGCTGCTCCTCGTCGACCCGACGGAGACGGGCAATCCGGTTCTGGATCCCGTACTGAAGGAAATCGCAGACGAGCCGGTTCAGCACAACGCCCAGTACTGGATCGAACGGCTCGCCGTTCATGCAGAGTCGATCATCGATATGACGCTCGACCGTCTGGTCGAACTGAAGATTCTCCATCACCACGACGGCGATTTCTGGACGCTCGCGCCCACGAACTGGCATACGGACGTGCTCGGCAACTCCAGGGAAGGGACTGCCGGCCAGTTCATCAAGACGCGTATCAGCGAGTGTATCTTTACCGACACGATCCCCGATCCGAGGGACGTCATCGTCGTTTGCCTCGTCAATACCTGCGACGTGTTTCGCTTCATATTCGAACTCGACGACGAAGCCGAAGGGCGCATCGAACTGATCTGCAAGATGGACCTGATCGGCCGTTCCATCGCCGATGCAGTCGAACACACCATCGCCAGCCCGCTGCTTCGGCGTTCGGCGCTGAACAAGCAAATTCCGCGGGTTTCGCTGCGTCGATTGCTGTTCAATCGTCATGTGCGGCACGGCAACATTCCCGCCATCTTTGCGGACCTCACAAAAGAATACGGCCCGGTGTTCGAGATCCGTCCGCCGTTTGCGAAACCCATGATCTTTCTCGGCGGGCCGGAGACAAACCGCTGGGTACATCGGCACGGGCGGATGTATCTGAGGGCCAAGGACTATTTTGCCGACTTCGAGAAAGTCTACGGGGCGTCCGGCGTCATGCCTTCGCTGGACGGCGCCGATCATTTTCGCCTTCGCAAGGCCATGGGACCGGCGTATTCGCGCGGGCGGCTGTGCGGGCAGTTGGACCAGGTTTATGACTATGCCCGCAAATTCATGGCGGATTGGAAGGTCGGCGAATCCTACCCCGCGACGAGCCTGTGCCGGCGAATGGTCAACGCGCAACTCTCGCCTCTCTTCATCGGCGTCGATTCTCAGGATCTCATTGACGATCTGATGACGTTCAAGGAGCGTGCACTCACCACCCACATCGTGAGGGCCCTGCCCAAATTCATGCTGTCTACCCCGGGCATGAAACGCCGGGCCAAAGCCGTCGACACGTTGATGGAACGGATCCAAAGCGTCCATACCCCTGCCCAGCGGGCCGGTTGCCCGCGGAACCTTGCAGACGACTGGCTGAGCCTGCACGCGAGCGACCCGCAGCTGATGCCGGAATCGAACCTGCGTTTCGCCCTGTCCGCCGCGCTGGTAGCCAGCGTCTATCTCGGCGATGCGTTCAGCTTTGCGGTTTACGCCATGGCGTCGCAGCCCGAGCATTACGAAAAGATCCGGAGCGAAGCCGATGCCCTGTTCGAGGACGGCGATCCGGACAGCGAAGATTTCACCCCGTCGGCGATCGAGTACACGCACCGATTCCTCATGGAATGCCTGCGCATGTACCCGATCGTACCGATGTCCATGCGGGATATCATGAACTCCTGTGTGGTCGAGGGATATGAACTGCCGGTCGGGTCGCGGGTCTATATCGCCCAGACGGCTTCGCACTATATGGAAGATGTCTTCCCGGATCCCTTCTCATTCGATATCGACCGTTACCTGCCGGAGCGCAGCGAGCACCGCGATCCCGGCTATGCGCCCTATGGGCTGGGCACGCATACCTGCCTTGGCAACCGGTGGATGGATCTGCAACTGGCCGTCAACCTGCTGATGATCGCGCACCACTTCACCTTCGAGGTGTCCCCCGCCGACTATGCGCTCCGGTTCAGTCCGCTTCCGTCGATGAAACCGAGCAAACGGCTGAAGTTCCGTATTGCGGAACAGAGGCGCGGACTGCCCGTCTGATGCGCCACAGGCGCGCGGGGACATCCGGGTTAAAGGGGTTTGCGCGCCAGAAAACAATACAGCGGGGTGAAAATCCCGGTCCTGCCGCTGGCGATATAGGCGTCGGCGGTTCGATCCAGCAGCCGGACGACCTCTGTTGAACCCTTCGGGAAAACCCCCGCCTTCTCGGCCAGCATGGACGCCGCGAGGAACGCCTTGCGGCCCAGCGGAGTCCGGCGCAAAGCGTTGCCGACCGTTCCGCGCCGGGTCTCCATGGGCCGATACCACGGCGTGATCGGGCCGTTCTCCCCGACGGCCAGGTCCATCCCCTCGATGACCTTGAACCCAGCGGTTTCGAGGGCCCGGTCAACCTCATCCGTCGTCGCGATCTCCTTGAGCGCGATGCCGCGCATCAGTTCCCGCTTGACGGCCCGGTGCCGGCTGTCGTCGGGATCGAACCTGCCCGTCATGCACATTTCCTGACCCCAGAAAAGGGCCCCGGGTTTCAGCACGCGGTAAATCTCGGCGAACGCGCCCACCTTGTCCGGCGCATGGCACGTCGATTCGATCGCATAGCCCCGGTCGAAGGCGGCGTCCTCGATGGCGTTCATGTCCATAAAGCTGCACGCGATGTAATCGACGATGCCGCCGGTCCCTGCCTCAAGGTCGAACGATTTCGCCTTTTCCAGTTGGAATTCACTGCTGTTGACCCCAGTCACCCTGACACCGGCCTCACGGGCGACGCGGCGCATCGGGCCGCCGACCCCGCAACCGATATCGACGACCGTCATGCCCTCCTGCAGCTCCAGCTTGGCAATCATCAGCTGCTGATGCCGGATCTTGGCGTCCTCCAGGTTTTCCCGGGGCGACAGCGGCGCGAAATGAAGGGATTCGCCCCAGCCGAAGATCATGAACTCGCTGCAGAGGTCGTAATATTCCTTGACGGTTTCGGTGTGGTCGTAGCCCGCCGCGCCGGAATCTTCCGCGAAGGCCCGGTCGGTCCATCCGTCGAAACGCTGCACGCGGCGGACCACGTTCGACCCGCGGTACGCGGCCTTCAGCCCGTCGGATAATCTGCGGAGTTGCATGGCGCGAACTTCTGAATGAATCCGGATAGTAGGAAGGTCGTCAGGCTGCCGGACTCACCGGATCGGCTGCCTGAGCCGTTCCCTGATCTGCGCGGTCGTTTCCCTGGTCCCGTCGAGGGCCATGAGCAGCGGCGGGAGGAAAAGGAAATCCGCCAGTAATGCGATGACGACCGTCATTCCCACGAGCATGCCGAGCGCCTGATTGGTGGTCATCCCCGACGCGCCGAACACCAGGAATCCCAATCCGAACACGATGGTCGTCGTCACCAACGCCTTGCCGACCGAGCGAAAGGCGGATTGTACGGACTCCGACGGCAGCAGGCCGCGCTTCCTGGCTCCGACATACTTTGTCATGAAATGGATCGTGTCGTCCACGATGATGCCGAACGCGATCGCGGTGACGACTGCCGCGGCGTTCCCGACCGCTCCGACCGCATACCCCCACAAGCCCATCGCCATGGCGGCCGGAACGAAATTGGGTATCAGGCTGATCAGGCCGAGCCGCACACTCCTGAAAACGAAAAGCAGGAGCAGGGAGACGATCGCCATCGCCACGATGGTGCCGCGCAACATGCCTTCTATATTCCGCTGGATCGAATTGGCGCCGACGACCGAGACGCCGGTGGCGCCGGTTTCCAGGCCGGGGGCGTTATCCCGGAACCAGGCGCGCGCGCGTTCGTCGAGCGCGATCTTCTCGTTGGTGGACAGGCTCTTGAGCGTGACCGTTACCCGCGTCGCCGCGCGTCCGACGTCGATGAGATTGTTCAGGTCGCGGCCTTCCGGCAAAGAAAACTCGTAGAGCAGCAGATACTGCGCAGCGAGATCGGAATTGTCCGGAATAGCGTAAAATTCCTGTTTGTCGCCGTGCAGGTTCTTGTTCAGCCGCTTCATGATGTCGGAAATGGCAAAGACGTGGGCAACTTCAGGCTGCGCCCGGTACCATTGCGCAAACGCCTCGACGCGGCGCAGGTATTCGACATCGGTCACGCCGCCCTCGCGCCCGGAATTGAGCGAGTATTCGTAGGTTTCCACGCCTGCGAACTTCTCGCTCACGAAATCCGTCGATTGCCGGAACTCATAGCTTTCGTCGAGCAGTTCGAGCCAGTTTTCCTTGAGCTCGATCCGCGAGATTCCGGCGATGAGCACAACCGTCACGACACCGAAAGACCATAGAAGCGTTGTGCGGTGGGAAACGACAAACCGCCCGAGGCGATCGAAGAAATCCAAGTGTCCGTCGCGCACGGGCCGGGCGCGCAGGGGAACAAACGACAGAAATACCGGCAGAAGCGTTACCGAATACACGAAGGCGCACATGGCGCCGAACGCCACCATGTTCCCCATGACCCGAAACGGCGGCATTTCCGCAAAATTCAGGCTGAGGAAACCGATCGCGGTTGTCAGCGACGTCAGGAAAACGGGCCACGCATTGACTTGCAGGGAGTGGGTCGCCGCCTGTTTGCGATCCATGCCCTGGCGCAACCCCGCCATCATGGCCTCGATGATATGGACGGTGTGCGCGACGGTGACCGCCATCAGGACGAACAATGCCGCGCCGCTCTCTCCGTACAGCTTCATCCCGGCCCAGCCGATGAAGCCCAGCGCGGACAGGAAAACGGCGACCAGCATCACGACGATCGCAACGGTTCCCCACATCGAGCGGAGCAGGACTATGGCGACGAGCAGCATCGTGACAAGCGCGAGCGGCGCGAGAACGCCCATGTCGTCGTTGATCGCGTCGCGCATGGCGCGATTGAGGACGATTTCACCTGTCAGGTGGTAATCGATGTTCGAATGTTTCGTCCGGGCCGCGGCAAGCGTTTCATTGAGAAAGTCGACGATCTCTACTCTCGCCGGCTGTCGATTTTCGGGAAGCGCAACGCTGACGACCAGCCCGGCGACCTGACCGTCCCGGGAAACAAGGCGCCCGGCAACTTCCTCGGATTCGAGCGCAATTTTTCCAATTCGTTGTATGTCGCTGTCGCCAAGGGAACCGGCGTTGTCGATCAAGCGTTCGACAATAAGTTCGTCTTCGCGGCCCTCGCTGTGCGAATAGTTTGCAATTGAATCGACGCGGGTGACGTAGGGCGTATGCCAGAGTCGCTCGGTCAGATCTTCTATGGCAACAAGCGCTTCCCTTGTGAAAACGGTGCCGTTGCGCGGCGCTACGGTAACGAGCGCCGCATCCGAGAGGGCGTAGGTGTCTTCAAGCTGTTCGAGCGCAACAATGTGCGGGTCTTGTTTGCTGAAATGATTTCGAACGTCGACGTCAACATTTACGATGAACATTGCGCCGGTGGCGAGAGCGATCATCACGATCAACGAAAGTAAAATGGTCAGCCATCGCCGACCCATTACGAGCGCTATGGAGGATTCCAAATTCATATCATCTTGCCGGCTTTGGCCCGGAATTCGAAATCAGCACATTCTGTTCGCGTTCCCGAGTCCCTTACTTGGCGACCATAACAGAGCACAGCATTAGGAAAGGAATTTCGCAGGAGGCGGCAGTACATAGTCAAGTGAACTCCAACGACAGGAGCATCCCTTTGCAGTATTCCAGCCTCCAACCTCTCCTGTCCATCATTCTTTCGGGTCTGCCCGCCCGATCGGCGGCGGTCGGGCAGCGCGATCGGGAACCGGTTGAAGCCACTTGCACATGCGGCAGCGCGGCAATAGGGTTCCACCTGCATACTGAATTTCTCTGGACCGACTCGTCTTTCCGGAAGTATCCCGGACTCCGGCCGATCGGGCGGCGGTATTCTGGTTGCCGGGCGCGGCATTGCAGCCGACCGTCGCGTTGCCGGCAGCGGTTCGGTGCCGGGGCGCCGGTTTCCAGCTTCATCCGCTGCTGTTGATGGCTATCGATCGGAAAAACACATGATCCGCCTCCATCCGACCCTATCGAAACTTCCGGCTGTTCTGCTGCTGACTTCGGTGCCGCTCACCGGAGTTCAGCCCGCGGGCGCCGCCTCGCCCGGGGAGGCCGGCCTCAAGATCGCCAAGGACGCCTACGACCGCGACAAGGGCTTCGGCAATTTCACCGCCAGCCAGACCATGGTGCTGCGCAACAAGCAGGGGCGGGAGAGCCGGCGCCAGCTCCGGATCAAGGTTCTCGAGACCGAGGATGCCGGCAACCGGAGCCTGTTCGTGTTCGACCGGCCGCGCAGCGTCAAGGGCACCGCCTTCCTGATCCACGCCCACAAGAAGAAGGCCGACGACCAGTGGCTCTATCTGCCGGCGCTCAAAAGGGTGAAACGCATCAGTTCGTCGAACCGCTCGGGCTCGTTCATGGGCTCCGAGTTCTCCTACGAGGATCTGGGCGCCCAGGAAGTCGGGAAATACACCTACAAGTATCTGCGCGACGAGGCGTGCGGCAAGCTCGCGTGCACGGTGGTCGAGCAGGTGCCGACGGCGAAGCGCTCGGCCTACCGGCGCCAGATCGTGTGGCGCGACAAGACGGAATTGCGCGCCTGGAAGATCGCCTTCTACGACCGCAAGAACGCGCATCTGAAGACGCTGACCTTCGCGAAATACAAGCAGTATCTGAAACGCTTCTGGCGCGCCGGCGAGATGACGATGGTCAACCACCTGACCGGCAAGAGCACCGTCATGCTGTGGTCGGACTACAGGTTCGGCGCCGACCTCAAGGCGCGCGAGTTCACCCGGACCGGCCTCAAACGGGTGCGCTGATGCCAATGCCCGCCGACCTTCGGCGGACCGGCCGGAGCGCAGTCCGGATTGCGCTTGCGCTCCTTGCCTTCGCCGCCGGAACGGCGACTGCCGTTGCCGAACACGAAATCTCCGGGCGTGTGGCGGTGGAGAGCCGCTGGTTTCCGCAAACCGCCGCCTTTGACGGCCAGCGCGGCTATAACGCCGGGCTGGTCGCCGAGCCCAAGCTCTATCTCCAGGTCGCGGAATCGACGAGCTTCACCCTGGTTCCGTTTTTCCGCTACGACGCCGCCGATCCGGCCCGCACTCATGCCGACCTGCGCGAAGCCTATCTGCTGGTGAACGGCCCGATGGGCGAGGGCGAATGGGAACTGCGCCTCGGCATCGACCGGGTGTTCTGGGGCGTCGCCGAATTGCGCCATCTGGTCGATATCGTCAACCAGACCGATCTGGTCGACCATCCGAACGAGAAGACCAAGCTGGGCCAGCCGATGGCCCATCTCACGCTGTCCGGTGACTGGGGCGCGGCGGAGTTCTTCCTGATTTCTTATCATCGGCAGCGCACCTTCCCGGGCCGCGCAGGCCGCTTGCGCCCAATGTTGCGAATCGACAACGACCTCGCGACCTACGAGAGCGGCGCCGGGGAATGGCATCTCGATTTCGCGGCCCGCTACAGTCACACCTTCGGGCCGCTCGATCTCGGCCTCAGCGTGTTCGACGGCACCAGCCGGGAACCGGTCATGCGGATCGAGCCGCTCAGTCTCACAAGTTTTGTACTGGCGCCGCACTACGAACAGATCCGGCAGTTCGGACTCGACGCCCAGCTCACCGTCGAGGCCTGGCTGTTGAAGCTGGAGGCGATCTATCGCCAGGGCGCCCGCAACACCGTCCGCAACCCCGCCGATCTTACCGACCTCGGCAAGAAGGAAGCCTATGCTTCCTTCGTCGTCGGCGGCGAATACACCTTCAACGGCATCTTCGAATCGGACGCCGACCTCAGCCTGCTCGCAGAATGGATGCTCGACGGGCGGCGCCAACGGGCGACCAACCAGTATCAGAACGACCTGTTCCTCGGCGCGCGCCTCGCACTCAACGACGTCCAGGGCGCGGAATTCATCGTCGGAGCGCTGCTCGATCTGGACTATCGCACCCGAACCCTGAACATCGAGTTCAACCGGCGGCTCACCGACGCCGTCTCGGTGAAGGCCGAGGCGGTCCTTCTGCTCCAGGTCGACAGGGCGGACACGATCGTCCACCAGACCAGGCGCGACAGCTTCGTGGCCGTGAACCTGACGTATAATTTTTAGCCACCGGCTGCGCAGGCAGCGCCGACGATCCGCCGGCCCTACCGCTCGATCAATTCGACCTTGTAGCCGTCAGGGTCTTCGACAAAAGCGATCACCGTCGTGCTGTGCTTCATCGGACCCGGCGGGCGCGGAATGGCGACACCGGCAGCTTCGAGCTTGTCGCATGTGCCGTAGATGTCCGGGACACCGAGCGCGATGTGACCGTAACCCGTGCCGAGATCGTAGGGCTCTTCCTGGTCCCAGTTGTGGGTCAGTTCCAGAACGGTATTGGCGGATTCTTCGCCATAGCCGACGAAAGCAAGCGTGAATCGACCGCCCGGAAAATCCCGACGGCGCAGCAGATGCATTCCCAGATGGTCGGTGTAGAAAGCGATGGACTTGTCCAGATCGCGCACCCGCAACATGGTGTGCAGCATGCGGAAAGCGGGGCTCTCGTCACTCATCGCAGGATTTTTCCAGAATGATTCTTAGGATGGCGTCGGCTGCTATCTCGCTGGGCTTGCGGCCGGGCACGGACAGCGTCTGCGCGACAGCACGAATACGCGTCGCCTGCGCACGGCGCAACGCCGGATCGCGCAACAGCGGCGCCAGCGCATTGGCGATCGGCTCCGGCCGGCATTGTTCAAGTAGGAGTTCCGGCATGATCGCCTCTCCGGCAGCGATGTTGACCGCCGAAACGAGAGGCGTGTTCACAAGGAGACGGGCGAGCTTGCCCTCCAGCCAGGGCAGATTGTACGTCACCACGGTCGGCGTGCCGGCAATCGCCAGTTCCACGGTGACGGTGCCGGACGCCGCCAGCGCGGCATCGGCCGCCAGGAACGCCAGGTATTTGGTGTCGTCGGCCGGCAGCGGGATGAGCGGCGCCGGCCAATCCGCCGTCAAGGCGGTCGCCAGTTTCCGGACAGACTCCACGGTAGGCATCAGACAGACAGGCGGCGGACCGCCGTCCTTCAGTCGCTCGATCACGGCGCGGTATATCGGAAGTTGCCGGCGAACCTCCTTGCGCCGGCTGCCCGGCAGCAGGCACAGGACCGGTCCGGCGCCGGCGTGACGCTGGCGAAATTCCGCCACGGTGGCCGGATCCGGCGGATCGGGCTCGGCGGCCGGGTGGCCGACGAAAGTGACCGGCAGGCCGAGCGGTTCGAACCACGACGCCTCGAACGGAAAGATGGTCAGCAAATGGGTGAGACGCCGCGCGATCACCTGCGCGCGGCCCGGGCGCCACGCCCACACCGTCGGCGCCACATAATGAACCAGCGTCTCGCCGCGCCGGGCGAGGCGGCGACCCATATGCCCGGACAGGGCCTGGGCATCGATCGTAACCACGCAGTCCGGACAGCGAAGGGCGATGTCCCGCTCAAGCTGCTTCATGCGCCGCAGGATGCTGCACAGTCGGGGCACATAGTCCAGACCCATGACCGAGAACAGATCGATGGGAAACAAGCTCTCCAGCCCGGCCGCAGCCATCGCCGGACCGCCGATTCCGCCAAACTCGACGGCTCCGTCAGTCTGCTCTTTCAGCGCGCGGATCAGATGACCGCCAATCTGGTCGCCGGACGGCTCGCCCACGATGAAGTAGATGAGGGGACGGCTGCCGGCGAACCGGCCGGGATCAGTGAGTCTTCCCGGCATCTGTCTCACCGCCGTCCAGAGTCAGCCCGACCAGAAAAAGCCCCGCCTTGTCAGCCGCCGCCACAATTGCATCCCGGTTCACCAGAAGCGTCGCGCCTGCCTCAACGGCAATGCCGCGCAGGCCGGCAGCAGCAGCCTTTTCCACCGTCGCCGTGCCGACCGTCGGCAGGTCGAGGCGACGGTCCTGCCTGACTTTCCGGATCTTGACCAGAACTCCGCCCGGCCCGCTGCGCTTGAGCCCCGCGCAGCGTTCGAGCAGGGCGTCCGTACCCTCTATGGCTTCCACACCGAGGACAAGGGACTGCTGCACGACAACAGCCTGACCCACATCCAGGCTGCCCAGGGAACCGGCGATCTCGATCCCGCGAGCAATATCCCGTTGCGCGTCGCGATCCGGCTGCGCGCGACTCAGCGTGCCGGCGGGCGCAAGCAGGCCGGCTACGACATCCTGGATGGCGACCACCCGGAAACCGAAACGTTCCAGTTCGTCGGCGACCGCCCGCAGCAGGCCGTCGTCGCCCAGCGATTTCATCGCGACCCGAGCGACGAAGGCGGCCGCTTTCGCGTCGGGGCGGATCTCTCGGAGGGCCGGCCGGCGAACCCGGCCAACCATGACGATGTCCCTGACGCCCTCCTCTCGCGCCCGCTTTTCGAAATACGATGCGGCGCCGATCCGGACGACCTCGTGCGGCGCGGCGAAGACGGCCGGATGATCGGCGTGCCCTTCGAGCGCGAAGACGAAAAAGGGCCTGCCCGCCCTTTCGCAGGCCTCGATGGCGAGCGCCGGTATATCTCCGCCGCCGGCAATGATGGCGAGCGTATCGGCCGCCGGCTCAGCCACGAGTTGCCGGTGGCTGGCAGATCGGCCGCGCCGGATCCGCGCGGATAAAGTCCACGATCTCCCGCACCGCCGCGCTGCCGTTGAACATCTCAGCCACGTCGTTGGTGCGCTCTGTCAGGGTACCTTCCGCCGCGAACAGCAACCGGTAGGCGCGGCGCAGTTCGTGGATCTGGTCCCGCGTATAGCCGCGCCGGCGCAGGCCGATGAGGTTCAGGCCCGAAAGGCCGTCACGTACGCCGATGACCAGGCCATAAGGGATGATATCGGCCTCCGACGCCGACATGCCGCCCATCATGGCGTGACGACCAACCCTGGCGAATTGCTGAATCGCCGAGTTACCGCCAAGGATGGCATAGTCGCCGATGGTGACGTGGCCGCCCATCACGGCGTTGTTGGCCAGGATTACATTGTTGCCGATGGTGCAGTCGTGCGCGACATGTGTGTTCACCATGAAGAGGCAATTGTCGCCGACTCTCGTTATACCGTGGCCTTTCGACGTTCCCGTATGCAGGGTGGCGTGCTCGCGAATGACGTTGTTGCTGCCGACGACGAGCCGGGTCGGTTCACCCCTGTAGCTCGTATCCTGGGGCGGTAATCCCACACAGGCATGGGGATAGATCACCGTGCCGTGGCCCACGCTCGTATGGCCTTCCACAACTGCGTGCTGCATCACCGTGCAGCGGTCGGCAAGCGTGACATGCGCGCCGATCGTGGCGTAGGGGCCCACGCGGACCGTGTCCGCCAGCGTGGCGGACGGATCGACGATGGCAGTCGGATGGATATCGGACATCCCGGCGCCGCCGCTCAGGTGTCATCGTCGACGATCATCGCGGTGTAGGTCGCTTCGGCCACCACCTCGCCGTCCACCTTGCATGCGCCGTCGAACTTCCACACAAGACGACGGGCATGTCGCTTGTGCACATGGATATGCATCCGGTCTCCGGGGCGCACGGGCTTGCGAAAGCGCGCGCTTTCAACCGACATAAAATAGACGAGCTTCCCTTCCATTTCCGAGCCCAGCGTCTCTATGACCAGAATCCCCGCGGCCTGCGCCATCGCTTCGATCATCAACACACCCGGCATCACCGGAGAGCCGGGGAAGTGGCCCTGGAAGAACGGTTCGTTGATCGACACATTCTTGATTCCTACGGCGCTTTCGCCGCGCACCACATCTTCCATCCGATCGACCATGAGGAACGGATAGCGGTGCGGCAGCACCTCCAGAATGCGCTTGATATCGAGGATCGAGGGAAGCGTTTCGTCGGACACTGTCGTCACCGGTTCGCCGCGACCGTCATGGGCCTGTAATGTCAAAGGCTTACACCGAAACGCAGCACCGGCTATTTTTTCTTTTTTTGCGCTTTCTCGCGGCGTTTCTTTACTTCTTCTTCCGCACTGCCAACCGGATCCTTATAGGTCAGCTCCAGTTTTGGCAGACGCTTGTTCAGTCGCTCGACCACCTTGTCGGTAATGTCATACTGCGGTGCTGCGTGGATCAGAGTGACCTGATTCAGAACCAGGGTCAAACCATCCTCGACCGCCAATGATTTCACGACCAGAACCACTTCCTGACGGAACTTGTTAAACACCTTTTCGGACGCCACGCCCAACGCGTCGCTTCGCGCCCGGCTTTGACGCCGCAGCTTCACAAGATCGGCCTGAAGGGAACGAACCCGCCGCTCATACTCGCCACGCGACATTTCCTTGTCTTTACGCAGCCGGTCGTATTCTGACTGCATTTCCTTTTGGCTGGCGTCGAAGTTCTTGTTGTACTTCTTGCGCAAGGCTTCGATCGATTGGCGGACTGCGATCATGGCGCGCGATCGACGCTGCACGTCCTGCACATTGACGATGCCGATCTTGGTCACCGGCCTCGATGTCTGCGCGTGAGAGGCCGACAACGTACCGAGCGCAGCAACGACGGCCAGTCCCAACAGGGCGCATTTTCTCATGATCTAGAACCTGGTCCCGAAACTGAAATTGAACATGCGGCGGCGATCATGGGATTGGCTCACGAGCGGGAAACCGAAATCCAACCGCAGCGGCCCGAGCGGCGAACGCCAGGATAGCCCGGCACCTGCCGAAATTCGTGGAGTGGCATCGTCGATCAGTGCAGGTCCGCTGGCGTCAAAGCCGAAAGCGCTGCCTGTATCGGTGAACACCCGTCCCTTGATGCCCAACTCCTTTGGCAGGCCGAGCGGAAAACTCAATTCGGCCGTCATCAGCCAGTAATTCTTCGCGCCGAGCGAGACGTCTACGGCCCGGTCGCGCGGTCCGACTCCGCCATATTCAAAACCGCGAAGCCTGTTCCCGCCGAGGAAAAACCGCTCGCCCAAGCGAACGTCCTGGCCGAATCCGCCAACATGGCCGGCTTCACCGGACAGCGCCAGCACGAGACCGGGAGTCAACGAAGTCCAATGGCCGGCTCGGGCCGAAAGCTTGTAGAATTTCTCCGTTCCGCCGAGTCCGGCGGCGGTCAAACCGCCGCCGACCACATAGCCGTCAGTCGGTTCGAAACGGTTGTCCCGGGTATCCCAGGTAATGTTGGTGCCGACTGCAGATTTCGTTGTACTGCCGGATTCGTTCTGGAGGAAAACAGAGCTTTGCGTTGTCGCACCCGTCACGCGGCGGTTCGACAGTTCATAGAACATGCTCTGGCGTACATCTTCCGCCAGTGGATAGCCAAACCGGACCCGGCCGCCCAGGGTTTCTACCTGGATATCGGAACTCTGCGAGAAGTTGTCCTGAAACCCGCGCGTTAGCCTGAACAGGTCGACACCGAAGGAGACGTCGCGCCCGAGGAAATGCTTGTCGGTAAAGCTGGCGTCTATCTGCGAGGACCGCAGGGACAACTGGCCCGACAAACGGACATCGTAGCCTCGTCCCAGGAAGTTGCTTTCCTGCACGCCGAGCTGGCCGAGCGGACCATCTCGCGTGGAAAATCCGCCACCCACCGAAAGTTGGCCCGTAGCGCGCTCTACAACGACGATATTCAGCCGCACCCGATCCGGTCCCGAACCTTCCTTGCGTTCGAATATGACCGATTCGAAGTATCCGGTGTTGACCAGCCTTCGCCGCGACTGGCCTATCTTGCTGGTATTGAACGCGTCTCCTTCGGAAACCAGGATCTCGCGCCGAATCACCGAATCGCGAGTCCGGACATTTCCCACGATTTCAATCCGCTCGATAAAGACCCGGCGCCCCCTCTCGATCGTGAAGGTGACGTCGACCGTCGCCTTTTCCGGGTTCAGCTTGACCTGAGGAGCGACCTTGGCGAATGCATAGCCGTGAGTGCCTGCGACATCGGTAAGAGCGACGATCGATCGCTGGATCTTCTCGGCGTTATACCGGTCGCCTGTCTGCATCTTGACAGCAGCGCTCAACTGACTGGAATCGATTCGCCTGAGCCGGGAATCCACCGTCATTTTGCCGAACCGGAAACGGGCGCCTTCACGCACCGTGATAGTAATGAAGAATCCTTCCCGGTCGGGGGCCAGTTCGGCGACGGCAGACAGAACCTGAAATTCTGCGAAGCCGCGGTCCAGATAGAACCGGCGCAGCACTTCCTTGTCCGCTTCGAGCTTCGCCGGATCGTAAATGTCCGACTGGCCGAGGAAGCGCCAGAAAGCCGTCTCCTTGGTGATAATCGCATCGCGCAGCGCGGCGTCGGAATAATTGGTATTGCCGATAAAGCTGATTCGGCGGACCAGTGTCTTGGCGCCCTCATCGATTTCGAAGACGACATCGACCCGGTTTTGCGAACGTGGGATGACCTTGGGCGTCACCGCAGCCGCATAACGGCCGGCGGCGCGGTAGGCGGCCAGCATACGCCGGACCGCCTCTTCGACCCTGGCGCGCGAATAAACGCTTCGCGGGCTGATATTCGCAGTGGAGTTCAAATCGCCGTCGTCGATCTTGGAATTGCCCTCGAAGGCGACCCGGTTGACGATCGGATTTTCGACCACGCGAATGACGAGATCCCGGCCTCGCCGGCGGATCGACACATCGCGGAACAAGCCGCTGGCGAAAAGCGACTTAAGCGAGGAATCGATTTTTGCCCGATCGAAGGGTTCACCCTGCTTGATGGCCAGATACCCCGCAATCGACTGGGGATCGATGCGCCGCGCTCCCTCGACAACTATGTTTCGGATCGTGCCGCCGCGCACCTGGGCGGTTGCGGGGCTGACAGAGGTCGCCTGTACGACTCCGGCAAGCAGCGCTGCACCCAGCAACAACACCGTAAGTATCCGCACGACAATCCCCTTCGGTCACAAGTCAACACGACCGCCAACCGCTTCGCCGGCGACCGCGCTATTCCATAGGTCTACGAACCGTGCGCTCCGAACAGGCGGAGCAGATCGTTCCAGGTGACAACGACCATGAGCGTTAATACCAAAGCCATCCCAATTCGGAAACCATATTCCTGCGCCTTTTCACCCAATGGTTTACCGCGAATTGCTTCGATCCCGTAGTACAGAAGATGCCCGCCGTCGAGCATCGGCACCGGCAGCAGATTGATCAGGCACAGGGACAGCGAAATCGCCGCCATGAACCAGACGAACGCATACAGACCGATCTGCGCCATGTCGCCGGACATCTCGGCAATGCGCAGAGGTCCGCCGATATCCCTGAATTTCCGCTCTCCCGCAAACATCTGGCCGATGGCCGTTGCCGTGGTTACGGTCAGCGACCAGGTTTCGCCGACCGCCGCCCATAGTGCCGCGACGGGACCGTGGCGCTTCATTGGCGGTGGCGCGACGCCGATGCCGATCCGGCCGATCGTCCGGGTAGCGCCGGTGTTGTCTGTATAGGTATATTTTCGCGGCACGATCGCCAGGCCGGCCTGGCGACCGTCCCTCAGTACCTGCAATTTCATCGGCCTGTCCGGCCCGGCCATAACGACGGTACGAACTTCCTGGAAGGTCGAAACCCGCGTGCCGTCGATGGCGACGATCCGGTCGCCCCTTCTCAGCCCGGCTGCCGCTGCGGCTGAATCCTCGAGGACTCGCCCGACAACCGGCGCCACCATCCGCACGGCGCCGAGCACTCCATAGACTTCGGCGTTACCGTGTCTGTCGTGGACGGTTCGCGGTTCCGGCGCTAACGCGAAAGCGCGCTCGCCGCCATCGCGACGGACGACGATCCGCAGCGTCTGGCCGGGATGCAGCAGCGCGATCTGTTCGACCTCTTCAAAGCGGTCTATGGAGCGACCGGCGAATCGAACGACTGTATCGCCGATGCGCAGGCCGGCTTTTTCAGCCGCCCCGCCGGGGATGACCGCGCCCACAACGGCTGGCGTATGACGCTGGCCGGCGGTCATGAACAGCAGCGCCAGGATCAGGACCGCGAAGACGTAATTGACCGCCGGACCGGCGAAGACGATAGCGGCGCGCTGTCCCACGCTCTTGTGGTAGAAGCTCACCTTGCGTTGTTCGGGCGTCAGCCGTTCCACCGCTTCGCCCGGCCGGCTGGTTGCGTCGGCATCGCCGAACATCTTGACGTAACCGCCCAGCGGAATCGCGCAGAACTTCCAGCGTGTTCCCGCCCGGTCGTCCCTGCCGAACAGTTCCGGCCCGAATCCGATGGAAAATATCTCAACCCGCACGCCGTTGCGGCGCGCAATCGTGTAGTGCCCCATCTCGTGAACGAAGACGAGCAGCGTGAACAAAATCAGGAACGGAAGGATGTAGTTCCAGAGGACTGAGATGAATTCCATCGTTCGTAAGTCTTGAGCAGGAAGTCGAAGTGCGCCGTCAGCAACCGACCGGATCGGAAGGGGTCGCGATCATGTGGATTTCTTCTCCTGACCGGCCCCTCGGACCGAACGAACCAAGCGCAAATATTTGGCGTCGTCGAATATCTAGCGCCCACAGGGACCAAAACCGACTCACCTCACCGCATCGTCAACTCATGGGCGATCCGCCGCGCCGCCCGGTCGACTCCGAGAACATCGTCGATCGAGCGTATCTCGTGTTGCGGCCCGCGCGAGAGGGTCTCCTCGACGGTTTCGGCGATTTCGAGAAAGGCGATCCGCCCGTCCAGAAAGGCGGCAACGGCAATTTCGTTGGCAGCATTGAGCACCGCCGGAGCCGCGCCACCGGCGTCCAACGCTGCACGGGACAGCGCCAGGGCCGGAAACCTGTCGAGATCGGGCGCTTCGAATGTGAGCGGCCCGGCCGCCGGCAGATCCAGCCTTGCGGAGGGCGATACCATGCGTTTCGGCCAGGCCATGGCATAGGCGATAGGCGTGCGCATGTCCGGCGTGCCCATCTGGGCCAGCGTCGATCCATCGACGTAGTCGACCATGGAATGGACGACCGATTGCGGATGCACCACGATGGCGATCTGGTCCTTCTCCACGGGAAACAGGTGCCAGGCCTCGATCACCTCAAGGCCCTTGTTCATCAACGTCGCCGAATCGACGGATATCTTGGCGCCCATGTCCCAGTTCGGGTGGGCGACAGCCTCGGCCGGGGTCGCCGCCGCCATCCGTTCGCGGGTCCAGTTCAGGAACGGACCGCCGGACGCCGTCAGCACAATGCGAGCCACCCGTTCGGGTTGGTCGTAATCGAAAACCTGGAAGATTGCGTTGTGTTCTGAATCGACCGGCAACAGGGTCGCGCCGCAGCGCTGCACCTCGGCCTGAACAAAATCGCCGGCGCAGACCAGGCTTTCCTTGTTGGCCAACGCTACGATCGTGCCCTGCCGGATCGCTCGCAGGGTCGGCTCCAGCCCGGCGGCGCCGACGATGCCGGCCATAACCCAGTCAACCGGACGGGCTGCCGCTTCGGCGATCGCCTCCCTCCCTGCCGCCACCGCGATACCGGTCCCGGCGAGTCCGTCCTTGAGGGCGCCATAGAGCGCCGGGTCGCCAATTGCCGCCAGACACGCATCGGTCTTCAGCGCCTGCTGGATCAGAAGCTCGACATTTCGGTGGGCGGTGAGCGCCTCGATCGCGAAATGCTCCGGTTGGCGGGCAACCAGATCCAGCGTGCTCTGTCCGATCGAACCGGTCGAGCCGAGAATTGTGATGCGCCGGGGCCCGTCGTTAACTGCCGAAGCACTGCCGCTCGAGGCGGGATGGGGGCCACCTAAAGCCATGGCGTTTCCACGCCGCCGCGCAGCGAAGCCGCCACGGCGACCAGGATCATGGCCGGAACGACGCCGTCGATACGATCCAACAATCCGCCGTGTCCCGGTATCGACTTTCCGGAATCCTTAGCGTCGAACTGGCGCTTGAGCCGCGATTCGAACAGGTCGCCGGCCTGCGCCACCAGGCTTACGACAACCGCCGCAGCGACGTGGAAGCCGGCCGCCGGCCGGTCGGCGGCCAGGGCGAACAGCAGCCCGGCCAGAGCGGCAAAAGCCAGCCCGCCGAAAAAACCGGACCAGGTCTTGTTCGGGCTCAGCCGCGGCGCGAGTTTGCGCCCGCCGACCGCCCGGCCGGCCAGGAAGGCGCCGATATCGGTGAACGCGACCACCCAGAAAATCCAGGCGACGGCCCACGCTCCGTCCCGGAACATGTCAAAAAGGGCGACAGCGGCCCAGGCCGCGCCGCCGATGTAAAACACGCCGGCGCCCATCCAAAAGGCATCCGACGGGCGCTCGGGGCGTACCAGCAATGCAGTCGCCGGCGCTCCCAGAATCAGAACCAATGACGCCTCGATTGACAAGGCGAACGAGACCAGCCCTACGACGACGAGGCAGACGGCAATCAGCGCATAACCGCCCCGCGCGACCTTCCCCCGGCCGCACAGTCCAGCCCATTCCCAGGCCATCAGCCCGGCAGCGGCGAAAACCAGCAGATGGAAGAAGGGCCAGCCGAGATAAAGGCAGGCAACCAGAAGGCCCGACAGGCAGATCGCGGACAGTACACGGGCCAGAACCTCACCCGATCCTCTCAACGCATCCACCCTTGCCGGGGAAGCGATGGTCGGTTCCGCCGCGGCGGCCCGATCAGCCGACAGCGCCATAACGGCGCTCCCGCTGACAGTATTCCGATACCGCGTCCTGCAGTGTATCGGCATCGAAATCCGGCCACAGGCATTTTGTGAATACAAGTTCGGCGTAGGCCGATTGCCAGAGCAGGAAATTGCTCAAGCGCTGCTCGCCGCTGGTCCGGATAACAAGATCCGGATCCGGGATATCGCTGGTCAGCAAATGGCGGGAAAATTCCTCCTGCCCGATTGCGTCCGGATCGAGATCGCCCCGCGCAATCCTGGTGGCCATCCGGCGGGCGGCGCCCAAAATTTCGTCCCGGCTGCCGTAGCTGAGGGCGATGACCAGCGTAATGACATTATTGCCGGCGGTATGCCTTTCGGCATGATCGATCTGCGCAATGATATCCGCCGGCAGGCGCGACCTGTCGCCGATGAATCGAAGCCGGACGCCCTGTTCGTGCAACTCGGCGATTTCGCTGCGCAGATAGTGGCGCAGCAGTTCCATCAGTTCCCTGACCTCGGCCGGTGGACGGTTCCAGTTCTCGGACGAGAACCCGTAGAGCGTCAGGTATCGGATGCCGTTGGCGACCGCCGCCTTTACGGTCCGGCGTACGGCATCGACGCCATGCCTGTGGCCGACCGTGCGCGGCAGGCCGCGGGCCTTCGCCCAGCGGCCATTGCCGTCCATGATGATCGCGATGTGGCGTGGCGGCGCCTGAACGATCGCTAAGGGCGAAACGGCGTCCATATCCGACCGACTCTAGACCTGCATGATCTCGCCCCTTTTCTGGGCGAGCAGCGCGTCGATGTCTCCGATGTGCGAGTCGGTCACCTTCTGGATATCGTCAGCCCGGGCGTGATGCTCGTCCTGCGAAATTTCGCCGGTCTTCTCGGCTTTCTTGAGGGTGTCCATACCGTCGCGGCGCACGTTGCGCACCGCAACCTTCGCTTGCTCCGCATAGTTGCCCGCCACCTTGACGAGTTCCTTGCGGCGCTCTTCGGTCAGGTCCGGCAGCGGCACTCGGATTACCTGCCCCTCCGTTTGCGGATTGAGGCCCAGATCGGAAGCGCGGATGGCTTTTTCGACTACCCCGACCAGATTGGTATCCCACACCTGCACCGTCAGCAGGCGCGGCTCGGGCGCCGAGATATTACTGACCTGGTTCAGCGGCATCTGTGCGCCGTAAGCTTCCACCGTTATCGGTTCCAGCAGACCGGTCGATGCACGACCGGTTCGCAAGCCGGCCAGATCGCCGCGCAGCGACTCCATCGCGCCGTCCATCCGGCGTTTGATGTCTTTCAGAACGGGATCGATCATGGCCCGGCCTCCGGTTCCGTTTCTCCGCGTGGCGGCACCGTTGCAGTCAACCGGCGCTTCTTTTCTCGTGTGACGCCTATACTGCTTGTTTTTATCAGAATGTTCTAAGGGGAAAATGCCTTATTCGGCGATGATGGTGAAGGAGCCCCGGCCGTGAACGATGTCGGCAATCGATCCTGGAGACTGGATCGAAAAGACAACGATCGGGATGCCGTTTTCCCTTGCCAACGCTATGGCGGTCGCGTCCATGACCCCTAGGTTCCGGCTCAACGCCTCAGTGAAGGTCAAGGCCTCGTATCGTGCCGCCGACGGATTGCCAGCCGGGTCTTCGCTGTATACTCCGTCCACCTTGGTCCCCTTGAGCAGGGCGTCGCAATTCATTTCCGAAGCGCGTAGCGCAGCGGCGGTATCCGTCGTGAAGAAGGGATTGCCGGTTCCGGCTGCGAAAATCACCACCCGGCCCTTTTCGAGATGCCGGACGGCGCGGCGACGGATATAGGGTTCGGAGACGGTCGACATCGGGATAGCCGACTGGACCCTCGTATTCACGCCCAGTTGCTCCAGCGCGCCCTGGATCGCCAGCGAGTTCATGACCGTCGCCAGCATGCCCATATAGTCGCCGGTCGACCGGTCGATGGCGTGGGCTGCGGACTGTATGCCCCGAAAAATATTGCCACCGCCGACGACAAGACAGATTTCGATCCCGATATCGTGGATCGATTTCACTTCCTTTGCGATACGTTCCAGCGTTTCCGGGTCCAGCCCGAAATTCCGTCCGCCCATCAAGGCTTCGCCGGACAACTTGAGAAGGACGCGCCTGTATGCCGGTTCGTCCTTCATGGGCCCTGGCTCCCGGTTTCGATGTCCTGTGCCGGCGTCGCGGCAGGATCAGCCGGCAAGCTGGGCAACTTCAGCCGCGAAGTCGTCTTCCTTGCGTTCGACGCCTTCACCAAGCTGATAGCGCGCGAATCCGGCGATCTCAACCGGCGTTCCCAACTCTTTCGCAGCGGCGTCGATGACCTTTGAAACCTTCGACTCGCCGTCGATCACCCAGGTCTGATTCATCAGCACAACTTCCTCGAAGAATTTGCGCAGCCGGCCCTCGATCATCTTCTCGACGATTTCTGGCGGTTTGCCGCTGGTCGCCGCCTGTTCGCGCAGAATTTCGCGCTCCTTCTCGACCGTCTCGGCATCCAGGTCTTCGGCGGTTACCGCCCGCGGGCTGCTCGCCGCGACGTGCATGGCAACCTGCTTGCCGAGCTTATGCAGTGCTTCGGCATCGCCGGCGGATTTCACGCCCACCAGCACGCCGATCTTGCCCAGGCCCGGCGCCGCTGAATTGTGCATATAGGAGGCGACGACCCCCTCACCGACGCTCAGGCAGACAGAGCGGCGCAGGGTCATGTTCTCGCCGATCGTCGCGATCAGGTTGGTGAGTTCGCCTTCGACCGTGCGCGCGCCGCCCGGATAGTCCGCAGATTTCAGCGCCGCCAGATCGCCGCCGACTTCGAGCGCCACATCGGATGCCGCCCCCACAAAAGCCTGGAACCCTTCGTTGCGCGCCACGAAATCTGTTTCCGCGTTGACTTCTACCAACGCGCCGCGCGCGCCGTCGGTACGCAGGCCGACCAGCCCTTCCGCCGTAACACGGCCGGATTTCTTGGCCGCCGCCGCGAGACCCTTCTTGCGCAGCCATTCGCCGGCCATCTCGATATCGCCGCCGGCTTCGACCAGAGCCTTTTTGCAGTCCAACATGCCGGCGCCCGTGCGGCCGCGCAGTTCCTTCACCATGGACGCACTGATTTGAGCCATTTCGCCCTCTTGTTTGCTGGCTATCGTTTGCCGGTCGCTCCGCCGGGCGGCACCCGACAGCACCGACCGTTCGTCTGCTTGCGCCAGGCCGGTCAGCCGGACGCAGCTTCCTGCCCGACCGCTTCGGGAGATGCTTCGGGGGTTGCTTCCGAAGTCGTTTCAGCAGTTGCTTCCGGAGTCGTTTCGGGGGCTGCTTTCTGAGCCGGTTCTTCGCTCTCGGCTGGCGTTTCGTTCGATGCGGCCGGCTCAGCTGCCGTGTCTGTCGTCCCGGCCTCCCCGTCCGCAGCGGCGTCCGGAAGTTCCTCCGCCATCGGCGCTTCGGCTTCGCCCAGATCGCCGCCGGATAGCGCCACTTCCTGCGCCAGACCGTCCAGCACCGCACCCCAGAACAAATCCAGGTAAATCTCAATGGCACGCAGCGAATCGTCGTTGCCCGGCACCGGGTAATCGATACCTTTGGGATCGCTGTTGCTGTCGATCACGGCGATCACCGGAATCTTCAGCTTGTTCGCCTCGGCGACCGCGATCGCCTCTTTGTTGGTGTCGATGACGACGATTATGTCCGGCAGTGCGGACATCTCCTTGATGCCGCCCAGCGCCTTTTCCAGCTTGTCGCGCTCGCGGGTAAGCTGCAGCAGCTCCTTCTTGGTCAGGCCCTGGGTTTCTTCCTCGTTGCCGAGCTGTGCATCGAGTGTTTTCAGGCGCGCAATGGAGCGCTGGATCGTCGACCAGTTGGTTAGCATGCCGCCAAGCCAGCGGTGGTCGACATAGAACTGGCCGCAACGCTCGGCCGACTGTGCGATCATACGCGAGGCCTGCCGTTTGGTACCGACGAACAGAACCCGGCCGCCGGCCGCTGCGACGTCGCGCACCGCATTCATGGCGCGTTGCAGCATCGGCACGGTCTGCTGCAGATCGATGATATGGACATTATTGCGCGCGCCGAAGATGTAGGGTGACATCTTCGGGTTCCAGCGGCGTGTGTTGTGTCCGAAATGGACGCCGGCCTCAAGCAGCTGGCGCATGGTGAAGCTTGGCATCGCCATGGAATTTTCCTTTACCGGTTCGACCGCCGCGGACGTCTATCCGGAAATTGGCGCTTCCCGCGCCCCTGCCCGGACACCGGAACGACAAGACCGGAATACCCGGCTGCCGCAAATCCGCGTGAGGAGTTGAAGGACCAAGACCTAAGATGCCGCCGGCCTGTGCGCAACGGCGGAGGGCGGCATGCGGCAAATCTCCTGCTCCCGGCGCCGCGGACGGCACAAATGCCTGCGCCGGCCGGTCAAGAGAAAAGGGCCGCCCGGATCGGGCGGCCCTTGTTCCTGCGGTTTTGCACCGCAGATCGACCTGCCGGATCAGCCCCAGATATCCGCCGCGATGCTGGCATACCACCCGCTGGCATAGCGGGCTTCCTCCGCGCGGAAGCTGGCGGGCGCGCCCTTCGGGCTGACGCCGCCAGAGCCTTTCACGCCGACCAGCTTACCACCCTGCCAGGCATAGACCTTGGCGACCGAGATGCCGTATTCCGGCGCCACCAGACTGTAGCAGGTGTTGGCAAAGGACGGGTCGGCCACGGCTTTGCCGGCCAGCGAATCGACCACCCCGGCGGCCACCACCTTGCCCTGGCTGCTCGCCGAAAAACCGGACTTCGGCATGGGCGAGGCAATCGAGGCGTCGCCGATTACATAGACGTCCTTCTTCATGGTCGATGCGAAGGTCCGCCGGTCGATCGGGGCCCAGCCCGATTTGGCGGTGACGCCGGCGATATCGGCCACCTTGCCCGCCTTTTGCGGCGGAATCAGGTTGACCACATCGCCCTTGTGCTTGGCGCCGAACTCGGTGATGACGGTCTTGCCGCCGACATCCACTTCGGTCACCGGGCCGTCCTTCGACTGCGGGATGAACTCGATCATCGGTCCGTAGACTTTCTTCCAGCCCTCCAGGAACAAGGGCATCTTGGAGAACTTGTCCTTGGAATCGACGATCAGGACCTTCGACTTCGGCTTCTTGGTCTTGAGATAGTGGGCGATCATGCTGGCCCGTTCGTACGGCCCGGGCGGGCAGCGGAACGGATTGGCCGGCGGGGCCAGAATAACGACGCCGCCGTCCGCCATCGCCTCAAGCTGCTTGCGCAGCAGGACGGTCTGCGGACCGGCCTTCCAGGCGTGCGGAATTTTCTCCGCCGCCGCCGCGTCGTAGCCCTTGATCTTGCCCCACTGGAAGTCGATGCCCGGCGACAGGATGAGCCTGTCCCAGCCGATCGAAGCGCCGCCGGCGGTCGTCACCGTTTTCTTGGCGTGATCGACCCCCGTCACCATGTCTTGTACGACCTTGACGCCGCGCTTCTTCATCGCGTCGAAGCCGTGCCCGATCGATCCGATATCGCGCAGTCCGCCCAGCACCAGGTTGCTGAAGGGGCAGGTGTAGAAGGTCTTGTTCGGCTCGATCAGCGTTACGTCAACCGAATCGCCGCCAAACATCTTGGCGTATTTGGCCGCGCTGGCACCGCCGAAGCCGCCGCCGACCACAACGATCCGGCCGCCCTTCCCCTGGGCGACCGCAGGGGCAGCGAACGCAGCCGCCGAAGCGCCTGCCGCCGCGGTAAATTCGCGTCGTGTCAGTCTGCTCATGTCGCGACCTCCTATTTCACGGTGGCAAGATAACCGGCAAGCGCACTGATTTCCGCGTCGCTGTAACCCTTGGCTATCCGCTGCATCACTGTGGATTTCCGTTTGCCGTCCCGGAATCCGACCATCTCCTTGACGATAAACGCCTTGTTCTTGCCGTTGATCGCGGGAATCGTATCCGGACTCTTGCCTGCCGGGCCGTGACAGCTGAAGCAGGACAGGGCGAGGTTGCGGCCGGACGATTCCGCTTGGGCGCCGACCGGCGCGACGGCGACCAGCGCCGCAGCGATGAGCCCGGCTCCCGCCGGGCCGTATCCCAGTTTCATGCGCTTCCTCCATCGTGTTCGTCGAACCGGAACAGCCGGCGTTCCGATCCGGTAACCTATGCTATGCCGCGTAGGCCGATGTTGGAAGCGGTTTTATAATGCCGATGCCGCAATAATGCCGAATCTCGGACGTTACAGCACGCTAACTGCTGCAAAAGGCCTTGTGGACCGCCCCGATGATCGCCTCGACCTTCGGATCGCTGATCCGGTAGTAGATATTTCTCCGCCGGCGCCGGGTCGAGACCATGCCGCTACGGCGAAGCTGGGCCAGTTCCTGGGAAATGCTCGACTGCCGGACATCGAGCAACTGCTCGAGCTCCATGACATTGCGTTCGCAATTCACCAGGTAGCAGAGAATCAGCATGCGTTTCGGATTGCCGATCGTCTTCAGGAAGCGCGCTGCTTCCTCGGCGCTGCGCGCCATGGCCTCGGTATCGATGGTGTCGATGGCCACGCGACGGCTCCCCGCTAATCCAACGCTATCGGCCTCTACCCGGCCCGCGGGCCGACGGTGTTTACCGGCCCAAACCGCTGCACAACATAGATTGTCGCGCGAAATGTTCAAATTTTCGAATGCGACGGTTCAAACTCAAGGTTCTGCGAAGCAGCGTGGAAAGCCGCGGATACCGGCGGGTGGCGGAATGTCTGATCAATGTGCGAACAGCCGATCTGAGCGCCCTTCGAGACCTGTCCGTCACCTCTTCTCGCACACCAGGTAGATGTGGACATAGTCCATGGCATGGCCTTCGGGGCTTTGCCGGACCCGGTCTTCGTAACTGTCGTAGAAGCGGTCGACGATCGCCTGTTTCTCCGCCGCCGGGCGGGCGGACGACAGGCCGGCCACGAAGGTGTGCTCGCTCCACGATCGCAGGGTCGGAATATAGTCGACGGCAAACCTGCCGGCATCGCCGTGGCCGGCGAATTCCCGTTCGTAGGGGCAGCGGACCACCCGGGTCTCGACATGCTTCAGCCGCAATCCGGCCCGGTACACCGGATTTTGCTCGTCTGTCAGCGGCGCGCAGAACTGATCGACGGTACGGTAGCACTGGGCGAAATTGGTGTTGCGGTATTCGCCGGGCGTTATCGTTCCCTCGTCCGCCAGCTCGCGCCACAATTCGTTGAAGGTATCGAACATGCTGACACCGCCGGTATGGCCGAGGTAGCGGCCTTGCTCGTCGATGCCGAAATTGAACAGGGTCAAGTGCCCGCCGGCCACGAGTTCCCGGGCGCGCTGCAGCAGCATGGCCTCCCAGTCCCGGGCGCCTTGCGCCTCGTAGGCCGCACGCACCGGGCCGGACGCGCCGACCATATGCACGTGGTCGGGAATTTCGCAGGGCTTCTCGCTGATATAGTGCGAGGCCGTTGCGGAAAAACCGAGATGCAGGCTCGCGGGCGGAAAGATGCTCTTGTGAAACGAGGTGCCGCTGGCGAAGCAGTAGACGTCCGTCATGTCGAGCAGCGGGCTTTCCAATTCGGTCAACCCATGGACATTCTGGAAGAGCTGGCTGAAATCGTTGCGTGGCAGGTCGGTATAGACCATCTGGATCGGATGGCCGGGCGCGCGCCGGCGCAGTACGCTCAGCACCTTGCCGATCATTTCGATCGACGTGCCGCCGTCAGCGCAGCCGATGTCCGCCACCGTGATCGGCCTGCCGTCGTCCGGGATGGGCAGCGAGTTCGCGGCGTCCAGAACCATTGGCGTCGCATTGTCGATGACATCCTTGGCCCCGGCCGTCGACCTGGAATAGTAGCCGGCGCCCTTCATGGCGACATCGCGAATACTGGACGTGCCGGTCATTCTCGATCCCCCGATCGTTGGAAAAGCAGAAAAACGGCGGATCAGCCCGCCAGCCAACGCACTTTTTCGACTATGACACGGTCAATCTCGATCGGCCCTGCCGCAGCGCGGGCCCGCGCCGCCTTGCGGCCGGCACCATGGACCCGCGCGCCCGGCTGTTCGGCGATCGCGGCGACCAGATCGGCAACCCGCCCGGCGAAAGCGCCTCCGGAGGTCGTATCGGCATCGACGGCGACGAAAAACTGCCCGGTCGCCGGCGGTCCGCCGACAGGCCCGGCAAACGGGCTCGCATCTATGCCGAGTGTGGCGCCGACCGCCGCCGCGGCGAACAATTCGACCATCAGCCCGACGCCGAATCCCTTGTAACCGCCGCTCGGCAGCATCGTGCCCTTGAGCGCAACCTCGGGATCGGTTGTCGGTTTGCCGTCGCCATCCAGCGCCCACCCTTCCGGGATTGCCTCGCCGCGGCGGGCAAACTGCATAATCTCGCTGCGCGCGACGATGCTGGCGCTCTGATCGATCAGGACATGCGCCTCGCCCTGCCCGTCCGGCGCTGCCACGGCGAACGGGTTCGTCCCGACGACTTTCCGGGCGCCACCCGCCGGCGCGATGGAGGCAGGCGCGTTGGTGAACCCGATCGCGAGCAGACCCTGCTGCGCCAATCTGAAAGGATGCCAACCCAGAACGCCGCAATTGTAGGAATTGCGGATGGCGAGGCAGGCAATGCCCTGCTCCTTCGCCAGGGGAACCAGCCGGTCGAAACCGGCATCGATCGCCGGGTGGGCAAATCCGTTCCCGGCATCGGCGACCAGCGCTGCCGGTTTGGGCCGGTCGACGGCCGGCACGGCATCTCCGTTTACCTTGCCGCACCGAACATGTTCGCAATAGATCGGCACATAGGGCAGGCCGTGCGAGGCAACGCCGTCGGCGTGGGCCGCGGCCGAGGATCTGGCGACCGAGCGGGCATTGACGCCGTTCGCGCCGGCATTCCCGAGCGCGCGAAAGGCGAGGTCTTCAATCTCGACCAGCGTCATTGCGACGGTTCCTGCAGCGGCCATCCGTGTCTCCTGTCGAATAATCAGTCGGTTTCGATCAATTCGCTGCCGCCTGCGCCGCGCGCCTGCGATTCGGCGCTTTCCGGCACATAGGTCCGGCAGGCCCAGCCGTTGAGGCGGTCATAGACCTCGATTTCGACCGGGATGCTGCCGTCGAGCTGCGGCAGCGATTGCGGCAATTCTCCGATTTGCCCCTGCTCGATCCGCACGGACCCGGCCAATGACAATTTTTCGATCCTGCGGCAGGAATCGGCGATGGTTTGCGGACCGATGCCGATGGCAGGTGCTTCGAGCCCGAGCGAAATATTCAGCCGCACATCGCAAACCTGCGCGACGCCGGCCAGAAACGGCATCGTTAACAGCGGCCAGCGGACCGCGGCAAGCGTGAGCGCACCGTCGCCGGCGAAGGGAAGCGGTTGACCGGCCCGGTCTGCGATCGTCACTCCGGCGAGCAGACCGTCGATCTCCCCCGCTTCCGACCGCCAGATCGTGCCGGAGGGGATGGGAAAGCAGCGCCGCCAATCCTGTGCAGAAAGGCCTTCGAGCGCACTGCCCAGAGCAGACAAGCCGGACAGGCCCCGCGCCTCCAGCCAGCGCGCGACCCGGCCGGCTTCGTCCGCCAGACCCCAGGGGAGCCCGGCGCCGCGCGCCGCCTTTGTCGCCAGCGTCTGAATTTCGTTGAGGGAGCAAAGCACCGGCTTAAGGGGCGGGTTGAGGATAGATCCAGTCGTCCGGCGGCTGGGTGTCCAGTTCGTCCGGAAAAGGCGCATGGCAGAACATATTGATTCGCAGCCACCGGTCCGATTTCGGATCGAAATGGGTCGCGCCGAAAAATGCCAGCTTGCAGCGCAGCAGATTGAGCGGCAGCAGATCGGCGCCGATCAGATTGTCGCGAATCTGGCCATAGCGCCCGAGGTCCGGATCGTAGAGGCGACGGACTGCATGGCGGTGCTCCGGGTGGCGAAGCAGAAAATCGGCGAGCGACCGGTCCGTCGGCCCATTCCGCAGATCCGCATGGCATGCGGCGATATCCCTGCCGGTCGCGAGCGGCAGTTCCAGAGCAGCACCCGGCTCCTCCCATCTTTCGCCTAGCCGGGGCTCCAGCTTGTTGGCCGAAACGTACCAAAACCGGGCCTGGGCATCGCGGGTTTGATAGTCAGGCTCCAGCGCCCACCCGAACCGATCTTCAATCCGTCCGAGGACATCTCCCGCAGTGCCCGGCACACCGGCCAGCGCCATCTCCGCATCGTCGATCGCCATCCGGTCCGCCAGGTCGTCGACCAGATCGCCATGGGGCTCGATCAGCAACGAAACGACAAGTTCCTGACCCTCTAGAGACAGGGATTGTGCAGCCCAGCCGTTGATCTTCGCCCAAGGCAACGAATCATCGCGGGCAAGATTGTCGGAATACGCCGCAAGCCGGTCCAGATCGGTCGCCAGTCGCGCGATCCTTTCCGCTTGCATCGGATCCGGGACAACCCAGCCGGCGACCGCCTCCCTGGCTCGTTCGATCCATTGCCGGTACGCGGCCCAACTCTCTTCTGTAGCGACCGGCTGTGCGCAGACCCGGGCCAGCGCCAGTTCCCGGCATTCGATCCAGCGGGCGAACAGGGCCGGATGATTGACGACGAACGGCCCAAGGCCGAGACCGGTCGAATTCCCGATGCCGAGCCGGCGCCGAAGCGCCGGGTCGAGCGGCACTGCGGTGTCGCCGCCGCCGACCCGGGCCATGTGATCGACAAGATCGGCGACGAACTGGCGGATCATCCAAACGGTCAGCATTTCCATTCGGAACGGCCCGCCAAAGCCGGCCCGGCCGGCATAGCGCTGCCTGTCCGCGATACCGAACTTGCCGTTGCCGTAAACTGCAGTCGTCCGCATGACGTAACCGACATCGTCGAGCCGCGCCGCGTCCGGCTGGCGCCCTGATGCCAGACACTCCACGACATGATCGAACAGCCGTGCGCTTTTGTTGGTGCGCGACAGGATCAGGTCGGTGTGCCGGAAGCGCCCGGCTTCCTGTTTCGGCGTGTTGGCGCGCAAACGCTCGATCTCGCCGTCGTCCGGGGTGCCGTCATACAGAACGTAGGTGGCGTCCCAGGCCTCGGCGATCACCCGGTCGGTGCGCATCGACGGATCGAGATCGTGGGCGAAACAGACCAGCGAATATGTCCGGTCAGGCCCTCTGGCCGCATAGACCGCGGTGCCGACGCCGTCGTCGCCGATCTCCCAGCGGTCGTAACCGAAGCGGAAACCCGCAGCCGAGACATGCCGGAGCATCGCCCTGAGGAAACTGAGCCGCGTCTGGTGAAACGCCCCGAGACGGTCCAGACGCATGACCTGTTCCGGCGGCCGCAAGCGAAGGCGGCATCCCGTACGAACGTCCTGGACCGGACCGAATTCTCCGAGCCCGTCCAAATCAGGCCTGCCGCGGCCCGAAGGCACTTTCCATGAACCGCAACCAGTTGTTTCCCATGATTCCGGCAGTTTCTTCGGCCGAAAAGCCCTGCTCCCGCAGCGCCCTGGCGATGCCGGGGAAATCCTCGTTGGAGCGGAACCAGACCGGCATTTCGGGAAACCGCGCGTCCTTCACGCTTTCCGGCGGCGGCGTATTCTCGTCTTCCCGGACCCCGCTGCGCATCCACCGGACAATCGAATCCGGCTGATCCTGACACAGGTCCGAACCTATGCCGATACGGTCCGCGCCCATCAGGTCGGCCGTGCGTGCCGCCATTTCGGAAAAGCTCCGAAGGGTTGTCGCCGGCCCGTCCTTCATGTGATGGGGATAGAGGCTGAATCCCAGCATACCGCCCGATTCGCCGAGCGCCTTCAGGACGGTGGCAGACTTGTTGCGCCCGGTATCGCGCCACGACCGGGGGTTGGCATGGGACACAACGATGGGCCGGTCCGACCGCTCGATCGCTTCGAGCGTGGACCGCTCGGCCGAATGGGACATGTCGACCGCCATGCCGACCCGGTTCATCTCTGCGATCGCTTCCCGCCCCTTCGGCGTAACGCCTTCGTCCCTCGCTTCCTCGACCCATCCGGTCGCCAGCGAGCATTTCGCGTTGTAGGACAGCTGCATGAAACGGACACCGCGGTCGTACAAATCCTCGATTCGCGCCAGATCTTTCTCGACCGGTTTGCAGTTTTGCAGGCCGAAAAAGACCGCCGTCTTTCCGGCCGATCGAGCGCGGCGGATATCGGCGGCTGTCCGGCCGGGCGAGACATAGCCGGCGAAGCGGTCGAACAGCGCCGACCATTCGTCCAGCCGGTCGAGCGTGCCGCAGTAGTCCTCGTGATAGACGACCGTCGTATGAATCGCGTCGACCCCGCCGGCGCGCAACTGGCGAAAAATCCTTTCGGACCATCGGCAGTATTGCAACCCGTCGATTACAACGTCGGCATTCAGGCCGGAATCGATCCCTTGTCTCCCTCGGATAACAGCGTCCCTCGTCCCGGTTCAACCACAAGACACCGGCTCTGACAAACCGGGGGATACGCTACATCCGCATCCTCTTGCCTTCGGGATCGCAGGGCGAGGCCGGAACAACGCTCGCCGACCGTTCAACGCCGACAATATGGGTTTGAAGCGCCGTGCCGGGTTCGGCGCATTCCGGCTCGACCAGCGCCATCGCCAGGCTCTTGCCGACGACATGGCCGTAGCCGCCTGACGTGATGAAGCCGACCCGCCGGCCGTCGCGCCAGACCGGCTCGAACCCGGAGGCGTCGGCGTCCGGCGACTCGACCTCCAGCGTCACCAGCCGCTGCGGCGCGGTATTCTTCTCCCGCTCCGCCAGGGCGGCGGCCCGGCCGACGAAGTCGCCCTTGTCGAACGCGATCCAGCGGTCGAGGCCGGTCATGCCCGGCGAGTAGCCTTGGGTGAACTCGGCCGACCAGACGCCGAAGCTCTTCTCCAGGCGCAACGAATTGAGGGCGTAGTAGCCATACTCGCGGATCCCGGCCGCAGCGCCGGCGTCCAGCAGCATTTCGCGCAGGGTGACATGCGCCGCCGCCGGGCAGTTGATCTCGTAGCCCAGCTCGCCGGCGACCGAGAGCCGGCCAACCCGGGCGCGGACCAGCCCGACATCCATCGAACGGCAGTTCATGAACGGCAGGGCCTTGTGGCTGACATCCTCATGGGTCAGCGCCGCCAGCACGTCGCGGGATTTCGGGCCGGACAGCGAAAACCCGACGGTGGCGTCCGAAATGTCCCGCACTTGAACGTCGCCGTCGCGCGCCGGGTCGAGGCGGTCGTGGAACCAGCGCATGTGCCATTCGCGCAGATAGTAGGAGCCCATGATCCACCAGGCGCCGTCGCCCCAGTTCAGGATCGTGAGATCGCCCTTCAGGCGGCCGTCCGGCGCGAGCATCGGCGACAGGCGCACCCGGCCCGGCTTCGGCAGGCGCCCGGCCATGGTCCGGTCGAGCCAGGCTTCGGCGTCCCGGCCCGTAACCTCGTAACGGGAGAAGCCGGTAATATCGAGCAAGCCGACGCCTTCCCGCACTGCCCGGCACTCCTCGCCGACAAGGTCGAAGGCGTTGGACCGCTTGAGCGTCGGCGTTTCCTCGAAACCCGGCGGCGCGAACACGAGCGGCACTTCGAGGCCCCAGCTTACCCCCCACACCGCGCCGGCCGCCTTCATCGCGTCGTGCGCCGGCGCCTTGTTGAGCGGCCTGCCGGCTGGTAACTGCTCGTTCGGATAAGTCATCACGAAGCGGCGGGAATAGAACTGGCCGGTCGTCTGGCGGATATAGTCGCGATTCGAGGCGAACGGCCCGTAGCGCGCGATGTCCATCGACCAGGCATCGGCTTCCGGCTCGCCGTGGATCATCCATTCAGCCAGGGTCTTGCCGACTCCGCCGCCCTGGAGGAAGCCCGCCATCACGCCGCAGGACAGCCAGTAGTTCGGCAGCCCGCGGACCGGCCCGACGAGCGGATTGCCGTCCGGCGAAAAAGTGAAGGCGCCGTTCACCCAGTTCTTGACGCCAACCCGTTGCAACACGGGATAGCGGGTGAAGGCCAGTTCGAGTTCGTTGGCGATCCGGTCGGTGTCTTCCTGGATCAGGTCGAACCCGTAGTCCCAGGGCGCGCCGTCGATGTTCCAGTGCTGATGGTCGATCTCGTAGATGCCGACCAGAACGCCGTTCTGGTCCTGGCGCAGATAGGTGAAGCCTTCCAGGTCCACCGTCATCGGCACCTCGAAATCGAGCGCTTCGACTTCCGGAATGGACTCCGTCACCAGATAGTGGTGGGCCAGCGGCGACACCGGCAGTTCGAGGCCGACCATCCGGCCGACCTGCTTGGCCCACAGGCCGGCGGCGTTGACGACGTGCTCGGCGAGGATCGTGCCCTTTTCGGTCACGACCTCCCAGGAACGGTCCGGCCGCTGCCTCAGTTCGCGGACCCGGTTGTGCTCGATCACCGTGGCGCCCCGCTTGCGCGCCGCGCCGGCATAGGCATGAACCGTTCCGGTGGTATCGACATAGCCCTCGCGGTCGGCCCAAAGGCCGCCGATCACGCCATCGATATCCATGATCGGGCAGCGTTCCCTGATCTCCGCCGGCGTCATCAGATGGCAGTCTTCGATGCCGATGGTCTGGAAGATGCGGTAGGCGCTCCGGAGCCATTCCCAGCGTGCCGGCTCTGAGGCGACCGTGATGCCGCCGGTCATGTGCAAGCCGATATCCTGGCCCGATTCCGGGCCGATTTCGCGCAGCAGGTCGATGGTGTAGGCCTGAAGCGCCGCCATGTTCGGATCGGCATTGAGCGCGTGGATGCCGCCGGCGGCATGCCAGGACGATCCGGCCGTGAGCACCGAGCGCTCGACCAGCGCAACATCGGTCCAGCCGAACTTTGCCAGGTGGTACAGCACGGAGGCGCCGACCACGCCGCCGCCGATCACCACGACCCGATACTGGTCCATCGTTTCGTTCCCTGCACGCGCCGGTTGCCGATTGTAGTTTCCGGCCGGTGTTGCCGAACCGGGCTCACTAAAGCGAAATGTCCGGACGATCCAGAAACGATTTATCGAGGCGGTGTCCCGATTTGAAATTAACGTCGGCGCGGCCCGATCCCCCCTCTTTGCCGCCCCGGACGGAGCGCAGCGGAGATCCGGGGCCCAGGGGCCACGCGCTGAGGCCTTTCGGATCGGCTCTGGTCCCCGGATCGGCCTTGCGGCCGTCCGGGGCGGCAAGGAAGGTGCGTCGGCGAGGGTTTTGCGTCCTGTCCAACGCTGGAGACGCGGCGGGCAGCCGGCGCGCGGCGAAATGGCCCGGCATCGGGCTGGATTTGCGCGGCGTTCCGGGACCGGGCCGGGTAGTGTCGCCCGTCGGACACACGACAATACGGGAACCTGAAATGCGTGGACTTGCAGGAATGAATGCCCTTGTGACGGGCGGCGGGGCCGGGATCGGGCGCGCGATTTGCCAGCGGCTCGGCGAGGAAGGGACAACCGTCGGCGTGCTGGATCGCGATGGCCCGGGGGCCGGCGAGACAGCTGACCTGATCGCCGCCGGCGGCGGACAGTCGACAGCCTTCGACGCCGACATTACGGATTACGACGCCGTAGCCGACGCTGTCTCGTCATTCGAAAGCGCAGCCGGCCCGATCGACATTCTGGTCAACAACGCCGGCATCGATATCGCCATGCCGTTTCTCGACACCGATACCGCCCTTTGGCGCAGGATCGTCGAGATCAACCTCTTCGGACCGCTCAACCTGCATCATATCGTGGTGCGCGGCATGGCCGAGCGGCGATCCGGCAAGGTGATCAACATTTCCTCCGACGCCGCGCGGGTCGGATCCTCGGGCGAATCGGTCTACGCCGCGTGCAAGGGCGGTATCATTTCATTTTCGAAGACGCTGGCGCGCGAGTTGGCCCGGCGCAACGTGCAGGTGAACTGCGTCTGTCCGGGGCCGACCGACACCAACCTGTTCCGGACCTTTGCCGGCGACGACGAAGCCGGCCAGAAGCTGGTGGCCGCCCTGGAGCGCGCCATTCCGATGCGCCGGCTCGGCCAGCCTGCCGATTATCCCGGCCTGGTCGCCTTTCTGGCCAGCAGCGACGCCGATTTCCTCACCGGCCAGACAATCAGCGTGTCCGGCGGCCTGACCATGGCGGGATAGATCGTTTCCTGCCGGCCCCGTTTGTCAGGCCGTACCGCGGCGGCACAACGGGGAAACGGCTATTGAGTCAAATCCGGGCGTTTGGAATTCGCGGCCGGTTTCCTGTCGGATTTCATATACGGAATTAGTGATTCTCCCCTGCCCCGCTTCCCGGCGACTTCCCTGGTCGCAGCTTCCACGGCAAGGAACCGTTTGGCGCTCGACGGGTGCGTCGTGCCCTGCAGGCCGATCGCCCTGGGATGCGCCGCCGCCATCCGGCGCCAGAAATAGGCGGCCTTCTTCGTATCGTAGCCCGCCCGGGCAGCGTAGTAGACGCCGACATAGTCGGCCTCGGCCTCGAACTCCTGGCTGAAAGCGAGCACGCCGACCTGCATCATCGGATCGATGACGTTGACGCCGCTTAGACCGGTAAGGATCGCCCCGATGATGCCGCCGAGGATCATGTTGCCGGTCTTGGATTTGATATGGCCCATCGTGTTGTGGGCCAGTTCGTGCCCGATGACGAAAGCCAGTTCGTCGTCCGATTGGGCGAAGCGCATCATGCCGGACGTCACGATAATCCTGCTGCCGTCGGCGAAGGCGTTTACGCTGTCGTCGTTGCGCAGGAAGGTCGGATAGTTGCAGATCATGCCGGGCGTCAGTTCGACAGGGACCAGGCCGCCGTCGCGCCGCACCGTCAGCCTGAGCGGCCTGCCCTTGCTCTCGGCAATCGATCCGGCGATCTGCGACCGCCCGGAACTGCCGGCTTTGACGGACTTGCCGTTCACGGAAACGATCTGGTCTCCAACCGCGAGTTTTGCCCGGCCGGCCGGACCGCCCTCGAAGACCGAGACCAGCGTTATCTGCCGGGTGACCCCGTAGAGCCTGGCGTAAGCCTCTCTGTACTCGGAAGGCGCACTTTCCAGGTTCATTGTCATGAAGCCGACGGCCGGCGCCTTTTCCTTGCAGATATCGACGTTGGCCGCGCGGACGGCGAAATCGACCCGGCGCAAGCGGTTCTGCACCTTCATCCGCTCCTGGACGACGAATTCGCGCTGTTTGCGTGCTTCCTCCTCCGCGGCCTGGCGGGAAATTTCCGGAACCCTGGACTGCGGCGCACAGGCGGCAAGAACTGCGGCCAGAAAAACGAGAAGCAAGACCTGTTTCATATCGATGTACTCGTTTGGTTCACGTCGCACCGTGACGTGATCGTCTGGCATCGTCAACCGTGTTGTCGGTACCGTCGCCAATTCGGATCGCCTGCGCTTCCCGGCCTGCCGGCGCCCAATTCGGCGCCGCGCCGCACAAGGGCTCTCCGCGTCGGGAGATCTCCGCGTCGGGAAGGACGCAATCCAGGAATTCAGCTAAATTTCGCCCGCAACGCTTTCGCAGTATTCGGCGGCACGAAGCTCTGGATTTCGCCGCCCAGAGAGGCGATTTCCTTGACCAGGCGGGAGGCGATGAACTGCTGTTGCTCCGACGCCATCAGATAGACCATTTCGACATCCGGGTTGAGCCGGGCATTCATCCCCGCCATCTGGAATTCATAATCGAAATCCGACACCGCGCGCAGGCCGCGGATGATCATGACCGCGCCATTCTCTTCCGCGAAATGCATCAGCAGGCTGCCGAAAACCTTGGCTTCAGCTTTGGTGCCGTTCGCGCCGTTGACGATGTCAAGCTCGTGGTTCACCAGGGCCAGACGCTCTTCGAGCGTAAACAGCGGGCTCTTGCCGATATTCTCGGCCACGGCGACGATCAGGCGGTCGCAAATCCGCAACGCGCGCCGGATGATATCGACATGCCCGTTGGTGATCGGATCGAACGTGCCCGGATAGACCCCGATGCGTTCGGCCATGAATGCGCTCCCTCTTCGCGAACCGGTTGCCGACACGCCTAGGCGGGCGCGGCCCGGAATGCAACGGCCAATCCGGCGCGGCGTGTAGCCCGCTTCGCCTCAGTCGATGTCGGCTTCGGTGTGGGTTTCCGTCGCGCCGTTCGCATCGCGCAGGCGGGAGACCGAGACGACCCGCTCGTCGTCGTCCAGACGGAACAGGTAGACGCCACGGGTCTTGCGGCCGACGACGCCGATGCCGTCCACAGGCACGCGGATGATCTGCCCGCCGTTGGTGACAAGGATCAATTCGTCGTCCGCCCGCACCGGAAAGGTGCCGACGACCCGGGCTTCTCCGTTGTCGCGGTCGAGATCCATGTTGACGATGCCGATGCCGCCGCGCCCGGTAATGCGGTATTCGTAGGCCGAAGTCCGCTTGCCGATGCCGTCGTCCGAAACCGTCAGCACAAATTCTTCGGCGGCGTGCAGATCGGACCACGGCGCTTCGACGATCCGGGACGCGAGTTCCACATCTTCCCGGTTGGGCGTTTCTCCCTGCTCGATTCGCGAACCGGCCCGCTTATGCGCGTTGGCGATACGGATATATTCGTCCCGCGTTTCGGTTTCGGCATCGACATGGTTGAGAATGGAAAGGGAAATGACCCGGTCGCCGGGCGCCAGCCTGATGCCGCGTACGCCGCGGGAATCG
Organism: Rhodospirillaceae bacterium bin65; assembly: GCA_002238725.1. GTDB lineage: Bacteria > Pseudomonadota > Alphaproteobacteria > Bin65 > Bin65 > Bin65. Next base: position 68,791 of record MPMX01000011.1, read on the forward strand.
CGTCCGCTGAACCGGCGCACCTCGCCGACGGGGAAGCGGATGGCCTTGCCCACGGCGGTCGCCAGCAGCACGTCGCGACCGGTATCGCAGGTTTCGACCCCGACGAGCGATTCGCCCTCCTCCAGTTTCATCGCGATCTTGCCGTTGGCCCTGACGTTGACGAAATCGGCGAGCGAATTGCGCCGGACCGTGCCGCTGCTGGTCGCAAACATCACGTCGAGGTTCTCCCACTCCGACTCGTCGGGCAGCGGCAGGATGATGGAAATGTTTTCGCCCGGCTGCAGCGGCAGCATGTTGACCATCGCCTTGCCGCGCGCCTGGGGCGTGCCGAGGGGCAGCCGGTAGACCTTGAGCTTGTAGACCATGCCGGTCGAGGAGAAGAACAGCACCGGCGTGTGGGTGTTGACGACATAGACCTGGTCGACGAAATCCTCCTCCTTGGTCTTCATGCCGGCGCGGCCCTTGCCGCCGCGCCTCTGTGCCCGGTAGGTGGCGAGCGGCACGCGCTTGATATAGCCGCCGTGAGTGAAGGTGAGGACCATGTCCTCGCGCTGGATCAGGTCTTCGATATCCTGGTCGAAGTCGCCGTCCTCGATCGCCGTGCGGCGCGGATCGGCGTAGGTCTCCTGCATCTCCAGCAATTCGTCGCGCAGGATTTCGAGCACGCGAACGCGCGAGCCGAGAACCTCGAGATAGCCCCGGATCTCGTCGACGATCTGCTTCAGATCCGCACCGATTTTCTCGCGCTCCAGGCCGGTCAGGCGATGCAGCCTGAGGTCCAGGATGGCGCGCGCCTGGGCTTCGGAGAGCCGGTAGGCGCCGTCCTCTCCGACCAGGCGGCCGGGCTCCGCGATCAGCGCGATCAGGGGTGCTACGTCTTCTGCCGGCCAGGCGCGGTCCATCAGGCCTTGCCGCGCGGCCGCGGCATCCGGCGCGTGGCGGATCAGCGCCACGACCTCGTCGATATTGGCGACCGCGACGGCGAGGCCGGCCAGGGTATGGGCCTTGCCGCGCGCCTCCTCGAGCAGGAAGGCGGTGCGCCGGACGATGATCTCCTCGCGGAAGGCCAGGAAGGCCCTCAGCACGTCGAGCAGTCCCATCTGCTCTGGCCGGCCGCCGTTCAGGGCGAGCATGTTGACGCCGAAACTGGTCTGAAGCTGGGTAAAACGGAACAGCTGGTTGAGCACGACCTCGGGATCGGCGTCGCGCTTGACCTCGACCACAAGGCGCACGCCTTCCCGGTCCGATTCGTCGTTGGCCCCGGCGATGCCCTCGATTTGCTTGGACCGTGCCAGTTCTCCGATCTTTTCCAGCACCCGTTCCTTGTTCACCTGATAGGGAACTTCGGTGAACACGAGGGAATGGCGGCCGTTGCGGCTCTCCTCGACCCTGTGGCGCGCCCGCATGACGACGGCGCCGCGGCCCGTGCGATAGGCTTCGTGGATACCCGCCCGGCCCATGACCAGGGCGCCGGTCGGAAAATCCGGGCCGGGCACAAGTTCCATGATGTCTTCGAGCGCGGTATCCGGCGCTTCGATCAGGGCGAGGCAGGCGTCAATCACCTCGCCCAGATTGTGCGGCGGGATGTTGGTCGCCATGCCAACGGCAATGCCGCCGGCGCCGTTGACCAGCAGGTTCGGATAGCGGGCGGGTAGAACCACCGGCTCCTGCCGGGACTCATCGTAGTTGTCCTGAAAGTCGACCGTGTTCCGGTCGATGTCGTCGAGCAGGGATTCCGCTGCCTTGGCGAGCCGCGCCTCGGTATAGCGCATGGCCGCCGGCGGGTCGCTGTCCATCGAACCGAAATTGCCCTGGCCGTCGATCAGCGGCAGGCGCATGGAAAAGGGCTGCGCCATCCGGACCAGCGCGTCGTAGATCGCCTGGTCGCCGTGCGGGTGGTATTTGCCCATCACGTCGCCGACGATCAGCGCCGATTTCCGGTAGGGCTTGTCGCTGGTGTAGCCGCCTTGACGCATTGCATACAGAATGCGCCGGTGAACGGGCTTCAGGCCGTCGCGCACATCCGGAATCGCCCGGGCCACGATCACGCTCATGGCGTAGTCGAGGTAGGAGCGCTTCATCTCCTCTTCGATGGATATCGGCGCGATATCGCGTTCGGGCGTCGTCGGCTCGGCCAAGGCGGGTCAGTCTCTCGGAAATGGACGGGAATTCACCACGTTTCGGCGACGCAAATCGCAGAAAACCGGCGATGTCGGCGGCGGGATCAACGAATGGTGGGGTGCGGCGGGTCGATAGCGCGAGACACCACAAAATTTAGCATGCGAGGCGAATTGTTACAACTACATGATGTGGTTTCGCGGGGCGCAGATTGCAGCAGCCGGCAGCACAGCGAAGCGCTGGAACGCGGCCTTTCAATGCGGACTCACGCCCGTTTTGCCTGAACGTATGCGTCGACATTCGGTGCGAGTTCAGGCGGCACCGCGATACCGGCATCGGCGGCTTTCCGGGCCGCGGTTTCCGCGTCCCAGTTTTCCCCGATCGTGCACACTGAAATCGCCATCGCGGCGGCCCGGGCGCCGGACGCGCAATGGATCAGGACCGGCGCCGGGAGTTCCTGCATCCGGCGACTCAAATCGTCGGTCTTCTCGACATCGCCGACCTGCGGCGGCGCCAGCGGAAAATGCAGCCAGGCCATGCCGGCCCCTTCGACTGCCGCCCCTTCGTCTTCGGGCGCCATCGTCTCGCCGCGTTCGCCGGCCATACGCAGGCTGACGACGGAACCGATGCCCTGAGCCTTCAACTCGCCAATCTGCCGGGCAGCGGGTGCGCCGTCGGCCACGGCGAATCGGCCGGTGAGAAAGCGGATGTTCATGCAAACCCGTCCCTTATATTCATTTTGTTGAATATGACGGAATTGGGCAGCCGTCAACCGATTTCGTCCGGCAGGCCGCCCTCGCAACCGAACTCGAACCGCCGGGCGAGACCGAAGCAAACCGGCTGCCTGTCGGTTCTTGCGCCGGTTCAGGCGAAAGCGGCCCGCGAATCCCCCGGAAATTTCTCCGAAATTATCGCGGGCCGTGCCGAAAGACACCGCAGAACGGCGGCGGCTGTGCGCCGCCTCCGCCTTGCGGTTCCCCTTACAGCTTGTATTTGCGGAAGTCGTAGCGCGGCGGCAGCAACGATTCCATTTCAGCGCGCGGGATCCGCTTGCTGACGACGAATTTCCCGTTCTGAACCTGGCTGATATAGCAATCGATCATGCCGCTGTGGTCCTGCGCACGCAGCAGTTTGGCTCCCTGCGGGTGTGCAATCGAATTTTCCATCTTCAGACCCTCGAGCGCTTCGATCACGCCCGGCGTATCCTTTTTCCGCTGCCAGCCCGACGCCTCGATCGCCTGTTTCAGCACGAAGAAGTTTTCGTATGACTGCCACGCATGGCTCTTTGCCATCACCCGGTCAGAGCCGTTTTCCTTCGCGTGCACCGGATCGATATTCATCATTTCGATGAATTTCTTGTGGTACTCGTCGTTCTTGTACTCCAGCGGGCGCGGGAAGTTTTCGAGAAAGAAAACATTTTCCGCCGCGCCGTTGATCGCCTCGGGAAGGATCGCTTCGATGGTGCCGCTGACCGAGTACATCTTCATTTTCTCGTCCAGCTTCATCGACTTGGACTGGGTGTAGAACGCCACCGACAACGCACCGAAGAAGACGGAGAACAGCACTTCCGTTTCCTCGGGGATTTTCGCCAGATACGGCACCAGATCCTTCGTGCCGAGCGGAACGGCAATCGGATCGTTGACCTTGCCGCCCATCGCCTCGATCAGCTTGCGGTGTTCCTGGTGGTGACTGTGGCCCCAGGCGTAGTCGGGGAAAATCATCGTCCAGTTCTTGCCGAGATTCTTGAACGCCCAGGGTGCACCCGCCGCTGCGAGCGCATAGGTGTCGGTGCCGGTGCGGAAGCTGTAGCGCGTGCCTTTCGACCCGGTCGCTTCGGTCGCCTCGCCGGCGGAGAAATACGGCGTCTTCAATTCGCTCGCGATCGGGATCGAGGCGAGCATGATGCCCGAATGCACCGAACCAACGACGAAGCGCGCCCTTGAGCGCTGAATCAGCGAGCGCAATTTCCGCGCACCCGCAGCGGGGTTCGATTCGGTATCGGCCACCGGCACTTCGAGTTTCCGGCCGGCTATGCCGCCGCCTTCGTTGATCAGCGCCGCCGCAGCCTTGGCGCATTTGTCATGCCAATAGCCCCAGGAAGAAAACCCGCCTGTCAACTCGCACTGATGTCCGATCACAATCGGCCCGCTTTCCTTGGCGAGCAGATCGCGGGTCAGCGACAGATAGGCGGTCGACGCGACCGCGCCGCCGGCCAGCGCCGTCTGCAGAAAAGAACGGCGCGGCAGTTCCATTCGGATTTCCGGTTCGATGGGATTGGCTGACTTGTCTTTGCGTTTCATTTCTTTCACTCCCTATGGTTGCTATGCGGCCATACCGAGATACCGATGAACGACATCGGGCTGGGTCTTGAGGTCTGCAGCGCTGGATCGGTGCACGATGGCGCCTTTCTCCATCAGGTAGATCGAACTGCAGATCTTGAATGCGGTAACCAGATTTTGCTCCACCAGAAGAATGGAGACTCCGGCCTTGTTGATCTTGCGGATTTCGGACCGGATTTCCTTGATCAGGATCGGCATAATGCCTTCGGTCGGTTCATCGAGGATGATGAGCTTCGGTTGCATGACGAGGCAGCGCGCGATCGCCAGCTGTTGCTGTTCGCCGCCCGACAGTGTGCCGCCCTTCTGGTCCATCCGGTCCTTCAGTTGCGGAAAGCGATCGAAGACCAGGGCGCGCTGCGGCGGCGACGGATCCTGCCGCAAGCCGAGGAACAGGTTTTCCTCAACGGTGAGGTTGGGAAAAATGCCTCGCCCTTGCGGGACATAACCGATGCCCTGGGCCGGCACCTTGTGCGCCGCAAGGCCTGTCAGATCGACGCCGTCGAAAGTCGCGCGACCCGCCGATGCCCGGACCAGGCCCATGATCGCTTTGAGCGTGGTCGTCTTGCCGACGCCGTTACGGCCCAGCAGGCCGACGATCTCGCCGTCGCCCACCTCAAGCGAAACGCCCCGGAGCACCTCCACTTTGCCGTAGCTGGCGTGAAGATCGTGCACTTCAAGCATCGAAGCCGTCCTCGTCCTCGTCGTCTTCGTCGTCGTCCTCGTCGCCGAGATAGGCTTCGCGCACCGCAGCGTTGTCGGCAATATCCTGCGGCGTTCCCCGCGCGAGAACGCCGCCCTGAGCCATGACGGTTATCCGTTCGGCGAGATCGAAGACGACCGGCATGTCGTGTTCTATGATGATGATATCGACCGACTCGGCGAGATGGCGGATCTTCTCGACCGTCGCCTCCGTCTCCGCCGGCCCCATCCCGCAAATCGGTTCGTCCAGCAGCAGGAGTGTCGGCCCGGTCGCCAGCGCGATGCCGATCTCCAGCAAGGCGACGTCGCCGTAGGACAGGGTTCCCGCCGGCGAATCGCGCAGTCCCTCAAGCCCGGTCTGCTCCAGTATCTCGTCGACGCGACCGGCTGTCCGGCTGAAACGGCTCCGGTTCGAGAAGGGATGCATCACGCCTTCTCTCGCTTGCGCCGCGATCCACAGATTCTCCGCCACCGTCATGGAATCGAACACGCTCTTGATCTGCAGCGACCGGCTTATGCCGAGGCGGCTGATCCTGTGCGGCGCCATCCCCGAAATATCGGTGCCGCGAAACCGCACCGACCCGGAATCCGATCTGAGCATTCCGGAAATCGTATTGAACAGAGTGGTCTTGCCGGCGCCGTTCGGGCCGATGATGGCGTGCAACACGTCCGCTTCGAAATCGAGCGTGACGCGATCCAGCGCCACCAGCCCGCCGAAGCGTTTGGTCAGGTCGGCGATTTGCAGCATCGGGGCGCTCACGGTCCGGCCTCACCCTTGACCGGCGCTGCCGCGCTCTCCATCGCCTGGCGTTGGCCTTCATCAGTGTCGGTCCCGTCCGCCGACCGCGAAGCCAGTCGGTCGAGCAGCCCGTTCCACATGCCCATCAGCCCCTTCGGTGCGAAGATCACCGTCAGAATGACCACGATACCGACCAGAATGGGGTAATGTTCCCACATATTGGACAGTTCTTCGCGGACGATAATCAGCAGCGCCGCACCGATGGCCGGGCCGAACAGCGTCCCCGCACCGCCGACGATGGTCCACACCACGCCTTCGCCCGACACATGATAGAACATGTAGGTCGCAGAGGCATAACGCCCGAACAGGGCGAACAGGCATCCCGCCAACCCGGCGAAGCCGCCGGCGACCACGAAAGCGATCCAACGCAGGAAATAGACGTTCAGGCCGATCAGCGACGCGCGGACATCATTCTCCCGCACCGCCATCAGCGCCATACCGAACGGGCTTCTGACGATCAGGTATTTGACGAAAAAAGCGAACCCGACGACCAGCAGAATGAAGAAATACTGCACGGTCTGATCGGTGAGGCTGAGCTCGGACTCACCGAGCGTCAGCATGGGCGGCATCGAGAAACTCGTCCCGTCGTCGCCCCCGGTTAGCGGCTTGGCGCTCAACGCTATGAAGTAAAAGATAAGCGAAAACACGACGGTGATGATCGCGAAATAGTGCCAGGTCAGACGCACGGCGAGCGCGCCTGCGACCGCGGCGGTCGCGACGGCAACGACCATGCCGAGCCCCAACGCCGGCCAGAATCCGAGCCCGAGTTTGGCGACTCCGATCGCGACGCCGAACATGCCCATGCCGAAAAACAGCGCCTGCCCGAAAGACAGCAGTCCGACATAGCCGAACAGCAGATTTACACTCGCCGCGAAAAGGGACCAGATCAGGATCTCGGCCAGGATGTCGAGCCAGTAATCGAACCCGACCGCTGGCAGCAGCAATGGCGCAATGAGCAGAAAGGCCAGGACCGTCAGCAGGACCCCTCGGTTGATGCGCGCCTTCACCGTGTCGCTCCGGCGAAGATGCCGTGCGGCCGCGCGATCAGCACGGCGCTCATCAGGCAGAGCGACACGATCCTAGCAACCGTCGGATCGGTGAAGCTGGTCACGATGCCCTCGGTTACCGCCAACAGAACTGCTGCCGCTACCGTTCCGGGCAAATTACCCAGGCCGCCGATGATGACCGCCATGAAGCAGAAGGGCAGTACGTCGACGCCGGTCTGGAAATCGACGGTGGTGATCGGCGCTGCGACGGCGCCGCCCAGCGCGGCCATCGCGAACCCCAGGGCGAAGGTCACCATATAGACCGTGCGCGCCGGCACTCCCATGGCGAGCGCAATGTCCCGGTCGAACCGCACCGCGCGCATCCATGTCCCCAGTTTCGTGCGATGCAGGAAAGCGAAGAATCCGAAAATGGCGACGATCGAGACTGCGGCCGCAAAGATCCGGTAGATGTCGTATTCGATGCCGAACAGCGGGATCGTACCCTCGATCGGCGGCAGAATACGTTTTGGCGCTGCGCCGAAGCCGGCCCGGACGACTTCCTGGATGATGATCGACAGACCGAAGGTCGCCACGATGGAGAGCGCCGCGGTGCCGCGAATGGGTTGAATGACCGCACGCTCGACCAGGGCCCCCATCAGGAATCCCATAAGCGGCACGATCAGGAAGGCGATCCAGTAGTTGCCGGTCGCTTCGAGCACAAACCAGGTGAGGACCGTCCCCACCATGAAGAAATCGCCGTGCGCCAGATTGATGATGTCGAGCAATCCGAAGATGATCGACAAACCGAGTGCGATGAGCGCGATAATCAGGCCCCAGACCAGACCGTTAAACGCAAGGGCGACGACGATATCCATTTCGAGATGGGTTACCTGTTATACCGGAGACCGCCTGTCGTACGGCCGGCTACGCCTTGTAAGTCGCTGCACACCACGCAATTTTTCGTTCAATTGAAAATGCAGGCATCGGATAGTGCGAGATTGACGATTTCGCGGCCGCAACCCGTTCCGATAACTCGACACCGCATTTGGATCAGACGGTTCCGGTTGCTGCGCGCACCGCAGCCGCACGCTCGGACTGGCGTGCGCTCGCAGCCGACCGGGCGATCGCTTCGATCTCCGCGCCCGCCGTTTCCGGGGAGCCCGCTTCGAAGGGCGGCTGCGGATTGTATTCGATGCCGAGCTGGATCGATTTTGCGACTTCGGCGCCGAACAGTTCGCCGGCGACGGTCAAGGCAAAATCGATTCCTGCGGTCACGCCGCCGCCCGAAATGATGTTGCCGTCCATGACGACCCGGGCCGGATCGGGAATTGCGCCGAAGGCCGACAGCATCTCCCGCGACATCCAGTGACAGGCGGCCCGCCGTCCCTTGAGCAGCCCTGCAGCCCCCAGAACCAGCGATCCGGTGCAGACCGATGTGACGTAGCGCGCGCCGTGCGCCTGCCCGCGAAGAAAATCGAGTGTCTCTTCGTCGGTCAGCAGGGCATTCATTCCGCCGCCGCCGGGCACGCACACGAGATCGAGCTGCGGACAATCCGCATAGGTGACATCCGGCAGGATACGCATTCCGCCGCCCGCCTGTACCGGATCCAGGGATTTCGAGATCAGCAGCACCTCTGTATCGGGAAACTTGGTGAAGACTTCGTGCGGCCCGGTCATATCGAGCTGCATGATGTCGTGAAAGAGGAGCATGCCGATCCGGAATGCCATCGCCCAGCCTTCCATTGTTGTTGACCGGCCGGATAATTCCACGGGTCGGAAACCGTTGCAACGGATCAATCCGCACTGAAGACGATGCTTCAAACGATGCATCGGGCGATGCTTCCCGGGCATCGCGACGCGCTGGCCGCCCGGTTCGCCGACATCGCCGCCCGCGCGGAGCAGCAGCCGTAGAGTCTAGCGAAAATCCGGATTTGTAGGGGAGGGTTTGAAAGGGAATTATATCTGTAACCATGCGTTAGCGGCCTGCTGCCGTTCCGATAGCCGACGGGGTAAATTATCCCATCGTTGTCACCCGGACGGCGCGCAGCGGCGATCCGGGGACCGGAGTCGCCCGACCGAACCAGTCGCCCCTTCGGCTTCGCTCAGGGCAGGCTCCGGACCCACCCTTCGTTGCCACCCCGGACGGCGCGCAGCGGCGATCCGGGGACCAGGGGCGCCCGGCACGGCCTGGCCTTGTGGCTCTTGGCCCCGGATCGGGGTCCGGGGCGGCAATGACGGTGTTTTTCGGACATCGACGAACAACCGGCCCTTGCAGTTTCCGGCGGTTTCCTCTCGCCATTGGATTCCTCTGCGAAAGGGGCGTGTAGCCTCGCGAAAATCGCTTTGAATCGCTCGCGGAAGTCGCTTTGAATCGTCGGGATTTGCATCGGATTGTCCGGGGCATTTCATGGCCCATTTTGCGCCCATTTACGGGCCGATTCTAGCCGGTAAATCCACTGCTGCCCCGAGCCTGGTCAAGGGCCGTCCGGCATCGCCCTGTAGCGGGCCGCCTTGTGCGCGATCCGGCGGCGCCAGAGGCTCGCGATCACCCGCCCGGCGGCCAGCCTGGCGGCGGGCCATCCGGCCTCGCCGACGGCCTCGCGCAGGCGCGGCATCCAGACAGGGATCGCGTCCGCCTCGCGGCCGGCCTCGGCCGCCCAGGCCGCCGCCTCGTCCCGCGCCGCGGCCAGCTCGGCCGGGTCCGGGTGTGGCACCAGCAGCGCGACAGGGCCTGCGCGGCGCGGCGCCGGCGGGCGCTCGCCGAGCAAGGTGGCGCCGGCGTACGGGCCGCCGGCGTTGCGCTCGTACAGGATCGGCGGCCGCTCCCCGCGCGGCGGGTCGACCGTCAGCGCCCGCACGGCATCGGGCAGGACCAGGTCGGCCTTCGCCGGCGGCGCCGCCCCCAGCCGACAGACCAAGCGCCCGGACCGCCGCTCCCCGGGCCCCGCCCCCAGCGGACAGACCAGGCGCCAGGACGCCGGCTCGCGGAGACCGTCCAGCGCCTTGTCCAGGGCGCGCCGCGGGTGCGCCCGCGGGCTGGCGGTCCATGTCCCGGCCGCCAGCCGTTCCGCCGTCCCGCAGCGCGCCAGCCCGGTCAGTGCCGGCCGGCCGGCGAGCATGGCGGCGGCGGCCCACACCGCCTGCTGGCACCATTCGTTTTCGGCCTGCACGTCGCGCGTCAGCGGATTCGGCAGCTCGGCGTAGCGCGCCGGCCAGGGCGCCAGGGCGGCGATCTGCGCCGCCACGGCGCGGGCCGCCCTGGCTTCGGCGCGGCGCTCCGGCGCGGTCGGGGCGGCATGGACGTGGACCATCCAGACCGGCCCGTCCTGGACCGCCGCCCACGCCGCCGCGGCGGCGGTGACACCGCCGGACAACAGGACGAGGGTTTCGGCCGGTGCGGTCATGGCAGCAGCGGGATGATGTTGACGTGGCCGTCGGCGCCGGTGGCGCCGGTCGGAGCGCGGGCGCTGGTGTTTGCATGACGCCCTCCCTGGCCGCCGCTGCCGCCGTCGCCGATTTCGATATCGAACGGCGCGTCCGCCCGGCGCAGGGTCGTCGTGGTGCGCCCGCCGGCCGAGCCGCGCGCGCCGCCGCTGCCGGAGCTGTTTCCGCGGCCAGGCGACCCGCCCGATCCGCCGGCGCCGCCGGCGGCGGTGTGGACGCCCCCGCCGGCCGTCGTGAGCCGTGTCGCGCTGCCGCTGCCGCCGCGCGACCCGCCCTGGCCCGTAAAATCGGTGCATTGCTGCCCGTCTTTGGTGTTGTGGCACTGCCGCTCGCCGCTGCCGCCGACGCCGCCCTGGCCGCCGTCGCCGCCGGCCAGCTCGACCACCGCACCCACGATCCCCAGGTCTGTCCAGGCCTGGGGCCATGCCCACGCGCCGTCCGCCGCGATCCGGACCGGCGGCGGCAGCAGGATCGCCGGCGGCACTTGCGGCGCGGCGCGGTAGCCGTCCAGGAAGCGCCAGTAGTCGTCGCTCTCGTCGACCGCGGCGATCTCGAATTCCGATTTCGACAGCGGCTTGTTCGCCGCAATCCGGACCTTGAACGGCGGCCGGTCCGGGTCATAGGCGCGCCACAGCGTATCGCGCGCCGCGATGCCCGGTCCGAGGCCGGCATAGGGCTCGGCCAGGGTCAGCAGGTCGGTCTCGCCGCCGGGCGGATGGCCGGGCGGCGGCAGGGCCAGCGTCTGGTGCAGTCCCAGGCCCGGCGCGTCCAGCGCCAGCCAGATCGAGCCGCCGACGCGCACCGGGCGGTCGAGGCGGGCCCGGCCGGGCGCAGCCTCGCGCAGCCGGCCGGTCACGCCGCCGGAGACCAGATCGGCCGCCATCAGCCAGACCGAACCGCGGGTCATCAGCGCGCCCTGGCGGCCGCTGCGCCACGAGATCGCGCGCCGGCGGAAGCCCTCCTCGGCCGCGGCGGCCGCGGCGAAGAACGCCGCCTGGGCGGCCTCGGTCACGCCCTCCAGGCGCAGCTGGCGCTCGCGCACCGGCGGGTCCTCGCCGCCCGGCACCGGGATGCGCGCCGTCTCGCGGGCGTCCCACACCGTCCGGTCGTGGTAGCTGGCGACGATGGCGTCCGGCCGGCGGCCGTCGCGCCAGGCTATCGACAGGCTGCCCGGCAGCATGTTCGCCGGCGAGATCAGGCCCTGGGGCGCGTCGGCCGGGTCCGGCCAGACGACGCCGAACCGGCCCGAGGCCCAGCTGATTTCCGCCCGGCCGCAGGCGGCGATCAGCCGCTCGATCTGTTCCGCCGGGCGCGAATCGTCCTGCAAGACCAGGTCGCAGCGCAGCGGCGGATCGTGGGCTTCGCACCAGCTGTAAAAGCGCGCCAGGCTGGGGTCGTCGACGGTGTCGCGCGGCCGGCCGGTGCCGGCGATCAGCGTGCCGGTTTCGTCGTCGTGCCAGCCGAGGGCGAAGGCGCGCAGGAGGGCCGCCGGGTTGCGGCTCGCCGCCGTCCCCGTCCAGGCGCCCGAGGCGGCCGGGATCGCGACCCGTTGCGCCCCTTCGGTCCAGAGCACGGCGTTGGCCGGCGCGCCGCGGGCGCCCTTGAGGCGGACGGCGGCCGCCGCGGACGGCGCCTTGCGCGCCGCCACCGCCGGGGCCGGTTCGAGCCAGTAGCTGCCGGCCAGCGACAGCTCGACCCGCGAGCGCGTCGTCGTCGACGGGTCACCGCCGGTCGCCGACCAGTCGCGCTCGCCGCCGGTCACCTCGATGGCGGCATATCCCGCCGACAGGGTGTCGTTTTGCAGATCGACGCCAAGGTCGAGCGCTGGCGTGCCGCCCACGGCCGGCGAGGCGAAGCCGACGCGGCTTGTCCGCGCCCGCAGGTCGCCATTATTCGCCGAGCTGTAGAGCAGGCCGCCGACCACAGTGAGCAGGCGCGTCGCGCTGCGCGAGCGGTCGATCTGCACCGTCGCGCCGGACAGCGGCCGGCTGTTGTGATCGACGGCGCGGGCGCGCAGGGGCCAGAAATCGGAGGGCCTGTTGGCGGCGAGCGCGGCGAGCCTGGTGTTCGGCTCTGCACCCCATACCGGCGCCGTGGCGGTACTGCCGGCGTCGACCACGGCCGGGACGGCGGCCGAGGCGGCGCCGGGCGTCCATTGCGCGCCGGCCGAGCCGTACAGGGTCAGCGCGCCGATGCCGAGGTCGAGCCACGCCACCCGGTCCAGCCGCGCGCCCAGGCTGGCGTCGGCCGCGCCCGGCAGCACGACGGTGCGGTCGGTTTCGGCGTCGTCCTCGGCGACGGCGGTCGGCGACAGTATCTGCTGGGCCATCAGGTCGGGCGCCCAGCGCATGCGGCCGAGGATCAGCGTGCGCCGGCCGTATGGCCGCAGCCGGTTCGACGCGGCGCTGGCGACCAGCCGCTCGGGCGCCGCCTGCCCGCCGCCGGGACCGGCCAGCGCCGGCGTCGGCAGCGGGAACAGCGCATTGATCGCCAGGTTGCCCACGGTGACGATGGCCGCGCCGGCGAGCGCGGCGCCGATGGTGCCGAGCCCTGGGATCAGCGCCGGCACCACGATGGCGGCGACCAGCAGGGCGATCTGGAGGATCGGCCGGATAATCCGCCCGCGCGGCAGGGCCGTCAGGGCAAGCGCCTGGCCGGATTGCGCCGGCGGCGCGGGCGTCGCTTCGCCTCGGCCGCCCGCGGCCTACCGCAGCGCGAAGGCGCCGTCGGCCTGGGTGTCCAGCGCGACGGCGACCAGGTCGAGGGCGCGCGCGGCGATCTCGAAGGGCTGGCCCTCGGCCAGCGCGACCGCCTCGGCCATCTGGTGGCGCGAGATCGCTATGGCGCCGAAGCGAACGACCAGCCATGTGACGTTCGCCGGCACGTCAGCCGCCGCCGCGTTCCACGGGCTGGTCACGACACCGTCGTTTTCCGCGACCGCCCCGTCCTGGCGGATGCCCGCGGCGGCGACGGCGATCCGCGCATAGGTGCGCCCGCCGCCCGTCGGCAGCTCGTTCTGGTCGCCGGCCGCGTCGGGGTCGCCCGAGTGCAGGCTGATCGTCCAGGGCTCGGCCGCGAATTTCTGCGCCACCCAGGCGGCGCCGGTCGCAAGGAAACTGGTCATGGCATTCCCCTAAACGTCGAAAATCAGTTGGCCGACCTCGAAGGCGACCGGATCGGCGCGGGTGTCCGGGTCGCTCACCGGCACCTCGATATCCGGGAACAGGACCGCGGCCTCTTCGGCCGGGTCCGGCGCGCCGGCGGCCGGCGCGGCGGCCGCCGGGGTTTTCGGATCGACCGTCATCCTTGCGGCTGCGCGTCGATATCGAGCGGGCTCGTGGCGCCGCCCGGCTCAAGGCAGACCACGCTTAGGGCGCCCTGCTGCTCGGCGTTGCGGCCGTCCAGCAGCGGCAGGCTGCCGTTCGGCGCGACCGTGCAGAACGGCGCGTAAAAATTCCGCCCTTCGCCCGAGGCCGTGTTGAATCCCGTGTAGAGGAGGTCCAGGTTGCCGCGGTTGATAATCATTGCCTTGTCTCCGGGCTGGCGCCGGCCCCAGGGGGAAGGGCGCCGAGGGGGCCGCGCCTGGCGGCGTCAGGTGTAGAGAAAGCCGGTCGCCACCCAGGCGCCGGCGTCGTCGATCTCGACCAGCTTGCCGACGGCCACGCCGGCGGCGTTGGCCGCCTTGCGGATCGTCTGGTCGTCCTCGACAAAGACCTTGTCGCCGACCTCCGCGGCCGCGACGGCGTCGGCCGCCAGGTTGTCCCAGCGGAAAATGCCCTGGCGACACTCGACGAAGGTGTCGCCGGCCGCGCCGGATTTCGCCGGGTGCTCGGCCCGGCCGACCGGGACGTGACTGGCGGCCTTGGTCGCCGGCACGGCGAGGCCCTTGTCATCCAGCATGACCAGGGAGCCGGCATGGATCGTCGTGCTCGCCTTCATCTTGTAGCCGGCGACGATGCCCTCGGGGTGGGTGCGCCGCGGCGTGCGGCGGTCGGCGGAAAGCGCGGCCATCAGGCAGCCTCCTCACGTTGCGCGGCGCCGCGGGCGCGGGCCGCCTTGAACTTGTCCGGCGCCAGGCCCATGGCCTTGCAGACCGCCAGCTCCTCGGTGTCGAGGTCGGCGTCGGGATCGCGCGCCGGCCGGCCGGTCATGCCGGCGAGCCGGCCCGGTGTGACGATGGCCGGGGCGGTCTTGACGTAAGCCGCGAAATCCGCCGGATCGGCCTTGGCCCGGCCGAGCGCCCAATCGCGCTGGGCCGGCGAAATCTTGCCTTCGGCGACCGCGGCGTCGACGGCGGCCGTCGCCTTTTCCGTCGCCCGGTCGTCGCGCAGCTCGGTCAGCTCGCCGGCGACCCGGTCGAACTCCTCGCGCGGCACGAATTTGCCGGAGTCGGGATCGGCGCTGGCGGCGGCCGTCGCCGTCGCCTGGACCTTGGTCTCGATATCCGCCGGCGTGGCGGTCTCGGCCAGGCCGGCGGCCTTGGCGACGGTTTTGAGGCCGCCGGCGGCGGCGGCCGCGGCGGTCTCGACGGCCTCCGGCCCGGCATCGTCGGCCAGGCCGAAGGCGGTGGCGATCTTGGCGAGCGCCGCCTGGGCGGCGGCGGCGGCCTTGGCGGCGGCGATTGCCTCGTCGTCGCCGGCGTCGGCCTTGAGGCCGAGCGCCTTGAGCAGGTCTTCGAGTTTCACGTCGGTCTCCTGGGTTTGGGCGGAGGCGATGGCCCGCATGTAGAGGGCGGGATTGTTGGTCAGCGCCGCGCCGACGACGCGGGTCACGGCGCGGGTCGCCTTGCGATAGTCGAACAGTGGCGAAATGAAGCGATACTCGCGGCCGCGCAGCATGGCGGCGGCGCGCTCGGTCCAGTCGACCTCGCCCCACACGGCGCCATCGCGGGCGAACACGCGCTTGATCCAGCCGGCCGCCGGGGCCGGCTGCCCGTTGCTTTTCGCCAACTCGCCCTGGTGCTCGTAGTCGACGGGCAGATCGGCGGCGAGCGCGCGCGACGCGGCAACGACCGCCTCTGCGTCCGGGTTGTGCCAGGCCTCGCGGCTGTCGTGGGGGCGCGTCTCGACCTTGCCGGCCGGCAGCAGCAGGATTTCCCGCGGGGGATCGTTGCCGTCGGGCAGGGCGTGGGCGAGCGCGGCGCGGGCGGTTTTCGCGGTCATGGCGGCGGATAATGCGCCGCCGAAACGCGCCTGTGCACCGAACCATGGTCCGGTGCACGGTCGGCGCCGGGTCGGCTCAAATAGGCGCCTCCCCTTCGCCGACCGGGCGGGGGCCGGGATGCGCGAACATCCCGAGCCGGGCGCCACAACGCCCACGACCGCAACCGGCCGCGTCGCGGCCGTCCCGCCACCCCGCACGGGGCGGGCGCATTATCGTGGGAGCCGCCCGTGGCGTCGAATCGGAATCCTTCCCCGAAGCCTGCCCCGGACACCGGTCCGGAGCCGCTGCGCGACATCGCGCCGGCCGAGCCCATCGCCCCGTTTCTCGGCGGCAAGCGGCTGCTGGCGAAGCGCATCATCGCCCGCATCGAGGCGGTGCCGCACCGCTGCTATGCCGAGCCCTTCGTCGGCATGGGCGGCGTGTTCCTGCGCCGGCCGAAGCGGCCCAAGGTCGAGGCGATCAACGATGTCAACGGTGAGATCGCCAACCTGTTCCGCATCCTGCGCGAGCACCCGGACGAGCTGGCGCAGCAATTCCGCTGGGCGGTCGCCTCGCGCCACGATTTCCGGCGACTGGTCAAGACGCCGCCGGAGGTGCTGACCGACGTGCAACGCGCCGCCCGGTTCGCCTATCTCCAGACCCTCGCCTTTGCCGGCAAGCTCGACGCCTCCGGCATGGCCCTCGGCCCGTACTATCCCTGCCGCTTCAGAACCGAGCGCATCCTCGGCCTGATCGCGGCGGCGCACCGGCGGCTCCAGGGCGTCCATATCGAGGCCCTGGACTGGCGCGAGTTCCTGCGGCGATACGACAAGCCCTTCACCCTGTTCTATCTCGACCCGCCCTATTGGGGCCACGAAACCGACTATGGCCGGGGGATATTCGCGCGCGAGGATTTCGCTGCCATGGCGGAGCTGCTGCGCGGCCTCAAAGGCCGGTTCATCCTGTCGCTCAACGACCGGCCGGAGGTGCGGGAGACCTTCGGCGGCTTCGATTTCGAGACGGTCGGCACGACCTACACGGCGAACGCGAAACGCGCGCGCGCCGTCGGCGAAGTCCTGATCGTCGGCGGGTGATACGACGCGACCGGCCGGGTCGGGTCAATTATCAAGATGACGGAGCAGCCACTCCTATGCCGCTCCTTCCCTCGCGGTGCTCTGCGCGGGAACCTTCAACCCCTTCGAGACGATCATCAATTCGGTCCCGACGCGTTTGCGCTGTGCGGAATAATTGATATCGATGGGAAACTGTCGTCGACCGCGATAAAGCGCAGCGATCTCCGGCACAGCATCGTAAGTCACGATCCATGGATTTTCGAGGGCGAGAAGATCGCCAGATAGGTTTTCGTGATCCTTTGACCGGTATGCGTTCCGGTAAAGACTGGCGCCTTTCGCAAAATAGGGCGGATCGACGAAAAAAAACGTCGCCTCCGGAAGCTGGCCGCGGCTGGCGGCGATGAACTCGCGGGCGTCCTGCCCTGTAAGGTGGATGCGGTCGCGGTAAACGGCGATGCGCCGAACGCGGCGGGTCAACTCCGCCCGGTTGAATCGGCAATCGAGCTTGTATCGACCGTTCTGGGCGAACCCGCCGATCAGGCCGCCGCTGCCGATTATGCCCGACCGGTTGGTCCGGTTCAAAAAGAACGCCGCGAACCCGAGATCCACCGGGGCCGAGGTATCTGCGCGGCGGTAAACGTCGCGCTGACTGTGCCACTCTTCGATTGTGATTGGCGTTTTTTCGATCTTAGCGACAAGTGCGTCGGTATGATCGAGGGCGCTGTGCCAAAACGCCCATATGGCTCGGTCCAAATCGTTGATGTGGATGTCGCTGACATGGCCGCCGTAGAGCAAGGAAAGCGCCAATCCGCCTCCGCCGGCAAACGGCTCCACATAGCGCCGTCGCTCCAGTTTGTTCGCCCTAAGAATGGCAGCAATACGCTTGTACAGGCAGGCCTTGCCGCCCGGATACCGCAACGGAGACGGCGATCTAGGCATGTCTAGGAAGGTGCGGCCTGCCCCGCAACCCTGTGCCCTAGGTCGACCCCCGAGCCTCCTGCGCGCATTCGAGGATTACCGGCTTCAGCGTTTCCATGTCGTTGGCCAGTTGCTCGCCGCTGAAAGCGGCCGAAGTGCTGTGATGCTTGGTCGTGTTGCCGAAATCCGCGATGCGCTTCAGAGCTTCCTGCGCAACTTTCCTGCTCGATTTGTCGTCGAGGCCGTATTTGCTGAGACGACTGGCACTCAGGAATCCGGTGAAATTTGTCTGATCCCTGCGCCCTGCCGCCGCCGTAAGGGTCTCGAAAAAGGCCCAGAGGCCAACCGCGACAAGCGGCGTATGTGCCTCAAGAGACACTGTGCAGACCGAATGATAGAGACGCTGCAACTTGTAGTTGTTCAGGCTCTCCAACGCATTTCGGATATCGTTATCGAGAGGAATTTTTCTCCTCTTCCGCGGACCGGACTGTGAAGACCCTTGCTCTGAAGAGGATGTTGACTGAAGCGATTCGGGCTCGATTCTGTCCTTAGACAGTTCCTCAAGAGATTCCAAAGATTGGGCATAGGCCACGTGCTCTGCAGCCTTGGTTCGCGAATTAACGGACCCAGAGATCAAATCACCGATGAATTTCTTGAGCAAGAACCCGAAATCCTTTGCGGGGCGGTTACGGCAAACTTCGGACGCGTTGCTATCGTCTATGCCCAGGGTGTTGCGGAACACCGGATTCGCAAGATACCGCTGAACGGTTGTAAGCTTGCCCTTGCGCTGATCCGCAGAGATGAGGCCTTCCTCTTCTGCATGATCCAGTATCGCTAGGGCGATACGGTTCTTCTTGCCGCCGCTGAAGCGTTGTTTTTGTTCGGCGTTCCAGTTCTTTAGTCCGATTCCGCCTTGTTCGCCCGAATGCCTTCGCTCCATCCATAAACGCAGCGCGGCGTCTTCTGGTTCATCGAATACCACGCAGGGCACTTCGGAGATTGCGCTCCAGTTCTCCGCTAGCTTCTCGAAATTTTGCTGCAACTTCGACGGTGCCAGTTGAGGGTCGTTGAGAAGCTTGATCGCGCACAGCCGTCTATTCCCTTCGGCCACGACATACGCGTCCTCTCCGTCTGGAAACACGGCGAGCTTCTCCAAGGGGCTGAGTCCGTGTTGCGCGATGTCGCGGGCGAGCCTAGACACGGCCTCATTCTCGCAGAGTTGAAGAATAGCGCCTTCTTCGGATTCCTCTCTCTGATGTCGTGGGTTTTCCTGATTCAGGAAAAGGCGGCTGACCGAAATAGTTTTCTCAACTGGCATGACTTACCTTTAGCCGGAACACAAATACGGCTCAACTGCTTTGACAAGTTAGTCACTTCAATTTTGTTGGGAACGCTCTACAACACCTTAGAGCTACGCCGTTTAATTCGCTATCGTCTCCAGCCCCTTGAGGCGAATCCACCTTCAGTGACAATCCACAAACGAAGGAGCCAGCAGGACAGTAGGTCACTTCGCGCCACGATCCACGAGGTCCTTCACCAAACACCTTAATTTTCTCTTTGAATTTAATTCTCTTCTTGGACGTAAGATTCATCTCAATATTTGAGAGCTTCTTTTGCATGCCGGCCACCGTCTGGCTCTCGCTAAGTTTTCTTTCAGTCAAACCACCAAACGATTCGATCATACCCCCGTCCGAGAAATAACCCCATACACCAAAAACTATTGCGACCAATACTGCGCCAGCTGCTACACCTATCGCGTCGCTCGCTATTTTTTTCTTTTCTTTTGTCATCTTTCCGCCCCTTACACCAGCGACCGCGCCGTCCAGACGACTTGGCCGACGGTCTCGGCGTCGCCGGGCCAGGGTGCCGGCTCCCAGGACGGGTGGTCGCTGCGCAGCTCCCAGCCGTCCTTCGTCTCCCCGGCGCGCTTGACGACCACCCCGTCTCCGGTCTGCACGACGTAGATACGCCCGTCGACCGGCTTGCGGCGGGTGCGGTCGACCAGGATCGAGCAGCCGTCCGGCAGGGCCGGCTCCATCGATTCGCCGCGCACGCCGATGACGGCGCACTGCGTTGGATCGAGGCCGCGTCTGTCCAGCCAGTCGCGCCGGAACCAGACATGGCCGACGGCCTCGTCGCCCAGACTCTCCGCGCCGCCGCCGGCCGCCGCCGCCAGCTCGACGACACTGACCGGCCGGGCGTCCGGCGGCAGATTCTCGTTGCCCGTGCCCTCGATTGCCGCGCGGATCGCAGCGGCGGTGTCGGGCGATAGCCCCCGTTTGGGTCGCGGCCCCGCCCATTCCAACGCCCGCTTTCGCATCTTGTCGAGTTCGCGAGCCACTCCGCGCAATTGTTGGCGGATAGCATCTACGTTCTCCACGCCCCGCGGCGGGCCGATGTAGAATTCCAGGCTGAGGGCGTCCGCCAACCGCTCAATTGTATCGCTGCGGGTGATCCGCCCGTCCTTCACGCTGCGAACACGGCCAACGGGCACATCAATTGCTTTGGCAAAGGGTCGAAGCCCCTCGCGTTCTACCCGTTCCCGGACGGCCTCACGCAGAAACGCCATTCCTGTCGGCGGTGTCATAAATAACACGATAAGTGAAATACCGCTTGCTGTCTCGTGTTATTAGTGACATGAACGTGTCATGGATAGCACAGCTTCGAATCTCCTACGGCTCTGCGACGACTACGCCCGCGCGACGAACCGGGCCGGTTCCACAATTTCCCGCCTAGCGACTGGCAGCGGCCAGACGTTTTTCCGTTTGCGGGCCGGTTGCTCGATCACAACGAGGCGCGCCGCCCGCGCCTTCCAATGGTTCTCCGACCATTGGCCCGCCGACCTGCCTTGGCCGGCGGACATCCTGCGGCCCGCGCCGAGCCCCGACCGGGACGCCGCGTGATGGGCGAACGCGCGCATGCCTGGCGCTCAGGCCGGATCGAGTTCCGGCCACTTCAATCCAAATGCCCGGAAGGGGCTCTACCGCTTCCACCTGTACTGCGAACGAGGATCGAGGCAAAGGCGCGGCACAGTTACGACGGCAAGACGCTGCTGGTGCCGGGCATTCCGGAGGCCGAAAGCGACACCGAGGCGCTCGATGCGCTGGAGCGGTTTTGCGACCGACTCAGAGGTGGCGCGTGATGTCACCGGCCCGCCTCACCCTGCCGGCCCGAGCGGCGCTGCGCAGCGCCCTGGCCGAATGCAACCCGCAAGGTTGCGTCTACCTCTGGCGCCCGCTTTACGGCGCCGCCCGCGAGGCTTTGGTCCGCTATCTGTTCCGTCACGGACTAGTGCGGTGCAATCCTGTCGGCCCGCCCGCGCGTCACGAGATCGGCCTCATTACAGAGCGCGGTCGTGCTGCACTGCGCTCCGGCGCGATCTGACCGCCCGATGCACGCCGCGCGCCTCGACACCTCGCCCCGCCTGCGCGCCGTGCACGCGCTGCTGGCGGACGGGGTCGAGCGCTCGACCAGGGAAATCATCGCCGGCGCCGGGGTCTGCGCCGTCAATTCCTGCATCGCCGAATTGCGCGTCAACGGCGCCGTGATCGCCTGCCGCCGGGAGGACGACCGGGAAACCGGCAAGGTCCGGTTCCTCTACCGCATGACGAGACCCGTGCCGCCGCCGGCTCCGCCCGGCGACGGCCGGCCTGCCCCGAACGCCGAGGCCGGGGCGAACGCTGCCCTCGGCACAGCCTGCTCCCCTATCAGGCGCGCTGGGTCGCCGACAAATCTCCGCTCAAGGTGGCCGAGAAAAGCCGGCGCATCGGCTTTTCCTGGACGGAGGCCTACGACTCCGTGATGCACGCCGGCGAGGGCCTCGGCTCGGTCTACTATCAGTCCTACGAGAAAGAAATGACCCGCGGCTTTATCGACGACGCCGCGGGCTGGGCCAGGCGGCTCCAGATCGGCGCCAGCGCCGTCGGCGAGACCATCGTCGAAGACGAGCAGGCGTTCCGAATCGCCATGGCGTCGGGCAAGGAAATTCTCGCCATGTCCAGCGCGCCGCGCGCCTTCCGCTCCAAGGGCCGGCCGGGCGACCGGGCGATTATCGACGAGGCCGGCCATGTGGACGATATCGAGGAGGTGCTGGCGGCAGCCCTGGCGTTCCTGATGTGGGGCGGCTCGGCCCATATCTTCTCGACCCATTTCGGCGACGCCAACCCGTTCAACGGCCTGGTCCGCGATATCCGCGACGGCGTGCGGCCGGGCAGCCTGCATCGCGTCACCTTCGCCGACGCCGTGGCGGACGGCCTGTGCCGACGCGTGTTCGAGGTGACGCACCGGGAATGGTCGCAGCGCGCCGAGGCCGAATGGGTCGCCGGCATCCGCGCCTTCTACGGCGCGCGCGCCGAGGAGGAGCTGGACTGCATCCCGTCGGCCGGCTTCGGCGCGTTCCTCGCCTGGGCGCTGATCCGGGCCTGCGAGCACGCCCAGGCCGGCGACCCGTCGGCCTACGGCGGCGGCCCGGTCTGGCTGGGCGTCGATATTGCCCGCCGGCGAAACCTGTGGGTCGCCTCGGCGCTGGAGCAGGTCGGCGACGTGCTTTGGGCGCGCGAGATCGTCGAGCGTCAGAACATCCCGTTTTCCGAGCAGCGCGCCATCGTGCGGGACATGAGGGATCGCTACCGGCCCGTGCGCATCGCGGTCGACCAGACCGGGATGGGCGAGGGCGAAGTCGAAAAGCTCCAGGACGAGTTGGGCCGGCACCTGGTCGAAGGCGTGCTGCTGACTTCGCCGCGCCGCCTGACCGTGGCGACAGCGCTCAAGGAGGCTATGGAGGACCGCCGGCTGCGGATTCCCGAGCGCGAGCCGCTGCGCCGCGATCTCCATTCCGTGCGCACGGAAATCGGCCCGACCGGCGCACCGCGGCTGGTCGCCGATACCGACAAGGAGGGCGGCCATGCCGACCGCTTCTGGTCGCTCGCCCTGGCTTGCGCCGCGGCGGACGGCGGCGACACGGAATACTCCTACCAGCCGGCCGGCGCCCCGGACCCGCGGCGGCCGCACATGCCGCGCGGATATGCGGACGAGGGGCCGGACGCCGACTTCGCGAGGCCGGGGCGACACGCCGATATCGTCGGCGGTTCGGCCGGCGGCATTTTCTAGGGTGGCGCCATGCCCGAGCTGATCGATCAATACGGCCGGCCGATCCGCAAGGAGCTGCTGACCCAGGAGGTGGCCGGCCCGACCGTTGCCGGCGTCCGCTCCGTCGCCGGCGCCGCGCAGCAAATCCGGGCCATCGACATTCAGCGCGTCGCCGCGATCCTCCGCGAGTCGACGGACGGCGACCCGATCCGGTACCTCGAACTGGCCGAGGAAATGGAGGAGCGCGACCTGCATTACCTGGCCGTGCTCGGCACGCGGCGGCGCCAGGTCGCCCAACTGAAGATCTCGGTCGAGCCTGTTGACGACAGCGCCGAGGCCGAGGCCGACGCGGAGCTGCTTCGCGACTGGCTGCGGCACGACGAGCTTGAGGACGAGATATTCGATCTGCTCGACGCCATCGGCAAAGGCTTCGCCGTCTCGGAGATCATTTGGGAGACCTCCGAAGGGCAATGGATGCCGGAGCGGCTCGAATACCGCCTGCCGCAATGGTTCCGCTACGACCGGGAAACCGGCGCGCGGTTGCAGCGCCGGGGCGACGGCTTCGAATGGCTCGATCTGGAGCCGGCGAAATTCGTCGTCCACCAGCACCAGGCGAAATCCGGCCTGCCCATCCGCGGCGGCCTGGCGCGGGCCGCCGCCTGGGCCTGGGTGTTCAAGCTGTTCGGCACGCGCGACTGGCTGCGCTTCGTCGAGGCTTACGGCCACCCGCTCCGCGTGGGCAAATTCGACAAGTCCGCGCAGACGGAGGACCGCGCCATCCTGCTGCGCGCCGTCACCAACATCGCCAGCGACGCCGCGGCGATCATCCCGGAAGGGATGTCTATCGAGTTTATCGAGAACGCCGGGACCGGCGTGCGCTCCGATCTGTACCGCGATTTGCTGGGCTATTTCGACAACCAGGTTTCCAAGGCGGTGCTCGGCCAGACCCTCACCATGCAGGAAGGCGAGGGTGGCTCCGGCTCCTACGCCCTGGGCAAGGTGCACAACGAGGTCCGGCACGATATCGAGCGGTCGGACGCGCGCCAGCTTGCGGCGACCCTCACGCGGGCCGTCGGCGTGCCGCTGGTCTTTCTCAACCGCGGCATGCGCCGGAAATGGCCGCGCTTTGTCATCGGCCGGGAGGAGCAGACAGACACCGGACTTCTCGCCGAAGTCCTGGCGAAGCTGGTGCCGCTCGGCCTGAACGTCCGGTCGGCCGAGGTCCGGGGGCATCTCGGCCTGACCGACCCCGGCGAGGGCGACGAGGTGCTCGGCCCTGCGGCGCCGCCGCCCGCCGATGCGGGGCCGGAAGCGGCGCGCGCGTTTTCCCGCGCCATGGCGCGCGCGGCCGGCCAGCGCGGCGACGCCATCGACGCCGCTGTCGCCACCCTGCTCGCCGGCGAAGGCTGGGAGCCGATGATGGAGCCGGTGATCGAGCCTATCCTGGCGGCCGCCGGCGCGGCGCTGGAGCGCGGCGACAGCCTGGAGGATTTCCGGGCGCAGCTACCCGGCCTGTTCGCCGACATGGACGATTCCCGGCTCGTCGAAACCCTACACCGCATGGGCTTCACCGCCGCCCTCTCCGGCCAGGCCGGCCTGGACGATGCCTGATAGCGCTGCCGCAGACGGCGGCGCGGCACTGACCGGCGCGCCGCCGGCGCTGCCTGAGTGGATTCGGATCGTCCCGTCCGGCGGGCTTGCGCGCGTTGTCGGCCGGTACTCGACCGGCGCGCTCGTCGTGGAGGATTCTATCGGCCAGGTCTGGATCGTCGAGGCGGAACAATACGAGCCGGTCGGCCGTAGCGCCTTGGCCTGACCCGCCGGGGGCGGCGGCCGGCGGGCGCCCTTGGCCCGCCCCGGCGGGGGGGGCGCCTGAATTCCTGCTGGCCCCGCCGGTCGCGGCCATCGGCCATTTCCGGGCCAAGGGCCACCATGTCGGTTTCGACTGGCGCGATACCGACGCGGCCGAACACTTGCGCTCCTTCACCGTCGCCAAGGCCATGCGCCTGGATGTACTCCAGGATATCCGCAGCGCCGTGGACAGCGCCCTGGCCGAGGGCCGGAGCTTCGCGCAATTCCACAAGGAGTTGGAGCCGCTGTTGCGGGAAAAGGACTGGTGGGGCCGCGGCGCGCGGCTCGACCCGAAGACGGGCAAGATAGAAACCGCCCAGCTCGGGTCGGCGCGGCGGCTGCGGATCATCTACGACACCAACCTGCGCATGGCTCACGCCAAGGGGCGGTGGGAGCGGATAGAGCGAACCGCCGAGGCCCGGCCCTGGCTGCGCTATGTCGCCGTCCAGGACGCCCGGACGCGGCCGGAGCACATGGCCTGGCACGGCACGGTGCTGCCCTGGGACCATCCGTTTTGGGAGACCCACTATCCGCCGTGCGGCTGGCGCTGCCGCTGCGTCGTCGTGCAGCTCTCGGACGACGATCTGGAGGCTTTCGGCTTCACGCCCTCCGGGACGCCGCCGGCGGGCTGGGATAAGGCCCGGCCCTGGACCAACAAGCGCACCGGCGAGACCGTCCAGGTGCCGGTCGGGATCGACCCCGGCTTTCAACACAATGTCGGCCTGCTCAAGCCGGTGGCGCCGGCGCAGAAACATCTCGCCGAAAAGATCGCGGCCGCCCCGCCCGATCTGGCGAAGGCGGCCGAGGCGAAGGAACTGGACGACTGGGTCGCCCTCGGCCGGGGCGAGCGCGAGCGCCTGGTCGAGGAGGCCGGCCGCATCGGGGCCGTAGATTTCGAGCCGCGCCTGCGCGAGGCGATCCGGCGCGAGTTGCGCGAGCGGCGCGGCGCCGGCCAGGTCGCCGCCGAGGTCGGACGCGACGGCGGGAGCGCAGCAGCGGTGCAGCGCGTCAAGGAGGCTGCCGCCCTGCTGCCCCGGTCCTGGATCGAGGCAGCCAACAGGGTGCCGCTCAAGGTCGTCCGGGGCGGCAAGCGCGGGGCGCACTGGTCGGCCCATGCCTGGGGCGACGGGGCCGGGCGGATTCGGTTGAGCGACGCCAAGAAAAGCCCCAGCGTCGCGCTCCATGAGTACACCCACCATATCCAGGACGCCGCGCCGGACCTCGACGCCGTGTTTATCGCCCTCCACCGGCGGCGCACGAAGGACGCCAATTCGGAGGTGCTCTACGAACACCTGCCCAAGGAAAAGGGCCGGCCGGACGACTATATCGAGCGCTATACCGGCCGGGAGTATTTCCGGAAGGGCGGCCTGCACCCGGCGGAGGTGATCACGACCTCGGTCGAGCAGGTGCTGCACACGCCGCGCGGGCGCGATTTCCTGGCAAGGTTGGCGCTCGACGACCCGGAAATGCTCGATCTTGTCCTCGGTCTCCTGTTGCATTACGATCCGGTCTGATATGGCAAAGCACATCATCCGCATCCCGGATCGGCTGCGCGGCCGCGAGTTGCGCACCATCGAATGGGATGACGAGGCCGGCACGGTTTCGGGCGATCATTCCGAGATCGACGATATCCGCCGGGTCTTTGCCGCGCCCAAGCCGGTGACGGTCGGCCAGGGCGCCGTGTGGGACCTTCGTGATCCGGCGCACGACCCGGCTGAGTTCCTGGTCCTGATCGAGCAGGCGTTCTGGCCGGCACTCGATCCGCCGTTGCGCGAGACCCTGCCGGCCGTGTTCGACGGCGTGGCGCTGCCGGCGCCGGAGTTCGACGGCGAGACGCACCAGGAACCGCCCGCGCGCGCCGCCTGACTTGGCGCTCTTCGACGCTCTCCGGCACGCTCCGTCCGCTGCACCGTCGTTCGGTCGTTTCGGTCCCTCTAATCGGTGCGGTTTTTTCCCGGTGCGCACGGGTGTCTTTTCGGCATGGATTTTCCCGCTCTTACGCGGCCCCTGAAACGCCGGTAAATCGACCGTTTATAGGCCCTGCACCGCCCGTTTCCGCGCCGGATTCAAAGCGACTTTCGCATGGGCGATTTTCCCGGCGCCTTCCGGGCAGCCCGCGCAAGCCCTTGATTCATGGGAAAAATCCCACCTTGTCCCAGCGCATCCCGCGTTATCCCGCCTCAAAGAGACTTACGCATGGGTACAGGGCGAGCCGCGCCCCTACGCCCCCTCCCCCCGACCCCCTCCCCCGGAGGGGAGGGGGAGCTTCGTTCCGGAAACGCCGCGCCAAAGCCGAAAACTGCCGCAATTCCAAGACATTACCCCCCCTCCCCTTGGGATTCCTCTGCGAAATTCCCGGGGAAGGTTTTGTCGGGAGCGGATCGGGTATTTTCCGGCAGCTTTGGGTATCGATCAGGGTGTTCGATCCAGCGCTGCCGGGCCGTGCGTCGGCGTATTTTGCGGATTTCGGGTGCGCCGGGGTCTCACGGTCCGGCGAGCAGGCAAGCCCGGCGCATATTGTAGACGGTGGCTGCGGCGAAGAGACGGGCCGTGTTCCTGTCCAGGGAAGGGCTTCTGGCGCGCCGCAGCCCGTAG
>MPMX01000012.1 GCA_002238725.1 Rhodospirillaceae bacterium bin65
GGCAGGCTCCCGACGCACCCTTCGTTGCCGCCCCGGACGGAGCGCAGCGGAGATCCGGGGACCAGGAGCCACGGGCTGAAGCCTCGCGGGTCGACTCTGGGCCCCGGATCGGGGTCCGGGGCGGCATTGTCGGGTATTTTCGGGCGTCGGCGAACGGGCGGCGTTTGGAGTTGTCGCCGGCGTCCCCGCCGCCGCGCGTCAAGTAATCGGGATAGCGCCCTTTGAAACCTTCCCCTACGGACCTGCGTTAATCCGCGAATTTGGCTATAATTCCGAAATCGATCCGGCAGGAACGACAATCCAGGTCTGCGAGACGCCCCTTATGCCCGAATGCCCCCGCCATGCGCGTTGACGGCACGCCCTACCGCTCGATCTGGCTCGATGCCGGCGGCACCGTCACGATCGTCGACCAGACGCTGCTGCCCTTCGAGTTCGCGACCCGGCCCCTGCACGCGCTGGATGACGCTGCCGAGGCCATCGCGGCGATGCGGGTGCGCGGCGCGCCACTGATCGGCGCTACGGCGGCCTACGGCCTCTGCCTCGCGCTGCGCGACGACCCGTCCGACGCCGCCCTCGACGCCGCCTGCGAACGCTTGCTGGCGACCCGGCCGACCGCGGTCAACCTGCGCTGGGCGCTCGACGACATGCGCGGCCAGCTGCGCGGCCGGCCGCCCGACGAGCGGGTGCAGGCTGCCTATGCCCGCGCCGCTGCGATCTGCGAGGAGGACGTGGCGATGAACCGGGCGATCGGCGCGCACGCGCTCGGCCTGTTCGAGAAACACTGGAAGGAGAAAGGCGGGAAGGGGCGGCTCAACGTGCTGACCCATTGCAACGCCGGCTGGCTGGCGACCGTCGACTGGGGCACCGCGCTGTCGCCGGTTTTCCAGGCCAGCGACGCCGGCCTGCCCGTCCATGTCTGGGTCGACGAGACGCGGCCGCGCAACCAGGGCGCGGCGCTCACCGCCTGGGAACTGCGCAGCCACGGCGTCCCCCACACCGTGATTGTCGACAATGCCGGTGGCCACCTGATGCAGCGCGGAGAGGTCGATCTCTGCATCGTCGGCACCGACCGGACGACGGCGGCCGGCGACGTCTGCAACAAGATCGGCACCTATCTCAAGGCCCTGGCGGCGCACGACAACGGCGTGCCCTTCTACGTCGCGCTGCCCGGCCCGACGATCGACTGGTCGCTCGACGACGGCCGCGACATCCCCATCGAGGAGCGCGCCGCCGACGAGGTGACGACCCTGCGCGGCGTCGGCGAGGACGGCAGCGTAGGCAACTTCCGGATTACGCCGGAGGGCAGTGGCGCGGCCAACCACGCCTTCGACGTGACGCCGCGCCGGCTGGTGACCGCGCTGGTCACCGAACGCGGCGTCTGCGCCGCGAACCGGGGCGAGCTCGAAGGGTTGTATCCGGAAATGTCAGATAGAGGCTGATCGCAATCGGCCGATACGCCGTATCTCGGTTTCGGATTTCAGAGAGAGAAGGCCGGCCTCGGTAGAGACCGGCCCTCTTCATTGGCTCCGGAGGAGGGATTCGAACCCCCGACAGGGTGGTTAACAGCCACCTGCTCTACCGCTGAGCTACTCCGGATCGGTCGTATGCAACGTCTGCGGCGCGGGTGGCGCAGACCGGAATTCCCGTTACCGAATTTCTATGTCATCGACGTCATTCGTCAAGCGCGACGCCAGCGGCAAAAGGCGATGTGGAGGCCCGGGCCGGAATCGAACCGACGTGCAAGGATTTGCAATCCTCTGCATCACCACTCTGCCACCGGGCCCCGATTCAGCACCTGGGATCTGCTTTCGTTTATGAGCCTCGGCGCTCAGATTTCAAGCGCGCGAAGTGCCCGTCGGGCGGCGACATATAGGGGGCGGGCAATGGCCGGTCAAGCAAGCGGCAGACCGGGCAACATCACGGTTTGACCTGCCAAAATGTGTCGGGTCGGGCCCTGGGCGGTCTGCCGTGTCGCCCGTCCAGAACGCATCCGAACCGGCGCTGGGAGAAGGTTTGAAACGCTCCCCTGCGATCCCTCCGCCCCGAACGGGGCCGGAGCACGCATCCGGGCCGGCATTCCCGGCGCCGTACCGGGAAAAACCCGAACCGGGACACTGCCGCGGCCGGCGCAGCGGTCCGGTGCCGAGCAATCCGTTCCGGGACTAGGCCGTTGCCACCCGACCGGGCGCAACCTATAAATCCGCCTCTTTCGCAATGCGCCCGGAGAGGCGCCGGAAACCCTGCGTTCGCTGTCCCCGGAGCGGCATGACAGACTTCGCTGCAGCCCGGGCGAACATGGTGGAAAGCCAGGTTCGCCCCAACAAGGTGACGGACCCGGCGTTGATCCGCGCGCTGGCAACGCTGCCGCGCGAACAGTTCGTCCCAGGCGAACGGCGGCCGCTGGCCTATGTCGACGAAGACCTGCCGCTGGGCGGCGGCCGGTACCTGATGGAGCCGATGGTTCTGGCGCGGCTGATCCAGACGGCGGCGCCGGAAGCCGGTGGAATCGCCCTCGTCGTCGGCAGCGGCGCCGGTTATGCCGCCGCCGTCCTTTCCCGCCTGTGCGAAACGGTGATCGGCGTCGAATCGGACGCGGCGCTGGCCGGCCGCGCTGCCGCGACGCTGACCGATCTCGGCATCGACAATGCGCTGATCGTCGAAGGCCCGGCCAGCGCCGGATATCCGAAACAGGCGCCTTACGATGTGATACTGTTCGACGGTGCGGTGCCGGACTTCCCCGAGACGGTCGCGGCCCAGTGCGCGGAAGGCGGACGCATGGTCGGCGTGCTGACGGGCGGTGGCGTTGGCGTGGGCCGGGCAACCGTCGGAACGAAATTCGGCGGAGTCATCTCGAAACGCCCGGTGTTCGATGCAAACGTGCCGGCGCTGCCGGAATTTACCGAAGCCGGCGTATTCAGTTTTTGAACCTTTGCCGGCGGGTGGCAGCCGAGCCGGCGACGGCCGGATGAACGGGAGGAGGCGGAGCGATGGACAGGCAGCGCGAAATGCAGGCGTGGCGTACTTCTCATCCCGTTGCAGGCCGTCCGTTGCGCCATGCCCTACGCGATACCTTACCGGGCCTGGCGGCGGTGCCGGCGGTGGCCCTTGCGGCGGGGCTGGCGCTCGGCGCGGGCGCACCGGAGGTCCGGGCCGAGACCCTCGCCGAGGCGATGGCGCGCGCCTACCAGTACAAACCGCCACTGCTCGCGGGGCGCGCCGCCCTGCGCGCCGACGACCAGCCAGCGGCGCGCCCGCGGGGCGCCGGGCGAAGCCCCGGGCGGGGGCGAGGGCGCGCGCCTACCAGTACAATCCGCAACTGCTCGCGGCGCGCGCCGCCCTGCGCGCGGTCGACGAGCAGGCGGCGCAAGCCTCCGCCAACTGGCGCCCCGGCGTCCCCTCCCCCGCCGATGCCGGATTGGCGGCGGCGCGAGCCAAGAGCGCCGTCACTAGGGGATTCCAGAGCACCAGCCGCATTCCCGGTGGCGCGTCGCTGAACGTGACCCAGAATATCTACCGCGGCGGGCGCAACCTGCATCAGTGGCGCCGGGCCAACTACAATATCTCCGCCCAGCGGGCGCGGCTGGCCGGCGTCGAGCAGACCGTGCTTCTGAACGCCGTCCGCGCCTACATGAACGTGGTTCGCGATCTCGCGGTCGTGCGGTTAAACAGGAATAACGAACAGGTGCTGGCCCGCCAGCTTCAGGCGACGCGTGACCGGTTCAGCGTCGGCGAAGTGACCCGGACCGATGTATCCCAGGCGCAGGCGCGCCTCGCCCGGTCACGGGCCGCAACCATCCAGGCCCAGGGCATCCTGCAGGCGTCGCGGGCGAATTATGCCAACGTGGTCGGAGAGTTGCCCCGGGATATCCAGCAGCCCGAACTTCGCACCGATCTGCCGAGCGACCCGACTGAAATCGCCAAACAGGCCCAGCGCGCCAATCCAGTGGCGGTTGCGGCAATGTGGGACGAGCGCTCGGCGCAGGCGGCGGTCGATCTGGTGCGCGGCGAACTGATGCCGACCGTGTCGATCAATGGGCAGCTTCAGCGGCGCTACAACGCCCAGGCGGAAGATACGATCGGCGATTCCGCAAGCGTAACGGCCAACATCTCAATTCCGCTGTACCGGTCGGGCAGCGTGGCATCGCGCGTGCGGGCCGCGAAACAAATGGTGTTCCAGCGGCGCGACGAGCTCCGCCAGGCGCAGCGGACGGCCATCGAGAATGCGTCGCGGGCCAACGCCTCCCTGCGGACCGCGCGCTCGAGCGTCACGGCATTCGAAGCCCAGCTCGAAGCAAGCCGGATTGCGCTCAACGGCGTTCGCCAGGAGGCGGCGGCCGGTTTGCGCACGGTGCTCGATACCCTGGACGCCCAGCAGGAGTTGCTGAACGCCCAGGTCAATCTGGTGAGGGCGCGGCGCGATCTCGTCGTTGCGACCTACGAAGTGCTCGGGGCCGTCGGCCGGATGAATGCGAAAGGGCTCGAACTCAAGGTCACGCTCCACGATCCGGAAGTGCATTACCGGAAAGTGCGCCATAAGGCCTTCGGTTTCGGCGAGGCGATCGGCGGCGAACCGGCGCCGGCAAAGTAGACCCGCCTGCAGGGGCCCCGGGAGGGCCCGTCGCGGGCGGGGAGCACGGAGCCGTCCGGCTTCCGCAGACGTGAAGGGCGATGAACGACCGCGAAACCGAATCCCGGAAGCCCGACGATCCGTCGCTGGAAGAGATTCTGGCGTCGATCCGCCAGATCGTGTTCGAGAACGACGACAAGGAGGCCGGATCCCGCGCACGCGGCGGGAACGCCGGCCCGGACGCGTCCGAAACGACGCCTGAGGCCGCAACACCCGGCGAACCGGCCCCTGAGCCGCCGCGAGAGGACAGGGCGGACCCCGCCGTAACGGCGGAGGAACTGCCCGAAGAGCGAATCGCCGTCGAAACGGACAGCGCGGAAAAGACCGGCCTGCTGCAAGAAGCGGTATCGCCGGAGCCGCAGGATCCCGTTGCCGACATTGCGAACCCGGCAGACCGGCCGTCTCCGGCCGGCCGCGGCGAGGACGATGACGCCGCCGGCCCCGGCGATTCGGTTCTGCTCCTTACCGACATGATCGCGCCCGACGGCTCGGTGGTGCATATCGATGCGCGAAGGGCGCAGGCCCGGCCGGATGCGCCGATGGCGGACGGGGCGGATACCGGCCGCGGCGAGGGCCCGGACGAACGCCCGCTCGACGCGGCGGCCGAGGGCGAGTTCGCGGCGGCGTTCCGCGAGTGGCTGGACCGGAACGGGCCCGACATCGTTGATCGCGTCGCCCGGCGCGAATTGCGCAAGCTGGCCGACCGGCAGGAATAATCCGGTCGGCCGGGATCTGCGTGGCGGCTATTCCGCTGCCGCGTCCCCGCTGCCGGGCGCGACCTGTTCGACGAAGTTGCCGAAAAATTGATCGGCCATCTTGCGCGCCGTGCCGGCGATCAGGCGCGATCCGATCTGGGCGAGCTTGCCGCCGACCTGGGCGTCGGCCTCGTAGGTCAGGACCGTCCCGGCGCCGTCTTCGGCCAGCCGCACCGTGGCGCCGCCCTTGGCGAAGCCGGCCACGCCGCCCTTGCCTTCGCCCTGGATGCGGTAACCGGCCGGCGGATCGATATCCTCCAGTTCGACCGCGCCCTTGAAGGTTGCCGAAACCGGCCCGACCCTGGCCTTGACCGTCGCCGCGAAACCGGTGTCGGAGGTCTGCTCAAGTTCCTGGCATCCCGGGATGCAGGCGCGCAGCACGTCTGGATCGTTGAGCGCCTGCCAAACGGTTTCCCGGCTGGCGGGGATGCGATACTCGCCGTTCATTTCCATGTCGGGAACGCTCCGGATTTCCTGAAATCGGGTGTGAAACTAGGCGTCGCAACAGGAACGTGCAAGCCGCCGCCGGGTCCGTTCCTGCGGCGGGCAAGATTCCGTTTGGCAATCGCTTCAGGTCTGTTACATCACTCGTCAGGATGGCGCGCGAAGAGTGACGCGCGTCCCGTTGTCAGAGAGGCGGGGCGCACCCGACGCCGGTACGGTCAGACGGGCAACTCCGTTTTTGGCAATTACTCAGGGAGAGACGACATGCTCAAACATTACAGCCCGGCGGCGGTCATCGCAGCCGCGGCAGTCGCTGCCGTAGCGGCGGCGCCGGCCGTGGCGAAGGTCGAGGGCGATACCATCGTTCTGGGTTCGGCCCTGTCCGAAACCGGCAAGTATTCGACCAACGGCATCCACGCCAAGAACGGCTACAACATCGCCATCGATCTCATCAACAAGACCGGCGGCGTCAAGGTCGGCGGCAAGGCCTACAAGCTTCGGGTCATCTACTACGACGACGAATCGACCCCGGCCCGCGGCGCCCAGCTCGCCGAACGCCTGATCAAGCAGGACGGCGTCAAATACATGTTGGGACCGTACAGCTCCGGCCTGACCAAGGCGATCGCGCCGGTCACCGAGAAATACCGCATCCCGATGGTCGAGGCCGAGGGCGCGTCGCGCTCGCTGTTCACCAAGGGCTACAAGTATCTGTTCGCGGTGCTGTCGACGTCCGAGCAGTATCTCGCCAGTTCGATCCAGCTTGCGGCCGAGATCGCCGACAAGGCGGGCAAGAAGCGCAAGAACGTCAAGATCGCCATGGCGTTCGAGAACGATCCCTTCTCCCTCGACGTGCGCGCCGGCGTGGTGACCGACATCAAGCGCCTCGGCATGTCGATCGTGATCGACGACCGCCTGCCGCGCGACCTGTCGGACATGACGGCGACGCTCACCAAGGTGCGGGCGCTCAAGCCGGATCTGCTGGTCGTTTCCGGCCATTCGAAGGGCGCCGCGACAGCGGGACGCCAGATCAAGGAGCTGAAAATTGCGACTCCGATGGTCGCGATGACCCATTGCGAATCGTCGAAGCTGGTTTCCAAGTTCGGCGCCGCAGTCAACGGCTTCCTGTGCCCGACCCAGTGGGCCGAGACCCTGTCCTACAAGGGCCCGTATTTCGGCAGCGCGGCCGACTTCGACAAGAAGTTCAAGGCGACCTTCAGCGGCTACAAGACGGTGCCCTACCAGTCGGCCCAGGCGGCCGCCGCGGTGCTGGTCTGGAAGGACGCGTTCGAGCGCGCAAACAGCTTCGACAAGGAAAAGGTCCGCGAGGCGATTTCCAGCACCAACATGACGACCTTCTACGGCCGGATCAAATTCTCCAAGGCCGGCAATAACATCGCGAAGCCGATGGTGCTGCGCCAGATCCAGGACGGCAAGTATGTCGTTGTGGCGCCATCGAAATGGGCTTCGCACAAGGTCCAGCATCCGCGCAAGGTCCAGTAGCCCCCAGAAGGGGTTCCGGCCCGTGAATGCAGCACGCCCGGTTCCCTCGGGGGCCGGGCGGCTGCATTTTCGTCCGCAGACGTCCGAACGCAAGACCTAGCCCGATGGCGACCCCGAAAACGGCATCGCAGTCCCGCACCGGCTTCCTGTCGCCGGCGTGGCTGAAAACGTCCGGCGACGGCTGGACCCTGTTGCTGATGATCGCGCTGGTCTGCGTCGTCCTGGTGCTGATCAGCGGCCAGGCCCAGACCAACCTGACCATCCTGCAGGTTGCGTGGCAGCAGAATATCCAGCTTCTGCTCGACGGCCTGTTCATCGGCGCCATCTTCGCCCTGGCGGCCTACGGCCTCGCCCTGGTCTGGGGCGTGATGAACGTCAAGAATCTGTGCCAGGGCGAATATGTCATCATGGGCGGCTACATCGCCTACTATCTCTATGAGAGCGGCATCCATCCCTTCTTCGGGCTGCCGATCGCCATCGTTTTCATGTTCGGCTTCGGCTGGGCGATTTACGTTCTGGTCATCCGGCGGGTCATCGACCGCGATCTGTTCACCTCGCTGCTCGCCACCTTCGGCATCGCCATCGTCCTGCAGCAGGGCCTGAACCTGATCTTCGGGCCGGAAGTGCAGACCGCGCGCTCCGGCCTGCCGACGGCGACCGTGACGCTGGGCGGCGGCGCCTTCACCTTCGCCTGGATCAAGCTGACCGCCTTCCTGATGTGCGGCGCGCTGGCGCTGGCGGTGGTGATCTTCATGAAGCGCAGCCGCATGGGGCAGGCGATCCGCGCCACGGCGCAGGACGCGCGCGCCGCCCGGGTGATGGGCATCGACACCGACCGGGTCTACGCCTTCACCTATTCCCTGAACGCCGCAATCTGCGGAGCCGCCGGGGTGCTGATCGCCATGATCTGGGTGATCCAGCCCTTTTACGGCATCACCCACTCGATCCGGTCTTTCGTCATCGTGACGGCGGCCGGCTTCGGCAACCTGCCCGGCGTCATCATGGCCGGCCTCGGCCTCGGCGTGGCCGAGCAGTATAGCGGCTTCGTTCTCGGCGCCGATTTCCAGCAGGCGACGGTGGTCGGCATGCTGCTGCTGGTCCTGATCTGGCGCCAGATCATCGAAAACAAGCACCGCCGGGTGGTCGAGTAGGTTCCGATGATCGGGCGGAGGATCGAGAAGCCGGGCTGCCTCGCTCTCGCCGTCTTCGGCGTGATCGCGCCGATGGTTTTCCCCGCGTATGTCCAGCAGATCGCCATGCTCTGGATCATGATCGTGTTCGCGCTGACCTGGGACACGATGGGCGGCCAGATGGGCTACAACTCGCTGGGCAACATCTTCTTTTTCGGCGCCGGCATGTATATCGCCGCGGTCTGCCAGATCTGGCCCTGGTACGATGTCGGCCAGTACACCGATCCGTCGGGCATCCTGACCACGTCCTTTACACCGGACCAGTATTTCCTCGGCCTCGCGCTCGGTGTCGTGCTGGCCGCGCTCGGCTCGGTCGTGCTCGCCGTCGTCTTCGGCCTGATCGTGTTCGGCTTGCGCGGCCCTTATTTCGCCATCGGCACCCTCGGCCTGGCGATCGCCGCCGGCGAGCTGATCGGCGCCTGGGACTGGGTCGGCGGCGGCGGCGGCATCCGGCTGCCGGTCTTCCCGTCGGGCACTGACGCCGATCCGCTGTTCCGCGTGCCGTTCGGCGACATCCAGTCGGCCGACCTGCAAGGCGTTTTCTTCTACTGGACCTGTTTCGCGCTAGCGGTACTGACCTTCCTCTTCCTGCGCTGGCTCTACCGCACCCGCTTCGGCCTGATGCTGAACGCGATCCGCGACGACGAGGCCAAGGCCGAGGCGCTCGGCGTGCGGACCCAGCTCTACAAGACGGTCGCCTGGTCGATTTCCGCCTTCTTCCTCGGCATTTCCGGCGCCCTGTTCGGCAACATCATCGGCTTCATGGAGCCGCTGGAGGTTGCCTTCCCGACCGTCACCTTCGGCATCTTCATGGTGCTGATGGCGCTGCTGGGCGGCAAGGGCACGCTGTGGGGGCCGGTGATCGGCGCCACCCTGTTCCACATCATCAAGGAAGTCACCTGGACCCATCTGCTGGGCTGGCAGTGGGTCGTGCTCGGCCTGCTGATCGTCGTCACGGTCGTGTTCTTCCAGCAGGGCATCGTCGGCTGGCTCCAGGAGAAGCGGCCCGAATGGTTCGGCATCGAAGTCGACCGGGGGACCGCCGGCCAGCGTGTCGATGCAGCCGCAGCCGACGGGCTCGACGCGGTACTCGATACCGGCGAGGACGCTGCCGGAGAGGGCGTCCGATGAGCGCGCTGATCGAAGTCGCGGATGTCAGCAAATCGTTCGGCGGCGTCGTCGCCAACAACGCCATCGGCCTTGGCGTCGAAGAGGGCAGCATCACCGGGCTGATCGGCCCCAACGGTTCCGGCAAGACGACCCTGTTCAACTCGATCGTCGGCTTCCATCCGATCGATTCGGGCAGCATCCGCTTCGAAGGCGTGGAAATCTCGAAAATGCGCGTGCCGCAGATCGCCCGGCTCGGCATGTTGCGCACCTTCCAGCAGACGCGGATTTTCCGGAAGCTGAACTGCGTCGAGAACATGCACGCCGCCTTGTCCCACCGCGGCGGCACCTTCCGCAGCATGTTCGCCCGCAAGTCCGGCGAGGCGGAGGAACGGGCGGAGGGCCTGCTCGATTTCGTCGGCCTCTACCAGAAGCGCAAGCTGCGCGCCGGCGACCTCTCGTTCGGCCAGCAGAAGCTGCTCGAATTCGCCATGGCGCTGATGAACGAGCCCAAGGTCCTGCTGCTCGACGAGCCGACCGCCGGCATCAACCCGACCCTGATCAACGGCCTGATCGACCGCCTGCGCCTGGCCAACGAGCAGTTCGGCGTGACCCTGTTCGTGATCGAGCACAATATGCGCGTCATCATGAACCTGGCTGAGCACATCTACTGCCTGGCCCATGGCGAACTGCTCGCCGACGGTCCGCCGGAGGCCCTGCAGAACGACCAGCGCGTCATCGACGCCTATCTGGGGGCGCACTGATGGCCGGAAACGCCACGGGTCCGGACGGCAAACGGACGAAAGGCTATGGCGCCGGTTCGGTCGACACGGTCATCTCGGTCGAGGATGTCGTCCGCGAGGTCCAGAAGATCGCGGAGGAGGGGCCGAAGGCCGAAGAGCTGGCGGCGCTGGCCAACAACGACCCGTTCCTTTCCATCGACACGCTGTGCGCCGGCTACGGCAAGATGGAGATCCTGCACGATTTCCACCTCCATGTCGGCAAGGGCCAGTCGCTGTGCCTGATCGGGCCGAACGGCGCCGGCAAGTCGACCGTCCTCCACTCGATCTTCGGCTTCACCAACATTTTTTCCGGCGCGATCACCACCGACGGCGCCGAGAAACGGGACGTCACGCGGCTCGGCTCCAGCGATAAACTGAAGAACGCCGGCATTGCCTACATCCTGCAGGACAAGTCCGTCTTTCCGGACATGACCGTCGAGGAAAATCTCTGGATGGGCGGCTACCTGATGCCGAACCCGGCCGACGCCCGGCGCGCGGCCGAGAGGGTTTTCGAGAAATACGACCGGCTGGCCGCCCGGCGAAAACATCCGGCCAAGGTGCTATCCGGCGGCGAGCGGCGCCTGCTGGAAATTTCGCGCGCGCTGGTGATGAACCCGGAAGTGCTTCTGGTCGACGAGCCCTCGATCGGCCTGGAGCCGCGCTTCATCGACATGGTGTTCGAAATCCTCGACGACCTCCAGCGCGGCGAGGGCAAGACCATCGTCATGGTGGAGCAGAA
This sequence comes from Rhodospirillaceae bacterium bin65, assembly GCA_002238725.1. Classification (GTDB taxonomy): domain Bacteria; phylum Pseudomonadota; class Alphaproteobacteria; order Bin65; family Bin65; genus Bin65. The sequence continues at coordinate 11,145 of MPMX01000012.1, forward strand.
CGCCAAGAAGGGCCTGGAATTCGCCGATATCGGCTATGTCCTGGTCTCCGGCCGCCTCGCCATGGCCGGCCCGGGCAAGACATTGCTGGAGAACCCGGAAGTCGGCCGACTGTTCCTCGGCGGGTGACGGCCCGCCCGCCGTGCGGATGGCTCAGGAGCGCGCCGGGACGATGAAGCGGCATTTCGGACCGGACGCGCGGCTGAGCTTGCGGTCCAGCGTCAGGAGCGGGCAGCCGAGCGCTTCGGCCAGCGCCACATACCAGGCGTCGTAGACGGTCAGGTTGCTGCGCAGTTCCCAAGCGCGGCGGGCGAACGGGGCGAAGGGAAACAGTTCGATGGCCAGTCCAAGCAGATCGGCGTGGGCGCCGTTTGCCTCGGTCCGGGAGATCGCGTTCGTCCGCTCGAGCCGGCGCAAGATATTGGCGGCTTCCGCCAGCACCAGTTCCGGCGCGGCCAGCGCATCCCCGGTGATCGCCGATTCCGCCCATCTGCCGTCCGGACCGGTATCGATCAACGCTGCGACGACCACGGACGCATCGACCGCGGCGACCGCGGCGCTCACCTGCGGTCCGCGTCCCGGGCTTGCAGAATGGCCGACCGCGGCACAGAGGCGCCGGCTGCCGCCTTGCGCCGGCGCACGTCCCGGAGCCAGAGATCGACGGACGGACGGGAAGCGATTCGCTCCAACTCGCAGCGCAGGAACTCCTGCATGGATTGGCGGCGCGCCGCCGCGCGCAACGCCAGCTCGTCGCGAACTTCTTCGGCAACGCCCCGTATCGTGATTTGAACCGGCATGAATGCATTATGCTGTTATAATCAGCATAATGCAAGCAACTCTCGAAAGCCCACCGGCTGCGGACGTGCGGCAACTGCAAGGCGCTCACACCAGCGCCAGGACCAGATAGACCGCCATCAGGATAAGGATCAGGCCGACCATACCGGCGGTCTGCCAGGTGCGGGCCAGCCGGCTCTGCGGCCCAGCGAACTGGAGCAGCCGGTTGTGGCCGCGGTGCAAAAACCGGCCGATCAGTGCGAACACGCCGATTTGCACCTTCCCGCCCTGCAGGCCGAATTCCCGCGCCACCGCCGTGCCGAACTTCCGGTAGAACCAGTCGATATCGAGGCTGATCGTGAGCGTGCGCTTCATCAGCGGCAGCAGCAGGAAGAAGGCGAGGCCGCTGAACAGCAGGAGCTGGAACATCGTCACGACGTGTTCGGCCGTGTAAGGCACATAGCTGACCGGGTAGGGCAGGATGGCGTAGAGCGGATCGGGCCAGACGCCGAGGAAGATGCACAGGAAGGCGAACAGGACCATCGCGCCGCGCATGCTGCGCGGCGGTTCCGGCGGCCGCAGGCCGCTGTCCTTCTGGAAGAACACGAACCAGGGGAACTTGATCCCGGCATGGAGGAACACGCCGGCTGAAGCCGCCATCAACGCGAGCCAGACCCAGAGCAGATGCTGTTCCGCCGCGGACGACGAGATCATCGACTTGGAGATGAAGCCCGAGGTGAAGGGGAAGCTGGAAATCGAGAGGGCGCCGATGGTGCCGCAGATCATCGTGAGCGGCATGGTGCGGAACAGGCCGCCCAGATCGGTGCATTTGCGCTTGCCGGTCATGTAAAGGACCGAGCCGGCGGACATCAGCAGCAGCGCCTTATAGATGATGTGGGTGAAGGCGTGGGAGGCCGCGCCGTTGAGCGCGAGCCGGTTGAATTCCGGATCGGCGCTGCCGGCGAGGCCGATGCCGCACACCATGAAGCCGACCTGGTTGACGATCGAATAGGCCAGGATGCGCCGCATGTCGTTTTCCAGCAACGCATAGATGATGCCGTAGAAGATCATGTAAAGGCCGACCCAGATCAGCAGTTCCATGCCTGGAAATCCGCGGATCAGTACGAACACGGCCGTCTTGGTCGTGAAGGCCGACAGGAAGACCATGCCGCTCCACGAGGTTTCGGGATAGGCGTCGGGCAGCCAGGCCGATAAGGGCGGCGCGCCGGCGTTGATCAGGAAGCCGATCAGGATCAGCCAGGTGCCGGGCCGGTCGAAACCGAGGATGTTCTGAATAGCGTCGCCGCCGAAGGCAATCGACTGCGTGGCGACGATGTAGTCGGCGATCCCCGCCATCAGGATAACGCCGCCGAGCAGGTGGATCGCGGCATAGCGCAGACCTGCGGCCCGCGCCCCGACCGTCGCCGCCGACCAGATCACCAGCGTCGACCCGATCGCCATGATCTCCCAGAAGATGAAGACCGAGATAAGATCGCCGGCGAAGGCGACGCCGAGCGCCGCGCCGGCATAGCAATAGGCGGCCGCCAGTTCGGTCGTCCGTTTCTGCGGCAGGGCGAACAGGCCGCCGGCAAAGGCCATGACGGTGAAGACCGTGCCGAACAACCGGGCCAGCCGGTCGCCGCGCACAAGTTCGAGGTCGAACGCACCGGGTTTCAGGTCGGCGCCCGGGAACATCCAGGCCAGGTCGAGCAAGTGCAGCTTAAGGTGAACACCGTCCGGGATCTGCCAGACCCACCACAGCGCCAGCAGCGGCGCGCCGAGGATCAGACCTTGCCGCAGCCGCGGCCCGGCCATCGGCAGCAGCAGGCCGGCGGCGATCAGGATCAGGCCGGGCGGGAGGCTACTCATCGCCGTAGTAGCTGTCCGGCCGTTTGATCAGGACGCCGAGCACCTTGGCGAAGATCACCATGGCGACGCAGGCGCCGAAGCCGTAGACCCAGTAGAAGCCGAACCAGCCGTCCGGCCCGACATAGTCGTGCTTGTGGACCAGGAAGTCGGCACCGGAGAGCAACGCCAGCACGATGCCGAAGCCGATCCACAATTTGCGGATCGTCGCCGGCCGGACCAGCCAGTGGTCGTCGGGCGGTTGCGTGGCGTGCTTTTCGTTCATCGCGTCAGCCTCCCACCACGGCCCGGGCGAGCGCCAGCGGCAGCTGCGGCATCAGGAACAGGATGATCGTCCCGGCCGCGGTCACGGTCAGCGCGAGTACAATGGGGAAGGGCGCCTCGCCGTGATCGTCGTGCGGCCCGCCCTCCGGCGCGGGCCGGAAGAAGGCGCGGTAGACGATGGGCAGGAAATAGCCCGCGTTGAGCAGGGTGCTGGCGAAGATCACGCAGATCGTCACGACCGACCTCGTGTCCAGGGCGCCGGACAGAAAATACCATTTGCTCACGAAGCCGGCGGTCAGCGGCAGGCCGATCATGGAGAGCGCGCCGATGCCGAAGGCCGCCATCGTCCAGGGCATGCGCCGGCCGATGCCGTCGAGTTGGCTCACCTCGGTCTTGTGCGCCGCCGTGTAAATCGAGCCGGCGGCGAAGAACAGGGTGATCTTGCCGAAAGCATGGGCGGCGATATGCAGGACCGCCCCGGCGACCGCCATCGGCGTAAACAGGGCGGCGGCCATGATGACGTAGGACAGCTGGCTGACCGTCGAATAGGCGAGGCGCCGCTTCAGGTTGTCGGCCTGCAGGGCGATGACGGAGGCGACGATAATGGTCGCGCCGCTGACGTAGAGCAGCCATTCCGATCCGCCGAGATTTTGCAGATAGTCGAGGCCGAAAACGTAGACGATCACCTTGACGACGGTGAACACGCCGGCCTTCACGACGGCGACGGCATGGAGCAGGGCGGAGACCGGCGTCGGCGCCACCATGGCCGCAGGCAGCCACGGATGGATCGGCATCAGGGCGGCCTTGCCGATTCCGTACATGAACAGGACCAGCAGGATCAGGCCCAGGGCATCGCTCACCCTACCCTGAAGGATGCCGCCGGGCGCGAATGTCAATGTCCCGGTCTGCTGCCAGACGATCAGGATCGCCGTGAGCAGGAATACGATCGAGGTCGAGATCAGGATGCCGAGATAGACCCGCCCGGCGCGCACGGCCTTTTCCGTGCCGGCATGGGTGACCAGCGGGTAGGTCGAAAGGGTCAGCGCCTCGTAGAAGACGAACAGGGTGAACAGGTTGGCCGAGAAGGCGAGGCCCATGGTGCTGGCGAGCGCGACGGCGAAGCAGACATAGAAGCGGGTCTGATGGCCCTCCTTGTTGCCGCGCATATAGCCAATCGAATAAACCGAGTTGACGATCCACAGGAACGACGCGACCAAGCCGAACAGCATGCCCAGCGGCTCGATGGCGAAGGCGAAGGGCACCCCCTCGACGGGTTCGGCGACATGCAGCGCCGGCGTTTCGCCGTCCAGGACAAGAACCGCCAGCAAGATATTGACGATAAACAACAAAACCGCAGTGAAGACGGTTATCGTCTCGCGCAGGTTCGGCCAGCGGCCTGACAGGGCGATCAGCCCCGCGCCGGCGAGCGGAACGAGGACCGCCAGGGCGACGAGCAGCCCGGCGTTCATTGGACAGCGCCCATCAGGGCTGTCGCCGCCGCCCTGGCGACATCGACGTTGCCGCTGGTCTCGAGCCCAAACCAGAGGTTGGCGCCGACCATAATCCAGAGCGGAACGAGCATGGCGAGCGGCGCCTCGCCGATCCTGCCGGCGGTGCCGGGCGGATCGCGGAACCAGGCCACCTCCACGACCTTCCAGACATAGACCACCGCGAGCAGCGAGGTGAGGACGATCAGGGCGGCGACCGGCCACCAGCCCTTCTCCAGCGCCGCCAGCACCAGATACCATTTGCTGACGAAACCGGCCGTCGGCGGCACGCCGATCAGGCTGAGGCCGCACAGCAGGAAGCCCATCATGGTCCAGGGCATCTGCCGGCCGACGCCGGCGATCGCCTCGATCCGGCAGCTGCCGAGGCGCAGGAACACGCAGCCCATGGCGAGGAACAGGCCGGCCTTGATGATCGCGTGGTTGAACATGTGCAGCAGCCCGGCCTGCAGGCCGATCGCCGTTGCAAAGGACAAGCCGAGCAGCATGTAGCCGATCTGCGCCACCGACGACCAGGCGAGCAGCCGCTTGACATTGTCCTGGTAGATCGCCACCAGCGAACAGACGACGATCCCGGCAATGGCGAGAACCAGCAGTGCCGGGCCGAGCGGCTGGTTGACGAAGCTGAACTCGAACCCGAACACGGTAAAGATGAACCGGAGCACGACGTAGAGCGACACCTTGGTCGCCGTGCCGGCGAGAAAGACACTGACCGTCGACGGCGCGTGGGCGTAGGCGTTGGGCAGCCACAGGTGGAGCGGAAAGACCGCCAGCTTCAGCCCCATGCCGACGACGATGAAACCGAAGGCCGCGAGCACGATGCGCGATCCGGCGAGCGGCTTCAGCTGATCCGCCAGATCGGCCATGTTGAGGGTGCCGGTCATCATGTAGAGCAGGCCGACGCCGATCAGAAAGAAGGTCGCCCCGATCGTGCCCATGACCAGATACTGGTAGGCGGCGTGCAGCGCCTTGCGGTGCCGCCCCATGCTGATCAGCGCATAGGACGACAGGGACGAGATTTCGAGGAACACGAAGACGTTGAAGGCGTCGCCGGTGATCGTGATGCCAAGCAGGCCGGCAAGGCACAGCAGATACATCACATAGAACAGCCCGATCTGCCGTTCCGGCAGTTCGCTGTCGATGCTGCGCAGGGCATAGGGCGCAACGACCGCGCCGATGGCGGCGACGATGACCAGGATAAAGCCGTTCAGCCGGTCGACGACATATTCGATGCCCCAGGGCGCGACCCAGTTGCCGAGCTGATAGCGGATCGTGCCGCCGTCGAGCACCTGGTGCAGCAGCAGGACCGCGATGGCGAGGCACAGCCAGCTTACCAGCGTTGCGATCAGCCAGCAGGCGAGAGCATGACGCACGAGCAGGCACAGGGGCGCGGCGATCAACGGCAGGATCACCTGCAATATGGGCAGATGGTCCGCCATCAGTCGGCGGCATCCATCTCGTTGATTTCGTCTTCCTCGATCGTGCCGTATGCCTCTTTGAGGCGGACGACCAGCGCCAGCCCGAGGGAAGTGGTGGCGACGCCGACGACGATGGCCGTAAGGATCAGAACATGGGGCAGGGGATTGGAATAACTGGATATTCCCTCTTCGATTATCGGCGCCGTACCGTCAGCGACCTTGCCGACGCTGATGTAGAACAGGAATACGGAAGACTGGAAAATGCTCAGGCCGATCAGCTTCTTCACCAGATTGTGCCGCGACATCACGATGTAGAAGCCCGCCATCATTAGCAGGATGACGATCCAGTAGTTGTAGAGGCCGAGAAAACTCTCCCACACGGCGCCGGTTACCGATCTTCGTCGTCTTCGGCTGTCGCGACGTCCTCACGCGCTTCCAGCACGCCGCGCCGGCCGGCGAAGGTGAAGAATACCGTGATCATGACCGCCGCCACGGTCACCCCGACGCCGAATTCGACGATCAGGATGCCGTAGTGCTGGCCGTGCCCGGCATCCTGGGCCAGCAGGGAATAGTCCAGATACTTGCCGCCCAGCAGCATCGAGGCGACGCCGGTGCCGGCATAGATCAGCACACCCAGCCCGATCGCCGCCTGGGCGACGGCGGGCGGCGCGATCTGCCGGGCGTTTTCGACGCCGTAGATCAGCGCATAGAGGATGAAGGCCGAGGCGAAGATAACCCCGGCCTGGAAGCCGCCGCCGGGGCCGAAATCGCCGTGGAACTGCACATAAAGCGCGAACAGGACGATAAACGGGGCCAGCAGCTTGGCGATGACCCGCAGGACGACATGCTCGATCATGCGCCGGCCCCGTTACCCGATGACCCAGGGCTCGATGACCCAGCGCCCGATGACCCAGCGCCCGATGAATCCGCGTGGGGCGCCGGATTTCGGCGCCGCCGGCGGATTCCGTTGCCGCCGAGCAGGATCAGCACGCCGACCCCGGCCGTAAAGATCACCACGACCTCGCCCAGGGTGTCGAATCCGCGATAACTTGCCAGGGTCGTCGTCACGACATTCGGAACATGGATCGCTGTCGGCTTTTCCGCGCCGACCTGCTTCACCGAATCCGCCAGGAATTCCGGCGCCAGGCGGCCGTGCGCAGGGGCTTTGGCATCCCCGTAATGCGGCATTCGCGGGTCCAGGGTGGTGTAGACCAGCGCCACACCCAGGAGAACGACCAGCAGCATCGGCCCGAGACTCGCCATGCGGTTCTTGCGCGGCTTCGCCTCCCGGTCGGTCAGCAGCAGGGCGCCCAGGAACAGCACCGTGGTAATGCCGGCGCCGACAGCCGCTTCGGTAAAGGCGACATCGACCGCGTCGAGCAACACGAAGACCGTGGCGGTGAGCAGGCTGTAGATGCCGGCGAGCATCGTGACGACGAACAGGTTGCGGATCCGGGCGATGGCCCACGCCAGCACCACCAGGAATGCGAGCAGCACGAGATTGGTGGCGGTGATCAAGGCGATGCCTCATCCGCCAGAGCGGCGGTTTCGTCGGCGGTAAGCTGATGGCACAGCGGATTCAGGCCGCCGGCAAGCGCGCCCTTGACCAGCGCGTGGGTCGCCGTCGGGCTGGTGAAGAACAGCAGCAGCCCGATCAGCCCCAGTTTCACGGTAACAAGCGCGAACCCGGCCTGAAGCGCCAGGCCGAGCAGGATGAACAGTGCGCCGCCGGTATCGATGACGCCGGCAGCGTGGCTGCGCGCGTAGACATCCGGGAAGCGGATCATGCCAACGCCGCCGGCGAAGCACAGCAGCGCCCCGGCGACCAGACAGGCCCAGCTTGCGATATCGACCGCCAGCGCCATCGCTACCGGCCGCTCTCGCCGGCGTCCGGCGATTCGCCGGATGCGCCGAGGTCGCCATATTGCAGATATTTCAGGATCGCAATGGTGCCGACGAAATTGATCAGCGCGTAGAGCAGGGCGATATCGAGGAATTGCGGCCGGCCCATCAGGAAACCGAGCACGGCGATTGCCAGCACGGTCACGGTGCCGAATGTATTCAGCGCCAGAACCCGGTCGAACACGGTCGGGCCGAGCAGGGCGCGGACAAGCGTCAGAGCCATCGCCGCCAGCACGCCGGCCATGGCGGCCGCAAACATCATTGCTCGCCCTCCACCCGGCAGATCCGCGCGCCCATTTCGTCGCCCAGAACATCGCGGGCCCCGTCACGGGTCAGCGCGTGGACCCGGATTTCGTGGTCCCAGGTCTGCATCGAGACGGTGCCCGGCGTCAGCGTGATGGAGTTGGCGTAGGTTACCACCCCGACACTCGTTTCCTGGTCCGCCGGAGCCAGGAAAACACAGGGGTCGATCCGGCTACCCGGCAAGACGCACCGTTTCGCGACGTCGACGTTGGCTTTCAGGATCTGTCCGAGCAGCCAGAGCCAGTAGAAGGGCAGCTTCGGTTTGAGGTACCAGGAAAGGGTTTCGTCATCGACGATGTCCTTGCGCCGGGCAATGTAGACGGCCGCGGCGCAGGAGACGATGCCGAAGCCGAGGATCAGCGCCTCGTAGTGGCCGGACATCAGCAGCCAGAACACGAACAGGGCAAGATACAGGCCGACCAGCCGCACGACGATCCATTCCTCTCCAGAGCGCGTTCGAATGCCGCGAACCCTAGTGAGCGCGGTCAATCGTGACAAGGCCGCCGGAGCGTCACTTCAGTTCTGTCGCATAGTCGGCGACCGGCAGAATTTTCGCGATCACGCCCTGGCGCTTCAGGAACGCGGCGAAGCGCTCGTAACGCTGCGTGTCGAGGGCGGCGGGCCGCAAGGCGAACCGGGGCAGAGTATCCCGCCAGGCGCGGCGGTTGAGCTCGGTGTCCAGCTCTTTCTCGCGGCCTCTGATAAACAGCGTCCAGCTTCGTTGCGGATAATTGACCAGGTATTGAACGCCACGTTCTACCGCGCCGATAAAACGGCGCATTTTGGGATCGCGGACGCGGTCGCGGTGGGCGACGTAGACCAGTTCGTCGTAGGGCGGCACACCTTCTTCCTCGACATAGAAGGCGCGCCCCGGCCGCTTCTCGAGAGCCATATGGTTGAGTTCGAAATTCCGGTAGGCGCCGATGACCGCGCCGACTTTGCCCGACATCAGGCTGCCCGACAGGTCGAAGTTTACGTTGACCAGCGTGATGTCTTCGATCGTCAGCCCGTGCTTGCCCAGCATGGCCTTCAGCAGGGCGGTCTCGAAGCCGCCGACCGAATAGCCGACCTTGCGGCCCTTGAGATCGGCGATCCGCCTGACCGGGCCGTCGCGCAGCACGACCAGAGAATTGAGCGGCGTCGCGACCAGAGTGCCGATCCGGACCAGCGGCAGTCCCTTGCTGGTCTGGATATGGAGCTGCGGCTGGTAGGAAATGGCGACATCGCCGCGCCCGGCCGCCACGAGCCGCGGCGGATCGTTGGGATCGGACGGCGCGATCAGCGTGACGTCCAGCCCGGCTTCGGTGAAATATCCGCGCTCCTGCGCAACGAACAGCGGGCCATGATCCGGATTGACGAACCAGTCCAGCAAAACCGTGAACTTGTCGGCGGCTGCGGCCCCGGTGGAGGCGGCGGCGAAGATGGCGCCGGTTAGAGAGAGGATCCGGAACCGGCGGATAAATGTCTGAAATGTCATCGCTTTTCCTCGATCTTCAGGTGGTTTCGGCGCGCCAGGGCACGGCCAGGCGCAACAGCCGGTCGACGGCGAAATACAGGCAAACTGCGATAACGGCGATCGCGACCAGCGCGGCGAACATCCGGGGCTCCTCGGACTGGGCCTTGGACTGGTTCATGACATGGGCAAGGCCGGCGCTGGCGCCGATCCATTCGCCGACTATGGCGCCGATCGGCGCGGTTGCCGCGGCAATGCGGATGCCGGAGGCAAGGGAGGGCAGGGCCGCCGGCAGGCGGATCAGCCGCAAGACGTCGCGGCGCGACGCACCCATCGAGCGCGCCAGATCGATCCATTGCCGGTCGGCCTGGCGCAGCCCGTCGAAGAAAGCGGCCGTCACCGGGAAATAGATGATCAGGGTCGCCATGACGACCTTGGGCCAGATGCCGAAGCCGAACCACAGCACCAATACCGGCGCGAGCGCGTAGACCGGCACCGCCTGGCTGGCGACCAGCACCGGCAGCATCCAGCGCCGCACGGGCGCGCTCGCCGCCATCGCCAGAGCCGTTGCGCAGCCGACCGTGACGCCGAACAGCATCCCGAGCAGGATTTCACTGATCGTGGTGAGCGCGTTTTCGGCGAGCAGGCCCGCATCGTCGATCAGCGAAGCCAGCACCGCATCCGGCGGCGGCAGGATGAATTCGGGCGCATCGGTCAGCAGGATCGCGGCATACCAGAAGGCGACGACCCCGATCAGGACGGTGCCGACCCGGGCGGTGCGTTCGAGCGCGCCCGCTTCCTCCGGCGCAAAGGGGTCGTCGGGCGCAAAGGGGTCGCCAGATAGGCTGGATGCGGGGGTAGGGGATTTCCGGCTCTCGGCCATGTCACTGTTCCCTACGCCGGTGCGAACCGGGTCAGGTTCCAGGGGTCGTTCGCTGCGCCGTCCGGCTTGCGGTTACGGGCCGGGCGGGGCAGGGAACCTCTCAGCCGTCGCTAGGGCTCCCCCAAGTGATGCGACAGGATTATGACAGGCGGCGCGCCGATGCAAGCGGCAGGATGCTGGATCGACCGGCGGAATGCGCTATTTCTGCGCTGTCATGCCCAGCCCCCGCTTCATCGGCAGCGAGATTTACCGGCGGTCGCGCTACGGCGGCAAACATCCTTTGGCGATCCCGCGGGTGTCGCTCGCCGTCGACCTGTGCCGCGCGCTCGGCTGGCTGCCGGCGGACCGGTATGTCGACAGCCCGGTCGCCACGGTCGAACAACTCACCCGGTTCCACGATCCGGACTATGTCGCCGCCGTGCAGCAATGCGAGCGGGACCGGGGCGCAACCGACGAACAGCGCAAGCGCTTCAACCTCGGCGTCAACGGCAACCCGGTGTTCGGCGAGATATTCCGGCGCCCGGCAACCGCGGCCGGGGCGACGCTGCACGCCATCGAACTTCTGAAAATGGGCGGCATCGTCTTCAGCCCGGCCGGCGGCACCCATCACGGCCTGAAAGGCCGGGCGAGCGGCTTCTGCTTTTTCAACGATCCGGTGCTCGGTATCCTGTCCGCGCTCGACAAGGGCGCAACGCGGGTCGCCTATCTGGATATCGACGCCCATCACTGCGACGGCGTCGAGATCGCCCTGGCCGACGACCGGCGCGTGATGACCCTGTCGGTCCACGAGGCCGGCCGGTGGCCGCGCACCGGCAACGCGGGCGATCCGTCACGGCACGTTCACAATTACCCGGTCGCCGCAGGTTTCGACGACAAAGACTTCGAATCGTTGATGAATTCGGAAATCCTTCCGGCGGTGCGCGCTTTCGATCCGCAGCTCCTCGTCCTGCAATGCGGCGCCGATGCGCTGGCCGACGACCCGATGAGCAAGCTGGCGCTCACCAACGCCAGCCATGCCCGGATGGCCGCGGCGGCGATGGGGCTGAGCCCGCGCCTGCTGGTCACGGGCGGCGGCGGTTACAATCCCTGGGCGACGGCGCGCTGCTGGACCCGGGTCTGGGGCGTCCTGAATAGCCTGGAGGCGGAACATCCGATCGGACCGGAAGCCGAGGCCGTTCTGCGGGCCGTGACCTGGAGCCATTCCCGCGGGCGCAATCCGCCGGAGGCCTGGTTCGACTCGGTGTGCGACGAGGCGGATTGAACGAACAACGGGACTTATTCAGCCGCCCAGCACCTTGTAGGGGAGGGTTTAAAACCCTCCCCTACGCCTTTGTAACGAAGCCGAATTTTATCCGGGCGCACCGAAGTGCGCCCCTCGATACGGCCCCTGCGGGGCCTACTCGGGATGAGGGGAATTTGCAATTCGCAGCCGTTCCGTCACCATCCTCACCCTCGTCCTGAGTAGACGCCGGAGGCGGCGGATCGAAGGGCGCTCTAGCGCAGGCGTCGCGCCATCAGCACGCCGTCGCCGACCGGCACCATGGAGACCTCGAAATCGTCGCGTTCGAAGGCCCTGCGCGTCGCCTTCCGGATGGCGACCGTCGATTTTTCCGTGTCCTCCGGGTCGGCGACCCGGCCGCCCCAGAAGACATTGTCGAGCAGGATCAGGCCGTTGGGCCGGACAAGTTTCGCGCAATAGGTGAAATAGGCCGGGTAATCCTTTTTGTTGGCGTCGATGAACGCCATGTCGAAACTGTCCGGGCCGGGATCGTCCAGCAGAGTCTCGAGCGATTCCAGCGCCGGGCCGATGCGCAGGTCGATACGGTCCTCCATGCCGGCGTCGCGCCAGTGTTTGCGGCCGGCCGCCTCGACGAATTCGTCGGTGATGTCGCAGGCCACCACCCTGCCACCTTCTGGCAGCGCCAGCGCCATCCGCAGACTGGTGTAACCGGTGAAGGTGCCGACTTCGAGGAATTGGCGGGCGCCGATCGCGCCGGCGAGCAGCGCCATGAACTGAACCTGTTCGGGCGAACTCTGCATGCCGTCCTGAGCCAGTTTGTGGGTGTCTTCGCGCAATGCCCTGACCGGGGCGGGTTCGTCGACTCCCCAGCGCAACATGTAAGCGTGGAGCGCGTCGGTGAGGTGACCGGTGCGACGGGACATGAGCGGTTTCCTGGACGGGGAGGGCGGGCGCCGGGTCCGGCGAAGATGCGCGCCTTGATAACACAGGTTCGGCGATACCACATCTACCTGCGACAAGCGCTTGCCGCGCGCCGCGGGTTCGGCTATCGGCAGGCACAGACCGGGGCGTAGCTCAGCCAGGTAGAGCACCTGCTTTGGGAGCAGGAAGCCGGCGGTTCGAATCCGTCCGCCCCGACCAGGCAAGGATTATCGGAATTCGGAACTGAACCATGCGCGCGCGCATCTACCGTCCGGCCAAGACCGCCATGCAATCCGGCCGCGGCAACGCCCGGAACTGGATTGTCGAATACGAACCGCAGGCGGCGCAGAAGCAGGACCCTGTGACCGGCTGGACCTCGTCGTCGGATACCGGCCAGCAGGTCAAGATGGGATTCGAGACGAAGGACGAGGCGATCGCCTTCTGCAAACGCAAGGGCATCGAGTACCAGGTCCGCGAGCCGCGGGAACGGACCGTAAAGCCCAAGAACTACGCCGAGAATTTCCGTTCCGACCGCGTGATTGGCTGAACCGCCCGATTCCGCCGCCCGGAAGTGAATGCAAGCGGCGTGCTCCGGGCCGTCCCGCGCGCAATCGCACCTTGAACGGGGAGAGGCGAGGGGGCATTTCCGGGTCATGGCGATTCCCGATTCTGCAGCCGCTCATGCCGGGGACCGGGCCAAGCTGCGGCATCCCGAAAAGGCGCACCGGCCGGATAATCCGATTCGGCGCAAGCCCGACTGGATTCGGGTAAAGGCGCCGGCGGGCGACGCCTTCAACGCGACCCGGAAGCTGGTCCGGGATCACAATCTCGCGACGGTGTGCGAAGAGGCGGCCTGCCCGAATATCGGCGAATGCTGGGCGAAGAAGCACGCCACCTTCATGATCCTGGGCAGTGTCTGCACCCGCGCCTGCGCCTTCTGCAACGTCGCGACCGGCCTGCCGGACCTGCTCGACCCCCACGAGCCGGAAAATGTCGGCCGGGCCGCCGCGCGGCTCGGGCTTGAGCATATCGTGGTCACGTCGGTCGACAGGGACGATCTGGCGGACGGCGGCGCCGGTCATTTCGTCGAGACCGTACGCGCCCTGCGCCGCCACGCGCCGCAAACCACGGTCGAGATTCTGACGCCGGATTTCCTGCACAAGCCGGGCGCGGTCGATAAGGTCGTCCATGCCCGGCCGGACGTGTTCAACCACAATCTGGAGACGGTGCCGCGGCTCTATCCGAACATCCGGCCGGGCGCGCGCTATTTCGTTTCGCTGCGCCTGCTCCAGCAAGTCAAGGAGACCGATCCGTCGATCTTCACCAAGTCCGGCCTCATGGTCGGCCTGGGCGAGACGAAGGAAGAGGTCTACCAGGTCATGGACGACCTGCGCTCGGCCGATGTCGATTTCCTCACCGTCGGCCAGTATCTGCAGCCGACGCGCAAGCATGCCGCCGTCGACCGATTCGTCCATCCGGACGAGTTCCGCGACTACGAAAAAATGGCCTACGGCAAGGGCTTCCTGATGGTTTCTGCATCGCCCCTCACCCGCAGTTCCTATCACGCCGGCGACGATTTTGCCCGCCTGAAGGCGGCGCGGGCCGCGTCGGAAACGGCAGCCGGCTAGCGCCATGCCGAAGCACCGGCAGACCGCGATCCTGCCCTACGCGCCGGAGCAGATGTTCGATCTCGTCGCCGACGTGAAACGCTATCCGGAGTTCCTGCCCTGGGTGATGGGCGCGCGCATACGGCGGCAGTCGGAGACGCTGATCGTTGCGGACCTGCTGGTCGGTTTCCGGATGATCCGCGAGCGCTATACCTCGCGGGTCGCCCTCGACCGGCCGGGGCGCATCGACGTGACCTATACCGAAGGGCCGTTCCGCTACCTGGAAAACCACTGGAAATTCGCGCCGCATCCGGAGGGCTGCGAGATCGAGTTCTTTCTTGATTTCGAGTTCAAGTCCCGCCTGCTGCAACGGCTTATCGGGGCCTTGTTCAACGAGGCGGTTCGCAAGATGGTCTCGGCGTTCGAAAACCGCGCCCGCAAACAGTACGGCAATCCCGCAGCGATCGGGGAGGCAGCGCCGGTCGCCCCGCGCGAAAATCCCGCCTAGCCGAGCCCGCTGCGGTCGGGGGCGAGCGCCACCGCGCCGTATACCAGGACCAGCTGCGCGATGTTGAACGACTGGTGCAGCAGGATGCACGGCAGGATCGATCTGGATTTTTCATAAAGCCAGGCAAGGAGGCAGCCCATCGCAAAGGCGACGACCATCACTTCGACCCGCCAGTGCACGAGCGCGAAGATGAGGGCGCTGAGCGGAATGGCGCTCGATGCGGCCAGCCGGTTGCGCAGCCAGGAATAAACCAGACCGCGGAAGAACAGTTCCTCGAGAATCGGCACCGCAATCCCGCCATAGAGGATGATCGTGGCGGCGGCGATCCAGGAAAAATCGACCGGCACGAGAAATTCAGCGCCGGGCGGATCCAGATTCAGGACCCGGCGAAGCATCAGGCCGACTGCGAAGGCGAGCGGCGTGGCGGCGATCCCCAGCCCGATGGCCAGACGCTTCCACCGGTCGGCGACCGGTCTGACTCCGAGATCCTGCCATATGTAGCCGGGATTGCGCAGCAGTATGGCCGCAATCGCCGCGCCGAACGCCGCCAGGTTAACCGCGAGATAGCCGATCAGGACGATCTGCTGCCGTGTTCCGGTCATCGGCTCGCTTCTCAGCAGGGGCACGAACTGGACCGCGAAGGCGTAGACCAGGATCGCCACGCCGACCGCGATCAGCAGGTCGCGGCCGGCGATCGGCTTGGGCGGCGTCTGCGTTGCGGCCGGCGTTGCGCTCATGATTTCCGGCCGCCGATTGCCCGGACGAGCAAAGCAAGGGCGTGCTGCGTTGCGGCGGTCCGGATTCCGTGGCGGTCGCCGGCGAAAATGCGGCGGTCCGCGCCGGTCGCGCCGCCCCGGGCCGACCAGCCGAAATGGACGAGGCCGACGGGCTTTTCGGCCGAGCCGCCGCCCGGGCCGGCAACCCCGGTGACCGACACGGCGATATCGGCCCGGGAACGCCGCACGGCGCCTTCGGCCATGGCGCGGGCGACCGGTTCGCTGACGGCGCCGGGACCGTCCGGCCCGGTGAGCGCCGGATCGACCCCGAGCAATTCCGCCTTGGCCTCGTTGGAATAGGTCACGAAACCGCGCTCGAATACGTCGGACGAGCCGGCGATGTCCGTCAGGGCCGCCGCTACCATGCCGCCGGTGCAGGATTCGGCGGTGGCGATCGTGAATCCGGCCTGCCGCGCCGTCTGCAGGACGTAAGCCGGGTCGATGGGCCGTTCTTCCGGATTCACAGGGTCGGCTCCAGTCGAATCGCCAGCCAAGTCAGGGCCGCGGCGTACAGACCGGCCGCGATATCGTCCGCCATCACGCCCCAGCCGCCGCCGATCCGGCGGTCGATCCATCCGATCGGCCAGGGTTTGACGATATCGAACAACCGGAAAAAGCCGAATGCCAGCAGAAATTGCCACCAGGCGTTCCCTGAAACCGAAATCGGGGCGGCCGGCAGCAGGGCGATCCACTGGCCCGCAACCTCGTCGACGACGATCGCCGCAGCATCGTGGCCGCCGGTCTGGCGGTCGTAATGCGCCGCTGCCCAGGCGCCCAGCGGCAGAAGCAGCAGGGCGGCGAGGACGAGCCACAGCCAGCCCCAGGCGCCGCCGGCCCACAGAAGCGCCGCACCGAAGGGCAGCGCGGCCAGCGAGCCGGCGGTTCCCGGCGCAATCGGCGACAGGCCGGCGCCGAACCAGACCGCCAGCCAGCCGGCGAAGCCGTCCGGTCGTGCCGCCGCCACGTCACACCGTATCCGGCAGGTCGATGGACACCGCCGCCTGCGCCGCGATGCCTTCGCCGCGGCCGGTGAAGCCCAGCTTTTCGGTCGTCGTCGCCTTGAGGCCGATCCGCGCCGGCGGCAGACCGGTCAGATCGCAGAGTTTCCGCTTCATGGCGTCGTGGTGCGGCGCCAGTTTCGGCCGCTCGCAGATAACGGTGAGATCCAGGTTGATCAACCGGCCGCCCGCATCGGCGACCAGGCCGAGCGCATGGCGCAGGAACCGGTCCGACGCCGCGCCGCGCCACTGCGGATCGCTGTCGGGAAAATGCCGGCCGATATCGCCTTCTCCGATCGCGCCCAGGACGGCGTCGGTCAGGGCGTGCAGGGCGGCGTCGGCGTCCGAATGGCCCTCAAGCCCCTGAAAATGGCCGATCTTCACGCCGCACAGGACGACATGGTCGCCGGGGCCGAAGCGGTGAACGTCGAATCCATGGCCGACGACCGTGATCCGCGGACCGGCCAAGGCCCGCGCCATCCGGTCGGCCCGCGCCAGATCCCCGGCGGTGGTGATCTTGAAATTGTCCTCCGATCCCGGGCTCACGGCCACGGTGAGGCCGGCGGCTTCGGCGACCGCGGCATCGTCGGTCAGCGCCTCTCCCGCCGCGGCTTCGTGCGCCGCCACGAGATTGCGATAGCGGAAGGCCTGCGGAGTCTGGGCCCGCCACAGCCGGTCACGCGCCACCGTTCCCGTTACCGTGCCCGAATCGTCCGTCTGCTTGACGGTATCGGTCATCGGGACGCCGACGATCGCGGCGCCGTGGCGCTGCGCTTCATCGAGGCAACGGCTGACGATTTTCGCGGTGACGAACGGACGGGCCGCATCGTGCACCAGGACAAATTCCGGATCCATTTTATCGAGGATTTTCAAACCGTTGTAGACCGATTCCTGACGTGACGCGCCGCCGGGAACGAAGCGGACCGCTTCCGCGCCGACGGATTGACGGGCCAGCGTCTCATCGTCCGGATGGATGACCGCAACGATGGCCGAAATCGCCGGATGCGCAGCGAAGACGCCGACCGTCCGGCGCAGCACCGGTTCGCCGCCGATCCGGGCATACTGTTTCGGGACATCGCCGCCGGCGCGCACGCCGCGCCCGGCCGCCACGATCACAGCCGCGCAGGCGCCCGGTTCGCCGGGTGCAGCAGGCGTTCGGTCGTCAGTCATGGTGCCGCTCATATCACCGATCCGGCAGCGTTCCCATCCCGCGCTATCCGCCGCATTGCCGGATGTCCGCGTTGCCGCCGGTTCCACCGCAGCCTAGGTTTGCCGAATTGCACAACAAATAGGCGTTGAACGAAAAATGGGCATCCGGATCGGAAAATTGACGCTGGACGCGCCGGTCCTGCTCGCGCCGATGTCCGGCGTGACCGATCTGCCGTTCCGGCGGCTCGTCCGGTCCTTTGGCGCCGGGCTGGTCTTTTCCGAAATGGTCGCCAGCCACACAATGGTGCAGCGAACGCGCAAGTCGCGCCTCCGGGGCGATCTCCGCCGCGAACGCCCGCCCACCGCCCTCCAGCTCGCCGGCGCCGAGCCGGCGGTCATGGCGGAAGCGGCCCGGCTTGCCCGGGACTGTGGCGCCGCCCTGATCGACATCAATTTCGGCTGCCCGGCAAAGAAGGTCGTCAACAAGGCCTGCGGCTCGGCCCTTATGCGCGAACCCGACCTTGCCGCACGCATCGTCGAGGCGGTCGTGCGCGCCGCCGACCCGCTGCCGGTAACCGCAAAGATGCGGCTGGGATGGGACGATTCGAGCCGCAACGCACCGGCCTTCGCCCGGCTGTGCGAAGCGGCCGGCGCCCGGATGCTCACCGTCCATGCCCGGACGCGCGAACAGCGTTTCGGCGGAAGCGCCGATTGGGCCGCGGTTGCGCCGGTCAAACGCGCTGTCGGCGTGCCGGTTGTCGTCAACGGCGATATCCGCTCGACGGCGGATATGGGCGAAGCGCTGGCATTGTCGGGCGCCGACGGCGTCATGATCGGCCGCGGCGCCTGCGGCAGGCCCCGGCCGCTGCGCGGCGCGGTGCGGCGGGGCGGCCGGCGTGCGGCGGGCCCTGGCTGCTGGGCGATGCGGTGCGGCGGCTGGCCGGGTGCGCGGCGGTCGCGCCGCCTGCCGGACCGGCGCTTGCCGCCCTCGTCAAGGGCCACTACGGCGCGATTCTCGAACACTACGGCGTGCCGGCAGGGGTCAGGATCGCCCGCAAGCACCTGGCCTGGTACGCCGATGCCGCCGGTGTCCCGCCGGCTTTCAAAGCCGCGGCAAACCGGCTGACGGTTCCGGCCGATGTGCTGGCGCTGATCGAGCGGGCATTCGACGCGCCCGAGCCGGCGCGGACAAGCCTGGCGGCCTGAGCATGAATGTGCGTTATGCCCCGGCGCCGCCGGTGCGGCCGGCGCCACCGGCGCAGCCCGAAGCCGAAACCGCCGCCTCGGACGGCTGGACCTTTCTCAACGGCCTGGCGGACGCGATCCTCGTCGTCGACCGGGAAAACGCCATTCGGTTCGCCAATCTCGCGGCCGAAAATCTGCTGCGCTCCAGCCGCAAGGCGATCTGCCGGCGGACCCTGGCGCAGTATTTTTCCGACGACAGCCCGATCTTCACGCTCCTGCAGCAGGCGCGCGCGAGCGGCAGCACCGTCGCGGACAGCGATACCTCCCTCGAATCGCGGCAACGGGCGATTCCGCATGTCGCGGTTCACGCCAGCCCGGTCGACGACGGCGCAGGTTCGATCGTTCTCAGCTTCCGGGAGCAATCGATCGCGCATCAGATCGATCGCCAGCTCAGCCACCGCAGCGCCGCCCGGTCGGTTTCCGCCATGGCCTCCCTGCTGGCCCACGAAATCCGCAATCCGCTGAGCGGGATCAAGGGCGCAGCGCAGTTGCTCGAAACCGCAGTGGGTGCAGAAGACCGGCCGCTCGCCAGCCTGATCCGCGATGAGGCCGACCGCCTGAACGCCCTGGTCGACCGGTTCGAGATCTTCGCCGACCGGCCGCTCGTCCGGCGCGAGGGAGTCAATATCCACGAAGTGCTGGGCCGGGTCCGGCGCAGCGCGGAAAACGGCTTCGCCAAAGGCAGGCGGATCGTGGAAGACTACGACCCCTCCCTGCCGCCGGTTCTGGGCGACCGGGACAGGCTGGTGCAGGTTTTTCTGAACCTTGTCAAAAATGCCGCCGAAGCGGCGCCCGACCGGGACGGTGAGATCCGGCTGCGCACGGCGTACCGCTCGGGCGTCCGGATCGCAGCGCCCGCCAACGACAGCTTTGTCCGGTTGCCGATCGTCGTTTCGGTCGAGGATAATGGCCCCGGCATACCCGGCGAACTGCGCAATCACCTGTTCGACGCCTTCGTCACGACCAAAGCGTCGGGCAGCGGACTGGGGCTGGCCCTTGTCGCCAAGATCGTCGAAGAACTGGGCGGCGTCGTCGAATTCGATCGGGAAAACGGCCGCACCGTGTTCCAGGTGTTGCTGCCGGCGCAGGAAAGGCCCTGAGCGATGGCCGACGCCACCATCCTGCTGGCCGACGACGACCGGAGCATCCGCACGGTCCTCAGCCACGCCCTGATCAGGGCGGGTTACGATGTCAAGGCGACCGGCAACGCCGCCACGCTTTGGAGCTGGATTCAAGATGGCGCCGGCGACATGGTGATCACGGATGTGATCCTGCCGGACCAGAACGGACTCGATCTCGTGCCGCGAATCCGGAAGCTGCGGCCGTCGCTGCGCGTGATCGTGATGAGCGCGCAGAACACCCTTGCCACCGCGGTTCGCGCGACCGAGCGCGGCGCGTTCGAATATCTGCCGAAACCTTTCGATATCAACGAGTTGGTCGGCGTCGTTCAGCGCGGTTTGGCAGCATCGGCATCGAACGGCTCCGACCGCCGGACCGGCCGGTCTCCGGACGACGGCCTGCCGCTGATCGGCCGATCGCCGGCGATGCAGGAAATCTACCGCACGCTGGCCCGCCTGATGCCGACGGACCTGTCGATTGTCGTGACCGGCGAATCCGGCACCGGCAAGGAACTGATCGCCCGCGCCCTGCACGACTACGGCAAGCGCAAGAACCGGCCCTTCGTCGCCATCAACATGGCGGCCATCCCGCGCGACCTGATCGAGAGCGAACTGTTCGGCCACGAGAAGGGGGCGTTTACCGGCGCCGAATCCCGTGCGCCGGGCCGGTTCGCGCAAGCCGAGGGCGGCACCCTGTTCCTCGACGAAATCGGCGACATGCCGATCGAGGCGCAAACCCGGCTGCTCCGCGTGCTTCAGCAGGGCGAGTATCTTCCGGTCGGCGGGCGCTCGCCGATGCGGGCGAACGTCCGGATCGTCGCTGCGACCCACCGCGACCTGCGCACCCTGATCCGGCAGGGGCTGTTCCGGGAAGACCTGTTCTACCGGCTGAACGTCGTGCCGATCCGCGTCCCGCCGCTGCGCGAAAGGCCGGAGGACATTCCCGACCTCGTCGACCATTTCCTGGCGCGCGCCGAAGCCGAGGGACTGCCGCGAAAAGCGATCGAAGAGGCCGCCGTGTCGCGCCTCGCCCGGGCCCGGTGGCCGGGCAATGTACGGGAGCTCGAAAACCTCATCCGCCGTCTGACGGCGCTCTATTCCGAAGAGACGATCACGACCGGGATCGTCGAGGCCGAACTGGCGGACCGCAACGAGACGCCGTCGTTCGGCGCCGACGGCGGCGGCGAAGACGACGGGAGCATCGGCGGTTCGGTAGAACGCCATTTGCGTGCCTATTTCGACGCGCATGACGGCAGACTGCCGGCCGCTGGCCTCTATGCGCGGGTGATCCGGGAGGTCGAACGGCCGCTCATCGAATTGTCGCTGGCGGCCACGAACGGCAACCAGCTGCGCGCCGCCGGGATGCTCGGCCTCAACCGGAATACCCTGCGCAAGAAAATCTCGGATCTCGATATCGGCATTGCGCGCGGCCGGCGGACGGCGCGTTTCCGGGATTCGGAGCCCGAGAGAGGCGACGGCTGATGGATACGGCCCTCCCGCGCAGGCGGCAGAGGCAGCGCTGGATGCTGCGGGTCTCGGCATTCGTCAACCGGGTTGCGCTGTCGAGCCGCCTCGCCGTCGGACTGGCGATCGCGGCCGTCATCACCAGCGTGCTGACGGCGATTAACCTGGCCGAATCGCCGCTGGGCGCCGATCCGGGCATCAATCTGGCATTGATCGTCATCGATCTGGCGATCGTATTGCCGCTTGCCGGGCTCATCGCCTTTCGAGTCGTTCTTCTCTGGTCGGCCCGGCGGCAGGGCAAGGCCGGATCGCGGCTCCATGCCCGGCTGGTGCTGCTGTTCAGCATCATCGCGGTGACGCCGGCGATTATCGTCGCGATATTTTCGGCCGTGATGTTCGAGTTCGGCATCCAGGCCTGGTTCAGCAGCCGTGTCGCCACAGCGCTGCGCGAATCGGTCAACATAACCGAAAAGTATGTCGACGAGCACATCATCGCGCTGCAGACGGACGTCCGCAATCTCGGATCCGACATCAATACGCACGCGCTGGAGTTGATGAACGATCCGGGGCAGCTGCCCGCTTTCGTCACCCGGCGGGCGCGCGAGCGCGGCATCGTCGGCGCGTCGGTATTCGACGAGCGCGGCCGGATTCTGGTTTCCGATGTCGGCAGTTTTTCGCCTGCCAACGAGCGGCCGGCAAACCTGCGCGCCGCGATTTCGCGGGTGCGCAAGGACGGCGACATCGTCGTGATCGCGCGTCGGGGCGAGCACAATATCCGGGCGCTGCTGCGGCTGACGATCTTTTTCGATTCGAACATCTATCTGTATATCAGCCGTCCCATTGAACCGACTCTGCGCTCGCACATGGTGCGCATGCAGGGCGCCGTCGACGAGTATCTCAAGCTGGAAGGGCAGCGCTCCGGCCTGCAGATCGGCTACTTCCTGCTCTACGGCGTGGTCTCGCTGCTGCTCCTGCTTGCCGCGATCTGGCTCGGCCTCTATTTCGCCGGCCGGCTTGTCCGGCCCATCTCGGAATTGATCGCAGCGTCCGAACGGGTCGGCCGGGGCGACCTCGGCGTGCGGGTCCGCAGTTCGGGGCAGGACGAAATCGCCAGCCTTTCCCGCTCCTTCAACCAGATGACCGGCGAGCTTGAGCGCAATCGCCGGGAACTCGTCGCGGTTAACCGGCAGAACGAAGCCCGCCGCGAGTTTACCGAGAAGGTTCTGGAAGGCGTTTCTGCCGGGGTCATCGGCCTCAATGCCGACCGGAGCATCAATCTGCCGAACCGGTCGGCTTCCGATCTCATCGGCGTCGATCTCGAAGCGCGGATCGGCGAGCCGATCGCCGATGTCGTGCCCGAATTCGGCGAGATGATGGACCGGATCGCGCGCAATCCGGTGCGTCGACACTGGAGCGAGATCGTCATCCAGCGCAACGACAGGGCCCGGACGCTGATGGTCCGCCTCGCCGCCGAATACCTATCGTCCGAAATCGTCGGCTATGTCTTCACCTTCGACGATATCACCGAGCTGCAACAGGCGCAGCGCACGGCAGCCTGGGCGGACGTCGCCCAGCGCATCGCCCACGAAATCAAGAACCCGCTGACCCCGATCCAGCTTTCGGCCGAGCGATTGCGGCGCAAATATCTCAAGCATATCGAGACCGATCCGGAAGTCTTCGACACCTGCACCGACACGATCATCCGGCAGGTCGACGATATCGGCCGGCTGGTCAGCGAATTTTCCAATTTCGCCCGGATGCCGGCGCCGCGCATGAAGGAAAACAACCTGCGAGAACTGTGCCGGCAGGCGATCTTCCTGCAGCGCTCGGCGCATCCGGCGATCGCCTACGATTTTGCCAAAATCAATACGCCGCTGCCCATCCTGTGCGACGGCCATCAGGTCAGCCAGGCGCTGACCAATCTGCTTCAGAATGCCGCCAACGCGATCGAGGAACAGGGTGGCCCGCCCGGTTCGAAGGACGCTTCCGGGCGCATCGGCACCGTTACCCTGACGATCGACGACAGCGAAAGCGGAACCGCGGTCTCGATCTCGGATACCGGGCCCGGCCTGCCGACCGACATGCTTCACCGGCTCACCGAGCCCTATGTCTCGACCCGGGCCAAGGGGACCGGCCTCGGGCTGGCCATCGTGCGCAAGATCATGGAGGATCATGGCGGGGAGTTGCGATTGAAGAACGACTATACGCAGGAAAGAGAGATTCGCGGTGCAACGATCACCATGGCGTTCCCAGCCACGGTTCGCGCCGACGGGCCGGTACAGCCGGTTTCGGCGGATGCCTGACCCGGCCGGAATGCACCGGAGCCGTTAGCCGATGGCCGCCGATATTCTGATCGTCGACGATGAAGCCGATATCCGGAGCCTGATATCGGGCATCCTGTCGGACGAGGGCTACATGACCCGGCAGGCCGCCGATGCCGATGCCGCGCTCACGGCGATTCGCACCCGGCGGCCGTCGCTCATCGTGCTCGATATCTGGCTGGAAGGCAGCCGCATGGACGGCATGGAACTCCTGGAGCGGGTCAAGACGGATCATCCCGACCTGCCGGTCATCATGATCAGCGGCCACGGCACGGTCGAGATGGCCGTCGACGCCATCAAGATCGGCGCCTTCGACTTTATCGAGAAGCCGTTCAAGAGCGACCGGGTACTCCTGCAGATCGAACGCGCCATCGAGACCGCGCGCCTCAAGCGCGAAAACGAAGCGCTGTGGGAGCGCGCCGGCGGCGCCTACGAACTGGTGGGCGAATCGCCGGCCATCTCGCAGATCAACCAGGCCATCGAACGCGTGGCCCCGACGAGCAGCCGGGTTCTGGTGACCGGCGCCGCCGGCGTGGGCAAGGAGGTCGTCGCCCGGCTGATCCATCAACGCAGCGCCCGCGGCAACGGCCCATTCGTGATCGTCAACTGCGCGACCATGCATCCGGACCGCCTGGAGCAGGAACTGTTCGGCGAGGAAGCCGGAGACCGCACACGCAGCGGCATTCTCGAAGGCTGCCACGGCGGCACGCTGTTGCTCGACGAAATCGCCGACATGCCGTGGGAAACCCAAGGCAAGTTTGTCAGAATTCTTCAGGACCGGGGGTTTCAGAGAATCGGCGGCCATGCGACCGTCGAGGTGGATATCCGCGTCATCGCGTCGACCAGCCGGCATCTCAAGCCCGAAATCGCCGCCCGGCGTTTCCGGGAAGATCTGTATTACCGGCTCAGAGTCGTCCCCATCGACATTCCGCCCCTGCGCGACCGGCGTCCGGATATTCCCGATCTGGCGGTGCATTTCATGGCCAAGGCGGCGGCCCGTTCCGGCCTGCCGGCGCGCGCCTTCTCCGACGATGCGCTGGCGGCATTGCAGGCGTACGACTGGCCGGGCAATGTCCGCGAACTGGCCAACGTGATCGACCGCCTCCTGATCATGGCGCAGGCCGGACCGGGCGAAAAACTGATCGCAAGAATGATGCCACCTGAAATTCTGGGCGAGGAAACCATGCTGCCCCGCTTCGAAAAGGGCGGCGAGATCATGGCGTTGCCCCTGAGGGAGGCGCGCGAAATGTTCGAACGCGAATACCTGACGGCGCAGGTCGACCGCTTCGGCGGCAATGTTTCCAGGACGGCCGAATTCGTCGGCATGGAGCGCTCCGCGCTGCACCGCAAGCTGAAGCTGCTCGGCCTGACCGGCGGCGAGCGCGGCGCCGGCGACAAAACCGATACCGTCCATTGATCTGCCGCTCGCTTCTTCACGACAGGGCCGGATGACATCATGCGGGTAATTGTGTGCGGGGCAGGGCAGGTCGGTCTCAACATCGCCCGTCATCTCGCGACCGAGAACAACGAGGTCACCGTCATCGACCGTTCCGAGGCGCTGATCCGCCGGATCGGCGACGCCCTGGACGTGCGCGCCATCGTCGGCCATGCGCCGCATCCCGACGTGCTGGAGCGCGCCGGTGCGGCCGACTGCGACATGATCATCGCGGTCACCCAGACCGATGAAGTCAACATGGTGGCCTGCCAGGTCGCCCATTCGCTGTTCGACGTGCCGACCAAGATCGCGCGCGTTCGGGCGCAATCCTATCTCCAGCCGATCTGGGCCGGCCTGTTCAGCGCCGATCACATGCCGATCGACGTGCGCATATCGCCGGAAGTCGAGGTTGCGCGCGCGGTCCGGCGGCGGATGCACGTTCCCGGCGCCTTCGACGTGATCCCGCTGGGCCTGGGCCGGGTGCAGGCGATCGGCACCCGGCTGGGCGAGGACTGCCCCGTGCTGGATACGCCGATCCGCCAGCTCACCTCGCTGTTTCCCGATCTGGCCACGGTGATCGTCGCGATACTGCGCGGCGGCCGGACGATCGTGCCGACGCCGGACGACCAGCTGCTGGCCGGCGACGAAATCTACTTCGTCGCCGACCGTGAGCATGTCGCCCGCGCCATGGCGGCGTTCGGCCACGAAGAGCCCGAAGCGCACCGGGTCATCATCGTCGGCGGCGGCAATATCGGGCTGTTCCTTGCCCAAGAGATCGAGGAGCAGGACGAGGATGTCACCGTCAAGCTGATCGAACTGGACGAGGAACGGGCCAAGGTCGTGGCCGCCTCGCTGGCCCATACCGTCGTCGTGCACGGCGATGTCCTGGACAACGAAATCCTGGAGGAGCTCAATCTCCAGCATACCGACATGCTCATCACCGTGACCGACAACGACGAGGTCAACGTGCTGGCGGCGCTGCTCGCCAAACGGCTGGGATGCGCGCGGACGGTGGCGCTGGTCAATACCGTGCACTACCAGCCGCTGGTCACCTCGCTCGGTGTCGACGTTGCGGTCTCGCCCCGGGGCATCACGGTCTCGACGATCCTGCAGCATTTGCGCCGCGGCCGGATTCGCGCCGTCCATTCGTTGCGCGAAGGGGTAGGGGAGATCATCGAGGCCGAGGCGATGGATACCTCGCGGATCGTCGGCAAGCCGCTCAGCGGCGTGAAACTGGACAAGGGCATCATGGCCGGCGCGATCCTACGGGGCGACGCCGTGATCATGCCGCGCGGCGATACCGTGATTCAGGCCGGCGACCGGGTTATCCTCTACGCCTTGCCGAACGTCGTGCGGAAGGTGGAGAAACTGTTCTCCGTCAGTCTCGAATTCTTCTAGCCCCGTCCGGCGCCCCGCTAACAAGACCCGCCTGTCAGCGCCGCTGCCTTTCGCGAGAGCCGCCATGTCCCGAATCGCCTATGTCAACGGCCGCTACGCGCCGCACCGCGACGCAGCGGTCCATATCGAGGATCGGGGATACCAGTTCGCCGACGCGGTCTATGAGGTAATCGCGATCCAGAATGGCCGGTTCGTCGACGAGGAGCCCCATCTCGACCGGCTTGACCGGTCGCTGCGCGAATTGCGCATGGCCGCGCCGGTCGCCCGGCCGGCTTTGAAACATATCCTGCGCGAAACCGTCCGGCGCAACCGGGTGCGCGACGGCATCGTCTATATGCAGATCTCGCGCGGCGTCGCGCGGCGCGACCATGCCTTTCCGGCGCACCGCGAAAGTTCCCTCGTCGTGACGGCGCGGTCGACCACGCCCAAGTCAGCGGCCAGGGCCGGCGGCGTTGCGGTGGTGACGACAGAAGATATCCGGTGGAAACGCTGCGATCTCAAGACAGTAGGGCTGCTGCCTAACGTGCTGGCCAAACAGATGGCGGCGGAGGCGGGAGCCTACGAGGCCTGGATGATCGGGGCGGACGGCGCGATCACCGAGTGCACATCGGCGAACGCCTGGATCGTCACGGACACGCGCGAGGCGGTGACCCGGCCGCCGACCCACGCGATCCTCAACGGCATCACCCGCCGAACCGTTCGCGCCATTGCCGAGGAAGCCGGCTACAGTGTTGTTGAGCGATCATTTACCCTGGACGAGGCGCTCGCCGCCGCCGAGGCCTTCCTGACCAGCACGACGTCCCACGTCATGCCAGTCGTGAGGATTGACGGCGCGCCGATCGGCGACGGCCGACCCGGACCGCTGACCTGCGCCCTGCAAGCGCAGTACGAGGCCTATGCGGGTGCGGCCGAGGCGGGCACGACCGCTGCAGGCGGGGCATGACGGCGCTGCCGGCGCCGGCCGCCATCCTGTTCGACTGGGACAACACGCTGGTCGATAACTGGCCCTCGATCGCCCGGGCGCTGAATGCAGCGAGACGCGCCTTCGGCCATCCGGAATTGAGCGAAGCGGCGGTGCGCGGCTGGGTCCGGCAATCGATGCGCAACAGCTTCCCCGCCATGTTCGGCGAGGCCTGGACCGAGGCGCGTGAGATCTTCTACGACACATTCCGCGCAAACCATCTGGAGACGCTGAAACCGCTGCCGGGCGCTGCTGAACTGCTGGAGACTCTGAACGGGCGCGGCCTCTATGTCGGCGTCGTCAGCAACAAGAACGGCGACTATCTGCGCAAGGAAATCCGCCATCTGGCCTGGACCGCCCGTTTCGGGCGCGCCGTCGGCGCCGGCGATGCGGTCGAGGACAAGCCGGCCGTCGCCCCGGTCGACCTGGCGCTGGACGGATCGGGCATCGGCCGGTCCGGCGCGGTCTGGTTCGTCGGCGATGCGGCGGTCGACATGGAATGCGCCATCCGCGCCGGCTGTACGCCGATCCTGCGGGCGACCGCCGACGAGCCGGAAACGGCGTTCAGCGACTGGCCGCCGGCGGCGGTGGCAGATTCTTCGGAGGGCATTATGAGGCTTGTCGATAAAGCGCGGTGGCCCATATGACGGGGTGAGCGGCGAATCCTGCCGCCGGCGCAGCCGGGATGCTCCGCACCGGAAAGGCTCGGCACCGGGAATGACTGCATAAGAATAATGAAGGATTCGAGCATGTCCTCGGAAAAGCAACAAAACCTGCAGGACGTGTTCCTGAACAATATCCGGAAGAACAAGACGCCGGTGACCGTGTTTCTTGTGAACGGTGTCAAGTTGCAGGGGATTGTCACCTGGTTCGACAATTTCTGCGTTCTGCTGCGCCGGGACCAGCATTCGCAGCTGGTCTACAAACACGCGATCTCGACGGTCATGCCGGCGCAGCCGGTCCAACTGTTCGAGCCGGACGCAGCGGGCGCCGACAGCAGCGCCTGATCCCGGGCAACCGCCATCGCTATCGAAAGACAGTCGAACGGGGCAGGGGCCCTGGTCGTTCACCCTTGGCTGCGGAGCGACGCCGGCGCTTCTGCGCGTAGCGAAGACCGGCTCGGGGAAGCCATCGGCCTGGCCCGCGCCATCGGCCTCGATGTCCGAAGCGCTCATCCAACACCGTGCGGGCGCGTCGTGCCGGCGAGCTGGATCGGCAAGGGAGCGGTCGAAACGATCGGCTGCGAGGTCGCGGCGACGGGCGCGGAACTGGTCGTCATGGACTGCGCGCTCAGCCCGGGCCAGCAGCGCAATCTGGAACGGCGCTGGCACTGCAAGGTCATCGACCGGACTGCTTTGATCCTGGAAATCTTCGGCGCACGCGCCCGCACCCGGGAAGGCCGGCTCCAGGTCGAACTCGCCCACCTGACGTGGCAGCGCAGCCGGCTGGTACGCAGCTGGACCCACCTGGAGCGGCAGCGCGGCGGCTTCGGGTTTGTCGGCGGCCCCGGCGAATCCCAGATCGAGCTGGACCGGCGCCTGATCGACGACCGGATTGCCCGGCTGAAACGGGAACTCGAAACGGTACGCAAGCGCCGCGCCCTGCAGCGCAAGGCGCGGGAGAAATATCCATTTCCGGTCGCAGCGCTGGTCGGATACACCAACGCTGGAAAATCCACGCTGTTCAACCGGCTGACCGCGGCCGGAGTCGCGGCGGAAGACATGTTGTTCGCGACCCTCGATCCGACGATGCGCAAGGTCGAACTCCCGCGCGGGCGCAAGATCATCCTGTCGGACACGGTCGGCTTCATATCGGACCTGCCGACCGAACTCGTCGCCGCCTTCCGGGCGACGCTGGAGGAAGTCGCGCTCGCGGATGTCATCCTGCATGTCCGGGATATCGCAAGGCCGGACTCGGCGGCGCAGGCCGAGAGCGTACGCGGGATCCTGCGCGACCTGGTATCGGCGGACAAGCTCGACTCGGCGACCATCGAGGTCTGGAACAAGATCGACTGCGTGGACCGCGCCGGCCGCGAGCTTCTGGGCAACCGTGCGGACCGGTCCAACGAGCGTATTCAGCTCGTCTCCGCGCTGACCGGCGACGGCGTCGCCGGGCTGTGCGCCGGGGTCGAGGCGCTGCTCGGCGCTGCACGCCGGCGCATGGCGATCCGGGTGCCGCACGAAAAGGGCGCGGCGCTGACCTGGCTGTACGACCGCGGGGCGGTCGTCGAACGCACCGACGACGAAGAGGGCAGTCTGCTGATCGTCGACGTCGAGCAGTCGGACTGCCGGACCCTGGACCGCCGCTACGGGTTGTACACAGCGCCCCGGGCGGACGAATCAGCCGGCGGACCGTGATTCCGCCACCCTGTATACTGCGTGTACAATCGTGCATATGCATGCAGCATACAGAATCCCGTTGGCACGTCGGCCCGGGCCTATGAACCGGGACGCCGAGGGCCGCCGGCATCCCGACCTGCCGGATTTCGAGACCGTCGACCGCATCCTGCGCGAGGCCGCGCGAACCATCGTGCTGCCGCACTTCCAAAACCTCGCCGGCGACGATGTCAGGACCAAATCGAGCCCCAACGACTTCGTTACGGTGGCAGACGAACGCTGCGAGGTCTTTCTGCGCGACGCACTGACCCGCGCCTTGCCCGGCTCGGCAACGATCGGCGAAGAGGCGGCGGCGGACGACCCGGCGGTGCTGGAGCGCCTCGGCCGGCCGGGCGACGTCTGGATCATCGATCCTATCGACGGCACCTACAACTACGCCCACGACAATCCGCGCTTTGCCACGATCGTCGCGCTGGTGCGCGACGGCGTCGTGGTGCGCGGGTACATTCATTTGCCGGTCCGGGGAGAAACCTATGCCGCGGCGCTGGGGCAGGGGGCTCACGACGGTACCGGCGCGCTCGCATTGCCGGAGCCGGCGGCGTTCGGCGCCATGACCGGCGCGCTCTATGTCGGCAAATCGAGGGCGCCGGCGCTGTTCGGGCGGATCAAGGCGCTGCGGGACGGCGGCCGGCTCGGGCAGCGCCGGTTCGCCCGCTGCGCCGCCTGGGAGTATATCGCGATGCTGACGGGGCGGGCGCACTACGCCGTCTTCACCCGCCTGCTGCCCTGGGACCACGCGGCCGGCATCCTGATGATCGCCGAGGCGGGCGGCTGTTACGGATTTATCGACGACGCACCGCAATCGGGCCCGTGGCGGCCGGTCGACCGCGACGTCCCGTTCCTGTTGGCCCCTGACGCGGCGAGTTGGCGCCTGATCCGGGACACGCTGACCGAAGAGTGACCCCGGAAGGTCAGGAAATGGCCGGTGCTACCCCCTGCTACGCCCGGATAACGGCCTGCGCAAAGCCGGCAGCGAGGCAAAGAACCGCCGCAACGCCCCGAAAAACCTAGTCTTCGGCCTCCGCGGCCTTCGCTTCGCTCCAGTAGCGCTCCAGGTCATCCATCGGCAGCCCGGCAACGGTGCGGCCGTCATGCCGGATACTGTCTTCCACGCTGCGGAAGCGGCGTTCGACCTTGCGGTTGGCCCGGCGCAGGGCTTCTTCCGGGTCGATGCCGAGCCGGCGGCCGACCTGGGCAACGGTGAACAGCAGGTCGCCCAGCTCCTCGGCGGCGCGGGACTCGTCCCCGTGCCGGATTTCCTCGCGCAATTCGCCGAGTTCTTCGGTCACCTTTTCGGTAATCGACAGCGCATCCGGCCAATCGAAGCCGACGCGGGCCATCCGCCGGCCCAGCTTGTGGGCGCGCAGCAGCGCGGGCAGGGCGGCGGGCACATCGTCCAGCACGCTGGCGGAATCGCCGCCCTGTTGCGATTTCTCAACCCGTTCCCGCGCCTTGTGCTCTTCCCACGCGGCAGACTGGGCCTCGACCGACGCGACCCGTTCCTCGCCGAAGACGTGCGGATGCCGCCGTTCCATCTTGTCGGCGATGGAGCGGGCGACGTCGGCGAAGTCGAACGCGCCGGCTTCTTCGGCCATCCGGGCGTGGAACACGGCCTGGAACAGGAGGTCGCCCAGTTCGTCCTGCAGGTCGGCCATATCGTTGCGGCCGATGGCGTCGGCGACTTCGTAGGCTTCCTCGATCGTATAAGGCGCGATGGTGGCGAAATCCTGCTCCAGATCCCAGGGGCAGCCGCCGTCCGGGTTGCGCAACGCCGCCATGATGTTGAGCAGGCGCCGGATCTGGGCGGCGGCTTTTGCATTGTCGGCGGCCGGAGAAGGGGAATACGTCATCCTGTCACGCCTCGCGCCCTGTAACGGTGATTCGCATAATATATATTATGGAAAATATTATCAAGATACGGCCACTGTAGCCGGACGGTCTATCTTGTTGAAAAGTCGATAGAAATTTTCAGTTGTGGTTCGCTCCAGCCGTTCCATCGGCACATCGCGGACCGTTGCCAGGCACTGCGCCGTATGCACGACGAAAGACGGCTCGTTGGTCTTGCCGCGATGCGGGACCGGCGCCAGGAACGGCGCGTCGGTCTCGACCAGGAGCCGGTCCTCCGGGAGGTCGCGGGCGATGTCCCGCAGTTCGCCGGCCTTCTTGAAGGTGACGATGCCGGAGAATGACACATACATGCCGAGCTCGATCGCCCGCTCGGCAAGGGCGCGCGAGCCGGTGAAACAATGGATCACGCCAGGGAACGCGCCCTTCGCCTGCTCCGCCGTCAGAATTTCCATGGTCTCGGCGTCGGCGTCGCGCGTGTGGACGATCAGCGGCAGCCCGGTTTCGCGCGCCGCTGCGATATGGGCCAGGAAACTGGCGCGCTGGGTTTCCGGACGACTGTTCGTGTAAAAATAGTCCA
This sequence comes from Rhodospirillaceae bacterium bin65, assembly GCA_002238725.1. Taxonomy (GTDB): domain Bacteria; phylum Pseudomonadota; class Alphaproteobacteria; order Bin65; family Bin65; genus Bin65. Next base: position 43,473 of record MPMX01000012.1, read on the forward strand.
GCCCGGTCTCGCCGATGCCGACGACCTTGCTGTTTCCTGTCTTTCCAATCAGTTGCGCGGCGTTTTCGATGCCCTCTTCATCGGCATTGTGCGGATGGACGCCGACCGAGCAGTAGACGCGCTCGTGCCCGACTGCGATCGCCAGAATCTCGCCGAAGCGGCTCATCCGGGTGCAGATCGTCACGACGGTCTCGATCCCGGCCTGCCGGGCGCGGTCCAGCACCGCGCTCCGGTCCTCGGCCAGAACGTCGAAATCGAGATGGCAGTGGCTGTCGACCAGCATCGTCGGTAATCTTCGGCCGGCGGTCAGGCGGCGTCTTCGCCGACGAAGCGCGGGAAGACCGGCGAGGGCGCCGGCAGCGCCGTACCGGGCGCGATCCGTGCGGGCAAGGCGGCAAAGGTGCGGGCGCCCTCCTCGTCCGGCACCGCCAGTTGTTCGAGCAACGCCGCCGCCGCATCCGGCACGACCGGCTGCACGAAAATCGCCAACTGCCGGATCGTGTCGGCCAGAACGTAGAGCACCGTCGCCATGCGCGCGGGATCGGTCTTGCGCAGTGCCCACGGCGCCTGGGCGTCGACATAGCGGTTGGCGTCGCCGACGACCCGCCAGATCGCTTCCAGCATCCTGTGGATCGCCAGACCGGCCATTTCGCGCCGGGTTTCCTCCACCAGCGCCACGGCAGCGGCGAACAGGGCCTCGTCGGCTTCGGTGAATTCGCCCGGCTCGGGCACCCGGCCGTCGCAGTTCCGGGCAATCATGGTCAGGACGCGCTGGCCGAGATTTCCCAGATCGTTCGCGAGATCGCTGTTGATGCGCTGCACGATGGCTTCGGGCGTGACCGAGCCGTCGTTGCCGTAGGGCACCTCGCGCATCAGGAAATAGCGCATCTGGTCGAGCCCGTAGGTTTCCCGCATCGCCTCCGGCGTGACGACATTGCCGACCGATTTCGACATTTTCCGCCCTTCGATGGTCAGGAAGCCGTGGCCGAACACCTGGCCCGGCAATGGCACCCCCGCCGACATCAGGAACGCCGGCCAGTAGATGGCGTGGAAGCGCATGATATCCTTGCCGACGATGTGGATGTCGGCCGGCCAGTAGCGCCGATAAAATTCCGAATCTTCATGGGGATAGCCGGCGGCGGTGATGTAGTTGGTCAGCGCGTCGAGCCAGACGTAGACGATATGGTCGTCGTCGCCCGGCACCGGTACGCCCCAGTTGAAACTTGTCCGCGACACCGACAGGTCTTTCAGCCCCTGGCGCATGAAATTCATCAGCTCGTTGCGCCGGTGAGGCGGTGCGGCAAAACCCGGGTTGGCCTCGTAATGGGCGATCAGCTTGTCCGTATAGGCCGACAGGCGGAAAAAGTAGCTCGGCTCCTCGATCCACTCGACCTCGGCGCCGCCCGGCGTCAGCCAGCGGTCACCGTCTTTGACCAGTTCGTCCTCGCCGATATACGCCTCGTCCCGGACCGAGTACCAGCCGGCGTAGCTGCCGAGATAGATGTCGCCGGCATCGACCAGCTTCTGCCAGATCGCCCGGGTCGATTCGTAATGGCGCGGTTCGGTCGTCCGGATGAAACCGTCGTTCGAGATGTTGAGCGTCCGGGTCATCTCCTTGAACTGGGCCGCGATCATGTCGCAGAACGCCTTCGGCTCCATGCCCTGGGCGCGCGCCGAGGATTCGACCTTCTGGCCGTGCTCGTCGGTCCCGGTGAGGAAAAAGACGTCGTGGCCGTCGAGCCGCTTGTAGCGGGCGATGACGTCGGTCGAGATCGCTTCGTAGGCATGGCCCAGATGGGGCGCGCCGTTGACGTAGGAAATCGCCGTCGTGATGTAGAATTTGGGCTTGTCGGTCATGCCGTCGGAACCGCGGGGCGTCGGGGGTTGAAGGAAAGGCCCGGCGCGCCGGGACGCCGGACATAGGAGGCCCAGACACATAAGCCATGCCGGCCGGTGGCGCCACAGCGGCCAATCGACCTTGCGGGTTGCTTCGCAAATGGCGCCGCCGCCGCGCGGCCTGCGCCGGCAGGACTGTCGCCTCAGTGACATATTCCAAACCGGACTTGCAGAGATTGCCGGAGCAATCGTTGAGGAGTAATTCGCCGCCAGGCGTCAGCCGCCCTGTGCGCCCGGCGAGTGGAAGAGGCTGCTTGTATCCCGGCACGCTTTCAGCACCGTATGGCGCCGGTCCAGATTGAGCAGCTCGGCCTCGCGAAAGCGCTCCGCGATCTCGAACCATAGGGCGGCGGCAGCGTCCCGCGTCGCGGGCTGCCCCGCGTCGCGCGCCAGTATCGCGGTGCGGCGCGCCAGCAGTTCGCCGACCACGCGAAAGGCGGCCGTCGCCCCGGCCCCCCGCGCGACCTGCTCGGCCAGGTCCAGCGCCTGGAGCCCGCCGGCCTCTTCCGGCGCCGCCAGGATGGCGCCGATCCGGCTTTCCAGCGCGCCGGCATCGGCCTCGAGAAGCCGGATCGCCCGGCCCGGGCTGCCGCCGGCGAGTTCCAGGACCGCTTCGTCCGCCGCCAGATCCGGCGCCGCCGCGCTCAGGACCCTCCGCAGATCCTCCGGCCCCAGTGCCGGCAAGGCAAGGACCTGACAGCGCGACCGGATCGTCGGCAAGACTGCGCCGGAAACGTGATTAATTAGCAGAAACAGGCATTTGCCTGGCGGTTCTTCGAGTGACTTCAGCAAGGCGTTCGCGGCGTTCCGGTTCATCTCGTCGACCGGATCGACGATGACGATTCGCCAGCCGCCGCCGGTCGCCGTCCGGTTGAGAAACTTCATGGCGTCGCGCACGTCGCCGACCACGATCTCGCCGCGCATCTTCCCGGTATCGGGATTGACCGACCGGCGGATGACCTTGAGGCCGGGTTGGGCGCCGGCCGCGATCCGCCGGGCCGCAGCGTCGTCCGCACCGACCTTCGGGCGGGGTGCGCCCCCCCCGCGGGCGCCGCCGCGCCGCGCCGCCGCGGCGCCGCCGGCGCCTCCCCCCCCCCCCGCGGCGGGCCCCCCCCCCGCCGCAGGCGCCGCCAGGCCCGGCAACTCCGGCGGCGCCGGGGCGTCGATCGCGCCGGACAGGATGGCGCGGGCAAAGCGGTAGGCCAGGGTCGCCTTGCCGATGCCCTCGCCGCCGGTAAAGAGCCAGCCGTGGGCCAGGCGGCCGCCGCGCCACGCCGCCGACAGCACCGCTTCGGCCGCGTCGTGGCCGATCAGGAGATAAGTGTTCTCCGGCCCGGGCCGCGGCGCCTCTTCGACGTTCGGTTCAGCCATCGGTCAGCAGCCTCTCGCCGACCGCCGCAGCGATCCGCCGGGCCACGCTGTCGACCGGCGCGGTTGCATCGACGACGATGCAGCGCGCGGGCTCCCGGCGGGCGATATCGAGAAAGCCGTCGCGGACCGCTTCGTGAAACCGGAGAGTCCGCTCCTCGAAGCGGGATTCGGCGGCCTGGCGGTCGCCGGCCCGCGCTCCTGCCCGCTTCAGTCCCTCGGCCGCCGGCAGGTCGAGAACGACCGTCAGGTCCGGGGCCAGGTTGCCCACCGCGAACCGGGTGAGCGCGGTCAGCCCGTCCGGCGGCAATCCGCCGGCATAGCCCTGGTAGGCCAGCGTCGAATCAGCGAAGCGGTCGCACAGCACCCACGCGCCGCGCGCCAGCGCCGGCTGGATGACGTTCACGGCATGGTCGCGCCGGGCCGCAGTCATGAGCAGGGCTTCGGTCGTGGCGTCCCACCGGTCCGGCTCGCCGGTGACCAGCAGCGCGCGGATCGCTTCGGCACCCGGCGTTCCGCCCGGCTCCCGGGTCGTCACGGCTTCGACGCCCTGCCCGTTCAGCCAGGCGGCGAGCCGCCGGACCTGGGTCGACTTGCCGGCCCCCTCCCCGCCTTCGACGGTGATGAAACGGCCGGTTGCAACGCTGCAGTCCGTCATTCCCGGCCTGCCGGCTGGTCGAAGCCCCAACGCAGGAGCCGGATCGCTTCCTGCTGCCGTTCGTTCCCGCTCTTCAGGCCGTTGACGACCAGGATCAACCGCCGGCTGCCCCGCTTTGCCGAGGCGACAAGGCCGTAGCCGCCGGCCCGCGTATAGCCGGTTTTAAAGCCGTCGGCGCCTTCCACCCGGCCGAGGACCGGGTTCCGGTTGCGCCAGTTCCGGCCGCCGAACCGGACCGAGCGCAGGGCGAAAAGCGGATAGCGATCCGGAAACCGCGCGAGGATCACGCCGGCCAGCCGGGCGATGTCGCGCGCGCTGGTCAGGTGGCCGGGTGCCGTGAAGCCGGTGGCGTTGCGGAACGACGTATCGCGCAGGCCGAGCTGCCGGGCGCGCCGGATCATCGCCGCAGCGAAGGCCTTTTCGCTGCCGGCCAGCCGCTCGGCCAGCGCCACCGTCGCATCGTTGGCGGAATGGACGATCATAGCCAGCATCAATTCCCGCGCCGGATAGCGGCCGCCGCGCCTCAGCCCGACGCGCGATCCGCGCTGGCCGGCGGCGTGTTTGCTGGCGGGAATCTTCTCTTCGCCGGAAAGCCGGCCGTCGCGAAGCGCCTCGAAGACCAGCAGGGCGGTCATCAGCTTGGTCATGGACGAGGGCCGCATCCTGTATCCGGCATTCTTCGCGAGCAGCGTGCGGAAAGACGGATACTCGACCAGCAACGCCTGTTTGGCCGGCGTGGCGATGGCGGGAGCGCCCCTGCCCGCCTCCGCAGCCGCCGCCATCGACGGGAACGGGGGCGTCAGAATCAGGCAGGTCGGCAGGAAGAGCAGCAGGAACGGACGCATCGTCACCCGGAACGGTCGAAGTCGGCGCTGCCATTGTACGGGAAATTCTCTGGCCGGGTAGCCCGCCACGCGGCTTCGTGCCAGTCGAGTATGGTACCTTCCAATACCGTCATATCGACCGAAGCGGCCCGGAGGGTCGCGAAACGGAGATATCTTTTCGGTGCGGAGCGAGGGACTATGCACCGCGCTGGAAAGATTTCTCCGCTCCCTGCGGTCGGTCGAAATGACGGAATTCACTATGCCGGAGCGCCGGTTTCGCCGGTTGACGCTTCGCGCCCTGAATCTAATCTGCTTCCCGACAGAACGATACGGATGGGTGGCCGAGCGGTCGAAGGCACCGGTCTTGAAAACCGGCAGGCGTGCAAGCGTCTCGTGGGTTCGAATCCCACCCCATCCGCCAGCTTCGTTCGATAATGGTATGCAAATAAAGAGAATTCCTGTTATTTTGAGAACGCTAGTTCCAGAAACAACTTGCCCGGCGCGGCCGCATTCCGCCGGGGAACTGCGGCCGGGTGCGCCATGTCCAGGGGAGGACGGCCGATGAAGCCAACCCATGCGCGGCGAACCGCATCGGCGGCTCTTGCCTTCCTGGTGTGCGCCCTTTTTGCGGCCGGTCCGGCAGGAGCGGCGGGCGGCACGCCCGACAGCGGCACGCGTCCGAAGGTGGCCGGCAAGGCCGAATACGACCGGGCGGAAGCGCTGATAGAGGCCGGAAAATACGCCGAGGCGATCCCCCTGCTCAAGACGGCCGATGCGAAGGCGCCGGACAGTGCGGACGTCCACAACTGGCTCGGCTACGCCTACCGCAAGCTGAAGAAGTACGACGCCGCGCTGAAGCATTACAAAATCGCCCTGCGCCTCGCGCCGCGGCATCGCGGGGCGAACGAATATCTCGGCGAGCTCTATCTCGCGCTCGGACAGCTCAAGAAAGCCGAAGAACGCCTTGCCGTCCTCGACAGAGCCTGCCTGTTCGGGTGCGAGGAATACACCGAGCTCAAGGAAGCGATCGCCGCTTACAAGGCCCGAAAGGGAATAAGCGAGTAGCCCTGCCCTCTCACGCCGCCTCCGAACCGGAAGGCTGCGCCGACTCCTCCGGTTCTCCCGCCTCCCCGTCCTCCGAGCGCACCGGGTAGCCGGCGATCGACCAGTCGACAATGCCACCGTCCATATGCACGACTTCGCGGAAGCCGGTATCGACGAAGCGTTCGAAATGCTCGGCGGTCCGGCGCCCGGAGCGGCAATGGAAGATGCCGATCTTCCCGCCGTCGCCCTCGGGCCGCCGGGAATCGAAGTCCGAAAGCGGAAACAGCGCCGCACCGGGGATATGTTCGTCCTCGTACTCGATGAATTCGCGCACGTCGATCAGGACGGCTTCGCCGGCCTCCAGCAGCATCTTCGCCCGGTGCACGTCGACCGCCCGCACGGTGATGGTTTTCCTGTCGTTCGAAAGAGTCGCCATGTCGATCGGTCCTTTCAGCAGGCGCCGTGCCCGACCGCGGCGCCCGCACAGTTCAGGGCATGGTCGAGGTCGCGGATCAGGTCGTCGGGATGTTCGAGGCCGACCGACAGGCGGATCATGTCGTCGCCGATGCCGACGGCGGCCCGGCCCTCGGCGCCGATGCGGTGGTGCGTCGTCGAGGCCGGATGGGTCGCCAGGCTCTTGGCGTCGCCCAGATTGTTGGAAATCGGGATCAGTTGAAGGCCATTGAGCAGGCCGAAGGCCTCGCGCCGGCCACCCTCGATCGTGAAGGTCACGACTGTGCCGCCGTCCTTCATCTGGCGCCGCGCCAATGCTGCCTGCGGATGGGAATCGAGGAAGGGATAGAGCACCCGCCGGACGCCGGCGCGCCGTTCCAGCCACTGCGCAATTTTCCCCGCCGTCCGGCACTGGCGTTCGATCCGCACCGACAGGGTTTCCAGCCCTTTCAACAGCACCCAGGCGTTGAACGGGCTCATGCTCGGCCCGGTGTGGCGAACGAAGGGCGACAGCGCCTCGGTGCAGTATTCCTTCGAGCCCAGGATGGCGCCGCCCAGGCAACGGCCCTGTCCGTCGATATGTTTGGTGGCCGAGTAGACCGCGACGTCGGCGCCGAGTTCGAGCGGTCGCTGGAGCAGCGGCGTCGCGAACACATTGTCGACCACCACCGTCGCGCCGGCGTTGTGCGCCAGGTCGGCGACCGCTTTCACGTCGACGATGTCGAGCTGTGGATTGGTCGGGGTTTCCAGGAAGACCGCCTTTGCGGGAGAGGCGAGCGCCCGTTCCCAGACCGCCAGGTCGGTGCCTTCGACCAACTCGGTGGTGACGCCGAAGCGCGGAAGGATGTCGGTGCAGATATAGGCGCAGGAACCGAACAGGGCGCGCGAGGCGACCAGCCGGTCTCCCTGGCGCAGCAAGCCGATCAGCGCGGTGAAGACCGCCGACATGCCGCTCGCGGTCGCGACGCCGGCCTCCGCGCCCTCGATCGCGCACAACCGGTCGACGAACATCTGCACCGTCGGGTTGCCGTAGCGGCTGTAAACGTAGCGCAGGTCGGTTTTTTCGAACGCTTCCGCCGCTTCTTCGGCCGAGCCGTAGACATAGCCCGAGGTCAGGTACAGTGCTTCGGCGGTTTCCTCGAAGCGGCTGCGCGCGATACCGCCATGGACGGCGGCGGTGTCGGTGTGAAGCGGGAGAAGCGGTCCCGGGTTTCGAGCCCCGGGCGGCTGGAACATCTGATTCACGGTCATCCCCATGGGCTGCCGGTCGGCGGGCCCACGGAGAAAAGCCTCCGTGGCGCTTTAGCAGTTGGTGACGCGGATGCAAGCTGCCCGATCAAATCCCGCGGATCCGGTAAGGGGGATCGGCCCAAACAAAAAACCCGTCGCGGCTTCCGGACGGGTCTCCCACCTCTTTAGCCGCATTTCATAAAGCGCCCGCAAGTCGGTCTAAATCGGCGCTTCGGATCATATGAGGCATCGCCGGTGCGGCGTCAAGGCCATTTTCCCGCCGACGGCGCAGGTCCGACGCGGCGGCAGGGGAAGGATCGAAAACTACCTGTGGCGCTCGTCCCTTGGCATCCACGCCGCATCGGTTAATCTGGCGACCGGAGACCCGATCGAGCGGTGCCCGGCACTCCGGTGCGCATCAGCGGGAGCAATTTAGGCGATGATCCGCCAGTTTGCCGTCGGATCGGCCCTGATCGTGCTGAGTTTCGCGATCCATGCTGCGTTCATGGCGCTGGCGGTCCGCGCCTTCCGCCGGTACGAAGCATGGCTGGCGCGGGCACCGCAATTGCCCAGGCTCGCCGGAGCGCTCTGCGTACTTTCCCTCTGGTTGCTGATGAGCATGAGCGTCACGGTCTGGATCTGGGCCCTCTATCTGCTGTGGAGCGGGGCGCTGGGCGATCTGGAGACGGCGGTCTATTTCTCGCTGGTCTCCTTCACGACCCTGGGCTTCGGCGACATCGTGCTCGACCGGCCGCACCGCCTGCTGTCGGGGATGCTCGCCGCCAACGGCCTCGTGCTTTTCGGCCTGACCACGGCCGTGCTGATCGACCTGATCCGCAGCCTGCACCCGGCGGGAGCCGGGGAGGCGTCCGGAGACTGAATTCCGGTTCCGCAATCCCCGCTTGCGCGGAATGCGGGCTTTCGCAGACCGCCGCCGCCCTGCTCCAGCCGCTGCCCCTACCAGGCCATATCCAGAATTTCGCGCACCTGGGCCGCTTCGGTAATCGGCCGCGGGTTGGAGCGGACCATCATGTTGCCGACGCTGCCCTTCGCGACGATGTCCAGCTGATTTTCGGTTATTCCGACAGCGCGCAGGGTGCCGGGCTGTCCGAGCCGGGCGATGAAGCCGGCGACGACGTCGGCCGCCGCCTCCCCTGCCCGGCCGAAACCTTCGCTCACCGCTGCCTGCTGCACCGCATTGACCGGCGCGTTCCAGCGCAGAACGCTCGGCAGCATGACGCAGCTGGTGTGGCCGTGGGGCACGCCGCCGACCGCGCCGAGCTGGTGGCCGATGCCGTGGCTGGCGCCGTATTCGACCCGGCCGAGACCGAAGGCCGCCAGCCAGACCGCGAGTTGGCACTCGCCCCGCGCCGCCAGATCGTCCGGACTTTCCTTCGTCCGCGGCAGCGCATCGGCGAAGATTTTCAGCGCGTGGATGGCCGTTGCATCCGGCAGCGGCTGGGCCGAGCGCGAGCACAGGGTTTCCACGGCATGGTCGACCGCCCGGACCCCGGTCGAAAGCCACAGCCACTCCGGCGTATGGACGGTTGCCGCCGGGTCCAGGATGACGGCGACCGGTGCGCTGTCGCGCGCGATATAGGCGTCCTTGATGCCGCGTTCCGGGTCGGTGACGCCGGCGATGTTGCTGAATTCGGCGCCGGAGAGCGTCGTCGGCACGGCAATCTGCCGGACTGCGGAGGGCCCGACCGGCGGCACGGTGCGCGCGCCGTCTGTGCCGACCGTCACGCGGTAGGCCTTCAGGGCTTCGGCGTCGTGCACATCCTCCGCGAGGCACAGGAGGGCGGCCTTGACGGTGTCGATGGGCGTGCCGCCGCCCACGGTCACGACGGCGTCGGCTTCGCTTCGGCGGATCGCCGCGGCGCAGTCGATCACGGTGTCGACCGGCGTGTGCGCGCGGCAGCCGGTGAAGAGGCCGGCGATCCCGTCGCCCAGTTCGGCCTCGATGTCGGCGATCAGGTCAGTCCGGGTGGCGATGGTGGTGGAAGCTACGATCAGGGCGCGGGACACGCCGAGCGCCGCCATCTCGCGGCCGATCGCCCGGGGCGCCGGCGTGCCCCAACCGACACGCTCCTGGGCCAGAAACCGGAACAGGCCTTCCGCAACTGTCACGATCAGCTCAGGATCAGCCGCGGCTCCAGGTCCAGCGTCGCCGCCAGATCGGCGAGGCGTTTCTGGATGACCTCGCCGAAATAATGGATGTCGCTGTCGCCGACCTGCAGGGCAAGGGCGGTATCCGTTCGCTCGAAGCGGCTGTCGGCGAGGATTTCGGGTCGGCCCGCGGCAATGGTGTAGCCCAGCCGCAAAGCCTGTCCGAGTGCGCGGGCATCGCGGATATCGTCGTCGTCCAGGCCCGTGTCGCGCGCGGTCCGTTCCATATCCTCTTCGATGCCGCCGCTGTAGCGGGCGCTCGCCGCGAGGGCCAGAAATGTGCGGCCGGCATGGTCCAGCCCCATCAGCGGCGCGGTCAGGATGCGGCCCCAGGCGTGGCGGTTGCGGTAGTCCGGATGATCGAACCAGCCGGCGTCGGCAATCTCGCACACCGCACGGCGCAGGCGCGTCCGCTCGCCGGTTTCGTCCGGAAAGATGCCGCCGGTCCAGGCGGCAAGCGCCGGGCCGAGGCCGGTGAAGCGGCAAAAGCGCTGGCCGAAGGCGGCCGCCCCGGCGAGCAGCGGATCGCCGCGTCGTGCCTTGCGGTCGAGGGCTTCGTACAGAACTCCCTCGCGAACGCCGCGGGCGGCAAAAACGATCTGCGCCGGCCGGGCGAGCCGGATCAGGCGGCGCAGCACAATCGATGCCGCCGGCACGGATTCGATCCGCTTTGCGGAGATCGCCGGAAGCCGGTCCAGCCCCCGGTCGCTCTGGCGCGCCAGCAGTTTGGCGAATTCGGCGAAGGGCGCGGCGGCGACCCGGTAGCCGTCGACCATCCTCAGCGCCCTGCCGTGCTGCGCCATATGCACCTTGGCCAGCGAGCGCCACGCGCCGCCGACAGCGTAGAGCGTCTTGCCTTCTGCCCGGGAGAGCCAGTCGATTTCGGTCAGCGATTTCTTGACCAAGGCGCCGATCGTCTCGCCCTGCCCCATGGCCTCGTTCAACCGCAAGGGGCCGAGCGGCAGGGTCGCCATCTCGTGGACCTGTTCGCCGCCGACCCGGACAAGCTCCAGGCTGCCGCCGCCCAGATCGCCGACGATGCCCTCGGCCTGGGGAAAGCCGGCCATAACGCCATAGGCCGAGAGGCGCGCCTCGTCCTCACCGCTGAGCACCCGGACTTCTAGGCCCAGTCGCCGACGCAATGTTTCGATGAAGTCCGGCCCGTCTTCCGCCTCGCGCACCGCTGCGGTCGCAAAGGCCGACAGGTTCGCCACCTTCATGGCGGCTGCAGCCCCGACGAATCTGCCGAGATTCTCGAGCGCGCCGTCAACGCCTTCCGGATTGAGCCGGCCGCTGGACTGCATGCCGCGGCCCAGCCCGCACATCACCTTTTCGTTGAAGATCGGCGTCGGCGCCCGGACCGAGCCTTCGAACACCACCAGCCGGATGGAATTCGAGCCGATATCGATAACGGCGACCCGCCGCCCGAAATAATCGGAGGCACCGGCCTCCGGCTCGCCGGCGCCCTCGCCCACCGGCAGCACGGCAACATTGCCGGCGGCAAAGCCGCGAACGGCCTCGTTCTCAGCCAGATTGGACGCCATTCAGCCGCGTCCCGTCAGGCGCATTCGGGGGAGCGCAGATCGACCGGCGGGCGCCGGCCCTTGCCGCGCAGCGCACTGCCGCGGCCGGAAAGGCTCGGGTTGGTCATGAAATAGGTATGGCAGGAAAAATCCTTCGATGCACGTCCGGAAGCCTTCTCCGCCGAGACCCGGGCGTAGCGGCCGTCCGCGTCCAGAACCCAGCTCTGCCGGTTGTCGTTGATCTGGGCAACCATGATCTGGTCCAGCACCTGCTCGTGCACGGTCGGGTTCTCGATCGGCACCAGGCTCTCGACCCGGCGGTCGAGGTTGCGCGGCATCCAGTCGGCCGACGACAGGTAGAGCCCGGCGCGGCGGTTCGGCAGCGCCTTGCCGTTGGCGAAGGCGACAATGCGCGAATGTTCGAGGAAGCGGCCGACGATACTCTTGACCCGGATATTCTCCGACATGCCCGGCACGCCGGGCCGCAGGCAGCAGATGCCGCGCACGACCAGGTCTATCTGCACCCCGGCCCCTGAGGCGCGGTAGAGCGCATCGATCAGCGGCCCGTCGACCAGCGAGTTCACCTTGGCCCATATCTGCGCCGGCCTGCCGGCCCGGGCGTTGGCGACTTCGGTATCGATATGCTCCAGCAGCCTCTGGCGCAGGTCGATCGGCGCGACCGCCAGCTTCTGCATCGGTTCCGGCCGGGCATAGCCGGTCATGTAGTTGAACAGATGGGTGGCGTCGCGGGTCAGCACCGGATCGCAGGTAAAGAAGGAGAGGTCGGTATAGCTGCGCGCCGTGATCGGATGATAGTTGCCGGTGCCGTAATGGGCATAACGGGCCAGCCCGTGGCCCTCCCGCCGCACGACCAGCGAGACCTTGGCGTGGGTCTTGAGGTCGATGAAGCCGTAGACGACCTGGGCGCCGGCGCGCTCCAGATCGCGCGCCCAGCGAATATTGGCCGCTTCGTCGAACCGCGCTTTCAGTTCGACCAGCGCCGTGACGCTCTTGCCCGCCTCGGCCGCTTCGGCCAGCGCCGCGACGATCGGCGAATCGGTACTGGTCCGGTACAGGGTCTGCTTGATCGCGACGACCGAGGGATCGCGTGCCGCCTGGCGCAGGAATTGCACGACGACGTCGAAACTCTCGTAAGGGTGGTGGACGACGATGTCCTTGGCGCGGACCGCGGCGAAACAGTCGCCGCCGAAATCCCGGATGCGTTCGGGCGAGCGCGGGTTGTAAGGCTCGAACAGCAGGTCCGGGCGGTCGTTGTCGATCAGCTGATTGACGTCGGCGAATCCGAGCAGGCCGTCGATCTCGAAGACATCGTCCTCCGGCACCTCCAGTTCGTTGACCACGAAGCTGCGCAGACGCTCCGGCATCGCGGCATCGACCGAAAGATGGATGACATGGCCTCGCCGGCGCCGCTTCAGCGCCGTTTCGAACAGGGCGACCAGGTCTTCGGCCTCTTCCTCGATCTCGATGTCGCTGTCCCGGATGACCCGGAAAAGGCCGCGCGCCTGGACCTCGAAGTCCGGGAACAGATGGTGCAGCATCAGCCCGACCAGGTCTTCCAACGTCACATAGCGCGCCGCTTCGCCGGGCAGCCGGACGAAACGGGGCAGCTGGTCGGTCAGGCGGACCAGCGCATAGAGGGATTCGTCATTGTCGGGCCGCGCCAGCTCCAGCGCGATCGCCAGACCCAGATTCGGGATGAAAGGGAAGGGGTGCGCCGGATCGACCGCGATCGGCGTGAGGACGGGGAACACTTCTTCCATGAAATGATCGTCGAGCCAAGCCAGGTCGGCAGCGTCCAGCGCGGCCGGCTCGATCACCGCGATGCTGTGCCGGGCGAGGTCCGCCCTGAGCCGCCGCCAGGTCGCCAGCTGCGATTCGATCAGGTCGCCGCCGCGGTCGAAAATCGCCTGCAGCTGCTCGGCCGGCGTCAGGCCGTCCTGGCTCGGCGTCGTCACGCCGGCCTCGACCTGCCCCTTCAACCCGGCGACCCGGACCATGTAGAATTCGTCCAGGTTGCTTGCCGAAATCGAAAGGAACCGCAATCGCTCCAGTAACGGATGGTCAGGATTGCCGGCTTCTTCCATGACCCGCTCGTTGAAAGCGAGCCAGGACAGTTCCCGGTTGATGAACCGCTTGGAATCGGTCAGCGAAAATCCGGCGGCGTCCGGACACTCATCTCCGGAGTCGGCGTAGGGGGCGTCGCTGTCCTGTAACGGGGCGATCCGGTCGTCCATCGGGAGTCCGCGTCATTGCCGGGCGTCGAGCCTTCGTACAATCTATATATGACATTTTTCGGGAGAACCTAATGGCCGGCGCCAACCGTAACTGCCGCATCCTGATCCTGCGCCACGCCAAGTCCGACTGGGCGGCGGGGATCGGGTCCGATTTCGAGCGTCCGCTGAACGGCCGCGGACGCCGCGCCGCCGCCGCCATGGGCGCCTGGCTGGCCGACGAATGCCCGGTCCCGTCCCTCGTCCTGTGCTCCGCCGCCCGGCGCGCCGCGGAAACCTGGGCGATCGTCGCCCGGCAATGGCCCGATGCGCCCGACGCGGTTCTGGACGAAAGCCTCTATCTTGCCGAAACTTCCGACCTGCTCCAGCTGCTGAGATCGCTGGACGCCTCGGTGGAGACCGTCTGCCTGGTCGGCCATCATCCGGGTTTCGACGGCCTGGCGATCCTGCTCGCGGCGGACCGGGCGGCACCCGGGGTCGTCCAGATGCGCGCAAAGTTTCCGACCGCCGCGCTCGCCGACCTGGCGTTCGACGGGCCTTGGTCGGCCCTCGGGCCGGGCAAGGCAACGCTTCTGCGCTTTGTCCGCCCGAAGGACCTCGTTTGAGAGGGATTGTACCCGGCGATCCGGCCGCCCCGAATTCGTAGGGGAGGGATTAAAACCTCCCCTACGGTCTTTGATCAACAAATCCGACTAATCTTTTGTTTTGAAATACAATTTCATCCTCGCCACGGCAAAACATCCATACCCCGCCGCCATCGCAAAGGGCCAGAGCAGAAGGCCGATCCAGGTGAACCAGAAGCCGGCCGCGACCGCGATCAGGATGCCGCCGGCGCGCAGCCAGCCTGCCGCAGCGAGCAGCTTCAGGCCGCCCCAGGCTCCGGCCGCGCCATAGGCCAGCCACGCCGCCAGTCCGGCCCAACCGATCCAAGCGGAAGATCCGCCCCCGAAATACGGTTCGACCGGCAAACCCGCGACAAGAGCGGCGGCAAACAGCGCTTCGCCCAGGAACAGCAGCCGGAACGCCCCCTGTTGTGCCGTGTCTTCCGCCGCCGTCGCCCGGCGCAGCAGCAGCAGTGTGCCGAGCCGGCACGCCGCCGCACCGACCGCCAGCGCCAGCACCGAGCCGAACAGGTCCGGGGCCACGAAGGCGAAGACGGTCAGAAGCGCGGCAAGCGCGGCGGCAACGGCGGTAGCCATGGGCGGTAGCGGTCTCCCCGTTCCGGCCGGTTTTCGGGACCGCGGGCCCGGTTACGTCCGGGCCATTTCGCGAGCGCCGATTATCAGGCCGATACCGTGGCAGACCCAGCCGCCAAGCACAACCGGCCCGGCAATCAGCAGGATCAGGCCGGTCGCCCCGCCGATTCCGGACAGCAGCAGGCCGTTGCCGACGAATGCCAGGGAGGTGCCGACGAGATAGACGATCCCGATCGCCTTCCACAATTGCGAGCCGACCTGGGTGCCGAAGCCGATCGCCGCAATCGAGAACCAGATCCAGGCCATGACCGTCGCCAGGACGGCGATGGCCGAAAAGATGCCGAAAGCCGCGGACCCGCCGCCCGAGGGAGATCCGGTCTCCGCCGATGGCGCGCCCGCACCGAACAGGGTCAGAGCGAGATTTATCGCCATGAGGATCATGAGGGTCATGATCGGCGTGTCGGCCCGGCGGTAGGCGAAGGCGTTGAACAGGCCTTTCGTCGTCCAGTAGACGAAGATCATGATTGCGAGATAGACGATCATCGTCAGGCTGAGGGTGGAGCCGAAACGCGCCGGGTCCGGAACGCCCCCGGCGCCCGCACCGGCCATCGCGCCGGCCAGCATGAAACCCGTCACCAGCACGGCCAGGATCAGGAAAAAGACCATGACCCCGCCCGTGCGCACCATCGTCGCCGACATTTCAGTTTACTCCCGTCGTTTTCGCCTGGATCATCGATCCTGCACCGGTGCGCCGTCAATCCTGAGCGGATTGGATTTTGCCGCGCTCACGCCGACGGCCGGCGGCGCGTGAAGGCCAGCGCAGTCAGTAGCAGCGTCAGGAATAGCGCGCCGACGGCAATGCCGGCCTGGATCAGCAAGTCCGGCCAATCCCGGTCCGGGCCGAAGAGCAGACCGCCGGCGCCGCCGATGGATTGCAGCATCAGGCCGGCGCCGGCGCCGCAGAGTAGCTGCCCTGTCGCCCTCGCCTCCCCTGCCCGGCGCAGCCGCAGGCCGGCGAACGCGATCGCACCGGCATAGACCGCCCAGCACAGGATCAAGGCTGCAACGACGATCCCGTAGACCGCGACGCTGCCGACGCCGGAGGCCGCGGCCACGAACGCCGGAACCAGCGCAAAGGGCGCAACCGCGCCCGCCAGCAACAACCGGCGCGTCGTCCGGTCCCCGGTCTGGCTGCGCAGCATGAAGAAGCCGGCAACGACGCCGCCAATCGCGAGTGGCGCCAGGATCGCGACGCGCAGCAGGCCGCCCGGGATCGCGTCGCCCGCCGGCTCCAGAACCCGATCGAGGGCGAGCAGCACGATCGCCACGGCGCCGATCCCGCAGGACAGCCGGCCCGAAACCGCTCCGAAACGCCGCATTCCGAAGTACCGTGCGATTACAGCGTCGACATCGCCTCGCCGCCGTCGACGACGATGTTCTGGCCGGTGACGTAGCCGGCATGAGCCGAGGCGAGAAAGGCGCACATGGCGCCGAATTCCGCCGGATCGCCGACCCGGCCGGAGGGGTTGCCGTCGTAGCGGCCCTGCATTTCCTCCTCGAAGGGGATTCCCTTGCGCGCGGCCATCGCCGCCACATTGGAGCGCAGCCGGTCGGTATCGAACGGGCCGGGCAGCACGTTGTTGATCGTCACATTGTGCTGCACCGTCTCGCGCGCCAGGCCGGCGATAAAGCCGGTCAGCCCGGCCCGCGCCCCGTTCGACAGGCCGAGGCCGGGCAAGGGTTTTTTTACGGCGTAGGACGTGATGTTCAGAATGCGGCCGAAACGCCGTTCGATCATCGGGTCGAGCACCGACTTTATCAGCAGGATCGGCGTGATCATGTTGGCGTTGCAGGCTTCGGCCCATTCGCCCGCGCCCCACTCACGGAAGTCGCCGGCCGGGGGGCCGCCGGCGTTGTTGATCAGGATATCCGGGTCCGGGCAGGCCGCGAGCGCCATAGCCCGGCCCGCCTCGGTCGTGATGTCGCCGGCAGCCGGTGTCACCGCCTGGCCCGTCGCATTGGAGATTTCCGCCGCCGTGCGCTCCAGATCGGCCGCGGTGCGCGCGGTGATCGTCACGCTGACGCCTTCGCGCGCCAGCGCTTCGGCACAGGCGCGGCCCAGCCCCTTGCTCGCCGCGCACACCAGCGCCGTTCTGCCTTCAAGCCCCAGGTCCATGCTCATCTCCCTCGATTGAGTCTGCCGGCTGCGCCGGCTGCGCCGGCTCGCCGGTCCGGTTCAACACCTCCGCAGCCAGGTCCCTGCCGACCTTCCGGCGCCGCTCCAGCGCGAGCCGGTCGATCCGGTCGACGAACTCCCGGATCGCGGAAAAGGACCGCTCGATCCGCGGCAGGACATAACGCACCGTTTCGGGCTGGACCGGCAGCTGCCGGTCGCCGAACTGTTTGCGCATCACGGTTTCGAGCAGCCGGTCGTCCGGCAGGGCGATCCCGGCCGCCGGCAACGCGGCGATGCGCGAGCGCAGGTCCGGCAGATCGACGGGCCAGGCGCCCGGCAGGCAGCGCGCGGTCATCAACAGGCTGCCGCCCGCCAGCCGGACGGCGTTGTAGAGATGGAGCAGCGTCTCCTGCCAGGCCGGCACCGCCGCCAGCCGCGTATCGATGTCTTCCAGCAGCAGGGCGCCGCCCCCTTCGGCCAGTTCCCGCCCGGTTTCCAGGTCGAGCGCGCCGCCGCTCAGCGCCGCCGCGCCGCTGGATGCCTGCCAGACCGCCGCGAGATGGGATTTGCCGCACCCCGCTGGCCCGTGCAGGACCAATCCGGCGCCGGGCCAGTCGGGCCAGCGGTCGACCCAGCCGACGGCGAGCGCGTTGCACTCGGCGACGGCGAAATCCTCGCGCGCGAGCGCCGGCCGGAACGGGAGGTCGAGGGTGAGCTGGCGCGGCCGCGGAACCTTCCGGGCGGCGTTCCCGGGCGTCATTCGTCCGGTTCGCCGTCCGGCGTCCGTTCTTCTTCCGGCGCCCGTTCGGCCAGCACCCAGATCGTCTTCGCCTTCCGTCCCGTGCCGCGCTCCTGCCGCAGCAGCAGGCCGAAGGCCGGCAGCCGGCGCGCCAGATCGTCCGCATTGCCCCTGTGCGACAGGGACAACACGGCTTCGCCCGCGGAAAACGCGATCACGCGCTGGCCCGCCACTGACGGCGCTGCGACGAGGTTCTCGCGCACCCGGACCCAGGCAGCGAGATCGTCGAACCGGAGAACGACCTGCGTCGCCGCCACCGGCCCCTCCGGCACGATGACGCGGTCCTTCCAGCGTTCCTGAAGCCAGGCCGTAAGCGAGGCCGCCGCATCGGCCATTGCGGTTTCGCCCGCCACGACCAGCGGTTCCAGTTCCTCCGAATCGCCGCTGCGCAGGTTGAACAGGGCGGCGGAAATCGCGAGCGTGCCCTCCTCCTCTCCGGGGCCGGCAGCAGCGACCAACACCTGTTTTGCCCCGTAGTGGCCGGCGACCGCCGCCAGGCTTTGCGCATCGCGTTCGCTCGCCTGGTCGGCGCCGATTGCCTGCAGATCCTTGAGACTGCCCTCCGGCAGGATGACGGGCACCAGGCCGGGCTCGCTTTCGGTCGCGGCCCAGGCATCGCGCCATGGATTCGGGTCGTCCCACAAAATGCCGACGCCCTCGCCGCGCCAGACCGGCAGCACGAGCACGGGATCGCTGCGCCGCGCGGACCAGGCGATCCCCTCGGTGCGGAGAAACGCACCGACCGCCCTGGGCCTGAACAAGTAGCTCAACGCACCGTCGAACGAGCGGCCCGCTGCGGTTTTGCGCCGT
Source organism: Rhodospirillaceae bacterium bin65 (assembly GCA_002238725.1). GTDB lineage: Bacteria > Pseudomonadota > Alphaproteobacteria > Bin65 > Bin65 > Bin65. Next base: position 61,871 of record MPMX01000012.1, read on the forward strand.
TTGGCGCGGACCACCTCGATACCCCGGACCATCGACCGCGCCCGCTCTGCCGGGACCGGCGGCAGAAACTCGTGCTCCCGGGCCGACGTGAGACGCCGGAACAGCCGGTCGAGCGCCGCCGGCGCGGCATTCAGCGCCGCCTCGCGCCGGGCGACCCGGTCGGTCTTGCCCTTGCCCTTGGCCGGAATGTCGCGAACCCAGTAAATTTTCTCTTCCGCATGCGATGGTCCCGCGGCGAGCGAGGCGGCGATCAGGATGGCGGCCGCCGCGAGCGCAGCGCGGCCAAGCAGGTGCGGAGACGATGGAACCGGGGTCATCGGCAGCGGTCTCGGAAAGCGAAATTGCGAACGCGGGATTGCAAACTCGGGATTGCGAACTCAGGATTGGACTGGGTCGGTGAGGCCGCCTAAACCTACGCTCAAATCCCGACCGGGGAAACCGCCGTCATCGCCCCTGAACCGGATATGACTGGACGCTACAAGGAAGCCGGGGTCGATATCGCGGCCGGCGGCCGGCTGGTCGACCGGATCGCCCCGATGGCCGAAGCGACGGCCCGGCCCGGCACGATGGGCGGGATCGGCGGCTTCGGCGGCCTGTTCGACCTTGCCAAAGCCGGCTATCGCGATCCGGTCCTGGTCGCGGCCACCGACGGCGTCGGCACGAAACTGCGCATCGCCATCGAAACCGGCCGCCACCGGACGATCGGCATCGACCTCGTCGCCATGTGCGTGAACGATCTGGTCGTCGCCGGCGCCGAGCCGCTGTTCTTCCTGGATTATTTCGGCACCGGAAAGCTCGAGCCGGACGTGGCGGCCGACGTCGTCGCCGGTATCGCGGAGGGCTGCCGCCGAGCCGGTTGCGCGCTGATCGGCGGGGAAACCGCCGAACTGCCCGGCCTCTACGCCACCGGCGATTACGACCTGGCCGGTTTCGCGGTCGGCGCGGCGGAGCGCGGCCGGGTGCTGACCGGCAGCACGGCCGCGCCGGGAGACATCGTGCTCGGGATCGCGTCGGACGGGCTCCATTCCAACGGCTTCTCGCTGGTGCGGATGCTGGGCGCGGAGGCCGGACTCAGTTGGACCGATCCCGCCCCGTTCGATCCGGCCCGCCCGCTCGGCGAAGCGCTGTTGACGCCGACCCGGGTCTACGTCGAAAGCTGCCTCGCTGCCGTGCGCGCCGGATATTCCGGGTCCGGCGTCAAGGCGCTGGCGCACATCACCGGCGGCGGGCTGATTGAGAATATCCCCCGGGTCCTGCCGCAAGGCCTGGGGGTCGATCTGGACGGCGGCGCCTGGACCGTTCCGCCGGTCTTCCGCTGGGTGCAGAGCGTCGGCCGGATCGCCGCCGCCGAGATGGCGACGACGTTCAATTGCGGGCTCGGCATGGTCGCCATCGCGGCGCCGGACGCTGCCGGGGCCGTGGAAGCGGCGTTCCGCGAACACGGCGAGACCGTGACGGCGGTCGGCACGCTCGTACAGCGCGACAGCGGCGGGAAGACAGTGCAGATCGCCGGCTGGGACGAACAATGGCGCGCCTGAAGGTCGGTGTTCCGATCTCCGGCCGCGGCTCCAACATGGCGGCGCTGGCCGAAGCGTGCGCCGATTCCGCCTTCCCGGCGGAAATCGTGCTGGTGCTGTCCAACGAGCCGGGCGCGGCGGGCCTCGACCGGGCGCGCGACTTCGGCATCGAGACGGCGGTCATCGACCATCGCGGCTTTGCCGGCCGGGCCGCGTTCGACGCCGCGGTCACCGCCCGGCTGGAGCAAGCCGGCGTCGAGTTGATCTGCCTCGCCGGCTTCATGCGCCTGTTCACCGCCGGTTTCGTCGAGCACTGGCGCAACCGGCTGCTCAACATCCATCCGTCCCTGCTGCCCGCCTTCCGGGGATTGAACACCCACGAGCGCGCCCTGGCGGCGGGAGTCCGGCTGCACGGCTGCACGGTCCATTTCGTGCGGCCGGAATTGGACGACGGCCCGATCGTCATGCAGGCGGCGGTGCCGGTGCAGCCGGACGACACGGCGGAGAGCCTCGCCGACCGGGTGCTGGCCCAGGAGCACCGGATCTATCCGGCCGCCCTGCGCCTGGTTGCCGAGGGCGCCGTGACAGTCGAGGGCGAAAGGGTTGTCTATCCGAACGGCTGGAAGAACGAAGGCCGGTCAATCGATCCGTCCCTTCGCTAGATCCGTCGCCCGATACAGAGAGACGCCGGACGCAGCGGGGGGTTGGCAGACCGGCTTGCGCTTGTGTATAGAACGCTTCCGAAGGTTTTTCCCGGGTCGCCGGGACATGCGGGGAGGCATGCGGCATGGCTGACAACTTCGGCGAAGGCACGGCATTCTACGAAGAGCACCGCAAGTCGTGGGGCTATTTCACGAAATGGGGCCTGCGCATCGCCATCCTGAGCGCCATGGCCGCCGCCCTCGCCTTCTGGCTGGAGAGCTGAGCCCGCGGACGAACGCTGCGTGACCGGCTACGGACCGGTTTCGCCGAATAAAGAGGCCGCAGGTTTGAGCGGCCTTTTTTGTTGTCGGCGGAATCGCGGCGGCAGGCCGTCACGGCGTCTACGTCTTTTCTGCCTCGGCATCGGAGGCCGGTCCGGGCGGTTTGGTTGATACGCCGCCGACGGCCAGCGCGCCGGCCATGATCAGCGCCAGGCCGACGAAGGCCTCGACCGGCAGCCGCTCGCCGAGCACCGCGGCGCCCAGGAAAACGGCGACCGGGGGAAAGAAAAGCGGCACGAGGGAGCTGCGGGTGGCGCCGATGCGCCGGACGACGACGAAATACAGGCTCATCGGGATCGCGGTGCAGGCGACGCCGGTGACGAGGATCGCGCCGACCGCACCCATGCCGGGCGTGAGGCCGAGCGGCGCTTCCAGGGCCAGAGCCGGCGGCGTCAGGATCATGGCGCCGAAGATCATCTGCCCGGTGGCCATGGTGGGCGGCGCGAGGCCGGGCTGCCGGCGGGCGTAGATCGCGCCCAGGGTGTGGCTCAAGGGGGCGAGGAAGGTGATGAAAAGGGCAAGCGCCTGATCGCCGGCATTCGCCAGCACCGACGGGCCCATCACCAGCACGACGCCCGCCAGCCCGACCGCGGCGCCGACCAGGCGACGGCGGGTGAAAATTTCCTCGGCCAGGAACATTGGCGCGAGAACGACCGCCAGGACCGGCATGGTGCCGAACAGGATGCCGGCCATGCCGCTTTCGATATGCTGCTGGCCCCAGGAGAGCGCCCCGAATGGGATCGCCCCCGTGAGCAACCCCAGCCAGAACAGCGCAATCCACTCCTGCCGGGTCCGCGGCAGGCGCACGCCGAAGGCGCGCATCATGGCCCAGCAGATCGGCGCCGCGATCAGCGTCCGCAATGCCGCGACGGTCAAAGGCGGCACTTCGGCGACGGCGATGTTGAGGAAGAGAAAGGTGCTGCCCAGAAGCACTGCCGTCGTCAGCAGAAGGCCCCAGTCGGCCGCATTCATCGGGCGGTTCACGGGGCAGGTTTCATCGAAGGCGGCGCCTTATCGGTTGCCGATCGCACATTGAATGGCATGAACGCCGGATCCTTGCCCTGCGCCCCGGCATCGGGCGGCAAAGGGGCCGCCCTACCCGACGATTTCCACGTCGCTGAAGAAGAAGCCAATCTCCGTGGCCGCAGTTTCCGGCGCGTCGGAGCCGTGGACGGAATTGCGCTCGATATTCTCGGCGAAGAGCTTGCGGATCGTGCCTTCGGCGGCCTCGGCCGGGTCGGTGGCGCCCATGACTTCGCGGTAGCGCGCGATGGCGTCTTCGCCCTCCAGCACCTGGACGACGACCGGCCCGGAGGTCATGAAGGCGACCAGGTCGTTGTAGAACGGCCGTTCGGCGTGGACGGCGTAGAAACCCTGCGCCTGCTTTTCCGTCATGCGGATGCGGCGCTGGGCGACGATGCGCAGGCCGGCCTCCTCGATCGTGGCGTTGACGGCGCCGGTCAGGTTGCGCGCCGTGGCGTCGGGCTTGACGATCGAGAAGGTCCGTTCGAGGGCCATGGCGCAGCTGCTCCGTCGATAAAGGGGGCGATGAAGGGGGATGGCATTGGGGGAAAGTGCCGCCGGGTATAGGAATCGCCCGCCCTGCCGTCCATGCGACGGGATGGCGACGCAGGTCCGAAACGGCTGTAGGGGAGGGTTTGAAACCCTCCCCTACAAAGTCTCAGCGCGGCCCGGCGTTCGGGACGGGCGTCCGGGGGGTCCGCCCGTCACCCCTTCTTCTCCCAGCCGCGGTTGGCCTGCTGCCAGTAGGTCAGGCTGTGGCCGGCGTCCTTCCAGGCCTTCCAGTACTCCCGGGCCTGCGCCACAGCGGCCTCGTCGCGCCCGTCGAACAGGGTGAAGCAGCGGGCGTAATCGCCGAGCGCGTCCGAGGTCGCGCCGTCGGTCAGGAACAGGAAAGCCGCGCCGTTCGGATTGTCGTCGCCGGCGGTCAGCCAGACCGGCTGCTTCTCCGCGTTGCCGTCGGCCGCCGTGCCGTGGGGCAGGAAGCTGTCGTTGCGGTTCGACGGGCCCCAGCGCCACAACGCGTCGTCGAGCTGCTTGACCCGCTCTTCCGAGCCGGCCTTGACGACCGCGCGCTCGCCGCGCTCCAACGTCCTGGCCAACAGTTGCGGCAGCGCGGCTTCGAGCGGCGTGCGCAGCAGATGGTAGAAGCCGATCTCGGTCATGCCCTGTCCGACGCCTTTTGCCCGGCTCCTGCAGGGAAGGGTTCGAAATTTCCCGTTCGAGAGATTTTCTGCCGGCCTTTTCAATAAAAGATGTATTTCAAGGCGTTAGGGAAAATCAGGGGTTGCCGATCTTCCAATTCACAGATCAATCAACACCATAGCAACAGCGCATTGCAACCGGAATTGCAGGCGTTCCGAAAGGCCGTGCCGGGCCAGTCGTGTCGGTTCGGCGGTCGGGGGATGTGACGCTATTGCCCCCTGGCGCTATTCGGCGCGTGCAATCGACCCTAGAATATTTTCAACTTCAATGGATTATCGACGCTGATCGAAATCCAACAGCCGAGCCGAACAACACCCATGTCGATCGGAGGTCAGGCTCTCCCGAGACCTGAATGGTTGCGCCTTACGAGCCAGGCGGCCCTCGAGCCGGACCGCCCGATCTGCGATCCTCATCACCACCTGTGGGACCGGCCGGACGATCCGTACTTCGTCGAGGATTTCGCTGCGGATCTGCAAAGCGGACACAATATCGTTTCCGCCGTATTCATAGAGTGCGGTTCCCGATACCTTGCCGACGGGCCCGAGGGAATGCGCCCGGTCGGCGAGACCGCTTTCGCGGTGCAGGAGGCAGAGCGCGCCGCCGGTTCGCCCGGTATCGCCACGGAGGTAGCGGCCGGAATCGTGAGCTTTGCGGATTTGCGTCTGGGCGCGGAGGTCCATCGCGTTCTCGCCGCTCACGCCGAGGCCGGGCGGGGGCGCTCTCGCGGTATCCGCCAGTGCGTCGCGGCCGATACCGATGCGCTCGTCCCGAAGCACCGCACCCTGCCGCCGTTCGGGCTGTTGGCCGAACCCCGAGCCCGGTACCCCGCCTGGGCCGACGGGGGCTTCTCAGAAACGGCCGCCAGTGCCGGGTAGCGGCCGTGGCCGATAGTCCAGGATCGCCTCGATGAGGTACCTGTCCAGTTCGACGGTCAGCGCAGCGTCCTCGCGCTCGAGCGCCTGGCGGGCGGAAGAGGCGATCAGCACAGTGCGGCAAGGCCCTTGCGCCACTACGGAACGCTCCGCGAGACAAGCGCCGAAAGCCGCCTGGGGCGCCAATACGTCGCCGGGGCCGCACTCCCGCATCCGTTCTCCGGCCTCCGCCGCGTGGACTACGGCCCGGCCCTCGGTCAGGAACTGCATACCCTTCTGGATTTCGCCACCGGCTACAATGGTCTCCCCGGCGGCGTATGTGCACGGTTGCACCCAGGCTTCGAGCCGCTCGGCCAGCGCCTCGAAACGCGCCTGTCTGTTCAATTCGCGCAAAGAGTGGTCGACAAACATGTCGAACAGGGCGTCGCGTGCGTCTTCCGATTCGGAATTCAGGCGCTCCCACGCCGCAATGACCATATCCTCGCACCGCTCCAACCCCCGGTCGAAGTCTTCTTCGAAGATCAGATTTTGCCACTCATTCTCGGAGAAGCCGGGGCGCAGGGTGGACCTGGAACGCGCGGTCATTGCGCTCAGGACGACATTTGTCCCCTGGGCGTTCGCCGCGCGGATGGAGCGGCAGATGATGTTGGCAGCCGAGATGTCAAACCCGGAGACGTCGGTGAAATCCAGCAGCAGGCCGATCGGGGTCGGGTCGGCCTTGAGTGCTTCCTTGAGGCGATCTCCCAAGGGGGACGCGTTGCCGAAGATGATGTAGCCGCGCAGGCGATAGACCCTTACCCGGTCGCCCTGGACCTGAAGAATGACGCGGTGGATGGCGGAAAGAACCCGCTTGCTCCAATACTCACGGATCGTGAACGAAGCGTTGACCACATCCACTGCGCTGTAGCGCACCACAAAGAAGATGACCGCCGCCACCAGGCCCAGGACTACGCCTTCGACGAATCCGAAGAAGCAAATGACGAGAGCGACCAGAAGAATCATGCCGTAATCCGATCGCGGCAGTGTCTTCGAGGTCGCAACCAGCCAGTCGATCAGCAGGCCGAGCCCGACGAAGAGCGCCAGGCCGCCGAGCAACGGCATCGGGAGGAATGCCAGCAGATCGCCGCCGAAAAACAGAACCGATCCCACTGCGAGCGCCACGACGATCCCGGTCAGGCGCGTTTCGGCGCCGGTCGCATGGTTGATCAGGGTCATGGGGCTCGAGTTGCAGCCGGGAGAGCTCGCGCCCAGGGAGGCGACCAGGCAGGCTGCACCGTCGGCCTGGAATTCCCTGTTCATATCGAGTTCTGCGCCGCTGCCGAGTTCGACCGCGCCCGCATTCAGCACGATGCAAATCAGTGTAATCAGCGTGACGCCCAGGATCCCCGGAATTTGGGATGCCACCGCGTTCCAGTTCACATGGGCAAGGCCAGCCAATTCGATGGGCGGCCAGGAGGTGCCGACCGGCATGCCCACGAACAGGATGCCGGCCGCGCGCGCATCCTCTGTGGAGATACCGAGAATAAGGAGTACGGCATGGCAGAGCCCGACGGCGAGCACCACCGAGGCGGGCAGTACCAGATAGTGGGGACGGACCTTGGATATCAGCAGGAGCACGGCGGCATAGACGACGCTCGAACCCCATTTCGGGATCGTGTCAGGATCGAGCAGTTCGGGTAGCGTCTCCCATTCGAGTGCGAGCCCGGACGCGATCGAGATGCTGCTCACGGTCAGAACCCCACCGAGCCCCGCAAGGAATCCGCCGACGATAGGATAAGGCATGAAGCGAAACAGGTTGGCGAGCCTGAACCGTCCGATCAGCAGGAAAATTACTGCGGTTATCAGGGTCGTCAGGGCTACTATGGCGACCATTGTCGCGAACACCGCCTCGTCGCTTGCCGAGGACAATTGCGCGGCGACCGCGCTCCCTATGGCCAACAACGCAATCGCCGGCGCGAAGTTGGGCATGGACACCGTGCCCTTGTAGGAGCCGGTCAGGGCTGTCGTCAGGCACATCGCAAAGCAGCCGAACAGTATCATCCCGGTGCCCTGTGCAACGAAGGGGTCCAACGGGCCTGCGAAGATGGTGGCGGCCTGCGTGGGGCCGAATACTACGAGCAGCACGGCCAGTACCAGGCCGGTGGATACGGCGGCGGGGAGCTTGGTCGATCGGGCGTCGGCGCGCAGCTCCGAAGCCAGACTGCGAAGCGCGGGTTTCTGGCCCCGCGAGACGCCGGTGCCGCCCTCGGGCACGGTTGGCCTGTCCTTCTTGCTCCCCTACCCTTCGTAATGCTCCGCGACCAGCCGGTTGAGCATCTGGACGCCGAAGCCGGTGCCGCCCTTGGGCACGGTCGGTTTGTCCTTCTTGCTCCAGGTCACGCCGGCGATGTCGAGATGGGCCCAGGGCACGTCGTTGACAAAACGCTGCAGGAATTGCGCCGCGGTGATGCTGCCGGCGCCGCGCCCGCCGATGTTCTTCATGTCCGCGGCGTCGCTGTCGATCTGCTTGTCGTAGGCGTTGCCCAGCGGCATGCGCCAGGCGGGCTCGCCGACCGCCTTGCCGGCTTCGGCGATCCGCCCGGCCAGCTCGTCGTTGTTGGAGAACAGGCCACAATTCTCGTTGCCGAGCGCGATGATGATCGCGCCGGTCAGCGTCGCCAGGTTGACCATGAATTTCGGCTTGAAGCGGTCCTGAGTGTACCAGAGCGCGTCGGCCAGGACGAGCCGGCCCTCGGCGTCGGTGTTCAGGACCTCGATGGTCTGGCCGGACATAGACGTCACGATATCGCCGGGGCGCTGGGCCGCGCCGGAGGGCATGTTCTCGACCAGCCCAGCGACGCCGACGACGTTGCATTTCGCCTTGCGCCCGGCCAGCGCCTTCATCAGGCCGATCACGACGCCGGAGCCGCCCATGTCCCACTTCATGTCTTCCATGCCGCCGGCCGGCTTGATCGAGATGCCGCCGGTGTCGAAGGTGACGCCCTTGCCCACGAAGGCGACGGGCTGGTCCTTTTCCCCGCCGCCGCGCCACTGCATGACCAGCAGCTTCGATTCGCGCGTGCTGCCCTGGCCGACGCCGAGCAGCGAGCCCATGCCGAGTTCCCGCATCTCCTTCTCGCCGAGCACCTCGACCTCGACGCCGAGGTCGCGCAAGGCCTCGCCCTCGGCCGCCAGGGTTTCGGGATAGATGATGTTGGCCGGCTCCGAGACCAGATCGCGGGTCATGCAGACGCCATCGGCCAGTTTATCCAGCGGCGCGAAGGCCTTGCGCGCCGCTTTTGCGTCGGCGGTTCCGATCGCGAGTCCGGTCAGGGTCGGCTTCTGCTCCGCCTTTTCCTTGGTGCGGTACTTGTCGAATCGGTAGCCGCGCAGCCGGGCGCCGAAGCCGGCCCGCGCCGCTGCCTCCGCGCCGTCGAGCTTGCCGCCCTCGACCGGATCGAGCAGCACCGCCGCAGATTTCGCGCCGGCGCCGTTCAGGGTCGCCACGGCCCGGCCGCCGGCATTCTGTACCGCCAGCGCATCGAACTCTTCGGCCTTGCCGAGGCCGAGCAGGATCACCCGCTCCCAGCGGCCGTCGCCCGGGCTCGGCAGGACCAGCGAATCGCCGCCGCCGCCCTTGAAGCGGCTCGCCGCAATTGCGCGCGAGACCGCGCCGTCCAGCGCCTTGTCCACGGCTTGCGCCGAGGCCGAGAGCGCCTTGTCCTTGAGGGCGAAGACGACCAGGGAGCCGTCTTTCGGCAGCTCGAGCTTGCTGAAACGGATTTTCATGCGCGTAAACCTGTCGAAGGAGAGGTGAAGGGGCAGCGGTCCCATACTTAATCGGCCCGCCGGCCCAGCGCAATTGACAGGCCGTCCAGGCAACGTCCCGCCTGGAATTATCGAGTGGTCCGCGGCGCCAACCAGATCACGCACTTTCAATCAACGCCCTCCATGCCACCCCGGACGAAGCGAAGCGGAGATCCGGGGTCCAGGGGCCACAGGCAAATGCCTTTCGGGTCGGCACTGGACCCCGGCTCGACCTTCGGCCGGCCGGGGTGACACATCGGTGTGTTGAGGCGATATTGGGTTCTGACCGACGCTAGGAGTCGACCTGAGGCATTTCATGTCCAAAACCGAACCCATCCATCCGGGCGAACATCTCGCGGAGTATCTCGACGAACTCGGGATCAGCCAGTATCGGCTCGCGACGGCGATCCGCGTGCCGCCGCGCCGGATCAACGAGATCGTTCACGGCCGCCGCGGCGTGACGGCGGATACGGCGCTGCGCATCGGCAAGGCGCTCGGCACGACTCCGGAATTCTGGCTCAATCTCCAGCGGATGTACGATCTGGACGTCGCCAGAAATTCGACCGACGTCGAGGGTATCGAACCGCTTGTGACGGCGGCCTGACTGCCGGTACTTTTCGGACTCGCAACGAGGAGCTTCCCCCCGCCATGTTCGATCCGGATACCGTCGCCGCCATCGATATCCATACCCACGCCGAGGAGCCGTGCGGCACCCATGCCGACGACGGCTATGCCGAGTTCCAGGCCGGGATGCAGAAATACTTCCGGACCGGCCGGGACTGGCCGCCGGCAATTCCCGAGACCGCGGCCTACTTCCGCGAGCGCAACATCGGTGCGGTGATCTTCGCCGTCGACTGCGAGCGCGAGACCGGCTTCCGGCGCTACGACAACGAGGCGATCGCGGAGGAAGCCGCCAAACATTCGGACATCCTGATCCCCTTCGCCAGCATCGACCCGGCCAAGGGCAAGGCGGGCGCCCGCGAGGCGCGCCGGCTGGTCGAGCATTTCGGCATGCGCGGCTTCAAGTTCCACCCGACCATGCAGGGCTTCTATCCCAACGACCGCAGCGCCTATGTGCTCTACGAGGCGATCGCCGAGGCCGGCGTGCCGGCGCTGTTCCACACCGGCCAGACCGGGGTCGGCTCCGGCATGCCGGGCGGCATGGGCATGCGGCTGAAATATTCCAACCCGATGTATCTGGACGATGTCGCGGTGGATTTCCCGGAGATGACCATCGTCCTCGCCCACCCCTCCTTCCCGTGGCAGGAAGAGGCGCTCTCGGTCGCGAACCACAAGCCGAACGTCTATATCGACCTCTCCGGCTGGTCGCCGAAATACTTCCCGCCGATCCTGGTGCGCTACGCCAATTCTCTGCTGCGCCACAAGGTGCTGTTCGGCTCCGACTGGCCCGCCATCACCCCCGACCGCTGGCTTGCGGATTTCGAAACCCTCGACATAAAAGAGGAAGTCAAGCCGCTGATATTGAAGGAAAATGCGCGGAAGGTTCTGGGGATTTGAGGCGCGGTGGCCGAAACGGTAGCATTGGCAGCTTCGGGCGCTGGAATTGAATCTTTGAATACCCTTTCCGTGCCACGCCGGACTTGATCCGGCGTCCAGAACCGGCCCGAAAGACCTGCGTATGTGGCTCTGGGCCCCGGATCAGGTCCGGGGCGACAATCGTTTTGGAATTTTCGATGGTGTTGCGCCGTTGAACAGGCATGTTCCCGCCTACGCTCTTCAGTGCGCCGCTGCCGGTTCGACATCCGGCACCGTCCGTGGCATTTTTACCGTTCTTCCCGACTACAGTGGCGGTCCGATTGCGGCCGGCGCCCTATTCTCGAACGACTTACCGCTGGAACCATGACGGCTGCGCCCGAACTCACCGTCTATATCGACGTCAAGAGTCCCTATGCCTATCTCGCCATGGAGCCGACCCGGGTGCTGGCGGCGGAATTCGGCATCGCCCCGGTCTGGAAGCCCTACACACTGGAAATCCCGGACTTCCTGGGCGCGGTCAAGACCCGCAACGCGCATCAGTGGCGCAGGGTCCGCTACGCCTACATGGACGCACGGCGGATCGCCAACACGCGCAGGCTGACCGTGCTCGGCCCGCAGAAGATCTTCGACAGCTCCATCGTCCATATCGGCATGCTGCGCGCCCAGGACCACGGCCGTTTCGAGCCCTATATCGACCGCGTGTTCCTGCGCTTCTGGAAACGCGAACTGGAGATCGGGGATCCGGCCGCGGTCGCCGCGGTGCTGGAGGAAGCCGGCGTGACGGCGGACGGCTTCGCCGAATGGGCGCAGGGCGAGGGACGCCGGCGCCACGATGCGCTGTGCCGGGAGGCCGAGGAACTCGGCGTGTTCGGCGTGCCGACCTTCATCTTCCGGGATGAACTGTTCTGGGGCAGCGAGCGCCTGGACATGCTGCGCGACCGGATCGGGGAAACGCTGGCGGCGTAAGGGGCTTTTGCGTCCGGGCGCGTCTGCAGCCTTACCAAACTTGCCCGCGCGGCGGCGCCTGCTCTATGGAAGGCGCGCCACGGCCCGGCCGGGGCACACACGAAGAGAGGGAACGCCAGATGACCGTCCGGTCGCTCGAAGACAAGATCCAGTCGGTTGGAAACCCGGTCGACATGCTGCGCAACGCTGCGGCGGGCCCGTACCAGTTTCCGATCCAGTCCGAGTTCTCCAACTGGCGCGACGAGCAGGAAGCCTGGCGCCGGACCGCCGTCCTGTTCGACCAGTCGTTCCACATGACGGATCTCTACGTCGAGGGGCCGGACACCCGCCGGCTGGTCGAGAGCATCACCGCCAACGCGGCGACCAACTGGCGCCGCAACGTGGCCAAGCAGTTCGTCGCCTGCACGCCGAGCGGCTATTTCGTCGGCGACGCGATCCTGTTCATTCTCGAAGAGAACAGGGTCAACATCGTGAACAAGCCGATCACGCGCAACTGGGTCGTCTATCACGCCGAACAGGGCGGCTTCGACGTCGAACTGACCACCGACGACCGGGCGCTCGACAACCGCGGCCGCCGGCTGGGCTACCGCTTCGAAGTCCAGGGCCCGAACGCCTGGGCGATCCTCGAAAAGGTCAACGGCGGTCCGATAGAAGGGATCAAATTCTTCCGCATGGGGGAGATAAACGTGGCCGGCCGCCGGGTCCGCGCGCTGCGTCACGGCATGGCCGGCGAAGCCGGGCTGGAGTTGTTCGGCCCCTTCGAGGACCACGGCCTCATCAGGGACACGCTGCTGGAAGCAGGACAGGAATTCGGATTGCTGCCTGCCGGATCGAGAACCTATTCGACCGTCGCGCACGAGAGCGGATGGTTCCCCTCGCCGATGCCGGCGATCTATTCCGGCGAGGATTTGAAGGCGTACCGGCAATGGCTGCCGGCCGACGGCTTCGAGGCCTCGATCTCGCTCGGCGGCAGCCTCGTCAGCTCCGATATCGAGGACTACTACCTGACGCCCTGGGACCTGGGATACGGCCACATTGTGAAGTTCGACCACGACTACATCGGCCGGAGCGCGCTGGAAGCGATGCAGGACCGCCCCCACAAGCGCAAGATGACGCTGCGCTGGGACAAGGACGACGTGGTGCGCGTGTTCGCCAGCCTGCTCAGCGAAGGCGACCGGTTCAAGTATCTGGATATCCCCGCCTCCCACTACGCCACCCTGCCCTACGACCTGGTGACCCACGAGGGGCGGCCTGCCGGCATATCCCATTACCCGGTCTACAGCTCCAACGTGCGCGCCTGGATCTCGCTGGCGCTGCTCGACGAGGCCGCGGCCCGGCCCGGCGCCGAAGTCAGCGTGCTCTGGGGCGAACCCGAGGGCGGCACCGCCAAGCCCACCGTCGAGCGCCACGTCCAGACCGAAATCCGCGCCACGGTCGAGCCCTGCCCGATCTCCGTTACCGCGCGGACGGACTATCGGGCCTGACCGCCGGCCCCGCGGCTGCGCCTTCTTCCGGAACGCCGCCCGTGACCTACGCACCGCCCGCCAGCGCCCTGCCCGCCGAGCCGCCGTCGCGCCGCAAATACGACGTCGTCATCGTCGGCGGTGCGATGTACGGCTCTTCGATCGCCTGGTGGCTCGCGCGCAATCCGGATTTCGACGGTTCCGTGCTCGTCGTGGAGCGCAACCCGAGCTACGAATTCTGCTCGACGGCGCATACCAACAGCTGCATGCGCCAGCAGTTTTCCAGCGCGATCAATGTCCGGGTCTCGCAGTTCGCCGCCGAATTCGTGAAGAATTTCCGCGCCTGGATGGACGGCGACCCCCGGGTGCCGGACGTCGCCCTGGTCAGCACCGGCTACCTGTATCTGGCCGATACCGAAGAGTTCGCGGCGACTCTGCGGGAGGCGCAGAAAATCCAGGCGGCCTGCGGCGCCGGCACGCGGCACATGACGCGGGCGGAGATTGCCGCCGAATACCCGTTCTACAATCTCGACGGCATCGTTGCCGCCAACCACAACCCGGTCGACGAAGGCTTCTTCGAGGGCGCGACCCTGTTCGAATGGTGGCGGCGCAATGCAAGAGAGCGCGGCGCCGAGTTTATCGCCAACGAAGTCGTTGCGATGACGCTGAACGCGGCCGGCACGGCGGTTGACAGCATCACGCTGAAATCCGGCGAAAAAATCGCCTGCGGCACGGTGGTCAACGCCTCGGGGCCGCGGGCGGCACGGACGGCCCGGATGGCCGGGATCGCGGATCTGCCGGTCGAGCCGCGCAAGCGCTTCAGCTATGTCTTCGCCGCAGAAAGGCCCCTGGACCGGCCGATGCCGCTGACCATCAACCCGTCGGGCGTGCATGTCCGGTCGGACGGCGCCAACTATCTCGCGGGCTGCGGCCCGGCGGAAGACCCGCCGGTCGATCCCGACGATTTCGTCGAGGACCACAGCCTGTGGGAAAGCAGGGTCTGGCCGGCGCTGATGGCGCGGATTCCGCAGTTCGACGCGCTGCGGTTGCTCAACTCGTGGGCCGGCCACTACGCTTTCAACACCTTCGACCACAACGCGATCCTCGGGCCGCATACGAAGGTCGCCAATGTCATCTTCGCCAACGGCTTTTCCGGCCACGGCTTCCAGCAATCGCCGGCAATGGGCCGCGGCACCGCGGAATGGATCCTCTACGGCGGATTCCGGGCCATCGACCTCAGCCCGTTCCTGTACCGGCGCATCCCGGAAGGCCGCCCGTTCGTCGAAAGCGCGGTGATCTAGGGCCTGAGGGTCGCGCATCCGCCCAACATCGTAGAGGAGAGTTAAGACTCTCCCCTACAGCCTTGCGGCCAAGCGCGAATCGGGGCCGGGCTTACTCGGAAGGAGGCGCCTCGATACAGCCCATCGGGCCTACTCGGGATGTGGGTCAATTGCTGCCTCACCCTCACCCCAGAGTGGCCCGGAAGAAATCCGGGGCGTTTCGAAGGGCGGGTTTACGCGCGCTGGACCGTTCCGGCCGGCTCCGTTACCACCTTCGCTACCGGCGCCGAAGGAGCCCAAGCCATGAAACCGCCGTTCCGCGCCGATCATGTCGGCAGCTTGCTGCGTCCGGAATCGCTGCTCGACTCGCGCGCGCGCTGGAAGGACGAAGCATTGAGCGCTGACGAGTTGCGGCTGCGCGAAGACGCTGCGATTGCAGAGGTGGTGAAGAAACAGGAGGCAATCGGCCTGAAGGCCGTCACCGACGGCGAATACCGCCGCGAGAGCTTCCATTTCGACTTTATCAGCCGGATCGGCGGGATCGAGACCAACTTCACTATCGGCCGCGCCATCCTCCAGGGCGAGAAGACGAAACGGGGCGGCGAGAAGCAGGCGCCGCTAACGGTCGATGTGGTCGGCCGCATGTCCCGGCCGGCCGCCGGCATCGAAGTCGGGAATTTCAGGTATCTCAAGTCCCGGGCCGGGCCGGACTCGACCCCGAAAGTGACCATGCCGTCGCCGACCATGACGCATTTCCGCGGCGGCCGGGATGCGATCGACCGCGACGCCTATCCGGAAATGGGAGATTTCTTCGCCGACCTGGCGCGCCTGTATCGCGAGGAAATCGCGGACCTGGCCGAGGCCGGCTGCCGCTATATCCAGTTCGACGACACCAACCTGGCCTATCTGTGCGACAGCAAGATGCGCGCGGACGCCAGGGCGCGCGGGGAAGACCCCGACGAGTTGCCGCGCACCTACGCCGCGCTGATAAACGCCTGCATCGCGGACCGGCCGCCGGACATGGCCGCCTGCGTGCATCTGTGCCGTGGCAATGCCCGCAGCCTGTGGTTCGCCGGGGGCGACTACGAGCCGATCGCCGACCATTTGTTCAACCTGACGGAGGTCGACGGCTTCTTCCTCGAATACGACGACGAACGCTCCGGCGGCTTCGCGCCGCTGCGCTATGTGCCGAAGGGCAACAAGAAAATCGTGCTCGGCCTCGTGACGTCGAAGCGCGGCGAGATGGAGAGCCGCGACGAACTCAAGCGCCGGATCGAGGAAGCCTCGGCCCATGTCGACCTCGACCAGCTCTGCCTGTCGCCCCAGTGCGGCTTTTCCTCCAACGCCATCGGCAACCTGATCGGCGAACAGGAACAGTTCGACAAGCTGGCGATGATCGTCGACCTGGCGCAGGAGGTGTGGGGCACGGCGTGACCGGCTTCGGTCGGCCCTTCGATAGGCCGCCTGCGGCGGCTACTCAGGGTGAGGAGAAGGAGTAGCTCAAGGTAATCGACAAGAACAAATACCCTCATCCCGAGTAGGCGCGCCAGCGCCGTATCGAGGGACCGGCCGCCGCCCCGCCTACCGCTTCCCCTCCCGCTCCAGCTTGCGGCGGATCTGCCGCCATTTGCGCATCGCCTTCAGGTGCTGCCGGTAAGTCTTTGAAAAGACGTGACCGCCGGTGCCGTCGGCGACGAAATAGAGGTCGTCATGCTCCATCGGATGGACGGCGGCTTCAATCGCCTTGCGGCCGGGATTGGCGATCGGCGTCGGCGGCAGGCCGAAATGGACATAAGTATTCCACCTGTGGGGTTTCTTGAGGTCCTTGCGCAGCAGGCGGCGGCCCAGCGGCGCCTTGCCTCCGGTCAGGCCGTAGATCACCGTCGGGTCGGTCTCCAGCTTCATGCCCTTGCGCAGCCGGTTGATGAAGACGCCGGCGATGCGCGCCCGCTCGCCCGCCTTGCCGGTTTCCTTTTCCACGATCGACGCCAGGATCAGCGCCTCGCCTTTCCAGCGCAGCGGCAGGTTCGGGTCCCGGCCCGCCCAGGCCCGGTCCAGCGCCTCGTCCATGGCGGCCTGCATGCGCCGCACGATGGCGTCGCGGCTCTCGCCCCTGGCGAACAGGTAGGTGTCGGGCATCAACGCGCCCTCGGCAGGCTTCAGCGTGGCCGGCCCGCTCAGGCCCGGCGCCTGCCCGATGCGCTCCAGCACCTGCCGGGTCGTCAGGCCCTCCGGCACGGTCAGGCGGCGCAGCACCGTGCGGCCGGCAATGACGATGCCCAGCGCTTCGCGCTGGCTGACCCGCGGCGGAAAGCGGTATTCGCCGGCCTTGATCCGCCGGTCCGCGCCGAGGATCTGCGCCCAGATCCGGAACAGGGCCGGATGCCGGATGACGCCGGCTTCCGTCATCTCCCGGATCACCCGGTCCATGCCGACGCCCTTCGGCACGTCGATGGACGCGGCGGCCGGCAGCGGCCCCGGTCTGGTGAAGATATGGAAGGCATAGCCGACCGCGCCCGCCGCCAGAAGGATCGACAGAGCCAGGACCGCCACGGCCCATGTCAGGGTGCGCACCATGCCTTCCCGCCCGAGGTTTGTGCTCCGGGGGCTCCGGGTCTACGGCGCGGCGGCGAACAGCAGAGAGGCGTTGGTGCCGCCGAAGCCGAAGGAATTCGACAGGGCATGGCGGACCGGCCGCTCTTTCGCCTCGTGCGCCGCAAGGTCGATATCGCAGCCGTCGGACGGATTGTCGAGATTGAGCGTCGGCGGCGCGACCTGGTGTTTCAGCGCCAGGATGGAGAAGATCGCCTCGACGCTGCCGGCCGCGCCCAGCAGATGGCCGATCGCCGACTTGGTCGACGACATGGTCACCTTGTAGGCATGGTCGCCGAACAGCCTCTTGACCGCGCCCAGCTCGATCTCGTCGCCGAGCGGCGTCGAGGTGCCGTGGGCGTTGATATAGTCGATGTCTTCCAGGTTCAGCTTCGCCCGGCGCACGGCGTTGCGCATGGCGCGGTAGCCGCCGTCTCCGTCCGCGGCCGGCGCGGTGATGTGGTAGGCGTCGCCGGACAGGCCGTAGCCGACGATCTCGGCATGGATCTCCGCGCCGCGCCGCCTCGCGTGCTCGTATTCCTCGAGGATGACGATGCCGGCGCCCTCGCCCATCACGAAGCCGTCGCGGTCCCTGTCCCACGGCCGCGAGGCGCGCAGGGGCTCGTCGTTGAAGCGGGTCGACATGGCCCGGGCGGCGCAGAAACCGGCCATGCCCAAGCGGCACACCGCCGCTTCGGCGCCGCCGGCGACCATGATGTCGGCATCGTCGAGCATGATCAGGCGTGCGGCGTCGCCGATGGCGTGGGCGCCGGTCGAGCAGGCCGTGACGACGGAATGGTTGGGCCCCTTGAAACCGTATTTGATCGAGACGTGGCCCGAGGCCTCGTTGATCAGCGCTGAGGGTATGAAGAAAGGTGAGATGCGGCGCGGACCCCGCTCGTGCAGGACGATCGACCCGTCGTAGATCGTCTCGAGCCCGCCGATGCCCGAGCCGATCAGGACGCCGGCGCGGTCGCGCTCTTCTTCTGTCCCGGCGCTCCACCCGGCGTCGGATATCGCCTGTTCCGCCGCCGCGATGGCGTAGACTATGAAATTGTCGATCTTGCGCAGGTCTTTGCGGGGAATCGTGTCTTCGGCGACAAAGGACGTGACGAAGTCCGGCCCGTTCTCCGGCGCATCTCCGAGGTCCGGACGCAGCAACTGGCCGGCGACCCGGCACGTCAGGTCGGACACGTCGAAGCGCGATACCGACCGGATGCCGGAGCGGCCGGCGACGAGATTGTCCCAGGTCTCGCCGACGGTCACACCGAGCGGCGTGGTCAGGCCGAGGCCGGTGACGACGACGCGTCTCATCGTCCGTGCCGTTCGGCCGGGCGGGTCAGATCGGGCCACCGCGGCCGGCACTGCAGCGGCTGTTGCGGCGCCGGAGCGGCCGGATGTGCGAGATTCCGGAGCTTGACGGTCATCCGCCGGTCCCCATCGGAATATCGGGGGGCGGCGCTGGGCATCGTTCCGCGATCAGGATTTCATATCGCCGATGAAGTCGATCGCATCCTTGACGGTGGTGATTTTCTCGGCAGCATCGTCAGGAATTTCAATATCGAACTCTTCCTCAAACGCCATGACGAGTTCGACCGTGTCGAGGCTGTCCGCGCCGAGATCGTCGATGAAGCTTGCATCCTCGGACACCTTGGCCTCGTCGACGCCCAGATGTTCGACAACGATTTTCTTCACGCGATCTGCAACGTCGCTCATGTGACTATTTCCTTGGTACTTTTTCGATAACCGGCTGCCCGCGGGTCCGGCGTGAAGGACGCTCCGTCGGGGATGCTCCGACATGCGCGCCTGCGCGTTCTCCTGCCATGCGCCTTTTGACGCGGAAAATCCCGGCGATTCAAGCCTCGTTCCGGCCGCTCGGCCCGACCCGATAACACAGGGCGCGGCGGATGGCCAGCAGCGCGGTATCGGGATTGCGATCGCCGCTGCGCCCCGCCGGAAAATCGGTCGATAAAATCGCCGGACGACCGGGTGGCAACCCGGGAGACTGCCGGCAAGCCGAGCAGCGCGGAAGCCGCGCCGAGATTCGAACAAATCCATGTGACAAATCGTCTCTTAATGCAAAAAAATCTTTAACGTGATAAAAATCACACATTATCGGCAAATTTCTGCTACAAGGGGGTGGCCAGACACATTGAATATGACTCCGTCATCTCCCCCAACAGTGTGTCTGACACCGAAACTCGCGCCCCGCCGGCGATCCGGCGGGGCTTTTCTTTCCCGGCCGGCGGCAACCTCATGCCATTCTGCCGGCGAACGAACCGCCCCGGCCGGGAAAACGCTTGGCGCCGGGGCGACAATCCTCATATCCGCTCCAGAGACTCCTGCCCGGATCACTTTCATGCGCTACCCGACCCGCACACTCCTTCTCCTTCTTTCCGCCCCGCTCGCCGCCCTGCTCACGACAGCAGCGCAAGCAGAGGCCAGGACCTTCGAATCCAGCGCCGGCCCGCTCAAAGTCGTCACCGTCGCCCGCGGCTTGTCCCATCCCTGGTCGCTGGCCTTCCTGCCATCGGGCCGGATGCTGGTTACCGAGCGGCCGGGACGCCTGCGCATCGTTACCCGGAACGGCGGCGTCGGCGCGCCGGTCCGCGGCGTGCCCAAAGTCATTGCGCGCGGCCAGGGCGGCCTGCTCGATGTCGTCGCCGACACCGATTTCGCCCGCAACCGGACGATCTTCCTTTCCTTTTCCGAACCGGGCCGCGGCGGCGCCGGAACCGCCGTGGCGCGCGCCCGGCTCGAAGGCAATTCGCTCACCGGTTTGAAGATTGTCTTCCGCATGGTGCCGAAATCGCGCGGCGGCCGCCATTTCGGCTCGCGCATCGTGATCGCACGCGACGGCTCCCTCTTCGTCACCCTGGGCGAACGCGGCGAGCGGCGCCGCACCCAGGACACGAGCATCCATCGGGGCCAGGTCATTCGCATCGCCAGGGACGGATCGGTTCCGGACGACAATCCCTTCGTCGGCCGCAAGGGGTTTCGCCCGGAAATCTGGTCCTACGGCCACCGCAATCCGCAAGGCGCGGCGCTGCATCCGGTGACGGGCAAGCTGTGGATTCACGAGCATGGCGCGCGCGGCGGCGACGAGGTCAACATCCCCGAGCCCGGCCGCAACTACGGCTGGCCGATCATCGCCTACGGCCGGCACTACTGGGGCGGCAGGATCGGCGAAGGCACCCACAAGGCGGGCCTCGAACAGCCGGTGCATTACTGGGATCCGTCGATCGCGCCTTCGGGCATGGCTTTCGTGACCGGCCCGGCGTTTCCGGCCTGGCGCGGCGACCTGCTGGTCGGCGCCCTGAGTTTCCGGATGCTGGTCCGCCTGCGTTTCGACGGCACGCGGCCGGTGCAGGAAGAACGGCTTCTGGAAGAACTCGACGAACGGATCCGCGATGTGCGGATCGGGCCCCGCGGCCATATCTGGCTGCTGACGGACAGCGCGGACGGTCGGGTGCTTCGGGTGGAACCGGTGCAATGACCGCGCCGGGGCGAAATTATCCGCAGCCGCGGCCTTCCGGTCAGGGCGCCGCCGTTTCGCCGTAGTTGACGCAGATCTTGGTGCTGTCTTCGACCGACAGCGGATCGCCGATCAGTCCGCAGCGGTGCACATCCTCGGCGAAACTGTTGCGGCAGAAATGCGTACAATCGGTACACACGCCATAGCTGAGGCCGCCGCTCTTCGCCTGCAGGCAATCGACCACGCGATCGAGAAAGCGGCTGGCTTCGTCCATCTCGTCGCCGAGCACGCCGGCAACCGACGCCACGCAATGCAGCGGATCGTTCTCCAGCGCCGCCTCGCCCGCCCCGGTCAGCCGGAGCAGGACGGCCCGCCTGTCCCGGCCGCTGGTCTCGCGGCCGATGAGGCCCTTGGCCTCCAGCGCCTTGATGGTCTGCGACATCGTCCCGCGCGTCGTGCCGAGATAGTCGCTGATAGCCGTGGGCGTGCGCGAGTAGCGGTTGGCCCGGCCGAGATAGCGCAGAGCGGCCCATTGCGCCGGGTTGAGGCCGTCGGCGAACTGCAGGCAGTGGACCGCCCGGCCGAGGCGATCGACCAGGCTCGTCATACGGTCGACGGACGAATCGCCGTTGCCCCTGCCGTTGCCGTTCGTGCAAGGATCGCAGCCGTTGGCAGCGCGTCCGTTGGACGCCGGCGCGGACTCTGTGGAGGCCTGTACAGACGGCATGCCGGTCATGCAATCGAAACTAGGCCCTGCCCAACCGATGTCGAGTCGATATTTTTTCCTTGTAATTTTATTGCGCGTGATATATTGTCGAGTCGAAATCACCTGACAGATCAATAATCCCGAAAGGATGCGGTAGCCCCATGGCTTACGCAGACTCTGCCGCAACGGAACGGAGCAATCGGCGCTATATCTCGGCGGCGATGGACGCGCCCGTTCTCGAGCGGGAATACGAAGTCGACCTCGCCCGGCGCTGGAACGAAAAGCGCGACGAGCGGGCGATGCACGAGATCATCGAGGCGCATGCCCGCCTCGTCGTGCGGATCGCTGCGGGCTTCCGCTCGAGCGGCCTGCCGATGGCCGACCTCATGCAGGAAGGCAATATCGGACTGATGGAAGCGGTCGAACGGTTCGACCATGAGCGCGAGGTCCGCTTTTCGACCTATGCGTCCTGGTGGATCGTCGCCTCGATCCAGAACTACATCCTGCGCAATTCCTCCATCGTGCGGGCAGCGACGACGCCGAAGCAGCGCCGGCTGTTCTTCAACCTGCGCCGGCTGCGCGCCCAGCTCAGCACCGGTTTCGACGGCCAGCTGACGACCGACGAACGCCAGATCATCGCCGACAAGCTGGACGTTACCGTCGCCGATGTCGAGCGGATGGAGCTGCACCTGACGCGCCCCGACCAGTCGCTGAACGCGATGATCGGCCTGGAAGACGACGGCGCGCAGTTCCAGGACCTGCTGGAGGACACCGGACCCGGACCGGAGGAACTGGCCGCCAATGCCAGCGGCCGCCGGACCCGGAAGAAGTGGCTGGAAACCGCGCTCGATAAGCTGACGCCGCGGGAACGGCGCATCATCGTCCGCCGCTTCCTGGAAGAGGACAAGAGCACCCTCGCCGAAATCGGCGTCGAATTCGGCGTCAGCAAAGAGCGGATCCGCCAGATCGAAAGCCGGGCGCTGCAGAAAATGCACGCGTCGCTGGCCCAGATGGGCGGCTCGCCGAAGGATCTGTTCGACAGCTGATCCACGGCTCACCTGTGTCGATCGAACGGCGGCCGGATTTTCCGGCCGCCGTTCGACGTTTCCCGCACGCTCAAGGCGTGAATCCGCCTCGCGCCCGTTAAGGGCTTCAACGCGCATTTCGGCGTCGCATTGGGCCATTGCGGAGCGAACGGCCCCCGCAACGCGCCGAATTGACGCGAAGCCGCGATTTCGCGACCGGCTTGTCTGGCGCGAAACAATCGCTATACCGTGCCCCAAATCCTGCTTTGGAGGAATAAATGAGAAAAATCAAAAGGATTGCCCCGGCGGTTGTCCTGCTCATGGCGGGCGGTCTGCTCAGCGCCTGCGATAACAAGGAGGCCATGGACAAACTGGCCGGCCAGATCGAAGCGACCAAGGGCGAAATTGCGGCGGCCACCAAGGGCTTGGGAGACCGGCTCAAGCAGGCGATGGAACAGCTGGACGGCAAGATCGCTGCCACGGCGAGCAAGGCAGACAAGGCCGCCGCGGCGGCAGCCGCCAATGCCGGCAAGGCGGGTGCGCTCGACGACGCCACCAAGGCGCTCGGAACCGCACTCGACGAGGTCAAGGCCCAGGTCGGGGCGTCGACCGAATCCCTCGGCGCATCGGTCAACAAGGTTGCCGCCCAGGTCGGCACGGCCATTGCCGCGATCGGGAAGAATCAGGAGCAGATCGGCCGGCTCGCCAAGGCCACCGATTCCCTGACCGCGCTGCTTCAGAAGAATC
This sequence comes from Rhodospirillaceae bacterium bin65, assembly GCA_002238725.1. GTDB lineage: Bacteria > Pseudomonadota > Alphaproteobacteria > Bin65 > Bin65 > Bin65. The sequence continues at coordinate 85,006 of MPMX01000012.1, forward strand.
GGGAACAGATCGGCGCGGTTGCCGGTGCTTCAGAGGCGCTCAAAGCAGCCCTCGATAAAGTTCAGGCGCGGGTCGGCAGCGTCGGCGACGCCGTCATGGCCGAAGCCAAGAAGGCTGCAGCGCAAAGCGGCGCGCAGATGAAGAAAGTCGATGGCGCGCTCGCGGCAATGGCAAGCCGGCTCGCCTCCGCGGAGCAAAGAGCCGGGGAAATGGCTGCAGCGGCAGCTGCCAGCGCCGCCGAGGCGGCCGGTCTCAAGAAGCAGTTGGAGGACCTGGCGAACCGGGTCTCCGCAGCCGAAGCCAAACTGAAGGCTCCGGCGGAGAACTAGGGCGCTGACGATGCCCGATTCCGGTCCGGCGGCGAGCGACGCCGATTCGGGCTGGTCCGGGTATTACGACATCACAGCGGACCGGCCGCCCCGCCGGACCACCCTGACAGCGCTCGCCGGGCGCCGTTCCTGGCTCGGGGGCCTTCCGGCCACGGCGGTCGATCTGGGCTGCGGCGGCGGCCGCGATACCGCGCCGTTGCTGGAGGCCGGTCTTGCGGTACTTGCGCTGGACGCGGAACCGGCGGCAGGCAAAGCGCTGCAGGCCCGGTTTCCGGAGGCCTGGGACAGCGGGCGACTGACCTTCCGGCGGAGCGATTTTTCAAGCGGCGGCCTGGACCTGCCGGTATCCGGCATCGTCAACGCCAGCTTCTGCCTGCCCGCCTGTCCGCCGCCCCGTTTCGGCCGCCTCTGGTTGCAGATCGCGGCAGCCGTCGCGCCCGGCGGCCTGTTCGCAGGCCACCTCTACGGGCCGAACGACAGTTGGGCGCGCCGCGGCGGCGATCTCACGATCCTCAGCCGCCGCGATATCGACGCGCTGCTCGCCGGCTGGGACCCCCTGCTGCTGGAAGAGGAGGAGACCGACGCGGTCACACCGCGCGGTGAGGCCAAGCACTGGCACCTCTTCCATATCGTTGCGAGGAAACCGGCCTGAAATGCCTGACCTGTCGCGCCCCGCATTCCGGCCCGTCCGGGCTTTGCGCCGCTTCCTTCCGGGGCTCGTCGTCCTGCCGTTTGTCCTGGCCCCGGAGCCGGTATTCGCAAAGTGCGCGCAAGGCAAATGCTGGGGCGCCATCGCGTTCAGCCGCCTGACCGGCTACTGGGTTTTTTCGATGAACCATCCGGACAGGGTCTCGGCGCGCAGCCGCGCTTGGCTGATGTGCGAGAAACGCTGCTCGAATGTCGTGACCGTGAAGAACGGCTGCCTCGCCCTGTTCGTCACGCCGAAAGGACGCTACGCCACGGGCGAAGGCCGAACCGCAGACGAGGCGACCAAACTGGCCCGCCGGCAATGCCGCGCCCGGTACGGCAAATGCGTATTCCGCCTTGCCCGTTGTACGGCGGATTTCGAGGAACTGAAGCGCCGCGCGCTTGAGAAAGAAAGAAACAAGGGAGAGCGGCGTCCGCTCGTCGGGCCGAAGAAAGCGCCGCCGGCGCGGATCGAAGAACTGAAACTGTAGCCCGACATCGCGGCGCCGGTATGAAAGCGCCCGCCGGATTTCGCCGGCGGGCGTTTGCAATTCAGCCGCTCCGGTATCCCGGAGCGGCGGCGTGGCGACTTCAGACCTGCTGCAGGTTGACGGCCTTCGGGCCGCGGGTGTCCTGCTGGGTTTCGAACTGGATCTTCTGTCCCTCCGAGAGCTGGCCCAGGCCGGCGCGTTCGACAGCGGTGATATGGACGAAGACATCCTTGCCGCCGCCATCGGGCTGGATGAACCCATAGCCTTTGGTGGTGTTGAAGAACTTCACGGTACCGGTTTGCATACTTGCGTACTCACTTCATGCTGGTTGTGGCAGCCGAATGGACAGACTGCCGGATCCGCCGCAATGGCAGAGTGATTCCTTCCCTAGGCCCGGACGGTTCAAGATTTATGACCGGACAGGCCACAGGAAGGTAGAAACGACTCGGTCAATCTTCCGGAAGGCCTTCAAACGGAACGATTCGAGCGGCCGGAATGCCCGTCCGAACCGCCGGTAGAAAAGTCGACCAGCAGGCTGTCGTATGCCGTCGGCCCCGATGTGGGATGCAATCCGCGCGATGGCAAGCCCGAAAAGCGAGGTCATTTCCTGCAATGCCGCGGATTTCTGCGGAATCAGGAGCCGGCGAAAATCCGGTCGATCAACCTGCTGTCCGTTTCGAGACGGCTTGCCGGATCGCGCAGACTGTCCCAATCGCACGGGGCAGCGGTCCGGTTCTGCAACAGATCGATCAGATTTTCCCCGGTATCGACGACCTCCCGGCATGCGGATTTGACGATCGCCTGCGCCTCGATCCGGGGCATATGGGCCGAAAGGGCATAGCTGGCCGATTCGGCAAGCAACAGCCCGTTGGACGCCTCGATATTGGCGCGCATCCGTTCGGGCCGGACGATCAGCCTGTCCAGCATAGCGTCGGCGGTCCGCAGCGCGCCGCCCGCCGCGGCGAGCATCGGGGGCAGAACCATCCATTCGACCGTCCAGCCTGCCCCGCCCCGCTCGTGTTCCTGGGGTGCGGCCTGATGAACCGCGGCAAGCTGGGATGCCGTGAAGGTTGCCAGCGCCATCAGCGTTTCCGCCGCGATCGGGTTGGCCTTTTGCGGCAGGGTGCTGGAGCCGCCGCCGGCGCTGTCTGCCAGTTCGCCGACCTCGGTCATCGCCATCAGCGCTACGTCATGCCCGATCTTGCCCAGGCTGCCGGCCACCATGGCCAGCCAGGACGCCAGTTCGCCGATCCCGTCCCGCGCGACATGGCTGTTCGCCGGCGCCGGCGCCAGGCCGAGTTCGTCCGCCAGGGCGTCGGCAACGGCGAGCCCGTCCGGCCCGAGCGCCGAGAGATTGCCGGCAGCGCCGCCGAACTGGACACGCAGGACCCGGGCGCGCATCTGCGCCAGCCGTTCGCGGTGGGCGATCGGCGGCTGCGCCCAGCGCGCCGCCTTCAGGCCGAAGCTGATCGGCAGGGCCTGCTGCGACCGGGTCCGGCCGGCCATCGGCGTCGCCCGGTGGGCATCGGCCAGCGTCTTCAGCTTCGCAACGATGCTGGCGAGGCGGCGGTCGGCAGTTTCCAGCACCGTCCGGGCTTGAAGCACGAAGCCGGTGTCGATGATGTCCTGACTGGTCGCGCCCCAATGGACGTAAGTCGCGGCATCGCCGCCGACATGACGGCGCAGCTGGGCGACGAATTCGACGGTCGGGACGCCGGTCACGGTCGTGTCGGCGCCGATGGCGTTGAAATCGGCGGCGAAATCTTCCAGGGCTTCGCCTATGCGGGCCGCGGCGGACACCGGAATAACGCCGAGCCGCCCCTGCACTGCCGCCAGCGCCGCCTCGACCCGCACCATGGCCGCCATGGCGGCCTCGTCGGTCAGCGCGGCGTTCACCGCCGGGTCGGAAAACAGCGGCGCGATCAGGCGCGAGGCGAAGGGGCCGACGGTCACCGGCCCGGTCGACGCACGGCGCGCCGGCGCAGCGCCTCAGACATCGAAGAACACCGTCTCGCCCTCGCCCTGAAGGCGGATATCGAAGCGGTAGACGGTCCGGCCGCGGCTCTCCATGCGTTCGGCGACCAGCGTGGGGCGGCGGGCGGCCTCAACGGCGGCGAGCACCGGATCGGCGCCGTTCGCCTCGGCCTCGTCTGAAAAGTAGAGCCGGGTATAGGCGTGGGAGAGCATGCCGCGGGCGAACACGCAGACGACGATATGCGGCGCCTGCAAGGCGTTGCCGAGACCGGGCACCGCGCCCGGCTTGACCGTGTGGAAGCGGAAACCGCCGTCCTTGTCCGTGCCTGTGCGACCGAACCCCAGGAAAGTATCGTCGAGCGGCACGTCGGTCCGGTCGTCCTCGTCGTGGCGGTACCGGCCGGCAGCGTTGGCCTGCCAGATCTCGACCATCGAATCGGGCACCGGGTTGCCCTCCCCGTCCAGAACCCGGCCTTCGACGACGATATGCTCGCCCGCCGTCGCCGCGCCCGCCAGCATCTCGCTCGTATAGCCGGTGTAGCGGATGCCGGTCGCCAGTTCCGGCGTCAGGCCGTAGAGGAAGAACGGGCCGACGGTCTGGGAGGCGGTCTGCTTAGCCATGATGCCGCCGCCCTACGCTTCCATCGGGGTCGCGTCGCGGCCGCGCAGGACGATGTCCCATTCGTAGCCGAGCGCCCATTCCGGCCGGGTGATCTCCATCGAGAAATCCGCGACCAGGGCCTGCATCGCCTCGGGATTGGGCGAGGCGTTGAAGATCGGATCGAGTGGCAGCAGCGGATCGCCGGGGAAATACATCTGGGAGACCAGCCGGGTCGCGAAGCCCGGCCCGAACAGGGAAAAATGGATGTGGGCCGGCCGCCAGGCGTTGTAGTGGTTGCCCCAGGGATAGGCGCCGGGCTTCATGGTGACGAAGCGGTAGCGCCCGTCGGCGTCGGTCACGGTGCGGCCGGCGCCGATGAAGTTCGGATCGAGCGGCGCGTCGTGCTGGTCGACCTCGTGGATATAGCGCCCGGCGGCGTTGGCCTGCCAGATTTCGACCATCGTCTCCGGCACCGCCCGGCCGTTTTCATCCAGAACCCGGCCGGCGACGATGATGCGCTCGCCCATCGGCTCGCCGTTGACGCGGGCGTTGATCGTCAGGTCCGCCTCGCCTTCCGGCGCGGCCTCCGGCCCGAAGGACGGCCCGGTCACCTCGGACAGCGTGTGCGGGATCGGCACCAGGGGCTGTTTCGGCGCCCGGTGCTTCGTCGACCCATAGGCCGGATAGTCGTAGGCGGGATGCACGTCCCAGTCGCGGGCCCGGTAGGGCGCGGGATCGGCCATTATCGGTCCCCTCCGTTTTCGGTTGTTTCCGCAGCCATCCCGGCCAGCGTTTGCTTGGCGATCGCAAACGCCCGGTTGGCCGCCGGCACGCCGCCGTAGACGGCAACATGCATCAACGCTTCGCGGATGTCCTCCGGCGTCGCCCCGGTGTTGCGGGTCGCGCGGACATGCATCGCCAGTTCCTCGTGATGGCCCAGCGCGGCCAGCAGCGCAATGGTCAGCAGGCTGCGCGTGCGCCGGTCGATCTGCGGATCGCTCCAGACGTCGCCCCAGGCGCGCGCCGTGATGTGGCGCTGGAAGGCGGCGTCGAACGGCGTGGCGCTGGCTGCGGACCGGTCGACATGGGCGTCGCCCAGCACCGCACGCCGGGTCGCCATGCCCCTTTCGTGCGAATCGCCGGCGCCGGGATCAGCCACCACCATGATCCTTCATGAAGGCGTCGATGGCGCCGGCCAGGGCCGCCGGCTGCTCGATGCAGGGCAGATGACCCGAGTCCGGGATTTCCAGATAGCGCGCGCCGGGAATGGCGTCGGCCAGTTCCCTGTTCATCGCCGGCGTGGTCGCGCCGTCCTCGGCGCCGCAGATTACCAGCGTCGGCACGTCGACGGCGGCGCAATGATCGCGCAGGTCGCCGTCCTTGAGCGCGTGGGAGACGCCGGCATAGCCGGCCGCCGGGGTGTGGACCAGCATGGTGCGCCAGCCGGCGAAGGCGATCGGGTCGTTCTTCGGGAATCCGTCGGAAAACCAGCGTTGCAGGATGGCTTCCGCCATGCCGGCGATGCCGTCCTCGCCCATCACCGCATCGATCCGCGCCTGCCACATGGCGTCGTCGCCGATCCTGGCCGCCGTGTCGCACAGGATGAGCGCCCGCACCTTGCCGGGATGGGCCTTGTGCAACTGCTGCGCCGTCACCCCGCCGACCGACAGGCCGCAGATCACGGCCCGGTCGAAGCCGGCCGCGTCCATGACCCCGGCCAGGTCGTCGCCCAGCCGCTCGATGGCATAGGCGCCTTCGGGACAGGCGGTGAGCCCGTGGCCGCGCGTATCGTAGCGCAGGATCCTGTAGCGGCCGGACAGACGGGCGGTTACGGCGTCCCAGGTCCGGAAATCGGTGCCCAGCGAATTGGAAAACACCAGCTTCGGCCCGTCGGCCGGCCCGTCGACCCGGTAGTGGACGACGATGTCGTCGATTTCGGCGAACTGCAATCCGTCTGTCATGCCATTGGATGTCATGGTTGGGCGGCCTCCCTCCCCGCGTGTCTCGGCGGCCAGCATAGCGGGACAGGGCCGGCCCCTTCAACTCGGCGCGCATGTCGCGGGAGACCGGCGGCTCATATCTTGCGCGTTCGGCAAAAGCTGAAAATTCCATCCAGCAAACCCAAGCGGCACCCCGGCCGCCCGAACGGGCGAGCCGGAATCCGGGACCGGCTGATCGGCAATTCTGTAGGGGAGGGTTTGAACGGGCGTTATCCCGATTACTTGACGCGCGGCGGGGGGACACCGGCGACAACTCCAAACGCCGCCCGTTCGCCGACGCCCGAAAATACCCGACAATGCCGCCCCGGACCCCGATCCGGGGCCCAGA
>MPMX01000066.1 GCA_002238725.1 Rhodospirillaceae bacterium bin65
GCTTGTCCGCCAGGTCGACGGCGCGCGGCTGGAGGCGCAGCGCCTGGCCTGTCGGCAGGACGGTCCGGGTCATTTTCGAGCGGACGGCCGGCATCTCGTGGACCTGCGGGATCGGGTTGATCGGCGTATTGGGGATCTGCGCCGCCGACAATTCCGCCGAGACGGTCTCCAGCGGCGCCTGCCCCGTGGCCGCGCCGATTTCCCGGTAGATCGCCTCGCGGTCCCGGTAGCGCGCTTCCGGCGTATCGCGCGCACCGTCTTTGGCGACGGGGACGAAGCGGTCGATCCCGGTCAGCCGGCGCCACTGGGCGTTGCTGCCGACGGCGATGTAGATATAGCCGTCGCTGGTCGGATAGACGCTGGTCGGGATGAACTTGCGGTGGGCGTTGCCCCAGCGGCCGATCTCTTCCGGGTCGCAATCGAGGTCGATCAGGGGCAGCAGGGTGATCAGCCAGGACGCCGCGGCCTGGAGCATCGAAACGTCGATCCGCCGGCCGCCGGCCCGGTCTGCGCCTTCGGCCAGCGCCAGCAGGACGTTGGCATAAATCTCGTCGCCGGCCTTGAGATCGACCACCGGCACGCCCATCAGGGTCGGCGGCCCGTCCTCGAATCCGGTCACCTCCATATAGCCGGACATGGCCTGGATGACGGGATCGTAGCCGGCGACCTTCGGATAGTCCGGCCCCATCGCGGAAATGCCGGCCCAGATCAGCCCGGGCTTGACCGCGCTCAGGGTTTCGTAGTCGATGCCGAGCTGTTCGTAGCGGCTGGGAATCGTGTTGCAGGTGAACACGTCGGCATCCAGCTCGCGGATCATCCGGTGCAGGGCGGCCTGGCCCTCCGCCGTCTTGAGGTTCAGCGCGACGCATTCCTTGCCGACATTCTGCGCCAGGAAATAGGAAAAGGGTTCGATGCCGGGCACCGGCCCGCCGATATAGCGGTTCGGGTCGCCGGGCTGGTCGCCGCCGCCAGTCGATTCGACCCGGATGACCCGCCAGCCGAGATGCACGAAGCGCATCGTCGCGTAAGGCATCGCCAGCGCCTGCTCCATGGCGATCAGGGTGCGTCTTTTCACTGTTTCCCTCCGCGGGTGTCTATTCCGAACGGCCCGGCCGGCCTCAGATGGTGATGGGTTCCTCGAACCGGCCGTAGACGTCGGCCAGGATATTCGTCATCTCGCCGACCGTCGCATAGGCTTTCACCGCTTCCATGATCGCCGGCATCGTGTTGGCGCCGGCAACAGCATCGGCGTGCAGCCGTTTCAGTGCGCGGTCGACGGCGTCCCGGCTGCGTTCGGCGCGCACCTGCTTCAGGCTGGCGAGCTGCATGTCGAGGTCTTCCCGCCGTTCCGGATGGAACTCGACGTCCGGCTTTTCCTCCGGCACCCGGTAGCAATTGACGCCGACCTTGCGGGCCTCGCCATTCTCGACCCGGCGATGGTGCTCGTAGGCCTGCTGCGAGACCCGGTCCTGGATCCGGCCGCTGGCGACGCCGGCGACGATACCGCCCTCGTCCTGCACGCGCTGCATCACAGCCTCGATCTTCTCTTCCATCCCGTCGGTCAGCGCTTCGACGAAATAGGAGCCGCCGAGCGGATCGACCGTGTCGCACAGGCCGAGCTCCTCGATCAGCAGCTGCATCGTGCGGATCGAGATCTGCTGCGCCTTGGGCGACGGGATCGTATAGGCCTCGTCGTAGCAGCACAGCGCGATCGTCTGGGCGCCGGACAGCACGGCGGAGAGCGCATAGTAGGCGCCCCGCATGATGTTGTTCTCAGGCTGGTCGATGGTCAGCCCGAATCCGCCGCCGCCGGCGATCATGCGCATCCACATGGTTTTCGGATTTTCCGCTCCATACTGTTCTTTCAGAATTTTCGCCCACATCCGGCGGCCGGCGCGGAACTTGGCGACTTCCTCGAACAGCTTGCCGAAGACGTTGAAGTTGAAGGAAAGCCGTCCGGCGAAATCGTCGATGGCGAGGCCGCGCTTCAGCGTCTCGTCGATATAGGCTTTGGCGATCTCGAAGGCGTAGCCCATTTCCTCGGCCGGGTCGCAGCCGGACTCGCGGATATGGTAGCCGCACACGCTGACCGGGCTGTAGTTCGGCGCATGGCGTGCGCAATATTCGATGGTGTCGCCGACCAGCTTGACCGACGGCTCGACCGGGAAGACCCAGGTGCCGCGGCCGACCATTTCCTTGAGGATGTCGTTCTGGGCCGTGCCGCGCAGGGTGGCGATGTCGTAGCCGCGCTTCTCGGCCATGGCGAGATACATGGCGATCATGATCGCCGCCGCGCCGTTGATCGTGAGCGATACGGTGATCTTGTCGAGATCGACGCCGTCGAAGGCGACCTCGAAGTCGCGCAGGCTGTCGATCGCCATGCCGACGCGGCCGACCTCGCCTTCGGCAACCGGATCGTCGCTGTCCAGCCCGCACTGGGAGGGCAGGTCGAAGGCGACGTTAAGGCCGGTGTTGCCGGTCTCGATCAGATAGTGGAAGCGCTCGTTGGTCGCCTGCGCGTTGCCGAATCCTGTATACTGGCGCATCGTCCAGGGCCGGCGGCGGTACATGTCGGCGTGGATGCCGCGGGTGAAGGGATATTCGCCGGGCCGTTCCTCGCCCGCCCCGTTGCCGCCGCCGCTTCCGTTGCCGCCGTTCAGGTCGGCCGCCGTGTAGACCGGCTTCACCTCGATGCCGGAATCGGCGAAGACCGGCTGCACGCCCCTTGGCAAATCGCTGTTGGGCAAATCCAATCCGCTTTCGGGTTCCGTGGCTAGTTTCTCGGCCATCTCGCTACATTCTCCTCGATATACCGGACGATGTCGTCGAGCCGGCTGCGCGAATTGAAGACGGCGTCGACGCCGATATCGGCGAGCGCCTCATGGTCCTTTTCCGGCACGTTGCCGCCGACCAGCCACATCCGCGTGCCGAGATCGTACTCGTCCCAAAGGTCCTTGAGCCGCCGGGCCAGCGGCAGGTGCGAGCCGGACAGGATCGACATGCCGATCACGTCGACATCCTCGTCCTTCGCCCGGCGGGCGATTTCTTCCGGGGTCTTGCGCAGGCCGGTATAGATCACGTCCATGCCGGCGTCCTTGAGCGCCCGGGCGACGACCTTGGCGCCGACGTCGTGGCCGTCCAGCCCCGGTTTGGAGACCAGCACCCTGATCGGTCTGCGCGTCATCCGGCGGAGACCTCCTTGGCGATGATCAGCTTCAGGATCTCACTGGTGCCGCCGCCGATCAGCAGGAAGCGCACGTCGCGCAGATAGCGCTGGGCGGGATATTCCATGGCAAAGCCGTAGGAGGCGAAGATGCGCGAGGCGTGTTCGCAGATGCGCGCCGCGGCCTCGGACGCGAACAGCTTGGCCATCGCCGCTTCCTTGTGGTGCGGCAGGCCGGCGTCGCACAGTTGCGCGGCGTGGATAACGAGGTGGCGGGCGGCTTCGAGGTCCGTCCCCATGTCGGCCAGGCGCATCTGGATGGCCTGGAAGCGGTTGATCGGCTTGCCGAACTGTTTGCGCTCGCCGGCATATTGCACGGCGTCGTCCAGCGCCGCCCGCGCGATCCCGATGCCCATGGCGCCGGTCATGATGCGGATGCGCGCGAGGATCTTGCGCAGATGCTGCTCGCCCTCGCCGACTTCGCAGAGCCGGTGGCTATCCGGCACGAAACAGTCGCTGAACGACAGTTCGGAGGTCGGCAGCGCCCGCACGCCCAGCTTCTCGATCGCCCGTCCGACCTGCAGACCTTCGAAGTCCCGCTCGACCAGGAAGATTGTGATGCGGTCTTCCTCGCCGGCCTTGGCGAAGACGGTGAAGAAATCGGCGATGGGCGCCGAGGTTACCCACATCTTCTGGCCGTTGAGCCGCCAGCCGCCGTCCGCTTTCGCCGCGCGCGTGTTCATGCCGTGCAGGTCGGAGCCGGCGTTGGGCTCGGTCATGCAGATGCCGCCGACCTTGTCGCCGTCGAGCGCCGGGATCAGCAGCCGCTCGACGATGTCCTTGTTGCCCAGTTCGTTGAGGAAATGGGTGCCCATCAGCGCCTGCATCGAGCAGGCGGCGGCGAGCGCCATCGAACCGCGGGACAGTTCCTCGACCGCCAGGCAGAAGGGCAGCAGGCCCAGTTCCAGCCCGCCGACCTCTTCCGGATAGCGCATGCGGAAAAAGCCGAGTTCGCCGATCTGGCGGAACAGGTCGCGCGGAAACGCGTGGGCTTCGTCGATCGCCTCGGCCTGGGGCAGGATTTGCTCGTCGCAGAAACGCGCGAAGGTCTCGCGGATGGCGGCAATCTCTTCCGGCAGCTCGATCATGCGGACTCTCCGCTACCTGCCGTTACTCCGCCGCGACGGCAGTGCGGGCCGCTCCCGCGCGCAGTGCAGCGGTCGCCTCGCGGTCGATCCGCAAGGCTGCCCGGTCGACGACCGCGTCGTAGTCGCGCGCCGCGGCGTCCGCCGTCACCTTGCCGTCCAGCAGGTCGCGGTCGATGGCGGCGAAGTCGCGTTCGTGCGGATCGCCGTAGCCGCCGGCGCCCGGTTGGCGCAGGCTGACGACATCGCCCTCGGCCAGCGTATCCAGCGCTTTGGAGCGCATGCGCTCTTCATTTGGCGTACCGGGATTGCGCACAATTGCGCCGGGCGCGCCGGGCCTGCCGCCAAACAGCCCCTGGGGCCGGAATTTCTGCCGGTCGGCGTAGCGCGCAAAGCTGACCGGCCCGGTGAGCAGGCGGATGTCGCGGCGCAGCGCAAGGCTGCCGCGGAACTTCCCGGCGCCGCCGGTGTCCGGCAGGAATTCGTAGCGGTCGATGCGGAACGGGAAGCGGCTCTCCACCGCTTCGACCGGCGTGTTCATGAAGCGCGGCAGGTGGCTGTCCTGGCCGTCGGCGCCGTCCTGGCGCGGCCGGCCGCCGTTGCCGCCGCCCTGGATGTCGATCATGATGAAAGTCTCGCCGGTTTTCGGATCGGTGCCGCCGAAGCCGCAGGTCGTGATCTGGCCGTGGCTGCCGGCAGTCACTCGCTCCGGCGCCGCCTGCGACAGGGCGAAGAAAGTGCCCTCGGCGATCTTCTGCGAGGCGTTCGTGCGCGCCGCGACAGCGCCCGGCGGCAGCGGATCGGCGATCGTGCCCTTCTTCGTCACCACCTCGACCGGCCGGTAGCAGCCGGAATTGGGCGGCGCGTGCGGATCGACCACCGCAATCATGACGTAGTAGATCGCGGCGTGGGTGTTCGCCATGGTCGAATTGGTGTTGCCCTCGGCCTGCGGGTCGCAGTCCGTGAGGTCGACGATGGCCCGGTCGCCGTCGATCGTGACTCTGAGCGCGATGCGGATCGGCGCGTCGTTGATGCCGTCGTCGTCGATGAAATCCTCGGCCTCGTATGTGCCGTCGGGCAGGGCCATCAGCCCCTGGCGCATGCGCCGTTCGGAATAGTCGAGCAGGTCGTCCCAGGCGGTCTGTACGACCGTCTTGCCGTAGCGGTCGAACAGGCGGATCAGCCGGTCCGTCCCGACCATCAGCGAACTGATCTGCGCCCGGATATCGCCCATCGTCTTGTCCGGCACGCGAATCTGGTTGCGGATGATGCCGACGATCTCGCGGTCCTCCACGCCCGCCTTCACGAGCTTCACCATCGGCAGGCGCAGCCCTTCCAGGTAGATCTCGCGGATGCCGCCCGCGACGCCGCCGGCCGCCACGCCGCCGAGGTCGGAATGGTGGGTGATGTTGCCGACGAAGCCGATCAACTCGCCGCGGTAGAAGGCGGGCGCGATGGCGTACAGGTCCATGATGTGCTGGCCGCCCTTGTAGGGATCGTTGGTAACGATAACGTCCCCGGGAGCCAGGTCCTCGGCCCGGAATTCCTTCACCAGTTCGCGCATGGTGATCTCGAAACCGGCGAGCAGGCTGGGCGTATGGTGGGCCTGGGCGACCGTCTGCCCCCTGGCGTCGGTCACGACGCAGGAAATGTCCTTGATCTCGGTGATGATGGTCGAGCGGCCGGTGCGCACCAGCGTGTAGCCCATCTCGTCGGCGATCTGCTCCGAGGCGTAGCGGATCACCTGCATGGTCACCAGATCGTTCATCGCCCTTTCCCTCAAGGCCCGCGCAGACCGACGATCAGGCCGAGATCGGCCGCGACTTCCGCGCGCCGGCCCGGCGGCACCAGGGTGGCCGAAGTCTCCTCCTCGATCACCGCGGGTCCGGGCACCATCATGCCATGGGCGAGCCTCGAGCGCTCGAAAATCGGCGTCTCGGTCCAGCCCGGTCCGTCGAAATAGACCGGGCGGCTGCCGCTCTGCGCCGCTTCCGGCGATTCGCCGCTTCCGGCGCTTTCCGGGAAATCGACGGGCGGATTGAGGCCTTCGGCGCTGAGGCGCAGGTTGACGATCTCGATCGGCTCGTCCTCGAAGAAGAAGGCATAGCGTTCGCGGTAGAGCGCGCCAAAATCCGCGACCAGGGCGGCGATGCCGGCCTCCGTCACCGTCCCGCGCTCGGGCAGGGGCAGCAGCAGTTCATAGGTCTGGCCCACGACCTTGAGGTCGGCGAGGCGGGTCAGCCGGATACGCTCGTCCGCGAAGCCCTGTTCGGCCAACAGGTCGCGGCCCTGTTTCTCCATCGCCCGGAAGGCCGCTTCCAGCGACGCGGTATCCGCCTGGGCGGCGACGATGCCGCCGGTCGCCGTCACATAGTCGTGGCGCATCTCGGTCGCCAGCAGGCCGACCGCCGAGAAGGTGCCCGGCATCGGCGGCACGATGGCTTCGGCCATCGACAGTTCCTCGGCCAGCGCCACCGCATGGGCGCCGCCGGCGCCGCCGAACGACACCAGCGAGAAATCGCGCACATCGATGCCCCGCTGGATCGTGACCGTGGCGATGCCGCGGGTCATGTTGGCGTTGACGACCCTGACCACGCCGAGCGCCGCCTCTTCCAGGCTCGCGCCCATTTTTTCCGCCAGGGCACTGACGGCGCGTTTCGCCGCGTCCCTGTCGAGGGCCATCCGGCCGGCGTTGAAATTGTCCGGGTTGAGCCGGCCGAGCGCCAGGTTGGCGTCGGTCACCGTCGCCTCGCTGCCGCCCCGGCCGTAGCAGGCCGGGCCGGGCACGGCGCCGGCCGACTGCGGCCCGACATTGAGCGCACCGCCCGGGTCGATCCAGGCGATGGAGCCGCCGCCGGCGCCGATGATGTGCAGGTCGATGATCGGAATCTTCACCGGCAGGCCCTGAAAATCGCCCTCGGTCGTCACCCTCGAACGGCCTTCCTCGATCAGCCCGATATCGAAGGACGTCCCGCCCATATCGACCGAGACCATGCGTTCGCGCGCGTGCCGCCGGCCGTACAGCGCCGCTGCCACGACGCCGCCGCAGGGGCCGGAGTTGACGGTCGTCACCGCCTTGCGCCGGGCCTGTGCGACGGAGGTGGAGCCGCCGTTGGCCTGGATGACGGAGAGCCGCGCGCGGCCCGCCGCTTCGGCGATCCGGGCTTCGAGATTGCCCAGATATTCGTCCATCACCGGGGTCAGGTAGGCGTTCATCACCGCCGTCGAGGCGCGCTCGTATTCCCGGTATTCCGGGCTCATCCGGTTGGAAACGCTGATCGGCACGCCGGGCAGGCGCTCGCCCAGGATTTCGGCGGCGCGGTCCTCGTGCGCCGGGTTCAGATGGGCGAACAGGAAACAGACGGCGACGGCCTCGACCTGCTGGCCGGCAAAGACCTCCGCCGCCACGGCGACGCTCGCTTCGTCCAGCGGCGTCACGATCCGGCCTTCGGCGTCAATGCGCTCGACGGCTTCCAGGCAGCGGTGGCGCGGCACCAGCGGCGGCGGCCGGTCGACGGTGAAATCGTACAGCCCCTCCATCGGCCGCTGGACCCGGCCGATCTCCAGCATGTCCCGGAAGCCCGCGGTCGTGAGGAAGCCGACCTTCGCGCCGCTGCGCTCGATCAGGGCATTGGTGCCGGTGGTCGAGCCGTGGACCACCTCCGCGATCCCGTCCAGGCCGATCCCCTCGGCCGCCGCGGCGGCCCGGATGCCGTCCATCACGCCGAGCGCGCGGTCGTGCGGCGTCGTCGGCACCTTGGCGGCGCTCAACCCGCGCCCGCGTTCGTCGGCAATCACGACATCGGTAAACGTGCCGCCGACATCCACGGCAAGGCGGTATCTGGGTCGCGCTTCGCCGGCAGCGCCGGTCGGCATGCTGCCGGCTAGATTCCCGGCAGCCATAGGACGATCGGCGGGAAGAAGATCATCAGCAGCATGACCATGGAATCGCAGCCCAGGAAGGGCAGGGCGGATTTGTAGATGTCCATCATCTTCGTGCCGGCCGGCGCGACGCCCTTCATGACGAACAACTGGAGTCCGAAGGGCGGCGAGGTGCTCGCCATCTGCATGTTGAGCAGCATGATCGCGCCGAACCAGATCACGGCCTGCTCCGGCGTCATGCCGAGGCCCGGCGCCAGCGCCTCGACGATCGGCAGGTAGATCGGCACGGTCAGGAACATGATCGAGAGCGGCTCCATGAAGGTGCCCATGACCAGCAGCACCAGCATCATCAGGACGATGATGACGAAGGGCGCGACCTGGACCGCCGTCGCCAGCTCGACCATGCCGCGCGAGGCGCCGGTAAAGGCGAGGATCTGGCCGAACGCCGTGGTGCCGGTGAGGATCATGAACATCATGACCGTCGTCCCCAGGGTCGAGCGGAGCGACTTCGTGACGACCTCCCAGCGCAAGCCCCGGTACAGCGCCGCCAGGACGAAGGTGCCGGCGGCGCCCAGGGCAGCCGATTCCGTCGGCGTCGCCACGCCGAGGAAGATCAGGCCGATCACGAGAAACACGATGGCGGCGAGCGGAAAGACGTAGATCAGCGTGTTGCCGATCTTGGGCAGCAGGGGCTGGGGCGGCACGTCGTAGGGCGGCGCCAGATGAGGCTGCAGGGTGCAGCGGATCACGATGTAGGAAGCATAGAACAGGCCCATGAGCAGGCCCGGCAGGATGATCGCGATCAGGAAATCGCCGACCGAGAAATCGCCGATGGCGGCGAGCAGGACGCCGAGCGCCGACGGCGGGATCATGATCGCCAGACCGCCGGAGCCGAGGATCGGCCCCAGCGTCATCGGCTTGCCGTAGCCGCGCTCTTCCATGTCCGGCACCAGGAGCTTGCCGAGCATCGCCGTGCCCGCCATGCCCGAGCCGGTCAGCGTGGCGAACATGGTGCCGCCGCCCACCGCCATCAGGCTGAGCCGGCCGGGCACCCGGCCGAACCAGGAATCCAGCACCTCCATCTGTTTCGAGGCGATGCCCGATCTGAACATCACTTCGCCCATCAGTATGAACAGGGGGACGGGCAGAATCGCGAAATGAGTGACGGATGCGCTGACCGACAGCACGAGCTGGTTGAAGCCGGCGAAGCCGTTCCAGAAAATGTAGACGCCGACGACGTTGATGGTGAGGAAGGCGAAGGCGACCGGCACGCCGATCGCCAGCAGCACGATCAGCGCGCCGAAGATGACCAGCAGGACGACCCACCACTCGGGGCCCATCTATCCGATTTCCGTTTCGTAGCCTGTCCGGTCGCTGCGCGCGCCGGTGGCGAATTCGATCGTGTGGCGCAGGAAGCGCAGGGCCAGGATCAGGGAGCCGGCCGGGATGCACAGCAGGACGATCCAGGACGGGAATTCCACGACCGTCGGGTTGTAGGCGCCGGTGACGTATTTCTCCCAGGTCGCCCCGACCCCCCAGATCAGCAGGATGAGCGTGATCCCGAGCCCGAGCAGGGACGAGACGACACCGAAGCGCTGCCGCCAGCGCTGGGAGAAGGCGTAGAGGAAAATATCGACGCGGACGTGATTGCCCTCGCGCAAGGCCCAGGCCGCGCCCAGGAAACAGATGTAGAGCAGCGCGTATTCGGACAGCTCGACGACCCAGACCAGCGGGTCGTTGAGAACGTAGCGCATGAAGACTTCGAGGCAGACCGCCAGCGTGATAGCGACCAACAGCAGGACGGCGCCGAACGACATCGCGTCTTCGATCCGGTCGAGGATGCGAAGCAGGCGTTGCATGGGGCGATCCATAAAATCCGGGGGCGGCGAGCGGCCGCCCCCGAAATTACACGTTCAGCGGCGACGCGCCTAGTTGCAGGCGAGCTTTTTCAGCTCCGCCACGCGCTTGGCGCCGACCTTCTCGGTCAGGCGCGCCCACTCGGTCTCGTAGGCGGCGTCGACATAAGCCTTGTTCTCGGCGTCCGAGAACTTGATCTTGGTGACGTTGCCCTTGAGGGACTCCCAGTCCTTCGCTTCCAGGCCCTGGTAGTATTTCACCATGCCCGGCTCGTAGGCGACCGAGATTTCCGTGATCTTCTTCTGCGCGTCGGCCGGCAGCTTCTTCCACTGGTCGAGATTCATGATCGCGCCCATGTTCGAGTTGCCGAAGAAGGGCAGGTCGATCACATACTTCGCCTTCTTGACCCAGCCGCGCTTGAGCACGCCGGCTGTCGGCCAGCCGAATCCGTCGACCACGCCGCGCTCCAGGGCCTGGTAGACGGCCGGCGAGTTCATCGTCACCGGCACCATGCCGAGCTTCTTCATCATCTTGTCGTAGAGCGAACCCGTGCGCATTTTCAGGCCCTTGAGATCGGCCAGCGACTTCGCGTTCTTGTTCATCCACAGATAGAAGTTGCCGTACTGGACCCGCGCCAGCAGCTTCAGGTTCAGCTTCGCCATCTGGGCGTCGAGATGGGCGAAATGGCCGTTGTTGCGCTCGGCCGGGATCGTGCATTTGGACAGCCAGCTCGACGCGGTTGAGGGCGCGCGGTCCTGGATGTCGGCGAACACGGCGAAGATGATGTCGATGACGCCGTTCTTGGCCGCATCCCACTGCTCGCGCCGGCCGATGACCTCCGGCCCGCCGATATAGTTGATCTTCAGGGTGCCCTTGAGGGCGGCGTTCACCTTGTTGACCCAGTCGTGGGACGATTTCATCACCGGATGCTTGTGCGGAATGAAGGCGATGGCGCGCATGCCGGTTTCGGCCATCGCAAGGGACGGGGCGGCGGCAATGGCCGCGGCGCCGATCAAAAGACTCAATTTACGCATTTCAGACTCCTCATATTTCCCGCCATTCCCGTCTCCTCCCAAAGGAATTCCGGGATTGCGCCGCGAAGCCTAGCCGACCGGTCGCGCAATTGCCAGCGCTTGAAGCGGGCAGCGCCCATGCGCGGCTACCTCGGACATGTGGACTGCTCACCCGAAAGCAGAGGGAGTGGGGCAAACCCCCGGCCGTTCCCCGGCCCGGTGCCGGGCCTGGCGCGGCCTGTGCCACGGTCAGGGCGTCGCGTGGGTAATGAATCGTTCGGGGACGGGCTCGCCCCACTGGGACTGGAAGCCAATCTCCGCCGGCACCCGGCTGGCCGGATGGCTGTCGTTGAGGCGGTCGCTGTCGGTCCAGTGCTCGTGCACCCGGCCCCACGGGTCGCACCAGTAGTCGAAGACCTGGCTGCCGAGCACATGCCGCCCCAGGCCCCACATGTGGTCGTATTTTCCGCCCGCGTGCAGATGCGCGTTGCCCATCATCACGTCGTCGATGTCGTGGACCTCGAACGCCAGGTGGTTGAGCCCGGTCTTCGGCCCGTCGATGCACAGGAAGGTGTGGTGGTCGACATAGTCCGCGCCGCCGTCGACCCGGTTGAAGGTCGCGACGACCTTGTCCTCGTCGCCCTCGACATAGACTTCGTCCGACGGCACGAGGCCGAGGGTCTCGCGGTACCAGTTCGTACCGCCCCACAGGTCGGTGGTCATGACCACGGCATGGCCGAGGCGCTTGACGTGGGACGGGCCGGCCTCGATGCGGGTCAGCTCGCCGGCCCGGGCGAGGCCGGCGCGCGCGGTGTTGATCTCGAAGCGCTTGACCGCGATTTCCGGGACCGGCTGCCGGCCCCA
The DNA here is from genome assembly GCA_002238725.1 of Rhodospirillaceae bacterium bin65. GTDB lineage: Bacteria > Pseudomonadota > Alphaproteobacteria > Bin65 > Bin65 > Bin65. The sequence continues at coordinate 11,925 of MPMX01000066.1, forward strand.
GACGACCTCGACCGCGCAGCCGTGCGGATCGGTCAGGCGAACGCGCCGCCCGCCGCCCGGATCGTCCATCTCCTCGACGGCCGAGGCGCCGTCCCGCGCCGCGAGGCGGTGCAGGTCGGCCTCGCGCCGCGCCGCGAAGCCAAGCCCGAGGAAGCGCGGCTCCTCGCCCAGATGGGTGACATGGATGAAGGGTGCCGGGTCCGTGCCGCGCATGTAGAGCCGGTCCGCGGTGCGCTCCGCCCGGACCATGCCGAAATCGGTCAGGAATTCCTCCGCCCGGTCCAGATCCGGCGATTGCAGCCGCGCAAAGGCGATATCCGAAACCCTGATCATGCGTGGCTCCCCCGGTTCGGCCGCCGCCGGGCGCGGCCGGCGCCCCGCTACGGACGATATGGCCGCGTCCCGCCGCGGGCAAGGGCGCGGCGTGAAGGGTTCCGGGTCCGGCCGGTCGGCGGCGTTCGGTCAGGGGCGGAGCGATTGCCTGCACTGCAATCGACGATTAAATATGCATAAAAAGCGCGACAGGAGACGCGACACATGGCGAGCATCACGATCAGGAACCTCGACGACGGGCTGAAGCGCCGCCTGCGCGTGCGCGCTGCCGAGAACGGCCGCTCTATGGAGGAGGAAGCGCGCGACATCCTGCGGCGCACCGTCGGCCAAGCCCCGCCGCCGAAGGATCTCGGCCGGGCCATCCACGCCCGCTTCGCCGCCCTCGGCGGCGTCGATCTCGAACTTCCCGAACGTGGCCCGATGCGCCCGCCGCCCGATTTCGGATGAGCCGGCCGTAAATGAACAAGAATTTTCAAGTCAAGTGCTACGCCGACTGAGTAACATGTTCTCGCTCCACAAGAGGCGGCTCACACAAACAGAACCAAAATTTGACGTTACGCCGCACGGGATATTCTACCGGGCAAACCACACAATTAATTTGACTGGCGCTATTATTCAAACCAAAAACCCTTGCGAATTCAATTCTGAATCGTATGTGAAATTTATAAGATCAAAAATTTATCGTAAATTCACTTGCTCCCGGATACTAAGAAACTCATGCCAAAATTAATCAAACGGTCATACATCTCACCCGTTACTTCCAACTCCGGAAATCTATCGTCCGCAAGAGCAAGTGAAAGTTCTCCAGCCAAGTTTGAGGTGGTGCCAACGTCAGCGAGCACTATATTCCGAGCAGCATTCGCTCTATCTATTTCTGACGACTGATCCGCATAAACAAGCTCGTCCCGAAGTGTTGCTCTCAATATCGACGCGCGCAATATTGAATCCGTAAAGGTGTGTACAAGGTATTCCTTATAATTAAGTACGGTTGCAAACGGATAATGTCTGGGACCAAGTAATGGCCTAACGCTACTGTCCCCACAAGTTCTAAGCTCCTGTAAAGCACTTGCGACCGCTGCAAATGTCGACGCTTGACCAGAAGAAGGTAAAACGAAAATTGATCTCTGCGAAATTTTCATCGACGGTAAACTATCGATTTCCAAAAACAACTGATCCACTAGACCGTTCACCCTCCCGCTCTGAAGAAATTGAAGCCTTTCGCGCATTTTAATATCATCAATCGACTCCGATCGTATTTCACGTCTTCTATACAATTCAATTTCCCTACACCATGGACACTGTCTGCTGTGCCAGTCTGGCAGCAATATTCGTTCTACAGCTTGTACGGTATGTCGAAGAGTCGATTCTTCCTCTCTCCGAAAGGGATACCCAAGGCGCTTTCGAAAAAGTTCCCAATCGTCGAAGCTCGAAGGGCGTGCTAGAGCAACAAGATAATGCAGCCTACCTTCAAATGCCCTATAGCGCAAATGAGTTTGATAACCCGCAAGGCGAGATCCGGTAACAAATGCATCGTCCAAAATAAGGATTGCACTATTCTTAGGCACCATTTCAATCTTTTTGATCACCTCACTGTCGTGATCAAGATCGCTATCTTCCATCCATAGTGTGGAATGATCAACAAGCTCTACACTTAATCCAGTTCTCGAAAGTATCCCACACGCCAGCGCACCTAACCGACGCGCGTTCGCGTGTCGTGGCGTAACAATCAGTTCGGGTTTGGGGTTAAGAGCCAAAATAGCGTCTTCAAACTTCTTCTGAAAGATTTGAGCCTCAATTAACCGGCCAGTATCGACCCAAATCCCGTGATGACGTGGAGTCCTGTCATCTTCAACATCCCGATGTACTCGAACCAAATTTGGATCATCGTAGCTCGAAAAGAAAGCTAAATTTGACTTAGTCACTTCGGATATCTTTAATCCATATTCGATATTTCTGTAACTAAGGGGAAAATATACGCCATCGTCAATCTCGATCGCTTCAAAAGATGCATTCCGAAAATCTTTGTCGGGCGAAATAGTTTGGAATCCACTTTCGCCAGTCAAATCCCTTAGCGCACATAAATCGCTTGGCAGCGGTATCGTCCCGAGCTTAAATATCGCAACAAAAGAAATCGCCTTCGAGGACAAGTTTCGAGAATTTAATGAACGTTTAACATTCTTCACCAAACTGCCGGTTTGAGTTGCGCTAATCAAAAACACCACTTTGTCTAAATCTTCGCTTTCACTTGAAAAAAACTGTTCAACAATCTCAGCAGCTTCCGCAGCGCGAGCACTCGAACCGTCATGATACTGCGAGAGCATTTCTACTGAACACGGTGGCAAAGTGGCATCACGATACACCTGAAGGCGCCGGCTTGCATTCAACGAAATCGAAGAGATTGACCAAGTATCTGTGATAATCCCGACGCATCTCTTTAGGTAAGGCAGAAGCCAGAAAAATACTGCATCAATGGCCGATCTTGAGTATTGCACATTTCCAACCCTTAAGAATGATTGAACTAAGGCTTGAGAGGGTGCTCTATATACAACCCCAGGTGCCGCTGGAAGTTTAGCCTTTGACTGCGATACAAGGAAGTCAAATTCGCAAATTTTTATTTTATCAATTACGGTAGGGTCGCTTGCTTTTGGTTTATCTAAAGGACTGATTTTCGCTTTCGGGTTAATGTTTTCGCTGATGTAAATCTTATAATCCCAAGAAAACAATAGATGGACAGGAATTACACCGACACGTGAAAATGTCAGGTCGCACGATTTGTACGCCTCCCAAAGAAAGCGATATTTATCCGAAGGCGTACGACTTCGCATCTTCATTTTTTTAATTTTGTCAGGATCTAAAGGAATATGGACGGGCGGACGAACAACTATCAGCGATGTGCGAAGGCGTAGTTGAGAATTAAAAATTTTGTAATATGATTCAAACAGATCGGCAAGACTTTCGTCCTCGCCAAGTTCGAGGACCCGTGTTTCGGCAATTTCAGCGTCAAATTCAAAAAGGATATTGAATGTATACATCTATAACGGTTGCGGCAAAATAATCTGCCAGTGAGTGCCTATCACTGGAGCGACAGGCTGTTGTTGTACATTTTGTAATGGTACAGGTGCGTTAGGGTCTGCATAAGATTGAGCAACCCAAAATTCGCCAGTACGTAACGATACAAACGCAGACATCCTCTTGGCGGCAACTAAAGCTTTAGAAATACCTTGGCCGGCTCCAGGATCGCCCCCCTTTGCGCTCAATTTTTCTAATAGAATGTTGTCCAATAGTGATCTTCGATCAGTTTTTGTAAACTTTGTTCCGTGATCAGAATTCAAAAAATGATCGATAATACCTAATCCGAAATCTGAAACGGACGCCTCAATGATTGCCTCGGCACCTGCACCACGTGTTACTTCGCTAAGATATTCATAAAGCGGTATGAATTGACTGGCACGTTCGAGCAAATCATCCCGATTTGTAGAAATATGTTTCTTAAAGCGCAGAAACCGTAGTTTATTTTGTTTAGAAGGATCCATGCGTCCATGCTCAAATGCGTTGTCATGCAGCTCGTTTAGGAAAGTAGTAATATACCGAACAGGGCCAGCATCAACTGGGCTGATTTTCCTTTTCGTTCCGCCAATTTCGAGATTAGCACGGAACTGCAAAATCAAATGACGAAATAATCTGTGTCGATCTTCTATACTCGTCGCGGAATTTATTTCAGAGAGCGCTAGAGCGAGCGGTTGTTGCGGATCGAATTCGCATAAAGTTCGTGTCTTTCCTCCTGATGCTTCGAATATACCAAATCGGTCTCGGCTTATAATTTGTTCGATGCGGCTTTGATCAACAACCGATTTTTCGTTATCCGATATAACGGAACGAGCCATTTGTATTGCGACTAAGCCAGGTAAACTTTTAGCAAATTCAGTTTCTTCAAAATCCTCCCTTAACTTATTGATACCCCAAGCTTTTACAATACATTTTGGAAAACAATGCCGGCATATTGTTCCTACTGCCATAGCAGTCCAAATGTCAGATAATATACCACTAGATTTGTGTGTAGCGAGTTTTAGTGTCATAGCTGCGCTGCTATCATCTTCAAAATTGTTAAGTTGGATTTGGTGCAATAATTTTTCAATATCTGTAATATTAGCCGCGCGACCGATTGATATATTCGAATGGCTTGTTCCTAAATTGATTTTCGGATTTATGCTCATCGAAAAGTTTTCAGTTTAGGATCGGAAAAAACAGAAAAGATGGTAGTGTGCTTTGGGATTAGTGCAGAGGCGGAGTGGATACCGCCTCTGCACATTTCAAAGTTTTCCTTACACGCTGTAATACATGTCGAACTCCACCGGGTGGGTGGTGTGTTCGAGGTAGTAGACCTCCTCCCATTTGAGGTCGATGTAA
>MPMX01000067.1 GCA_002238725.1 Rhodospirillaceae bacterium bin65
CGCCAAGCGTCTCCGACATCACCTTCGTTATCGCCGCCGTCAAAGTCGTCTTGCCATGATCAACATGGCCGATCGTACCCACATTCACATGCGGCTTCGTGCGCTCAAACTTCTCTTTCGCCATGGTTCTGCCTCTGCCTGCCCCCTGCCGGGGTCCTTCTGGATTCTGTCGGTTAAGCCCTGCCGTCAGGCCATCTTGGCGCGGACTTCCTCCGCGACCGCCTGCGGCACCTCTTCATAGTGGTCGAACTGCATGGTGTAGGTCGCGCGACCCTGGCTCATCGAGCGCAGCGTGTTGACATAGCCGAACATGTTGGCGAGCGGCACCATGGCGTCGATCACCTGGGCATTGCCGCGGGCGTCCATGCCCTGAACCTGGCCGCGCCGGCTGTTCAGGTCGCCGATGATGTCGCCCATATATTCCTCCGGCGTCACGACCTCGACCTTCATCATCGGCTCCAGCAGCTTGGGCTTGCCCTTCTGCATGGCTTCGCGGAACGCCGCGCGGGCTGCGATCTCGAAGGCCATAACGCTCGAGTCGACATCGTGATAGGCGCCGTCATACAGCTCGGCCCTGAAATCGATCACCGGGAAGCCGGCGAGCATGCCGGACTCCTTGGCGCCCAGAATGCCTTTCTCGACGCCCGGGGCGTATTCCCTCGGCACGTTGCCGCCGGTAACCGAGTTCTCGAAGACGAACGGCTCGCCCGGCTCGGCCGGCGAAAAGCGGATCTTGACCCGAGCGAACTGGCCCGAACCGCCGGTCTGCTTCTTGTGGATGTAGTCGATATCGGCGACCTGCGAGATCGTCTCGCGGTAGGCGACCTGGGGCGCGCCGATGTTGGCGTCGACCCTGAATTCCCGCCTCAGCCGGTCGACCAGGATTTCCAGATGCAGCTCGCCCATGCCGGCGATGATGGTCTGGCCGCTCTCCTCGTCGGAACTGACGCGGAAGGACGGATCCTCTGCCGCCAACCGGCCCAGCGCCACGCCCATCTTGTCGTGATCGGCCTTGGTCTTGGGCTCGATGGCGATCTCGATGACGGGTTCGGGAAATTCCATCCGCTCCAGGATGATCGGCTTGGCCGCGGTGCACAGCGTATCGCCGGTGGCGACTTCCTTGAGGCCGGCAAAAGCGACGATGTCACCGGCGCGCGCCTCCTTGATGTCCTCGCGGCTGTTGGCATGCATCAGCAACATGCGGCCGGTGCGTTCCTTCTTTCCCTTCACTGTGTTGAGCAGCGAATCGCCGGTGTTCACAATGCCGGAATAAATCCGCGCGAAGGCAAGCGAGCCGACATAGGGGTCGTTCATGATCTTGAAGGCGAGCGCCGCAAAAGGCTCCGTGTCGGAGCTCCGGCGCTCCGACGGCTCTTCGCTGCCGGGCAGGATGCCGGCGATGGCCGGCACGTCGACCGGCGAGGGCATGTAGTCCACCACAGCGTCGAGCAACGGCTGCACGCCCTTGTTCTTGAAGGCCGAACCGCACATGACCGGGACGAACGCGCCGCCGATCGTACCCTTGCGAATACAGGCCTTCAGCGTCGCTTCGTCGGGCTCCGCGCCTTCCAGGTAGGCTTCGAGCGCCGCGTCGTCCTGCTCGACCGCTGCTTCCAGCAGCCTGTCCCGATACTCGCGGGCCGTGCCCCGCAGGTCGGCCGGGATCTCCTCATCGCGGAATTCCGCGCCGAGCTGCTCGCCCGACCAGACGACCGCCTTCATGCGCACCAGGTCGATGACACCGGCGAACTTCGCTTCGGCGCCGATCGGAAGCTGGATGGCCAGCGGCGTCGCGCCCAGCCGGTTCTCGATCATGTCGATGGTGCGATGGAAGTCCGCCCCGACCCGGTCCATCTTGTTGACGAAGCACATGCGCGGCACGCCGTATCTGTCGGCCTGGCGCCAGACGGTCTCGGACTGCGGCTCGACGCCCGCCACCGAATCGAACACGGCGACCGCGCTGTCCAGCACGCGCAGCGAGCGCTCGACCTCGATGGTGAAATCGACATGGCCCGGCGTGTCGATGATGTTGACCCGGTGATCTTGCCAGAAACAGGTGGTCGCCGCGGATGTGATGGTGATGCCGCGCTCCTGCTCCTGCTCCATCCAGTCCATGGTGGCCGCGCCGTCATGGACCTCGCCCATCTTGTGGGACCGGCCGGTGTAATACAGGATGCGCTCGGTGCACGTCGTCTTGCCGGCATCGATGTGGGCCATGATGCCGATGTTGCGGTAGCGCTCTAAGGGGGTCTTGCGTGCCATCTTATTTGAGCCTGTGCGGACCGTTCCCGAACCGGGATGCCGGTGTGCCTTTGCCTTCCCGTTACCAGCGATAGTGCGAGAAGGCGCGGTTGGCCTCGGCCATCCGGTGCGTATCCTCGCGCTTCTTGACGGCGGCGCCGCGGTTCTCCGCCGCCTCCATGAGTTCGGCCGAGAGCCGCTCGGCCATCGTGCGTTCCGCGCGGGCTCGCGCCGCGGCGATCAGCCAGCGGATCGCCAGCGCCTGGGCGCGGTCCTGACGGACCTCGACCGGCACCTGGTAGGTCGCGCCGCCGACGCGGCGGGAGCGCACCTCGATCGCCGGGCGGACGTTATCCAGCGCATCGTGGAACACGCGCAGCGGTGCGGTGCGCATCCGGGTCTCCACGCGGTCAAGCGCGCCATAGACGATATTCTCGGCAACCGATTTCTTGCCGTCCTTCATGATGCTGTTCATGAACTTGGTCAGCACCATGTCGTGAAACTTGGCGTCCGGCAAAATCTCGCGTTTTTCTGCGCGGTGGCGACGGGACATGGGTCGGTCTTTCCTCTGGAGCCGGCCCGCCGCTGTTGCGGAAAGCCGGCGCTACTCGATCTCTTTCGCTGCGGCTTCCCGGTTACTTCGGCCGTTTCGCGCCGTATTTCGAGCGGCGCTGGCGGCGGTCGGCGACGCCGTGGGTATCCAGCGTGCCGCGAATGATGTGGTAGCGGACACCCGGCAGGTCCTTCACGCGGCCGCCGCGGATCATCACGACGGAATGCTCCTGCAGATTGTGGCCCTCGCCGGGGATGTAGCAGGTCACCTCGAAACCGTTGGTCAGGCGGACGCGCGCGACCTTGCGCAGCGCGGAGTTCGGCTTTTTCGGCGTCGTAGTATAGACGCGCGTGCACACCCCCCGCTTCTGCGGGCAGGATTCCATGGCCGGCACCTTGTTCCGCTTGACCGGCGCCTTGCGCGGCTTGCGGATCAGCTGATTGATCGTCGGCATGACTGCCTTGCCTCTTCGTACCGGACCCGCACAACACCCGATCAACGGGTGCGGCTTCCGGCTTTCCTTGTTCTCTTCGGCCGTTCCGCTCCGCCCGCCGCCAGACAATGCGCGGGTCGCAGCGACAGGACGATACAAAACACCGACCCGGAAGCGCCTCATCGGCTTCAGGCCGGTGCAAAGCCGATCCGACGGCAATGCCGGACGCTGCGTCTGGGCGTCCGAGCCGGCCGGATCGAGGGGACGGCTCTACAAATAGCTACGGGAGCGGCATCCGTCCGCTCCCGCCTGAACGCGTGCGGAAAGTATTGCCGGCCCACCATTCCGTCAAGCGGCAAGCGGCCGGCAAACGGTCACAAACCGCCGCGATGCGACAGTTTTGATACAGTCGGCCCTGCCGTACAGGCAATGCAGGCCGCGGCCGCCCGGCGAATCTGCGTTCGCCGGGCCGGCCGGAGGCAGCACCGGCGATCAGGCTGCGTCGACGCCGGCCTCCTCGCGCGGGCCTTCGAGGGCTTCGGCGACCTCGGCCTCGGCCCAGGCGGCGCGCTCGGCGATGATCTGCTGGTCGCGTTCCGAGGCCTCGTGGCGCAGGCGTTTCATCACGCTGCCCGTACCCGCCGGAATCAGCCGCCCGACGATGACATTCTCCTTGAGGCCGGTCAGCCGGTCGACCTTGCCGTTGACCGCCGCTTCGGTCAGCACTCGAGTCGTCTCCTGGAACGACGCTGCCGAGATGAAGCTCTTGGTCTGCAGGCTGGCCTTGGTGATGCCTTGAAGCACGGGGACGCCCCTGGCGGGATCCCCGCCGTCGCCGCGGACCCGGTCGTTCTCCTCCTCGAACTCGTAACGATCGATCTGCTCGCCGACGAGGAAGGTTGTGTCGCCAGGCTCCAGCACCTCGGTCTTCTGCATCATCTGGCGCACGATCACTTCGATATGCTTGTCGTTGATCGGCACACCCTGCAGCCGGTAGACCTCCTGGATCTCGTTGATGAGATAATCCGCCAGCGCCTCGATCCCAAGCACAGCCAGAATGTCGTGGGGCACGGCGTTGCCGTCCATCAGCAGGTCGCCCGGCTCTACCCAGTCGCCTTCCTGAACCGTGATGTGCCGGTCCTTGGGGATGAGGTATTCGCGGGGTTCCGCGCCTTCCCCTTCCGGCCGCACGACGATGCGCCGTTTGGCCTTGTAGTCCTTGCCGAACTCAACCCGGCCGGCGATTTCCGAAATGATCGCGAAGTCCTTCGGCTTGCGCGCCTCGAACAGTTCCGCCACCCGCGGCAGGCCGCCGGTGATGTCGCGGGTCTTGCCGGTCTCCCGCGGGATGCGGGCCAGCACTTCGCCGGCCTGGACCTGCTGGCCGTTCTCGACCGAAAGCACGGCACCCACCGACATGAAATAGCGGGCTTCCTGGCCATTCGACAGCACGACGACCTCGCCGGCTTCGTCGCGCAGGGTGATGCGCGGCCGGAACTCGGCGCCCTTCGGCTGCTGGCGCCAGTCGACCACGACCTTGCTGGCGATGCCGGTCGCTTCGTCGACATCCTCGCGCATGGAGACGCCTTCAGCCAGGTCCATATAGTTGGCGGTGCCTGCCCTTTCGGTAATGATCGGCATCGTATACGGATCCCACTCGGCCAGCGTATCGCCGCGTGCAACACTGGCGTCTTTATCGACATGCAGCCGGGCGCCGTAGGGAATGCGAAACCGGGCGCGTTCCCGCCCGGTATCGTCGTTCAGCACGATTTCCGAATTGCGGGCCATCACGACCAGCCGCCCGTCGGCAGCTTTCACGACATTCCGATTGGCGATCGAGACGACCGCGTCGATGCTGGCTTCCACACTGGATTGTTCGGCGCCGCGCTGGGCTGCACCGCCGATATGGAAAGTCCGCATCGTGAGCTGGGTGCCCGGCTCGCCGATCGACTGGGCCGCGATGACGCCGACCGCCTCACCGACATTGACCGGCGTGCCGCGGGCAAGGTCGCGGCCATAGCATTTGCCGCAGATTCCGTTGCGCGCCTCGCAGGTCAGCGCGGACCGCACCTTCACCACGTCGATGCCGGCGTCCTGGATCGCCTCGGCGCCCTCTTCCTCGATCAGCTCGCCATCGGCGACCAGAACGGTTTCGTCCGCAGGATGCAGGGCGTCGCCCTGGGCCGTCCGGCCGAGCAGCCGTTCCGCGAGAGACACGACGACATCGCCGCCCTCGACCACGGCGCGCAGATTGATGCCCCGGTCGGTGCCGCAATCCTGCTCGTAAACGATGCAATCCTGCGCCACATCCACCAGGCGGCGGGTCAGATACCCCGAATTGGCGGTCTTCAGCGCCGTATCCGCGAGGCCCTTGCGGGCGCCGTGGGTCGAGTTGAAATATTCGAGAACCGACAGGCCTTCCTTGAAGTTGGAGATGATCGGCGTCTCGATGATCTCGCCGGACGGCTTTGCCATCAGCCCGCGCATTCCGGCGAGCTGCTTGATCTGGGCCGCCGAGCCGCGGGCGCCGGAGTGGGCCATGACGAAGACCGAGTTGGTCGGCTTGTCTTTCTCGACCGCCTGCATCGACTTCATCATTTCGTCGGCCACCTCATCGGTGCAGCGCGACCATGCATCGACCACCTTGTTATATTTTTCGCGCTGGGTAATCAGGCCGTCCTGATACTGCTTTTCGTATTCCTTCACATGCTCCTGGGCCTGGGCGATCAGCGTGTCCTTGGAAACCGGAATCTTGAGATCGTCCTTGCCGAACGAGATGCCGGCGCGGCAGGCGTAGGAGAAGCCCAGCCCCATGATCTGGTCGGCGAAAATCACCGTCTCCTTCTGCCCGCAATGGCGATAGACGGTGTCGATGACGCTGCCGATCTCCTTCTTGGTCAAGACCCGGTTGACCAGGCCGAAAGGCACGTTGGCGTGGCGGGGCAGCACGTCGCCGATGATCATGCGTCCCGGCGTCGTGATCACCTGTTCCACGGTCTCTTCGCCGGCCTCGTCTTTCGACCGCCACAGCGCCTTGATCCGCGTGTGCAGATCGACCACGCCGTTGTCGAGCGCCAGCTGGATCTCGCCGAAATTGGCGAAGCGCGGGACTCGGTAGGCGGCCAGCTTGCCGGCCTTGAGCGCCTTCAGCGACGCTTTGAAATCGGTAACGTCGACTTCTTCGAGCGGCTTCTTCGGATGCTTGACCAGAATGTCATGGTGCTCGACCGCCGCGCGCAACGCATCTTCCGACGGAATTTCGACCTGGGGCCCGGTCACGTCGGGCCGTTCGTCCGACAGATAATAGATACCGAGGACGATATCCTGGGACGGCACGATGATCGGCTTGCCGTTGGCCGGGCTGAGGATGTTGTTGGTCGACATCATCAGGACCCGGGCTTCAAGCTGGGCTTCCAGGGACAACGGCACATGGACCGCCATCTGGTCACCGTCGAAGTCGGCATTGAAGGCCGTGCAGACCAGCGGATGGAGCTGGATTGCCTTGCCTTCGACGAGCACCGGCTCGAACGCCTGGATGCCCAGGCGGTGCAGGGTCGGCGCACGGTTCAGCAGTACCGGATGCTCGCGGATCACCTCTTCCAGGATGTCCCAGACTTCGGGCAGTTCCTTTTCGACCTTGCGCTTTGCCGCCTTGATCGTTGTGGCGAGCGCCCGTTCCTCCAGCTTGGCGTAGATGAAGGGCTTGAACAGTTCCAGCGCCATTTTCTTGGGCAGGCCGCACTGGTGCAGCTTGAGCTCCGGACCGACGACGATCACCGACCGGCCGGAATAGTCAACGCGCTTGCCGAGCAGGTTCTGCCGGAAGCGGCCCTGCTTGCCTTTCAGCATGTCGCTGAGCGACTTTAGCGGCCGCTTGTTGGCGCCGCTGATCACCCGGCCGCGGCGGCCGTTGTCGAACAAGGCGTCAACGGATTCCTGCAGCATCCGCTTTTCGTTGCGAATAATTATATCGGGCGCGCGCAGCTCGATCAGCCGCTTGAGCCGGTTGTTGCGGTTGATGACCCGGCGATAGAGATCGTTGAGGTCCGAGGTTGCAAAACGGCCGCCGTCCAGCGGCACCAGCGGGCGCAACTCCGGCGGGATGACCGGCACCACATTCATGATCATCCATTCCGGCCGGGCGCCCGAGCCGATGAAAGCCTCGACCAGCTTCAGCCGCTTGACGAACTTTTTGCGCTTGGCCTCGGAGCGGGTCTCCTTGAGGTCGGTGCGCAGCGTCTGCCGCTCATTCTCCAGGTCAATTTCCTCGAGAAGGGCCTTGAGCGCCTCCGCGCCGATGCCGGCCTCGAAGGAATCGTCGCCGAACTCATCTTTCGCATTCCAGTACTGCTCCTCGTTGAGCAGCTGGAATTTGACCAGGTCCGTCATGCCGGGCTCGGTCACGACATAGTTTTCGAAATAGAGGATCCGCTCCAGATCCTTGAGCGTCATGTCCAGCAGCAGTCCGATGCGGCTGGGCAGCGATTTCAGGAACCAGATATGGGCGACCGGCGAGGCCAGTTCGATATGGCCCATCCGCTCGCGGCGCACCTTCTGCAGCGTGACTTCCACACCGCATTTTTCGCAGATGATACCGCGGTATTTCATGCGCTTGTACTTGCCGCACAAGCATTCGTAGTCCTTGATCGGACCGAAAATACGCGCGCAGAACAGGCCGTCCCGTTCCGGCTTGAACGTGCGGTAGTTGATGGTCTCGGGCTTCTTGATTTCGCCGAACGACCAGGAACGGATCTGGTCCGGGCTCGCGATCGAAATCTTGATCTGGTCGAAATCCTCCGTCTTACGGACGGGGCCGAAGACATTCATCACTTCGTTCATGCAAGCGTCTCCCGGTGCGTTGCCGCGGCCCGGCGCCGGGGAAAAGGCGCGGACCGGAGGGGGGTCGGAAGAAGGAACGGCGGCACGGACGGCGCCGCGCCGGCCGGTCCGGTTCAGTAAGCGTCCTGTTTCAGTTCGACGTTCAGGCCGAGCGAGCGCAGCTCCTTGACCAGCACGTTGAACGATTCGGGGATGCCGGCTTCGAAAGTATCCTGCCCGCGCACGATCTTGGCGTAGACATTCGTCCGTCCGGCGACATCGTCCGATTTCACCGTCAGCATTTCCTGCAGGGTATAGGCCGCGCCATAGGCCTCCAGGGCCCAGACCTCCATCTCGCCGAACCGCTGCCCGCCGAACTGTGCCTTGCCGCCCAGCGGCTGCTGGGTGACCAGGCTGTACGGACCGATGGAACGGGCGTGGATCTTGTCGTCCACCAGATGGTGCAGTTTGAGCATATAGATGTAGCCGACCGTCACCTTTCGGTCGAACGGTTCGCCCGTGCGCCCGTCGATCAGCGTAACCTGGCCCGATACGTCCATGCCGGCCTTGCCCAACAGGTCGACGATATCGTCTTCCCGGGCGCCGTCGAACACAGGTGTCGCCATCGGCACGCCGGTCTGCAGGCTGCGCGACAGCTCGATGACATCGTCGTCGCCGAGGCCGGCGACATGCTCCTTGTAGGTGTCGTCGCCCAAAGTCGCCTTGAGATGCTCGCGCAGGCCTTTGGCAGCCTCCTTCTTGGCGCCGCCCAGCGACGCTTCGAGCACCTCGCGAACCCGCCGGCCGAGACCGGAGGCGGCCCACCCCAGATGGGTCTCGAGGATCTGGCCGACATTCATCCGCGACGGCACGCCGAGCGGGTTGAGCACGATATCGACCGGGGTTCCGTCGTCGAGATAGGGCATGTCCTCGATCGGCATGATCTTGGACACGACGCCCTTGTTGCCGTGGCGGCCGGCCATCTTGTCTCCGGGCTGCATCTTGCGCTTCACGGCAACGAAGACCTTGACCATCTTCATCACGCCGGGCGGCAGTTCGTCGCCCCTCTGCAGCTTGTCGACTTTATCCTGGAAGCGCTCCTCGAGGCGGGCGATCGACACGTCGAATGTCTTCGACAGGCTTTCGATCCGCTTCGACACCCTGTCCGCCTTGACAGTGAAGTCGCGCCACTTGTAGCGCTGGTAGTCTTCGAGGATCTCCTCGGTGATCCTGGCGCCCCCGCTGAAGCCTTCCGGGCCGTTCTCGCCGGTCTGGCCGACCAGCAGGTCTTTCAGGTTCGCATAGAACGCGCGCTCGAGGATGGCGCGTTCGTCATCCCGGTCCTTGGCCAGACGCGCGATCTCCTGGCGCTCGATCGCCATGGCGCGCTCGTCCTTGTCGACGCCGCGGCGCGAGAAGACCCGCACTTCGACGACCGTGCCCGCCACGCCCGGCGGCAGGCGCAGCGAAGTATCGCGCACATCCGAGGCCTTTTCACCGAAGATCGCCCGCAGGAGCTTCTCTTCCGGGGTCATCGGCGATTCGCCCTTCGGCGTCACCTTGCCGACCAGAATGTCGCCCGGCTGGATTTCGGCGCCGATATACACGATGCCGGCTTCGTCGAGGTTCTTCATGGCCTCTTCGCCGACATTCGGGATATCGCGGGTGATCTCTTCCTGGCCCAGCTTGGTGTCGCGGGCCATGACCTCGAATTCCTCGATATGGATCGAGGTGAACACGTCCTCGCGCACGATGCGCTCGGACAAGAGGATCGAATCCTCGAAATTGTAGCCGTTCCACGGCATGAACGCGACGAGGACGTTCCGGCCGAGCGCCAGTTCGCCGAGGCTGGTCGACGGGCCGTCGGCGACGATTTCGCCGCTATCGACCTCGTCGCCGACCTTGACCAGGGGGCGCTGGGTGATCGAGGTGTTCTGGTTCGAACGCTGGAATTTCAGCAGACTGTAAATGTCGACGCCCGGCGAGCCGGTCTCAACATCGTTTTCCCGCGCCCGGATCACGATTCGGGTCGCATCCACCTGATCGACGATGCCGGCACGGCGGGCGACGATGGTCGCGCCGGAATCGCGCGCGACCCGGCCTTCCATGCCCGTACCCACGATCGGCGCCTCGGGCTGCAGCAGCGGCACCGCCTGGCGCATCATGTTCGAGCCCATGAGCGCGCGGTTGGCGTCATCGTTCTCCAGGAACGGAATCAGCGATGTGGCGACGGAGACGACCTGCTTGGGCGACACGTCGATATATTCGATCGCGTTGGCCGGAACCATGAGGTAGTCGCCGGCCCTGCGGCAGCTGATCAGTTCGTCGACGAAGCGGCCCTTGTCGTCCAGCCCGGCGTTGGCCTGGGCGATGGTGTATTTGCCCTCGTCCATGGCCGAGAGATAGACCACCTCGTCCGAAACCTTACCGTCGTTGACCTTGCGGTACGGCGTTTCGATAAAGCCGTACTTGTTGACCCGGGCGTAGGACGCCAGCGAGTTGATAAGGCCGATATTCGGCCCTTCCGGCGTCTCGATCGGGCAGATCCGGCCGTAATGGGTGGTGTGGACGTCGCGCACCTCGAAGCCGGCCCGCTCGCGGGTCAGGCCGCCCGGCCCGAGCGCGGACAGGCGCCGCTTGTGGGTGATCTCCGAGAGCGGGTTGGTCTGGTCCATGAACTGGGAAAGCTGCGACGAGCCGAAGAATTCGCGCACCGCCGCGGCTGCCGGCTTGGCGTTGATCAGATCGTGCGGCATCACGCTGTCGATTTCGACCGTCGACATACGCTCCTTGATCGCCCGCTCCATACGCAGCAGGCCGATACGGTACTGGTTTTCCATCAGCTCGCCGACCGAGCGGACGCGCCGGTTGCCCAGATGGTCGATATCGTCAATCTCGCCGCGGCCGTCCTTCAGTTCGAGCAGCAGGCGGACAATCTCCATGATGTCCTGGCGCCGCAGCACCCGGACTTCGTCCGGCACCGCGTCGTTGGAAAATCCGAGCCGCGCGTTCATCTTGACCCGGCCGACCGCCGAAAGATCGTAGCGCTCCCGGTCGAAGAACATGGACCGGAGCAGGTTCTCCGCCGCTTCCACGGTCGGCGGCTCACCCGGGCGCATGACCCGGTAGATGTCCATGAGCGCTTCGTTGCGGTTCATGTTCTTGTCGGCCGCCAGCGTATTGCGCAGGTAAGGTCCGACCGTCACATGATCGATATAGAGGACCGGCAGTTCCTTGACGCCGTCCTCTTTCAGCGAGTCCAGAAGGGTCTCGGTGATTTCCTCGCCGGCCTCGGCGTGGATCGCGCCGTCTTCCCGATTGACCAGGTCGCGGGCGACGTAGGAGCCGATCAGTTCTTCCGGCGGGGCGATCCGGTCTTTCAGGCCGGCATCCTTGAGGCGCCGGACCAGCCGCGGCGTGACCTTCTGGCCGGCTTCGGCGACCACTTCGCCGGTCCGGGAGTCGATCATGTCGGCGATCAGCTTCTGGCCGGCCATCCGTTCGGCATCGAACGGCGTTTTCCAGCCTTTCTGCGAGCTGGTGAATTTCACCGCGTCGTAGAAATAGGCCAACAGGTCGTCCTGGCTGAAGCCGATCCCTTCATGCGGGTCGAACGACTTGCCCTGTTCTGCAAACTCGGCCCGCCGCGCCGCTGTTTCGTCGTTGTCCAGCGCGAGCAGCAGGGTGGTGACCGGCAGCTTGCGGCGCCGGTCGATGCGGACATGGACGATATCCTTGGCATCGAACTCGAAATCGAGCCACGAGCCGCGGTACGGAATGACCCGGGCCGTGAACAGGAATTTGCCGGAAGAGTGGGTCTTGCCCTTGTCGTGGTCGAAAAAGACGCCTGGAGAGCGGTGCATCTGGGAGACGATTACCCGTTCCGTGCCGTTGACCACGAAAGTGCCGTTCTTCGTCATCATCGGCATATCGCCCATGTAGACGAACTGCTCCTTGATATCGCGGACCGACTTGGCGCCGGTTTCCTCGTCGACATCCCACACCACGAGGCGCAGGGTCACCTTGAGCGGCGCAGCGTAGGTCATGCCACGCTGCTGGCACTCCTCCACATCGAATTTCGGCTCCTCGAATTCATAGCGGACATATTCCAGCATCGAACGGCCGGAAAAGTCGCTGATCGGGAAAACAGAATCGAAGACAGCCTCCAGCCCCCACTTGCCGCGTGCGTCGGGATCGGTGTCCCTCTGCAGGAAATGCTCGTAGGAAGTCTTCTGAACCTCGATCAGGTTCGGCATCGGCGCCACTTCGGCGATGCGCCCGAAGCTCTTGCGAATACGGCTGCGTCCCGTGAAGGTCTTCGCCATCGATTTTCCTTCTCATCCACACAGTGTCGCGGCCAGCGCCGCCAGGCCTGAAATTTTCCGGCCCGTCACTTCCCGTTCAGCGGTCCTGTGCCAAGCTCCGCGCCCGGCCGGAAGCCATCCGGGCCGAAGCCGCCAGCTCTTCTTCTAAGCGCACAACGCCGAACGGGCCGCGAGGTCCGGCCCCGCGGCCTTTCCGGCAGCCGCGCTTTCGAGAGCGCCAGCTGGCGAACTATTTAAGCTCGACCGAAGCGCCGACTTCTTCCAGCTTCTTCTTGATTTCTTCGGCTTCGTCTTTGCTGGCCCCTTCCTTGACCGGCTTCGGCGCGCCTTCCACCAGATCCTTGGCTTCCTTGAGGCCCAGGCCGGTAATGGCGCGCACTTCCTTGATGACGTTGATTTTCTTCTCGCCGAAAGAACTCAGAATAACGTCGAATTCCGTTTGCTCTTCGGCGGCGCCATCGTCGCCCTCGGCAGCGGCAGCGCCCGGCATTGCGCCCGGCATCATCATCATGCCGCCGGCCGAGGCCTGCACGCCCCACTTCTCTTCCAGCATCTTGCTGAGTTCCGCTGCTTCCAAAACGGTAAGCGACGACAGGTCTTCTGCGATTTTTTCCAGATCAGCCATTTGGCTTTACTCCAGTGAGATAGGGTTGGATTCCGGATCGGCCAGCGGGCAATCGAACAAAATCGAACGCCCGCTGCGGAATGGCGGGTGCGCCTACTCCTTGGCTCCTTGTGCGGCAAGCACGCCGATAACGTCGCGCGCCGGCGCCGCCAGCACGCCCACCACATCCCGGGCGGGCGCTTGCAGAACGCCGGCCAGCTTGGCGGCCGGCGCCTGAAGGAGACCGAGCAGCTGGGCGCGCAGTTCGTCGAGCGAAGGCAGCGTCGCAAGCGCCTTGAGCTGATCGACCTCGATGACCTTGCCGCCCAGACCGCCGCAAAGAACATCGAGCTTCTGGTTCTTCTTGGCGAATTCGAGGATCGCCTTGGCCACGGATACGGGATCCCTGGCATAGGCGATGGCGGTGGGTCCTTCGAAACGGTCGACCAGTCCAGCGTGCGGCGTGCCCTCCAGGGCGATCTTCGCCAGCCGATTCTTGGTCACTTTGAAACGGGCGCCGGCCTCCCGCATTTCCGCGCGAAGCGTCGAGGTCTCGGCCACCGTCATCCCGGATTGCCGGGTCACGATGACGAGTTCGGCGTCGCTGAAAATGCCGTGCAGTTCGGCAACCAGCTTCTCTTTTTGCGTGCGGTCCACGTTCTCCGTCTCCGACACTTGTATGGCCCGCTCCGGCCGCCGCTTGCGCGGGGCGTTTGCGGACCGGTTTCACTCACCCGCGTCAGGCCGGAGCCCGGCCGCGGGCCGAAACCTGTCCCGGAGAAACGCGGCCCCCATCCGTCACCGGATCGAAACCCTTTTCCTCCGTCTCATACCGGCCGCCCTTCCCAAAGGATTGAGGGGGCGATTAAGCCGTTCCGTCCGCCTGGACGGTCGGGCGCCTGCAATCTCGGACAGGGGCCGGCGGCAACGCTTCGAAAAGCCCGGCCGCCGCTTTGCCGGACCGGGCGGTCCGGCAAATTCCCGTCGCAGCGCTTAGCCGCTGCTCAATTCCGCCACATCCAGCCGGACGGACGGTCCCATTGTCGAACTGATCGACACCCGCTTGATGTAGGTGCCCTTGGCGCCGCTCGGCTTGGCGGCGCTGATCGCGCCGAAGAAGGCCCGCACGTTTTCCTCCAGGGCCTCTTCCGCGAAACTCGCCTTGCCGATGCCGGCGTGGACGATGCCGGCCCGCTCGGCCCGGTACTGGACCTGGCCGCCCTTGGCATCTGCGATCGCCTTGCCGATATCCGGCGTGACCGTGCCGACCTTCGGGTTCGGCATCAGGCCACGCGGCCCGAGAATCTTGCCCAGGCGACCGACGACCGGCATCATGTCCGGCGTCGCGATGACCCGCTGGAAATCCGCCCGGCCGTTGCGGATCTCGTCCGCCAGTTCCTCGGCGCCCACGATATCGGCGCCGGCCGCCGTCGCTTCCTCGGCCTTGGCGTCACGCGCAAACACCAGCACGCGAAGGCTCTTGCCGGTACCGTTGGGCAGGGTCACGGCGCCGCGCACATTCTGGTCGGCATGGCGGGTATCGACGCCCAGATTCATCGACATCTCGATGGTTTCGTCGAATTTCGCAATTGCCCGCTCCTTGACGAACCGGACGGCTTCTCCGACGGGATAGGCTCTGTCTTTCTCCCGCCCTTCGCGGGCGTTGCGGAGGCGTTTTCCGGGACGCGCCATGACTACCCCACCACCTCGATGCCCATCGAACGGGCGGAGCCGGCGAGAATACGCACGGCCGCGTCCACATCGTTGGCATTCAAATCCGTCATCTTCTGCTCGGCGATTTGCTCAAGTTGTTTGCGCGATACCGAACCGGCGACGATGTGGCCCGGTTCGTTCGATCCGCTTTCCAGCTTGGCCGCCTTCTTGATGAAATAACTGGCCGGCGGCGCCTTGGTCTCGAACGAGAAGCTGCGATCCGCATAGACGGTGATGATCACCGGGATCGGCATGCCCTGTTCCAGATTCTGCGTCGCCGCATTGAAGGCCTTGCAGAATTCCATGATGGTCACGCCGCGTTGGCCCAGCGCCGGGCCGACTGGCGGGGACGGATTGGCCTGCCCCGCCGGTATCTGAAGCTTCAGATACCCATCGATCTTTTTTGCCATGCTCAGTCAGCTCCTGCTTTGGCGGCCTTGGCATCGCCGCCGGATTACTGACGCGCGGTGCGGCTATGGCGAGCCTCCCGCACGATCGGGTGAAGGCCGGCGGTCGTCGCCGGCCGGACAGTTCGTAAGGCCGCCTATCCTTTTTCGACCTGCGTGTATTCCAGCTCGACCGGAGTCGACCGGCCGAAGATCGAGACCAGAACCTTGAGGCGCGTGCGCTCCTCGTCCACTTCCTCGACCATGCCGTTGAAATTTTCGAACGGACCGTCGCACACCCTGACCTGTTCGCCGATTTCGAAGGTCACCGACGGCTTCGGCCGCTCCACGCCTTCCTGGACCTGCTGCAGGATCTGCCGCGCCTCCCGCTCCGTGATCGGCGTCGGTTTGCCGCCGCCGCCCAGGAAACCGGTCACCTTCGGCGTATCCTGGACCAGATGCCAGGTGTCGTCGGTCAACTCCATATTGATCAGCACATAGCCCGGAAAGAATTTCCGTTCGGCATTGACCTTCTGGCCGCGCCGCATTTCGACCACCTCTTCGGTGGGCACCAGCACATCGGCGATCTGCCCGTCCAGCCCCTTGGCCCGGGACTGTTCCCGGATCGATTCGGCAACCTTCTTCTCAAAGCCGGAATAGGCGTGGATGACGTACCAGCGCTGGGCCATCCGGCTAGCTCCCCAGGCCGAGGATGGCCTGCACGACCGAGCCGAGCAGCCAGTCCACAATCATGAAGAACACGGCGACCAGCGCAACCATGACGAACACCATGACGGTCGTCTGCATGGTTTCCCTGCGCGACGGCCAGGTGACCTTGCTGGTCTCCTGCCGCACTTCGCGAAAGAACTTGGCCGGGTTCATACCTGTCGTTTTCCGCCTGTTACGGGCCGCCTGTCACGCGCCGAATTCCAAGACTTTCGAAGCGCCGGACGCCCCGTTGGAGCCGCCGGCCTCCGCACTGGCAGGAGTGGAGGGGCTCGAACCCCCAACCCCCGGTTTTGGAGACCGGTGCTCTACCAATTGAGCTACACTCCTGCCTGCGCCGCCGGCGGCAGGTGATGTCCCGCCCCCGGTCGCGGAACGGCGCCGGCCCGCTGCACCGCGACACCGACGCCGAAATGAAGCGGCTTACATACGCTCCCCGTGCTCCGGATCAAGCCAACGGATTGCCGCGCCGCTTTTTCGCACCCCTCCGTTTCCGGCCCGCTTATTTCTTGATGGCGGCGACGACGCCGGCGCCGACGGTGCGTCCGCCTTCGCGGATCGCGAAGCGCAGGCCCTCGTCCATGGCGATCGGCTGGATCAGCGTCACGTCCATCTGCACATTGT
>MPMX01000013.1 GCA_002238725.1 Rhodospirillaceae bacterium bin65
GGGCGGCGTTTGCAGGTGTCGCCGGCGTCCCCGCCGCCGCGTGTCAAGTAATCGGGATAAGCCCCCTTCGATACGCCGCCTGCGGCGGCTACTCAGGGTGAGGGAGAGTGTGGTTGACACTGAGAATAACCCCCTCATCCCGAGTAGCCCCGGACGCGCCCGGGGCGTATCGAGGGGGGTATCGAGGGGCGGCCTGGGCGAAGCCGAAGGGGCCTCGTCCCGCACTCCCCCGGATCAGGCCGCCAGCGCCTGCGGCGCCCGGTCCGCGAGGTGGCCGCGCAGCCAGTCCAGCATCGTGTCGGCGTCCGAGACCTCGAACGGGTCGGCCGGGCACTCGTCCTCGAAGCCGGGCTCGACGAACATCTTCACGATCTCGCCGTCGTCGACGAAGGCGGAATAGCGCCAGGAGCGCATGCCGAAGCCGAGATTGTCCTTCGAGACCAGCATGCCCATCCGCCGGGTGAAGGCGCCGGAGCCGTCGGGCAGCATCGTGACCTTCCCGACGCCCTGGTGCCGGCCCCACTGGTGCATGACGAAGGCGTCGTTAACGCTCAGGCAGACCACCTCGTCGACGCCGAGCGCCCGGAAATCGTCGTGCAGCGCCTCGTAGCGCGGCAGATGGGTCGAGGAGCAGGTCGGCGTGAACGCCCCCGGCAGGGCGAACAGCACGACCCTGCGGCCGCCGAAGATGTCGGCGCCGGCCCGGTCCTGCCAACGATAGGGGTTCGGCCCGCCGACGCTCTCGTCGCGGACGCGGGTCTTGAAGGTGACGTTGGGTACGCGCATGGGTGGGTCCTCGGAAGTGAGTTGTTGGCCTTTATTTAGAATAATTCTAATAGGCGTCAAGGGCGCATCGCCCTGCCTTGTTGACATTATCGTGACTGCGGGTGGCGTAACTGGAGGCAAATTCGCGGCAATCCGCCGGCGAACTCGGCAAAAAGCCGCCGTCCGGGCGCTTGTAAATTGCGGGTTAGTGGGCCTGTCCCGCGTCTAAGAGCAGTCGCAACGAACTTCTCTGTGCCCACGTTGGATGAGTGTTCTCGACGACGCCCTACTGTTCGGCTAGACCCTCAGAGCCTAGAAGAGCAAAGGCGACCCCTGATGCTGATTTTACACAGGTAGGTTAGAAGGTGGCGAGGAAGAATAGAACAGTATCTGATCGGAAACAGTCACTGCAATCGACTGCCCCGGAAGGCCACATTACGGTCGCCGGAGCACGATTGATGTACGAAGGCGTCCAAGGCAAAGAGTATCGCTGCATCATCGCTGGCCACTGTCGTACGCAAATTTTTGAGTTCCCACGGATCCACTTGAATGCGATCAGCAGCCTACCTTACCAGACCATTTACGAATCTCTGCCGCTTCACGCTTGCATTGTATTAAATCTGGTTGACTACTTTACAAATGGAACGCGCAGCAAACATTACGCCATCAGTCCTTCCTTGCGGCATGCTGTTGGCGAGACTTACGAAAAAGTAAAATTTCAGTACAAAGACGCTGTACCTGTGTTCATAGTCGTCGAAGAAAATAACATGCTGACACCTGTCGAAATGACTAATGGAGAATGCAGCATCACAAACGAAGTAGGCAAACGAGATGGCAAAAATGTACCATACTTGATCGGCGGCAGGGAGGGCAAGGAATTCATTACCGCTTGGCATACTGCTGACGGAGCATGGCCGATATTACCCAACAATCAACAATTGGTAAATTTGATATTGGCCGGCATTCGCGCTGGCCAAGAGACACCCGACCCAATCCATAAGTACTTAGATCAGAATTGTCTCGTCACAGACGATGACCGATTTGTCGTTCCAATGCGACCTACAGTGTCAGCGAGAGCGGGAACTGCAACGGTGATGGATGCCCAAGCGTATCAGGACAAAGCCTCAGAAATAAGGAACGCTATAACTTCCATAGAAAGGGACATGAAGACTCCTCACATAGCGTTGTTAATCAACTCCATGTACCGCGAGGAATATAAAGACGACGCATATCAGCGGCTCCACTACTTACGGTTGTGGGAATCCTTAGTAGAGTCGGGAGAAAAGTATTTGAGTTATCAAGGAAATGTCCGGAAGGACAACAAAGTTGTAGCTGGGAAGAAGACCTTACGGGAGCTGAAGGATTACAGGGATGATATCGCACATTGGTGGACTGAAAGCATCGACGAGAATTTCTTAGCCGATCTACAACGTACGATAAATGAACTGCTTCTCCGGAAATACTTCTAGGAAAATGCGAATTGGTTAACCGACTTTGGACAGCCTCAGTTACCGGTATGGGATTCGCCCAGCCAACCTTCTTCATCCTTCCTTCTTTTCGCGTCTTGGATTTGGGCAGGGAGAAGACCTTGCGTCCTCCAGCGCCTCACCACGAGGGATTGAGAATTACCGGTGCTGATTCTTTGTTCTGCTTAGCGGCCCTGACCGGTGCGGTCCGAAGAACCGTACACTGACCGCTTCTCAGCAAGGCTGGGTGGTAAGCGGCGCTTCGCCCGCCCATCCCTCAAACCACCCGCGCCATCCCCTCCGTCCGCTTGCCCTCGCGCAGCCAGAAGTAGGCGGCGAGGAGGCCGAGCAGGCTCCAGGCGGCGAGGCCCGTGCCGAGGGACCGGGCGGCGAACAGGCTCGCCAGTTCCGGCGGCGCCGGGCCGAAGAACTCGTCCGGGTGCGGCGCGCCGATCAGGTGCGGCGCCAGGAGGAGCAGGGCGGCGACGCCGCGCAAGGCCCAGCTCCGGGCGAAGGCGACGAGCGCGAGGCCGGCCGCCGTGGCGCCGACCGTCCCGAACCACCAGATCTGGCGCGGGCCGATCTCCGCCGCCGCGGAACCCGGCAGTTCCGGCGGCGCGCCGAGCGCCGGGGCGAGCTGGAACGCCACGAAGCCGGCCACGCCCCAGACCAGCCCCTGCCGGACGGTGATCCGGAAGCCGCGGTCTTCGGCCAGCGCCATCGCGGCGACCAGCAGGAAGGCGAAGCCGGTATAGGTGAGCGCGGTGAACAGCACGCTCAGGCCGTCGCGCTCCAGGTCGACTCCCGGAATTGCGGCCGCTGCGCCGCCCGCCCCATTCGCCGCCGCGTCGTCGCCGAAATGGTTCAGCGCGCCGCTCTCATACAGCTCGGCGTGCAGCAGCACCGGCTGGACGAAGACCAGTTGCAGCAGGGCCGCGATCAGCCCCGCCAGGAAGCCAGCGAACAGGGCGCTGACCAGTATGCGGGAAAACATGGCCGGTGGCCGGGTCAGTGGCCGGGTCAGCGGCAGGCTCAGTGGCAGGGAAAGCCCATGGCGTGGCGCGAATCGTGCGCGGCGTCATGCAGGGCGGCCGTCTGCACATGGCCGGCAAGCGTCACGATCGCGAGGCCGATGAAGGCAGACAGCGCGATGGCGGCGAGTTTCGCCGAAATTCCGGTTCTGCTCTGGATCTGGGCAGTCATTCAAATCTCCGTCGTAGCACCCGACAACGATACCGTCCCGGTTGCGAGGCAGGTTTCCTGGCTCACGGCTTGCAGCCACTCGCGCTCGCCTTCCCGGAACTTCGCCAGTGGCTTCCGAGCGCGGCCAACCGTCTACAGTTGCGGGGACAGCTCCGGACTTGATCTGCCGATCGCACCGGATTCCCTATTAAGCCCCTCCCCTTCCGGTTCGGGGCGCCAAGCCCGCTAGCATTAGCCCCATGATTCGAACGCCGTCAAGCATCCGTTCCGGATGCGGACGCCAAGGCCGGCAACCGGCGCCGACGGCCGGCCCTCAACAGTTCTTGACGGGTTCCGGGGCCGCAATTAGGGTCAATTCTTTTTTCTCCGGGCATCCGCCGCTGCGGCGCCCGGGTGTCCGGCGGGTGTCCGGCCGCGAAAACCGGGCGAAACGCGCCGGTTCGGCATCGGAATTGGGGAGCAGCATGAACCAAGGGAATCCCGATGCCGGCGCAGCCTGACCTCGCGGCCGGCCGGCTTTCGCAAGCGGAATACGCGCGGAATTTCGGCGACATCAAGCCGCCGCTGAGCCCGCAGCAGGCGCCGATCGAGGCGAGCCGCTGCTACTTCTGCTACGACGCGCCCTGCATCGAGGCCTGCCCGACCGGCATCGACATCCCGAGCTTCATCCGCAAGATCGCCACCGGCAACGACCGCGGCGCCGCGATGGACATTCTGCAGGCGAACATTTTCGGCGGCGCCTGCGCCCGGGTCTGCCCGGTCGAGGAACTGTGCGAGGAGGTCTGCGTGCGCACCGCGCAGGAGGGCAAGCCGGTCAACATCGGCCTGCTCCAGCGCCATGCGACCGACCGGTTCTTCGAGCGCGGCGAACAGCCCTTCGAGCGCGCCGCGCCGACCGGCAAGCGGATCGCCGTGGTCGGCGCCGGACCGGCGGGGATCAGCTGCGCCCACGGCCTCGCCCGGCTCGGCCACGAGGTCACGGTCTACGAAGCGCAAGCCAAGGCCGGCGGGCTCAACGAATACGGCATCGCGGCCTACAAGGTGATCGACGATTTTGCCCAGCGGGAACTGGATTTCATCCTCGCGGTCGGCGGCATAACGCTGGAGTTCAACCGGGCGCTCGGCGCGGACATCTCCCTCGCCGGGCTGCGCCGGGACTATGACGCGGTGTTCCTGGCGACCGGCCAGGCCGGCGTGAAGGCGCTGGAGGTCGAGGGACAGGCGCTCGAGGGCGTCCGGCCGGCGATCGACTATATCGCCGAGCTGCGCCAGGCCGGCGATCTGGCGGCGCTGCCGGTCGGGCGCAGGATCGTCGTGATCGGCGGCGGCAACACGGCCATCGATATCGCGGTCCAGACGAAACGGCTGGGCGCGGAAGACGTCACCATCTGCTACCGGCGCGGACCGGAGGAGATGGGCGCGACCTGGCACGAACAGGAGGTCGCGCAGACCAGCGGCGTCAGGATCAAGCACTGGGTCCGCCCGGTGCGGCTGCACGGCGCGAACGGCCATGTCGGCGGCATCGAGCTGGAATACACAAGGCTCGGCGACGACGGCCGGCTGACCGGAACCGGCGATACGACAACCCTGCCGGCGGACAGCGTGTTCACCGCGATCGGCCAGATCCTGATCGCCGATCCGGTGGCGGACGGCGCCGGCGCGCCGCTCGACATCCGCGGCGGCCGGATCGCCGTGAACGACGAACGCCAGACGTCGCTCTCCGGCGTGTTCGCCGGCGGCGACTGCATCGACGGACTCGATCTGACCGTGCAGGCGGTGGAAGACGGCAAGATCGCCGCGCGGTCGATCCACAGCTCCCTGACCCGATGAGCGGAAGGCAAAGACAATGGCCGACCTGAGAACCGACCTGGCGGGAATCACATCGCCCAATCCCTTCTGGCTCGCCTCGGCGCCGCCGACCGACAAGTATTACAACGTCGAGCGGGCTTTTAAGGCCGGCTGGGGCGGCGTGGTCTGGAAGACTGTCGGCGAGCCGATCGTCAACACCACGTCGCGCTACGGCGCGGTGGAGCACAACGGCTCCCGCATGGCCGGCTTCACCAACATCGAGCTGATCTCGGACCGGCCGATCGCGGTCAACCTGCGCGAGGTCAAGCAGATCAAGCGGGAATGGCCGGACCGGGCGCTGGTCGTCTCCCTCATGGTGCCGTGCGACGAGGAAAGCTGGAAGACCATCCTGGCCGACGTCGAGGACACCGAAGCCGACGGGATCGAGCTCAATTTCGGCTGCCCCCACGGCATGTCCGAGCGCGGCATGGGCTCGGCGGTCGGCCAGGTGCCGGACTATGTCGAGATGGTCGCGGCCTGGTGCAAGAAGCACACGCGGATGCCGGTCATCGTCAAGCTGACGCCGAACATCACCGACATCCGCTACCCGGCCCGCGCGGCGCGCAAGGGCAACGCCGACGCCGTATCGCTGATCAACACGCTGGCCTCGGTGATCGGCGTCGACCTCGATACGATGGCGCCGCTGCCGCTGGTCAACGGCAAGGGCACCCATGGCGGCTATTGCGGCCCGGCGGTCAAGCCGGTCGCGCTGCGCATGGTTGGCGACCTGGCGCGCGACCCGGAATGCCGGGGCATGGCGATTTCCGGCATCGGCGGCATCTCGACCTGGCGCGACGCGGCGGAATTTCTCTCGATGGGGGCCACCAACGTCCAGGTCTGCACGGCGGCCATGCATCGCGGCTTCAAGATCGTCGAGGACATGATCGACGGCCTGTCCAACTGGATGGACGGGAAAGGCTACCGCACGCTCTCGGATTTCCAGGGCGCCGCGGTGCGGAATTTCGTCGAATGGGGCGACCTCGACATGAACTACGAGATCATAGCCCGCATCGACCAGGACCTGTGCATCAAGTGCGGCCTGTGCCACGTCACCTGCGAGGACACCTCCCACCAGTCGATATCGGCCCTGCGGATCGACGGCGAACGGCGTTACGAGGTCATCGACGAGGAATGCGTCGGCTGCAATCTCTGCATGTATGTCTGCCCGGTCGACGGCTGCATCACCATGGAGCCGGTCGACAACGGCAAACCCTATGTCGTCTGGGCCGACGACCCGCGGAACCCGGCCAACCGGGTGCAGGCTGCCGAATAGATCAGCCGGCGGCGACTCTACTTTTTGGGCCCTACTCCGCCGCCTCGCGCATAACCGCGACGGGCCGGGCCCGTTCGTGCTTGATCTTGAGCGCCTCGTAATAGGGCGCGAAGGGCGGCCGGTCGATGTAGCGGCCGGCGCCGCGGGTCGCGCGCACGTCGCCGTCGTCCCAGACCAGCTTGCCCTGGCTGAACGTCTTGACGTTGATGCCGGTGACCTCCATGCCCTCGAAGATGTTGTAATCGACCCGCTGATGATGGGTCTCGACCGAGATCGACCGGCTGCGCGCCGGGTCCCAGACCGCAAGGTCGGCGTCCGCGCCGGCGGCGACCACGCCCTTGCGCGGATAGATGTTGAAGATTTTCGCGGCGTTGGTCGAGGTCACGGCGACGAACTCGTTCATGGTCAGCCGGCCGGTGTTGACGCCGTGCTCCCACAGCACATGCATCCGGTCCTCGATGCCGCCGGTGCCGTTCGGAATCAGCCGGAAATCCTGCCGGCCGGCCGCCTTCTGCGGCGCGCAGAAGCAGCAATGGTCGGTCGCCGTGGTCTGCAGGTTGCCGGCCTGCAGGCCGCGCCACAGCGCCGCCTGGTGCTCGGACGAGCGGAAGGGCGGGCTCATGACATAGGCCGCGGCGGTCGCGAAATCGGGATGGCGGTAGACGCTGTCGTCGATCAGCAGATGCCCGGCCAGGACCTCGCCGAACACGCGCTGGCCCTCGTTGCGTGCCCGCACGATCGCCTCCAGCGCGTCGATGCAGGAGGTGTGGACGACGTAGAGCGGCACGTCGAGCACCTCGGCGATGCGGATCGCCCGGTTGGCGGCCTCGCCCTCGACCTCCGGCGGGCGCGACAGCGGATGGCCCTCCGGCCCGGTCACGCCCTGGTCGTACAGCTCCTGCTGGAGATGGTAGACCAGCTCGCCGTTCTCGGCGTGGACGGTGCAGATCGCGCCCAGCTCGCGGGCCCGGCAGAAGCTGTTCACCAGCGTCTCGTCCTCGGCCATGATCGCGTTCTTGTAGGCCATGAAATGCTTGAACGAGTTGACGCCGTGCTCGCGCACCAGCGTGCCCATATCGGCATGGACCGTCTCGTCCCACCAGGTGATGGCGACGTGGAAACTGTAGTCGCTGACCGACTTTTCCGCCCATTCGCGCCACTGCTTGTAGGCGTCCAGAATGTTCTGCTGCGGATCGGGGATCACGAAGTCGATGATCGTCGTGGTGCCGCCGACGCAGCCGGCGGTCGTCCCGGTCTCGAAATCCTCGGACGCCACGGTGCCCATGAAGGGCAGCTGCATATGGGTGTGCGGATCGATGCCGCCCGGCATGACGTAGCAGCCGCCGGCGTCGACGGTCCCGGCGCCCGCCGGCGCTTCCAGATTTTCGCCGACGGCGGCGATCCTGTCGCCGTCCAGAAGCACGTCGGCGCGGAAGCTGCGGTCGGCGTTCACGACGGTTCCGCCCCGGATCAGAATGGCCATCCCGGTCTCTCCCAACGATACCGCCGGCGCGGCCGGAAGCGGCGCCGGCGACTGGAACGAAACCCGGATTTTACGACGAATCGCGTTCCGGCGCCAGTCTCGGCGCGCCGTTTCGCGGCGGATTTGCTGGCGGGCGGAAGCCCTGCCGGGTTAAAATCCGCTTTTGCACGCTTCGCCCGGGACCGGCGAAGAGTACAGCATCCCGAAGGAGGCAGGACATGACCACTGTCAGGGCCGGTCTGATCCAGTTCGCGCTCAATACCAGCACCGACGAAAGCCCCGAGGCCATCAAGGCCAAGATGATCGAGGCCCACCTGCCGCTGATCGACGAGGCGGGCGAAAACGGGGTCCAGGTCCTGTGCCTGCAGGAGGTGTTCAACCAGCCCTATTTCTGCCCGAGCCAGGACGTGAAGTGGTACGCCGCCGTGGAGAAAATCCCCGACGGGCCGACGACCCGGCTGATGCAGGACTATGCGAAAAAGCATTCCATGGTCATCGTGGTGCCGATCTACGAGGAAGAGCAGACCGGCGTCTATTACAATACCGCGGCGGTGATCGACGCCGACGGCAGATATCTCGGCAAATACCGCAAGACGCACATTCCCCAGGTCGCCGGTTTCTACGAGAAGTTCTTCTTCAAGCCCGGCACCTCGGGCTGGCCGGTCTTCGAGACCGCCTATTGCAAGCTCGGCGTCTATATCTGCTACGACCGGCACTTCCCGGAAGGCTGGCGTGCGCTGGCGCTCAACGGCGCCGAATATATCGTCAACCCGTCGGCGACCGTCGCCGGGCTCAGCCAGTATCTCTGGAAGCTGGAACAGCCGGCCTCGGCCGTCGCCAACGGGGTCTTTATCGGCGCCTGCAACCGGGTCGGCACGGAAGGGCCATGGAACATCGGGCGCTTCTACGGCTCGTCCTACATCGTCGATCCGCGCGGCGAATTCCTGTGCGAGGCCAGCGAGGACAGGAACGAGCTGATCTACGCCGACATGGACATGGAAAAGGTGCGCGAGGTGCGCAACCTCTGGCAGTTCTTCCGCGACCGCCGGCCGGAAACCTACGACATCATCTCAAGCGGCGACCACTGAGCGGCGCGAAGCTCCGTGTCGAAACACCGGACCTGCGGACGTCAAATCGAATGTCCCGAATCCTTGTAATAGGCGCGCACGGCCTCGCGCCGCCGGTGCCCGCGGGCGAACTGCCCGGGATCGTCCGCCGCCGCGCGGCGGGCGCGGGCCATGAGTTCGGCTTCCGTTGCCGCGAGATCGATCCCGGCAAGTCTGCCGCCGCTCACGACCGTCCGCCCGGCGACGATGAGGTCGCGGACGTGGCGGCTGGTGGCGCGGGTGAGCAGAACCTGGGTTTCATCCAAGTCTGCGATCAGGCTGTATTCGGCCATCCCGGCATAGTCCAGAATGGCGATATCGGCGCGCGCGCCCGGCGCGAGCGCGCCGTAATCGCCGCTGCCGTCGATGGCCCGGAAGCCGTCGCGGAGGGCCGCCCGGAACAGCCGGGCCGGCGGTAGCGCCGGGTCCAGCCCGGCGCCGTTGTGCAGCCGCCAGGCGAGGCGCAGGTCGCGGAAATAATCCTGGTCGTCGTCATGGGCGGCGCCGTCCAGCCCGAAGCCAAACCGCACGCCGTGGCGGATATAGCGCGGCACCGGCGCCAGGCCTGAGCGCATCCGCAGGTTGGACGAGGTGTTGACCGAAACGGTGACGCCGCGCTCGGCCAGCAGGGCGCATTCGTCTTCGGTCAGATGGACGCCGTGCGCCACGGTGAGCCGCGGCGACAGCAGCCCGATGTCGTCGAGAAAGCGCACGATGCCCTGCCTGTAGGTCGCGTCGAGCCACTCCCGCTGGCGCGGCGATTCCAGCAGATGCATGTGGACCCGCCGGCCGTGCAGGGCCGAGGCCTCGGCGATCCGCTCCAGCGTCGCATCCTGGCACCATTGCGGCCCGACCGGACCGTACTGGACCTGGAAGAGTTCGCTCTCGTGCGCCGCGGCGATCTCCTCGACCTGCTCGACCTGGCGGTGCGCCGGCGCCGCTGCGGCCAGGGCGGCCTCCATCGCCGCCCGGTCGCCGTCGCTCAGGTAAGGCAGCAAATCTTGCTGGTCGCCGTAGACCCACGGGTTGCGGTCGCGCACCGGGCAGGAGAAGGCGACCCGGATGCCGACCTCGGCCGCGGCGCGGGCGACGCCCTCCGCTTCGCTCTCCAGGCGGTCGACCGCGAGCGAATTGTGGCAATGCACGGTCGCCCCGATGCCGGCGAGCGCCATGCGGCCGAAGGCGACGGCGGCTTCGAGCCGCGGGTCGAGCGGCAGGCGCAGGAAGGAGGCGATCCAGCATTCCAGGGCATCGTCGCAGCCGCCCATGGCGAGCGGGAGGACGCCGTAGCCGTGATCGTGGGCGTTGACCATGGCCGGCAGCGCTATCCGGCCGTCGCGCGGCGCGCCGTCCGAACCGGCGATCCCGGCGATCCGGCCATCGGCGATCGTCAGCTCGGCGTTGCGCCGCGCCGGCGCCATGCCAGGCTCGGCCAGCAGGCGGCCGACGGAAAGGCGCCGGGTCATCGGCCGCCCGGCGCGGGATTATCGGAAAGGCCGACCAGATCCCGTCCCAGATGGTCCGCCATCACCTGTGCCGCCACGGTCGGGCTGCGCTCGGACGGGGCGAGCAGGCACAAGCGCAACTCCGACAGCCGCTCACTTTGGAGAGGCACGGCGACCAGCCGCCCCTCGGCCAGTTCCTCGACGAAGCCGAGCCGGGTATAGAAAGCGACGCCGACGCCGCGCAGCAGCAGGCGTTTGAGCAATGCCAGCGTGTTGGAGGTCAGCACCGGCTTGTGGGCCCGCTTGAAGGTGTCCAGGCTGTCGCCGAGAAAGCCGCGGATCGAACCGGTGTTGTCTTGATAGATCAGGGGAAAGGCGCTGCATTCGTCGAGCGTGACCGAGCTTCGGCCGGCGAGGTCGTGATCCGGCTTCATGATGGCGTGCAACGGACAGGGTATATTCTGCAATTCGTGGATGCCGCCGCGCCAGACCGGATCGAAAGTCAGGCCGAGATCGGCGTTGCCCCGGGCGACCGAATGCAGGATTTCGTTGGGATCGCCGGCCGTCACGCGGATCTGCACAGCCGGATGGGTCTCGATGAATCGGGTCAGCGTGTCGGGCAGGAAATGCTGGGTCAGGCTGTCCAGGGTGGCGATCGTAACCTCGCCGCTGACAACACTGCGCAAGTTGTCAATTTCGCCGTGTAAACGCTTGAAATCATGTAATGTATTGCGCGAATGGCGCAGCATAAGCTGTCCCGCCTCGGTGAGCCGCATACCGTCCGGATGACGCTCGAACAGGGGCGTGCCGAAATAGTCCTCGATTTTGAGGATCTGCCGGTTGACCGCGGAGGCCGAGATGTTCAGCCGTTCCGAGGCCCGGCGGATCGACCCCTCTTCGGCGACGGCCTCGAAATAGCGCAGCACCGCGGCGTGCATGGCGTCGTTCTCACCCGTCGCCGGTGTCCCAGGCGGCGACCACCGGATGGTCCTTTTCGGTGCGGAATTCCGGCTCCAAACCGCCGGGCTGTCCCCAGCCGGTGACCGCTTCTCCGAAAAACTCGGCGTTCACGGCGACGAAACCTTCCGAACCTGCGGGCAACTCGTCATCGGCCCAGATCGCCTCGACCGGACAGACCGAGACGCACAGGGCGCAATCGACGCATTCGTCGGGCTGGATGTAGAACATCCGGCCGCCCTCGTAGATGCAGTCGACCGGGCAGACCTGGGTGCAGACGCCGTCCTTCACGTCGATGCAGGTTTCGGCGATCACGAAGGCCATGGCAAACGTCCGGGCGCCGGTTCAGCTGCCGGTCCAGACCGGCGCGCGCTTTTCCCGGAAGGCCAGCACGCCCTCGTCGGCATCCCGGCTGCGCAGCGCGGCGGTCAGGGCCGGCAGACGGGCGTTGCGGGCTTCGGCCAGGCCCATATGGGCCGTGTCGTAGACCGAGCGCTTGACCGCCTTCAGGCTGAGCGGCGCGCAAGCCAGGACATCCGCAACCCAGCTGTCGACCGCAGCGTCCAGCCCGTCCACCGGCACAACCTGGTTGATCAGCCCGTAACTCAGCGCCTCATCCACGCCGATGCGCCGGCCAGTCAGCAGCACGCCGAGCGCCTGCGCCCGCGGGATCAGGCGCGGCAGCGCCACCCTTGCGTCGAGCGGCACCCGGCCGACCCGGGGTTCCGGCAGGCCGAAGACGGCGTTCTCCGCCGCGACGACAAGATCGCAGCCGAGCACCATCTCGAATCCGCCGCCGAGCGCCGGCCCGTTGACCCGGGCGATCAGCGGCACGGACAGGCGGCCGCCCAGGGCGATGCCGCCGAAGCCCCAGGGGTCGGCGTCGGCCCAGTATTCGAGGCCTTCGACGCCCTCCTCTTTCATATCCGCGCCGGCGCAGAATGTCTGGCCGGCGCCGGTCAGGACGGCGCAGCGGATATCGGGGTCGGCTTCGATCCGGTCCCATATTTCGCCGAGCGTCGCCTCGGCTGCCCGGTCGATGGCATTCCTGCGGTCCGGGCGGTTCAGGGTGACCCGGGCGACTCCTTCGGAAACATCGAGGTCGATACTCACGCTGCGCAACCCCGGCGGCTTTCCGCAAGCACGTCGTCGGTATGCTCGCCCAGTTTCGGCGGCGCGTGACGGACCCGGAACGGCGCGTCCGACATGTCGATGGGCGACGCGACCAGCCGCACCGGCCCGCCGGCGGATGGCGCGAGCTCGACGATCATCTCGTTGCACGCAGTCTGCGGATCGTCCAGCGCCTCCGGCAACGATTTGACCGGCGCACTAAGGATATCGACTTCGCCGAGCCGCTCCAGCCAGTGTTCTGTGCTGTTGCCGCGGAAGCTGTTACGGAAAATCTGCTGCAATTCGGGCCGGTGACGCTTCTGCTGTTCCAGATCGGCGTATCGCGGATCCGCAGACAGATCCTCGAGGCCGAGGGCGCGGCAGATATCCTGCAACGGGTTTTTCTTGAAGGCGCCGACCATGACGATCGCGCCGTCAGTCGTCTCGAAAACCCCGCACAGCGGCATCGCCGCCCAGTTCAGATCCTCGCCGCGCATCATCCACGCCGCCGCTTCCTGCATCTGCATGGCGAGCATCGAATTGTAGAGCGATACGGCGACCTGCTGGCCCTTGCCGGTCTGCTGGCGTTGCAGGAGCGCGAGCAGGATGCCCTGGACCAGATGCATCCCGGCGGCATAATCGGCGAGCGCGGTCGGGTAGACCGAGAGCGGCAGATCGGGATCGGCCCTCCGGTGCATGACGCCGCTCATCGCCTGGGCCAGCACATCCTGCCCGCCCCGTTCCACATAAGGCCCTTCGAGCCCGTAGCCCGTCCCGACCGCGTAGATGATACGCGGATTGATCGCCTGCAGGCGGGCATAGCCGAATCCCATGCGGTCCATCACGCCCGGGCGAAAATTGTTCACGACGACGTCGGCGGTTTCGACCAGGCGCAGAACCGCCTCCCGGTCTTCGTCGGCCTTCAGATTGACGGCGATGCTGCGCTTGTTCCGGTTCAGGCTGGAGAACACCGGATTGTTGCCGCCGTCCGGATCGTCGCCGACGCTCCAGCGCGACAGGTCGCCGCTTTCGGCGCGCTCGATCTTGATGACATCGGCGCCGTAGTCGCCCAGCATCTGGGTGCAGCACGGACCCATCATCACCTGGCTGAAATCGAGAACCCGCACCCCGTCGAGGGGAAGGGCCCCGGCGTCGCCGCCTTTATCCGGTATCGGCATCAGGCGGCCTCCGCGACCAGGGCATTGTCAGCCGGCCGGTCTCCCGGATCGGCGCCCTGCGCCCGCATCTGCTTCTGAATCGCGCCGACATCCGCCTCGCGCACCGTAATGCCGCTGCCCAGCGTTTGCGCTGCCGCAATGCCCACGGCCTCTCCCATCGCCATGCACGGCGGTATCTCGCGGCTCAGCTTCTGCGCCTGCGGCGTCGCCGAATAGTGGCGGCCGGCGACCAGCAACTGTTCCACACCCTTGGGAAGCAACGCGCGGTAGGGCGTGTAGTAGTCGCGCCCGCGGCAGATGCTGTCGTGGAAGTGCACCCGGTCCATCACATCGCGTTTGGTGACGACGTAGTCGCCCTCCAGCAGACGGGTCTGCCGGACCCCGGTCTGCGGCGCGAAATCGACGAAATAGGCCTTGGCAAAGCCGGGCACGTTCTCGCGCGCGAACTCCAGCAGCGCCTTCATGCGGCGCCGGCCTTCGATCTCGGCAGCGGTCAGATCGGCGATTTTCATGCCGTCGAACCCGACCATGTGCGGGCAGTTGCACCAGACGATGCCGGGCAAGGGCGTCTTCAGCCACCAATACTGCCAGCTGCCGTTGATGATGCGCTTGGCCTGACGGTCGATTTCGGCGAAACGCTCGGGTTCCTCGTACTGGAAGCGCTCCGCCTCGTCCGTATCCACGCCACCGATACGCGACACGGTGGTGACGATGTAGGCGCCTTCGGTGAAGGCGGCGTTGGCGCTGGCGGCAACGTCGAGGTCGCCGGTGGCGTCGATCACGACCGATCCTCGAATCGCCTGGGCGCCCTCTTTGGTCTCCACGATCACGCCGGCCGCGCGGCCGTCCTCGACGATGGTCGACTGGAACCAGCTGTGCAGGCGCAGGTTGACCCCGGCCTCGCGCACCATGTCCAGCGACGCCTGCTTGAAGCCCTCGGGGTCGAAGGCGGCGGCGAAGATCACGGGATGCGGCTTGGTGTGGGTGTGAAAGTCGAACACGCCCCAGCGCGACCACTTGCGCCACATTTCCTCCGTCGCGCGGACTGCGGGATCGCGGTCGGCCTCGGACGGGTAGACGCACAGCCCCTTGGCGTGCATCCGGTCGATGATCTCCATGGCCTGGCCGCGCACGGAAATCTCTGTGTCGTTGTGCATGTCGTCCAGCACCAGCACCATGCCGCCGGACGCCAGCCCGCCCAGATAGGGATAGCGCTCCACCAGGGTCACGGAGACGCCATTGCGCGCGGCGGAAACCGCCGCGGAAACGCCGGCCGGGCCGCCGCCGACGACAACCACGTCGGACGTGGCGACGATCGGCACCGTGGCTTCGGGGCGCCGTACGCTATCGGGATGAGTCACGCCGGTATCTCCGTTCTCGGGTCAGATGACATTGCCCGGTTTCCACTTGAGGACACGCCGTTCGACGATCGTGGTGATCGTGAAGGCGGCCACCGCCATGCCCGCGCCCAGGATCACCGCGGCGTAGAGCAGGGGCGCGCGATAATTGTACATCGCCTCGAGAATGATCGATCCGAGGCCGTAGTTCGAACCGATCCACTCGCCGACGATGGCGCCGATGACCGAGGTCGTCGACGCGATCTTGAGGGCCGCGAACAGGAAGGGCAGCGAACTCTGGAGCCGGATCTTCCACAGCACTTCGGCCTGGTTGGCCGAAAGGACCCGCATCAGGTCCAGCATCTGCGGGCTGACCGATTTCAGGCCCCGGACCATGTTCACCAGGGTCGGGAAGAAGCAGATCAGCGCGGCGATGACGACTTTCGGTTCATAGCCGTTGCCGAGCATCAGCACCAGGATCGGTGCGATGGCGATGATGGGAATCGTATTGACGAAGACCGCGATCGGATAGAAGGCCCGCTCTGCTAGCTGGCTGTGGACGAACCAGACGGCGAGCGCAACGGCGATGGTATTGCCGAGTGCGAAACCGGCCGCCGCCTCCAGCAGCGTCGGCCAGAAATTGTTCCACAGGATGTGGCCTTCCTCGGCGAACACCCCGACAATCTGCAGCGGGCTGGGCGCGATATAGGTCGGAATGCCGAAGCCATCGACGATGAGCTGCCACAGCAGCAGCAGGCCGACGGCCGCGACGATGGCCGGGGCGCGATGGCGCCAGACGCCGGCCCGCCGGCCCGGACCGGCGGCGGTCCCGGTGGCAGTCCCGGTGGCAGCGCCCCTGCCCGCGAGTTGGACCGCCTTCATTCCGCCACCTCGAGCAGGCTGCGCAGATGCGAGGTAATCTGCACGAATTCCAGGGTATCGCGGATGCCGAGCTGCCGCGGCTCAGGCAGGTCGATGTCGGGATAGCCGCGCACCCGGCCCGGCTGGGCCGACAGCACCAGGCATTTCTGACCCAGGAATGCGGCTTCGGGTACCGAATGGGTCACGAACATGATTGTCGTCCCGGTTTCGCGCCAGATGCGCAGCAGCTCCTCGTTGAGCTTGTCGCGGGTGATCTCATCGAGCGCCCCGAAGGGTTCGTCCATCAGGAGGACGCGCGGCTTCTGGACCAGCGCCCGGGCGATCGCGACCCGCTGTTTCATGCCGCCGGACAGTTCGTGCGGCAGCGCGTTTTCGCGGCCTTCCAGCCCGACCAGCGCGAGCAGATCCTCCGGTTCCGCATGCCGTTCGAGCTCGACCCCGCCGCGCCGGCCGACTTCGAGCGGCAGCCGGACATTGTCGAGCGCACTGCGCCACGGCAACAGCGTCGAATCCTGGAACACGAAGGCGAAATCCCGGGCCCGGCGCGATTCTTCCGGAGTCCGGCCGAACACCCGGATTTCCCCGTCGCTCACCGGCACCAGATCGGCGATGGCCCGCAGCAGGGTTGACTTGCCGCATCCCGAGGGCCCCAGCATGGTCACGAACCCCGCTTCCGGCACCTCGAAATCGACATTGCTCAAGGCGGTGACGCCGCCGTCGTTCCCGTCGAACCGGACTACGAGCCGGTCGACGGAAATCGCTGTAACGCCGGACCGGGACGCGACCTCCGCAGCCGTAGCGTCGTTCATGTCATCCGATCTGCTTTCTGATCTTCTCGGTGGCCGCCAGAATCTCGTTCGTCATGACGTCGTTCACCGTCGGCGTCGCGCCCTTGAACTGCTTCAGGCTGGCGTAGGTATCGATCTGCGCCTGCCAGTTCGCCGGGTTCATCGCCGCCCAGCCATCCTTGGCCGTCACCTTGTCGAACGAGAAGCCGAGCACGCCGCCGACCGCCTCCATCTCGCTCGCCTTGTTCAGGTTCGTGTACTCGGCGACCAGATGATCGACGGCCTTCCCGGGATTCTTGCGCGCGAAGTCCCAGCCGCGGGCCGATCCGGTCAGGAAGCGGGTCAGCACGTCGGCGTGTTTCGCCAGCATATCGTCGGTCGTGTAGTAGACATTGGCATACAGCTGGATACCGGCGTCCCACAGCATCATGTCGACCCGGTCCTTACCGAGAATCTTGAGCGCGTTCGTGTTCGTCATCCAGCCGGTGACCGCGGCGACCCGCCCGGTGGTCAGCTGGGCCATGTCGCTGCCCATCTTCACGATCTTGACCTGATCTTCGGCGATGCCGTTCTTGGCCAGCAGCGCGCGCAGCAGGATCACCGCCGTCGGCTGCGTGGCAATGGTCTTGCCGATCATGTCCTTGGGCGTGCGGATCGGGGTTTTCTTCAGCGAAAAATAGGTGAACGGGTGCTTCTGGTAGCCGGCGGCGAAGGCCTTGACCGGAATTCCCGCCGAGCGCGCCAGCATCAGCGACGGGCTCGAGGAAAGCTGGCCCGCCTGCGCCCGGCCGGCGGCGACCGAGGCGACGCCGTCGACGCCGGGGCCGCCCGGCGTGACGTTCAACTCGATGCCCAGTTCCTTGTAGTAACCCATACGCTTGGCGACGACTTCGCCCATGATGCCGTTGCTGGCCAGCCAGCCCAGCTGCATGTTGACCTTGGCCTTGCCGGCAGCAAGGGCCTCCACGCCGATCAGGGACGACATGGCGGCGGTGCCGCCCAGGGCTGCGCCATATCCCAGAACTCTTCGGCGGCTGACCGAATTTACCTGTTTTTCATGCATTTCCATGGTGTTTCTCCCCTACGATGGTAGTAATTGAATTCGGTCGAGCGGCTCCGACGGCGCCAGCCGGCAGAACTATGCCGGCCCTTGCAGCGCACTGGCAAGCGGCTCGAAATTCGGTATTGCGCTTCGGGCGCACACAAGCCCGGCGGCCTGCATCCTGCTGGACAGACGTCCGCGCGGCGGCAACGGCCGGTCCCGACGGTCTGGCCGGCTTGTCTTTCACCGCGACGGCTCTGGCGGGTAAAAGGGCATAGCAACCGCTATTCCGATCCCGAAAATCGAACCAAGCGTAGATCGGTCGGGTGTTATGATAAAGTGCAAAATTCTGCTTCCCGCGTTGCGTTTTTTGCAACGGACAGGAGCCAAATTCAGGAACCTCTGCGATCCCCCGACGCCGCACTCGCCGGCGCCGGGCGGGAACTGTCCCGGCGGCGTACACGATTTCGAGCGCGGGGGGATGGCGGGGCGGCCTGCCCCTTGTGCGCCGGGCGCTCCGATTCGATGATACGGGCCGGCCGCCGGCGGACCTGCAGGACGACGTCGTCGCCAAGTGGAGAGACATTCTGGGGAATCCTTAGATGGGTAACGTCACGGTCGTCGATCATCCGCTGGTTGGGCACAAGCTTTCCCTGCTGCGGCGGAAGGAAACCGAAACGGCGCAGTTTCGCCTGCTGTTGCGCGAAATTTCGCTCCTGCTCGGCTACGAGGTGACCCGCGACCTGAAGACCGAAGACCGGACCATCGAAACACCGCTGGCAGCGATGCAAGCGCCGATCCTGAGCGGCGGAAAACTCGTTCTGATCTCGATCCTGCGGGCCGGAAACGGGCTCCTGGAAGGAATGCTGGATCTCATTCCCTCGGCGCCGGTCGGCCATGTCGGGCTCTATCGCGATCCGGAAACGCTGCAGGCGGTGGAATATTATTTCAAGGTCCCCGACGATCTGGGCGACCGGCCGGTCATCATGCTCGATCCGATGCTGGCGACCGGCAACTCGGCGATCGCTGCGGTCGAGCGGATCAAGGCGGCCGGCGCCCGGCAGCTCAAATTCCTGTGTCTGCTGTCCGCGCCGGAAGGCATCGAGGCCTTCCACGCCGCCCACCCGGATGTGCCGGTGTTCACCGCGGCCATCGACGAGCGGCTCAACGATCACGGCTATATCGTGCCGGGCATCGGCGATGCCGGAGACCGGTTGTACGGCACCAGGTGAGCGGGCCCGGCCCGCTCAATGGCGCAGCCGGACTCGCCCGGAACGTGCGGACGCAACCGCCGTCAACAAGCCCGGATCGCGCTCCGGGATTTTCGTTGCAGTCTTAGCCAATCCGTACAGCGCCTTGAATGCAACGCGCTTTCCCGAACCCGGCCGGAACGCCGCATCGGGCTGTCCGGCAGTTTATGTCCGCTTTCCACAATCTGTGCATAACTTCTCTTGGGACTGTTGAATTTTCGTCCGTTTTTTCTTTTGCAATACTGTACAGTCCTTCTTTCGCCGACGCGAAGATTGACCCGAAAATCGAGAGGAATGTTGCATGGAAGGTTCGGGTCCGGTTCCGGCCCGCGGCATCGATGGAGGCGGTCCGCCTGCGGACGGCCTGCACGAGGGCGCCGCTTTCCGTGTACCGCCACACAATTACGAGGCGGAGATGGCGCTGCTCGGCGCCCTGCTCGCGAACAACCGGGCGTTCGACCGGGTCGCCGACTTTCTGCAGGCCGAGCATTTCGCCGACGCCCGCCACGGCCGCATCTACGACGCGATCCGCAAACTGGTCGAGATGGGCCAGGTCGCCGATCCGATCACGCTCAAAAACCTGTTCGAGAGCGACGGGTCGCTCGACGAGGTCGGCGGCGTCGATTATCTCGCCCGCCTCGCCGCCTCCGTCGTTACCATCATCAATGCGGGCGATTACGGACGCACCGTCTTCGACCGCCATTTGCGCCGGGCCCTGATCGAGATCGGCTCGGACATCGTCAACGAAGCCTATAACATCGACCTGGATCTGGACGCCGGCGCTCAGATAGAGCAGGCCGAGCAGCATCTGCACAATCTTGCCACAAAAGGCGATACGCAGCGCGATTTTACCGCCTTCACGACGGCTTTGGGCAGTGCGATCGGCCGGGCCGAAGCCGCCTTCAAGCAGGACGGGCGGATTACCGGTGTCGCAACCGGCCTGCGCGATCTCGACAGCAAGCTGGGCGGCCTCCAGCCATCGGAGCTGGTCATCCTGGCCTCCCGCCCCTCGATGGGCAAGACCGCCCTGGGCACCAACATCGCGTTCAACGCGGCCAGGGCCTATCGCGAAGAAAAGGGAGAAGACGGACGGCCCGTATGCACGGACGGCGCCGTGGTCGGCTACTTCTCCCTCGAAATGTCAGCCGAAGAGCTGGCAACCCGGATCCTCGCCGAGCAGTCCGGCGTTTCCTCCCACCGGATCAGGCGCGGCGAGGTTTCCGGGGACGATTTCTCCCGCTTCGTTCAGGTTTCGCAGGAACTGAATTACCTGCCGCTCTATATCGACGACAGCGCGGACCTGAACATCGCGGCGCTGCGCAGCCGTTCCCGGCGTCTGCACCGCCAGCACGGCCTGTCGCTGATCATTATCGATTATGTCCAGCTGATGCGGCCTTCACCGGGACAACGGCCGGAAAACCGGGTGCAGGAACTTTCGGAAATCACCCGCTCGCTGAAGGCACTGGCGAAAGATCTGAACCTCCCCGTTCTGGCGCTGGCCCAGCTCTCGCGCAAGGTCGAGGAGCGCGAGGACAAGCGTCCGCAACTGGCGGACCTGCGCGAATCCGGCTCGATCGAGCAAGATTCCGACGTCGTCATGTTCCTCTATCGGGAGCAGTATTACCTGGAGCGTCAGGAGCCGCCGCCGAATACCGACAAATGGACCAAATGGTCGGAGAATATGGAGCGCGCCTACAACAAGGCGGACATAATCGTCGCCAAACAGCGCCACGGACCGATCGGCGGCATAAAACTGCATTTCGAGCCGGAACTGACACGCTTCAGCGACCTCGCACAATCCTACAATGACGAGGCGCGCTGATCCGGAAATCGCCCCGCAGAGCGGCGGGAGCGCAGGACTGCTGACCATCGACCTGGATGCGCTCGCCGCCAACTGGCGGCTGTTGCGCGACAGGATGGGCGGCCCCCAGGCGGGAGGGGCCTGCGCCGCCGTGGTCAAGGCCGACGGATACGGCCTCGGCGCCCTCCCGGTCGCCCGGCGCCTTGCGGCCGAAGGCTGCACGACCTTCTTCGTTGCCAGTGTCGAAGAGGGCGTCGCGCTGCGGCAGTCCCTGCCGGAGCCCGAGATTTTCGTACTGAACGGGCTCCTGCCGGACACGGCGGCCCTTTTCGCCCGCCACCGGCTGGCGCCCTGCCTCAACGACCCGGAGCAGGTGAAAAGCTGGCTGGCCCATTGCGCCAGGTCCTCGCCGTCGCCGGCCGCCCTGCATGTCGATACCG
Source organism: Rhodospirillaceae bacterium bin65 (assembly GCA_002238725.1). GTDB lineage: Bacteria > Pseudomonadota > Alphaproteobacteria > Bin65 > Bin65 > Bin65. The sequence continues at coordinate 21,375 of MPMX01000013.1, forward strand.
GCATGACCCGGCTGGGTCTCGATCCCGACGACCTGGATGAACTCGATCTCGACGCGGCCAATGCCCTGCCCGGCCTCATCCTGATGAGCCAACTCGCCTGCGCGGACGAACCGGGCCATCCGTTGAACCGCCAGCAGCTGGCCGACTTTGCCAAATTGAGGCCGCGCGTGGCAGCAGCGCGGGCCAGCCTGGCCAATTCCTACGGCCTGTATCTGGGCAGCGACTACCGCTTCGATCTCGGCCGGCCGGGCTATGCCATTTATGGCGGCAATCCGACGCCGGCGGCCGGCGCCAATCCCATGCGGCCGGTCGTGCGGCTGCGGGCGCCTGTCTTGCAGCTGCGCGAAATCCGGAACAGCCGCACGGTCGGATACGGGGCGACCGCCCGAACCGAACCGCCCGCCTGGATCGCGACGCTTGCGATCGGCTATGCCGACGGCTATCTCCGCTCCCTGAGCAGTCGGGGCGGCGTTATCGTCGACGGCTGCCCCTGCCCGGTCACAGGACGGGTATCCATGGATCTCCTCACCGTCGATGTCACCGATGCGATGCGTGCGGGCAGCGAAATCCGCCCGGGCACGTTTGTCGACCTGATAAACGACGAACATACCATCGACGATGTTGCGGACCGTGCCGGCACGATCGGCTACGAGATACTCACCGGACTGGGCAGCCGGTACCGCCGGCGCTATCTCGGCGAGGCCGAGGCGGCGCGGCCGGCGCAGGGCCGCGCATGAATTTCCTTGCGCCGATCGGCCGCGTCTTCATCGCCTTTCTGGTCGCGACCGGGCGGCTGGTTGCGTTCGCCGCGGTCTCGGTCAGCCACTGCGTGCGCCCGCCCTTCTACGGCCGGTCGATCGGCCGGCAGATGATTCAGATCGGATATTTTTCCCTGCCGGTGGTCGGGCTGACCGCAATCTTCACCGGCATGGTCCTGGCGTTGCAGTCCTATACCGGCTTCGCCCGGTTGAACGCGGAATCCGCTATCGCCACCGTCGTCGTGCTCTCGATGACGCGGGAACTGGGTCCGGTGCTCGCCGGCCTGATGGTCGCCGGACGGGTCGGCGCCGCCATCGCCGCCGAGGTCGGCACCATGCGGGTGACCGAGCAGATCGACGCGCTCACGACCCTGTCGACGAACCCCTACAAATACCTGATCGTACCGCGCCTGATCGCCGGCGTGGCGACGCTGCCGCTTCTGGTGCTGGTGGCCGATATCATAGGCGTGTTCGGCGGCTATGCGGTGAGCGTCCATTCGCTCGATTTCAACGCGGCCAACTACCTCAAACTTACCTGGGAGTTCCTGCAGCCGATCGACATCGTAACCGGCCTCGTCAAGGCGGCGGTCTTCGGATTCCTGGTCACGCTGATGGGCTGCTATCACGGCTTCCACTCCCGGGGCGGCGCCCAGGGTGTCGGCGCCGCAGCGACCAACGCGGTGGTCTCCTCCTCCGTGCTGATCCTGGCGTCCAACTACATGCTTACCCTGGCGTTCTTCGGGGCCTGATCGATGAGCGCACCGGCCGACGCAATTGGAACCGAGCCCAAGATCGAACTCCGCGGGCTGAAAAAGGCCTTCGGCGCAAAAACCGTTCTCGACGGGATCGACCTCTCTGTCGGCGAAGGCGAATCTGTTGTCATCATCGGCGGGTCGGGCACCGGAAAATCGGTCATGCTGAAATGCATTCTGGGCCTGTTGTGGCCGGATGCCGGATCGATTTGCATCGACGGCATGGACGTGTCCGCACTAGCCGACCGGACGCGCCAGACCCATACTGCGAAAATCGGCATGCTGTTTCAGGGGTCCGCGCTATTCGATTCGCTGACGGTCTGGGAAAATGTCGCCTTCGCCTTGCGCAGCAGAACGGCAATGTCCCGGAGTGAAGCCAGGGAAATCGCCCTCGGCAAGCTGGCTCAGGTCGGTCTCGGACCCGATGTGGCCGACCTGTCGCCCGCGGAATTGTCGGGCGGAATGCAGAGGCGCGTGGCACTCGCGCGCGCCATCGCGACGGATCCGGAAATCGTCTTCTTCGACGAACCGACCGCTGGCCTCGATCCGATCCTGGGCGACATTATCAACCGGTTGATTGTGGACTGCGTCCGGCATGTCGGCGCGACCGCCGTTTCGATCACCCACGACATGACGAGCGCCCGCAAGATCGCCGACCGGATCGCCATGCTGCACGACGGCCGAATTATCTGGGACGGACCGGCCGGCGACATCGATTCGAGCGGCAATGCCTTCGTCGACCAGTTCATCCATGGCCGCGCTGAGGGGCCGATCGGAATGGCGGTCAGGAGGTAGGCTTGGCGAAGACCGTCACCCGCTATGTTTGCCAGTCCTGCGGCACCGTCCATCGCCGGTGGACCGGCAAGTGCGACGGTTGCGGCGCGTGGAACAGCATCGTCGAAGAGGTCGAAGCGGCGGCGCCGGGCGGCATCGGCGCCGGACCTCGGGCGAAAGGCCGGGAACTGGATCTCGCCAGCCTGTCGGGCGCGTCCTCCGGACCGCCGCGGCGGACCAGCGGAATCGCCGAATTCGACCGCGTGCTCGGCGGCGGTCTGGTGCCCGGCAGCGCCGTATTGATCGGCGGCGATCCCGGCATCGGCAAGTCCACGCTGTTGCTGGCGGTCGCGGCGCGGGCGGCGACGGAATGCGCCGTCTATGTCTCCGGCGAGGAAGCGATCGACCAGATCCGGATGCGGGCCGCGCGTCTGGGCGTAGCCGATGCCCCGGTCGAACTGGCGACCGCAACCAGCGTCCGCGACATCGCCGCCAGCATGGACGCCGCGGGCGGTCCTGACCTCGTCGTCATCGATTCGATCCAGACCATGTATGTCGACACGCTGGAGGCCGCGCCGGGCACAGTTTCCCAGGTCCGCGCTTCGGCCCAGGAACTGATCCGGGCGGCCAAGAAACGTGGCACCGTGCTCCTGCTCGTCGGCCATGTCACGAAGGAAGGCGCCATCGCCGGGCCGCGGGTGCTGGAGCATATGGTCGATACCGTGCTCTATTTCGAAGGCGAGCGCAGCCACCAGTTCCGCATCCTGCGCGGCGTCAAGAACCGGTTCGGCCCGACCGACGAAATCGGCGTGTTCGAAATGACCGGCCGGGGACTTACGGAAGTCCCCAACCCGTCCGCCCTGTTCCTTGGCGATCGGGAGGAAGGCGGCGCGCGGGCAAGCGGCGCGGCCGTTCTGGCAAGCATGGAAGGCAGCCGGCCGCTGCTGGTCGAAATCCAGGCGCTGGTCGCTCCGGCGACTTTCGCCGCGCCGCGCCGCGCCGTAATCGGCTGGGACGCGGCTCGTCTGCACATGGTGCTCGCGGTGCTCGAGGCCCGGTGCGGGCTTGCTCTGGCCGGACGCGACGTTTATCTCAACGTTGCCGGAGGGATGCGGGTTGCCGAACCGGCCGCGGACCTCGCCGTCGCCGCAGCGCTGGTTTCGTCGCTGACGGACTGCCCGGTGCCCGACCGTGCGGTTGTATTCGGCGAAATCGGTCTGTCGGGTGAGATCAGGGCGGTCAGTCAGATGGACAACCGGCTGAAGGAAGCTGCCAAACTCGGCTTCGAAAGGGCCATCGTGCCGAAGCGACAGGCCCGTGCCGGGAAAGACAGCGATCCTCACAACGGCTTGAGGCAGAAATCGATCGGCCATCTTGCCGAACTGTTGCCGCTGTTCGAAACGCCGGCCGGGCAATCCGGTATCCGGGCCGGAAGCCGAGGCCGCGGGTGAACCCGACCTTCCTGGACTTCGTCGTCATCGGCGTGGTGCTGCTGTCCGCGATTCTGGCATTTGTCCGCGGTTTTACCCGCGAGATGTTCAGCCTGCTCGGCTGGGTCGGCGCTGCCGCAGCCGCCTGGTTCCTGCTGCCGTATACGGAGCCCTTTGCGCGGCAGATCGTCGACGACGTGCTGGCATCCCGGATTATCGCCTCGGTCGCCGTCTTCATCGTGGTGCTGTTCGCCATCACGTTCGTCAGCGCGCCGATCGCCGGCCGGGTTCGCGAGAGTAAATTCAATTCCATGGACCAGCTGTTGGGCGGGCTGTTCGGAGTGGCCCGCGGGGCTGTGCTGATCGTCCTCGGCTATGTCGTGCTGATCCTGTTTTATCCGAAGGACAGCCAGATTTCCTGGATGCGCGATGCGGTCTCCAAGCCTTATCTGGAACAGGGGCTGGGCATCGCCGAAGGGTTGCTGCCGGAGGGCGTGATCCAGACGGGCCGTAAAGCGGCGCAGGACTTGCGGACGGGCGCCGAGATCAAGAAAAAAATCGACGATGCCGGAAAATCGGGCAACAACCGCTCCAAAGCCAAAGAAGATGGCGCGCAGTAGCTCCCCGCCGGATGCAGCAGCCCCCGGGCATCCGCAGATAGCGACGACGAACCCGTTCGACGACGACAAGCTGCACGAGGAATGCGGCGTTTTCGGCGTTTTCGGCCACGTAGATTCGGCTGCGCTGACAACCCTCGGGCTGCACGCCCTCCAGCACCGCGGACAAGAGGCGGCAGGCATCGTCGCCTACGATGGCGAGCATTTTCACATGCACCGCGCGAAGGGCCAGGTCGGCGACACCCTGAACGCGCCGGACGTGATCGCCCGGCTCCCCGGGTATTTGGCGATCGGCCATGTCCGCTATTCGACAACCGGCGACAGCATCTTGCGCAACGTCCAGCCGCTGTTCGCGGATTTCGCGTTCGGCGGCCTTGCAGTCGCGCAGAACGGTAACTTCACCAACGCCCGGGCGCTGCGCGCCGCAATGGTCCGGGAGGGCCGGCTGTTCCAGTCGACGACCGATACCGAGGTGATCATCCACCTTGTCGCCAAAAGCGGCAGCGACACGCTCGTCGGCCGCGTGACGGATGCGATCCGCCATCTGGAGGGCGGCTACGCCCTGGTTCTGATCAGCCGGAAAAAGGTGATCGGGGTGCGCGATCCGCTCGGCGTCCGACCGCTGGTACTGGGCAAGCTCGACGCGAGTTACGTCCTCGCGTCGGAAACCTGCGCGCTCGATATCATCGGCGCGGAATTCGTGCGCGATATCGAACCTGGCGAAATGGTGGTGCTGGACGACAACGGCATAGACAGCCTGCGACCTTTCCCGCGCCAGGCGAGCCGGTTCTGCATCTTCGAATATATCTATTTCGCCCGGCCGGACAGCAAGGTCGAAGGCCGCGGCGTCTACAGCACGCGCAAGGCCATCGGCGCCGAGCTGGCCCGGGAAGCCGGCGTGGACGCCGATGTCGTGGTGCCGGTGCCGGATTCCGGCGTGCCGGCGGCCATGGGCTATGCCGACGCGACCGGCCTGCCGTACGAACTCGGCATAGTCCGCAATCATTATGTCGGGCGAACCTTCATCGAGCCGGCGGACCAGATCAGGCATCTCGGCGTCAGGCTGAAACACAGTCCCAACCGCGACGCACTGGACGGCAAGCGTGTGGTGCTGGTCGACGACAGCATCGTCCGCGGCACGACCTCGACCAAGATCGTGGAAATGATCCGTAACGCCGGCGCACGCGAGGTTCATTTGCGCATATCCAGCCCGCCGACCGGCTATTCCTGCTTCTACGGCATCGACACGCCGGAGCGCGACAAGCTACTTGCCGCCCGGCACGACGTTGCGGAAATGGCGGCGCTGATCGGCGTCGATTCGCTGTCCTTCCTGTCGATCGACGGGCTGCACCGGGCGATGGGCGAGGCGGCCGGGCGCAACAAGGCCGCGCCGCAATTCTGCGACGCCTGTTTTACCGGCGACTACCCGACAGGCCTCACCGACTTCGAGGACGGATCGATCGGCAACGAACTCTCGCTGCTGGAAGAGGACGTCTGAAGCCGTGGGCGCCCTGGACGGCCGGATCGCCCTGGTCACCGGCGCGTCGCGCGGCATCGGCGCGGCGGTGGCAGAGCGTTTCGCGGCGGAAGGCGCCCGCCTGATCCTCGCCGCCCGGACCGCCGGCGCGCTGGAAGAGATCGATGACCGGATCGCGGCGGCGGCGGGAGGCGCCAAGGCGACACTGGTGCCGGTCGACCTGGCCGACCACGAACGGATCGACGAAATGGCCGGGGCGATCGCCGAACGGTTCGGCCGGCTCGATATCCTGGTCGGCAATGCCGCCATACTGGGCGGCCTGGCGCCGCTCGCCCATGTCGAACCGGCGCGCTGGGCGGAGGCCATCGACGTCAACCTCACCGCCAACTGGCGCCTGATCCGGGCATTCGAACCGCTGCTCCGGTTGTCTTCCGCCGGCCGGGCAATTTTTGTGACCAGCGGTGTCACGCGCGGCGCTTTTCCTTATTGGGGGCCCTACGCCGCAAGCAAGGCCGCGCTGGAAGCGCTGGTCCGGACCTGGGCGGCAGAGATCGAAAAGACCGCGATCCGGGCCAACAGCGTCAGCCCCGGCATCGTGCGGACCCGGATGCGCGCCGAAGCCATGCCCGGCGAAGATCCGATGACCTTGCCGCCGCCCGAAAGCGTCGCTGGAATGTTCGTCGAGCTGGCGGCGGCGGACTGCCGGCGGAACGGGGAAACGCTATTCGCGTGAACGACCGTCAGGCGTTGTCCGCGTACGGGTTCTTGCCTTTTCGCAGGTGCAGGCGCAGGGGCACGCCGTCGAGACCGAACGTGTCGCGCAGGCCGTTGGCGAGATAGCGCAGATAGCTGTCCGGCAGGTCTGCCGGTTTGTTGACGAAGAGCGCGAAGGTCGGCGGCCTGGCCTTGACCTGGGTGGCATAGCGGATCCGGATCCGGCGGCCGTTCACCAGCGGCGGCTGGTGCGCGTCCTGCATCGCCTCGATCCAGCGGTTGAGCGCGCCGGTGCCGACCCGGCTGTTCCACGCAGCATCGATCTGCAGGACCGCGCCCATCAGCCGGTCGATCCCCTGCCCGTCCAGGGCGGAGATGCAGGCGAGCGGAACGCCGCGCAGCTGGCTGAGCGATTTCTCCAGGCTCTCGGTAATCTGGCGGCGCAGCTTCTGCGGTTCCGACACCATATCCCACTTGTTCGCAGCGATCGCCAGGCCGCGGCCTTCCTCCTCGACCTGCCGGGCGATCGTCAGGTCCTGCTTCTCGATGCCATGCCCGAAAGCCTGGACCGTCCGCGCGTCGATCATCAGGACGACGATGTCGGCGTATCGGATCGCGCGCCAGGTATCCATGACCGACAGCTTTTCGAGCGAACCGTCTACTTTCGCCCGGCGCCGGACCCCGGCCGTGTCGATCAGGCGGATCGCGCGGCCGCCCTCCCGGTCCGGCCATCGCCAATCGAACGAGATGGCGTCGCGGGTGATCCCGGGTTCCGGGCCGGTCAGCACCCGCTCTTCGCCGATCAGGCAGTTGAACAAGGTCGATTTGCCGGCATTGGGGCGCCCGACGATGGCGAGCGACATCGGCCGGTCCGCAACGTCCGGGACGGTGCCGTCCTCCTCTCCGGCGGGCATTTCCAGATACGGCGCCAGAGCGTGCCGCAGGTCGTCCATGCCCAGCCCGTGCTCGGCAGAGATCGCAAGCGGTTCGCCCAGTCCGAGGCCGAAGGCGTCGAGCCGGCCCGGCTCCGCCTCCCGGCCTTCGCACTTGTTGGCGAGCAGCACGACGGGCGTGCCGGCGCGGCGCAGCAGATTGGCGAAATGCCGGTCGTCCGGCGTAACGCCGGCCCGTGCGTCGATCAGGAACAGGGCGACCGCCGCATCTTCCAGCGCACGGAGCGCCTGCGCGGCCATCCGGCCTTCGATCGCACCGGACGCAGCCTCTTCGAGTCCGGCCGTATCGACGACCGAGAAGTGCAGGTCCTGCAGGCGCGCCGGCGCTTCCTTGCGATCGCGGGTAACGCCCGGGGTATCGTGCACCAGGGCGGCGCGGCGGCCGACCAACCGGTTGAACAAAGTGGATTTTCCGACGTTCGGCCGGCCGACTATGGCGACCCTCGCCGCTTCGGCGGACATTACCGCATGGCGGTCAGGCGACCGCTGTCGTCCAAAAACAGAATCGTGCGCTGCACGATCGCCGGCGGGATGAATACGCCCCTGTCGAGCGGTATCCAGCCGATGACTTCGCCCGTATAGGGCGAGACGGCCAGAGCCTCACCATGGGATCCGGCAACCACCAGACGGTCGCCGGCCAGCACCGGTCCGGTCCAGAAGGGCCGTCCGTCGAACAGGTGATCGTCGTCGGTAAACCGGTCCAGCCGAACCGTCCAACGAACACGGCCGTCGCTGCGCCGGATTGCTGCCAGCACCGCATGGCTGGTCAGCACAAACACATAGTCGCCGGCGGCCCACGGTGTTTGCAGGCCGCTCATTTCGACATCCCACAGGCGGCGGCCGGAGCCCAGTTCGATGGCGACCAGCCGTCCCGCGTTGCTCACGGCGTAGACCACGCCGCGGTCGATCACCGGACTGGCGGTGATGGCGTTGAGGCCGAGCACCGGATCGCCGCGCTGGACCACGCCGATATTCTCCGTCCATATCGACCGGCCGGTTCCGGCCCGCAGCGCAACCAGCTCTCCGGTCGACTGCGGTGCGACGACGACGCCCTCGTCCACCGCCGGCGCCCCGCCGCCCAGAATGCCGGTCAGGGCCGCGACGCCTTCATAGTTCCACAGCTTGCTGCCGTCGCTCGCGTCATACGCGATCACGGTATTTTCAGACGTGACGACGAACACGCGGCCATCGCTTACCGCCGGCGCCGAACGTACCGGCGCACCGGTACTGCGGCGCCACAGCACCTTGCCGTTCGACGCATCCATGGCGAGCACTTCGGCGGCGCCGGTCGCCGCAACGAGCTGTCCGTCATGAAAGCCGATACCGCCGCCGACATCGCCGTCCCGCTCCTGCCGCGGCAGGATCGACTGAGACCAAAGCCGCCGCCCGGTCTTCAGGTCGAAAGCCCGGACCCTGCCTGCCGAATCCATTGTGAAAACGCGGTTGCCGCCTGTCACCGGCTGCGCCAGCAGCCGTCGGCTCCTGGAAAGGGACAACAGGCCCTGGCGCTCCGAGCCGGACCCGGCCCTCACCGACCAGGCCGTGCGCGGATCCTTGCCGAGCGCCAGGTGATGCATGGCGTGGTTCGGATAGCCGGCATGCTGCGGCCAGGCGGCGTTCGGTGTCGGCCGGGGCAGGACGATCCGGACATCCGAAATTCTTATGTCGGCCCGGAGAATGCCGGCGGTCGGCAGGACGGCAAGGCGCCGGCCCTGCAGCGGCGGTTCCTCGGAATCCACAAGATTCTTGATCGCATCGCAGCCCGCTGCGGCCAAACCGGCCGCCATGGCCAACGCAATTTTGAGCTTCCTCATTCCGTACACCCGTTGGCCGACACGTCCGCAACCCTGCGAACGATCAGGATTCTCCCAGCATGGACAGCATTTCGCGAGCGCGCTTCTTCAGCGATCCCGGCGCGCCGTCGTCATCTGACAGCTGCTTGAATATACGCACGGCTTCGTCTTTCCGCCTGGCCTTGCGGTGATAGTGGGCGATCACTTCCAGCGCCGTGTAGCGCCATGTCGCTTCGGCAGCGGCAAGCGGCTTCAACCGGGCGATCGCGTCGTCCGGGCGGGCGCTGTCGAGAGCGTGCAGGCCCCACAATACCGTACCGAGATCGCGGAACACCGACGCCAGCCTATCGTCGTTGGCAAGTTGGAGATAGAGCGTTGCGGCGGCTTTCGAATTGCCGGATTTTCCCACCAGTGCGGCCTGGCGCAGCCGGGCAAGCGCCGCATATCCGCCATCGGTCTCCCTCGCCAGCTTGTCGAAGACTTTTCCGGCCTGGCCATTCTTTCCGCCGGCCACGAGCGCGGCGGCAGAGGCAAACTCCACGCTCTGCACCTCCTGCACGCTGCGGATATTACCCTTGTACCATTGCCAGCCCGCTACGCTGCCGATCGCCAGAATCGCGCAGCCGACGAAATACTGCCCGTACTTCTTCCAAGTCTGGAGATACCGCTCCTGTTTGAGTTCTTCATTCACTTCCTGAATGAAGAGCTCTCCCTCGCGGTCGATTTCCGTCTCCGGCGCGCCGCCGTCGTCCCGTTTGCGCTTGCGTGCCAACGATTGTCGCTCCTAGGGGGCGTCGACGAAAAAGCCCACGCGCCATCCCTCTGCCCGCGTGCCGAACCGGAAAGCGCGGTTCCCGGGAATAATGGCTGCACAGGGCGGCGCCCGACCGCCCGCATTTCCATGAACGCGCATATAGTAGGGCGGCGCCAGTGCAAGATAAACCGCGACAGGGTCGCGCGGCGGCGGCGGCCGAACCGGTTGAACACAAAAGCAACAGAAGCGATAATCCAGGGTCCGGGCCGCAGGCCCGACAATCGTCGCGGTAACGCAACGCAAGAGTGGCCTTCCAGAATGCCCCGGCCCTTTCGCTATCTCTCTGCCCTGCTTTTTTCCCTGTTTTTGAGCGGTCTGGCCGGATGGTCGCCTGCGGCCGCGGCGCAATGGTCGGTCGGCGACTGGACCGGGAATTCCTATGTCAACCGCGAAGGCGGCTTCAGCCACTGCATCATGTCGGCAAAGTACAACAGCGGCATCACTCTCTATTTCCTGCTCTTTCGCAATCACGATCTGTTCATCGGCGTGTCCGCACCGGACTGGTCCCTCAGTCCGCACAGTCCCTACACGATGACATTGGCGATCGACGGCAAGGTTATCCATTCGGCCCCGGGCACGGTGCTTCGGTACGATACGAAACGGCTGTGGCTGGCGCTGGGCAAGGACGCAGAGAAACGGAAACGACTGCGCCGCGGGCTGAAGCTTCGCTTGTTGCAAGGCAAGCGCGATTACGGTTTCCAGCTCACCGGGACAGACCGTTCCCTGAAACGGCTCGAGCAATGCGTACGGCAGGGCAATGAATCGAAGCCGCAAGAACAACCGGCGAATCCGTCGGCGCCGCCTGAGCCGGCGCCGAAGCCGCAATCGGGGTAGAGAGCGTCCGCTTCCGGCGCCCGGCGGCACGGTAGGCATGTGCGGTAACAAGCAATGCAAGGCGATCCCGGCGCTTCGTGGCCACGCAAACCAGGCGGTCGTAACGCTCGGCCTATGGGCCCCATCACATTTTATCGGCACAAACGCTACGAGCGGTTGACCGCACCGCCGGAACGCTGTAGACGCCGCGCCCATGACAGGAATCTGCACATCGGGCCAGTGGTGGCGGTGCGCCGGAACGGCGGCTGCTTCGGGTTGATCGTGCCTCACATTTGAACCCGCACCAGGGCCGCCCCGGATGGAGAGCGGCCTTTTTCGATCCTGCGGTTCTCTTCCCGGCTCCCTTTCGCTCCAGGAAGAGACCATGCTTGCAATCGAATACCGAAATTCACCCGTTTCCGCCGGCGGCCGGCCACCGGTCGAATTTTCGCCGGACGGCCCGATCCCCGGAATATCCATCGCGCGGACGACCGCCGAAGTCGATGGCGCGGCCGCGATCGCCGACCTGATCGACCGCCTCGACGAAAGCCGTGGCGGCGTTTTCACCAGCGGCTTTGAGTATCCGGGGCGCTACTCGCGCTGGGACACGGGCTTCGTCGACCCGCCCATTGGCATTACGGTAGAGCGCAACCGGATCCGCGCCGATGCCTTGAACGCGCGCGGCGCTGTCCTCGTTCCGGTGATGCACCGGGCTCTTGAGAACGCCGATTGCCTGGACGTCGATTTCGTTTCCGACACCGCGGTCGCGGCCAGTCCGCAACCGGCCGGCGGCGCCTTCTTCGAAGAGGAACGGAGCAAACAATCCAGCGTTTTCGCGGCTTTGCGGGAAATTCTCGCAGCGTTCCGCACCGACAGGGACAGCCATCTGGGCCTCTATGGCGCGTTCGGCTACGACCTCGCCTTCGCCTTCGATCCGATCCGGTTCAAATTGGAGCGGCCGGCGAAACAGCGCGATCTGGTGCTCTACCTGCCCGACGAATTGTTTGTCGTCGACCGCCGCGCCGGGACCGCCCATCGCCTCCGTTACGATTTCGGTTTCGACGGCGCGAGCACGCACGGCCTGCCGCGCGACGGCGCAGCTATGGCTTATCGGCCGGACCGTATCGGCGGGAACCGGACGGATCGCCGTCCGGGCGAGTATGCGGGCCTGGTGCGCAAGGCGCAAAGGGAGTTCCGCAAGGGCAATCTGTTCGAAGCCGTTCCCGGCATGCTGCAATCCAGGCCCGCGCCTGAGCCGCCTTCCGCAATCTTTCGCCGGCTGTGCGAGACCAATCCCTCGCCCTACGGCTTTTTCCTCAACCTGGGCGGCGGCGAATATCTGGTCGGCGCTTCGCCGGAAATGTTCGTGCGGGTCACCGGCGACCGGGTCGAGACCTGTCCGATTTCCGGCACCATACGGCGCGGCGCAACGCCGATGGAGGATCACGCGCAGATTCGACGGCTGATCAATTCCGCCAAGGACGAAGCCGAACTGACGATGTGCACCGATGTCGATCGCAACGACAAGTCCCGCATCTGCGTGCCGGGCAGCGTCAGGGTGATCGGACGGCGGCAGATCGAGATATATTCGCGGCTGATCCATACCGTCGATCATGTCGAGGGCACGCTGCGCCCGGGTTTCGATGGGCTGGACGCATTTCTCTCCCATATGTGGGCGGTTACGGTTACCGGAGCACCCAAGCTTGCGGCCATGCAATTCATCGAGGACAACGAGAAATCGCCTCGTCGCTGGTATGGCGGCGCTGTCGGCGCCTTCGGCTTCAACGGCAACGTCAACACGGGCCTCACCCTCCGGACGATCCGCATTGCCGGCGGCCGGGCCGAAATCCGCGCCGGCGCCACGCTGTTGCACGATTCAGTCCCCGAAGAGGAAGAGGCGGAGATTCATCTGAAGGCCTCGGCCCTGGTTACGGCGATTTCCGGCGAGGAGCCGGCAGCGCCGGTCGCGTTGCGGGCGGCCGCCGTCGCATTGCCGGGCGTGGGCATGACGGTCGCCATGATCGACCACCGGGATTCCTTTGTGCACACGATCGCCGACTATTTCCGGCAGACCGGCGCCCGTGTCGCAACGCTGCGCACCCATGCCGGAACCGGCTTCGCCGACGGGGCAGCCCTGCGCGATCTCGACCCCGATCTGGTCGTCATGTCGCCGGGACCCGGAACGCCGGCGGATTTCAGGGCCGCGGACACGCTGGCCCTGCTCGGCGATATGAAGGTGCCCGTGTTCGGCGTCTGCCTCGGACTCCAGGCGATTGTCGAATTCTGCGGCGGCCGCCTGAGCCTGTTGCCGGAACCGTACCACGGTAAGGCTTCCGGCATCCGGTGCAGCGGTACAGGCCTGTTCGAAGGCCTGCCCCGGCACCTGACCCTCGGGCGCTACCACTCGCTGCATGCCCGCACCGACGCCACGCCTGCAGAACTGGCGATCACGGCGGAAGCCGACGGCGTGGTCATGGCGATCGAACACCGCTACCGGCCGTGGCGCGCCGTCCAGTTCCATCCGGAATCGATCCTGAGCATGGATGGAGAAGCCGGACTCGCCATTATCCGGAATGCGGTAAGGCTTGCCCGTCGGGCGCAATCGGAAGAGCCGGTCAAGGCGGCCTGACCCGCAACCGCGCCGGCGGCCTCGAAGACCTGAAGCCGGAGGAGATGGCGCGGATCGCCGCGAGCGGCGCCGGACTCTCCGGCGCAATCCGGTTCGAGGATAACCCGCCGAACGGACCGGTTCGCCGAAATTCGGATAGCCGCCCGGGCGTTGCGGACCTTACGAACCGTTCCATGGCCCAGCGGCCTGCTTCTCACTCCTTAAATGCGATTCACTCTGTTGCAAAAGCGGCAGGTAGCGCGCTAATTTCCAATCCAGGGAGAAATTGGCGATGCTGCTGGCTCGACTGTTGGACAAATGCGTGTCCGCCGGCCGGCTAACCATTGTGGATGCTGCCGGGGCACGCCAGACGATCGGACAACGGCGCGACAGTGCGCCGGACGTGACGGTGCGTGTTCACGACCGCGCGGCCCAACGGCGGCTGCTTTACAATCCGAAGCTTGCGTTCGGCGAACTCTATATGGATGGCCGCCTGACGATCGAGCAGGGTTCGCTTTACGACCTCCTGGACCTGCTGTGCAGCGCCGTTAGCGAATTCGAGGAGAATACCTGGATCGGCCGGACCGGCATCGCCTGGGGTCGGGTTACGCGCCGTATCCGGCAATACAACCCGGTCAGCAAGGCCCGGCGCAACGTCGCGCATCACTACGATCTGTCCGGCCGGCTTTACGACCTGTTCCTGGACGAAGACAAGCAATATTCCTGCGCCTACTTCAACAGCGGCAGCGATAGCCTGGAAGAGGCGCAACACAACAAGAAACGCCATATCGCCGCAAAATTGCTGCTGGAACCCGGACAGAAGATCCTCGACATCGGGTGCGGCTGGGGTGGGCTGGCGCTTTACCTTTCGCGGGAAGCCGAGGCCGAAGTGACCGGCCTTACCCTGTCGGCCGAGCAGCACGGCGTTGCCGAGAAGCGTGCTGCCAAGGCAGGACTCGCCAGAAAGGTCAGCTTCCGCCTGCAGGACTACCGCGAAGAGCGGGAAACCTACGACCGAATCGTGTCCGTCGGCATGTTCGAGCATGTCGGCGTGACCCACTATCGCGAGTTCTTCGGCAAACTCCGCTCGATGCTGAAGGAGGACGGCGTCGCCCTGCTCCATACCATCGGCCGGGCCGGCCCGCCCGGTTCGACCAATCCGTGGCTGGCGAAATATATCTTCCCGGGCGGCTATACGCCGGCCCTGTCCGAAATCATGGCGGCGATCGAAAAGGAAGGGCTGTGGGTGACGGATGTCGAGATGCTGCGCCTGCACTACGCGAGCACATTACGGGAATGGCGCCTCCGCTTCGAGGCAAACCGCGACGAAATCCGCAACCTCTACGACGAACGCTTCTGCAGGATGTGGGACTTCTACCTGACCGGCTGCGAACTGTCGTTCCGGCGGATGGACCAGCTGGTCTTCCAGATCCAGATCGCCCGGCGGCAGGACGCCGTGCCGCTCACGCGCGGCTACATCGACCGCTGGGAGGATATGCACGACGACGAAGCGGCGTCTGCCGCCGCGTAGCGCCGGAGCAGCCTCGGCCGGCCTGCACCGGCCTCCCGGAATGCAGCTTCGCCTACTCCGCAGCCTCCCGCGCCGCGCTCCACAGGCCGACATGCTCGAGCGCGGCCTCGACCTGTCGCTTCGAGCTCTCGGCGATTTCGGTCAGCGGCAACCGGGTTTCCGGCGAAGCCAGCCCCATCAGGCTGGCGGCGTATTTCACCGGTCCGGGGCTCGATTCGCAGAACAGCGCCTCGTGCAGCGGCATCAGCAGTTCGTTGAGGCGGATCGCCTCCTGCAGGTTGCCGGCGCGCCAGGCCTTGTGCATCGAGGCCAGCAGGCCCGGCGCGACATTGGCGGTAACCGAGATGCAGCCGTCGCCGGACTGGGCCAGCAGGGCAAGCGCCGTCGCGTCCTCGCCGGACAGGATCGCGAAATCCGGGCCGCAGGCCAGGCGCGTCGCCAGCGGGCGTTCCAGTTTCGCCGTTGCGTCCTTGACGCCGGCGATATGCGGCAGCTTCGCCAACTGCGCCATCGTCTCGACCGTCATGTCGATCACCGAGCGCGGCGGGATGTTGTAAATGATGATCGGCAGGTCGGTCGCGTCGTGCAGCGCCGTGTAATGGTCGATCAGCCCCGCCTGGGTCGGCTTGTTGTAGTAGGGCGTCACGACAAGCTGGGCGTCGGCGCCGACCGCGCTGGCGTGTTCGGCAAACTCGATGGCCTCCCGGGTCGAATTGGAGCCTGTCCCGGCGATCACCGGCACCCGGCCGGCCGCCTTTTTCACGCACAGTTCGACCACCCGCATGTGCTCGTCATGACTCAAGGTCGGCGATTCGCCGGTCGTTCCGACCGGGATCAGACCCTCCGTTCCTTCCGTAATCTGCCAGTCGACCAAACGGCAAAAGCTGTCTTCGTCGACGGCGCCATTGTCAAACGGCGTGATCAGGGCAACCATCGAACCCTTGAACATCGCGCTATCTCCCCGGTCGGCAGTCCAATATGTTCTGCGTTACCCTATACCGGCCGTCGGCCGCCATCAAGCAACGGCCTGTCGCGGAAATCGAGGTGGAAGGCATGACGGAAAAGGCACGGTGACCCGCCGCTCGCTCGTCTCGACCTGGGCGCGCTGTTGCCTCGTCGCCGGTGTGTTTGCCGTCCTGGCCCCGGTATCCCTCCCGCCGTCTGCGGGCGAGGCCCAGGCGGCGAAGCGGAGGGCGGATCCCGTCCGACAAGCGCTGTCCGCGATCCGGCGGGGGCGGTTCTCCCGGGCCAGGCGGGCGATCCGGCGGGTCGGCAACCCGTTCGAGCGCGACGCCCTGCTGTTCGCCCTGTATCGGCGCGACGGCAACCCGGCGAAGATGCGGGAAATAGCCGGATTTATCGGGAAGCATCCGGATTGGCCGTTACAATTCATCCTGCGGCAGCGGGCAGAGGTCGCACTGCCCGGCCGGGTCGCGGCGGCGGATCTAGCCGCCTGGTTCGCCCGCCATCCGCCAGTCACGCCGATCGGCTGCATCCGCCATATCGATCTGCTGGGCAAGCGCGGCGACCGGTCGGCGGCGAAGCGCGAAATCTCCCGCTGCTGGAAAAGCCTCGCGATGCCGACCTCGGCCGAGAAGAAATTCTTCCGGAGATACGGGCGCAGGATTTCCCACACAGACAGGGCGGCCAGGGTCCGCATGCATCTCGACCGCGGGCGCTACCGCAGCGCATACAGGCTGATACTCTTTCACAAGCTGTCGGCCGGCTATGCCGTACCGCTCAGGGTGCGCATCGACCTTCAGCGAAGGCCGCGTCCGTGGACGGTTCCGAAAATGCTGAAACGGATCCCTAAAGTGCCTGCCAAAAGCCGCTCCGAGCCCGGTTTCCGTTTCGACCTGGTGCGCTGGAATCGGCGCAGGGGCGAACTGACGGCGGCAAGCGCAGGACTCGAAACCGCTCCAGAACCGGGCCCGGCCGCGGCGGGACGCTGGTGGCTCGAACGCACGCTTACGGTGCGCGAATTGCTGAAGGAGCAGCACTATGCCCGCGCCTATGCGGTGGCGGCCAGCCATCGCCAGGCTTCCGGCTACCGATTTGCCGCTGCCGAAAGCCTCGCAGGCTGGATCGCGCTGCGCAAGCAGGGCCGGTCCGAGGCGGCATTGAAGCATTTTCAACGGATTCATGCCGGATCGCGGCGTTCCGATCTTCGCGCAATGGCGGCCTGGTGGGTCGCCGAGACCTGGCGCGACAGACACAATCCCGGCAAGGCGGAAGCCTGGTATCAGAAAGCCGCTCCGGCGGCCTTCAGCCTGCACGGTCAGCTATCGAGGATGCGGCTAAAGGAACGGACATTGGTCCTGCCCCCGGATACGGCGATCCCGACGAAATCCAGAGCGGCCTTCGACCGGGAAGCGGCGGTGAGGCTCACCCGTTTCTACAGCCGCAACCGGGCAAGTAAGGAGAGCCGCCAGCTGCTCTGGTGGCTGATCCGCCGGAGCGCCCGCCGATCCGCCAACGGTTCCGCCGGCGAGATGCAACGAACCGGCCGGCGCCTGGTGCTGATCGCCGAACTGGCCGCGGAATTGGGCGAACGCCATATCGCGGTCCGCGCCGCGCGCCGCGCGCTGCCGCTGGGCTTCGTCCGCAACCGCCTCGCCTATCCGGTTATCGCCCTGCCGAAACGGTTGCCGGTCGAACCGGCGCTGGTTCTGGCCGTGATACGCCAGGAGAGTGAATTCAATCTCAAGGCCCACAGCCGCGCCAGCGCGCGCGGTTTGATGCAACTCGTGCCGTCGACCGCGAAATTCGCCGCCCGGCGCGCGCGCTTGAAATGGAGCCGCAGGCGCCTGACGCGAGACGCTGCTTACAACATCCGCCTGGGATCCGCGTATCTCGATTACCTGCTGGACCGGTTCGAAGGGTCTTACCTGCTGGCCGCGGCTGCCTATAACGCCGGCCCGGCGCGGGTGGCGCGCTGGATCGAGCGCTACGGCGACCCCGGCCGCAACATCGAGCCCATCGACTGGATCGAATCGATCCCGTTCGGCGAAACCCGCAACTTCGTGCGCCGCGTTCTGGCGAATGTCGCCGTGTACCGTGCGCGGCTCGGCAGCAACGGATTGGCAGCGACGCCGGTGGCGGCCTGGCGACGCCCGGGATCGGAAATCACTTGCAGCGTCGCCGCAGACTGCAAGAAAGCCCGCGGTACGAACGGCAATTCGGGACAGCCCGGAGATGCGGGCGGTCAGGCGCCCTTACGGCACACGACAGCCGGCGCCAGTCCTGCACCTGCCATGACAACGACAGCCGGATGGGAAAAATGACCGCACTGCCCTACGCAGAACGGCAGTTCCTGACCCAGGACGGGCTGAGCCTGTACTACCGCGATTACGACAGCGGAACCGGGGCCGGCGCCACATTGCTCTGCCTGGCAGGCCTGACACGCAATTCGGCCGATTTTGCCGAGCTGGCCGAAGCCCACGCCGGGGAGCGCCGGATCGTCTGCCTGGATTACCGCGGCCGGGGCAGGTCCGACCGTGCCGGCGACTGGCGAACCTACACGCCGGAAACCTACGTCAACGATATCCGGCACCTGATCGTTGCCACCGGCCTGCACGGTTTCGTTCCCGTCGGCACCTCGTTGGGCGGATTTCTTTCCATGGTGCTCGGCGCCGTAATGCCCTCGGCGATTGCCGGCGTTGTCCTGAACGATGTCGGCCCGCAGATCGAAACCGCCGCGACAGCTGAAATTGCCGACTATGCCGGGGCGGATCGGCCTGTGCCCGACTGGCCCGCGGCGGTTGCCGCCGTCAGGGAACGCTTCCCGGAATTCGAGGCCTGGGATGACGCAACCTTCGAAGCTGCCGCCCGCGCGAATTACCGCGAAGGCAGCGACGGTCTGCTCCACTACAACTGGGACGTCGATCTGGTGAAGCCGATCCGGCGCGCCACTGCGCCCCGGCAAGACCTGTGGGCGATGTTCCGGTCGCTGCATCATGTGCCGGTTCTGGCTATCCGGGGCGGAAACTCCGACCTCCTGACCGACGCCGGCCTCAACGCCATGCTGGACGATCATCCGGACATAACCGGGGTCACCGTTCCCGGGGTCGGACATGCGCCGCGCCTTCACGAGCCGGCCGCCGCCGGAGCGGTCTCGACATTCCTGGAGTCGATCGATCGGCAACGGCGGCATGAATAGCCCGGCAGACCTCCGGCCGCCGGACTTCGACAGCATCGTCGATGCAGCGCGGCTGTTGCACGGCGTCGCTGCCGTCACCCCTCTCCTGCGCTCCGATGCTCTCGACGCCCGTTTGGACGCCGCCGTCTGGATCAAGGCGGAATGCCTGCAACGGACCGGATCGTTCAAATTCCGCGGCGCCTGGACGAACATCTCCCGCCTGCCGGCAGAGGACCGGAGCTGCGGCGTTGTCGCTTATTCGTCGGGCAATCACGCCCAGGCCGTTGCCGCTGCCGCCATGCTGCATGACATTCCGGCGACCATTGCCATGCCGCAGGATGCGCCGGCCATCAAACGCACCCGGACCGAGGGCTGGGGCGCGGCAGTCCGGTCGTTCGACCGTAACGCCGAGGATCGGATAGAGCTTGCCAGAGCGCTGGCCGAAGAACGCGGCTGTCCCATCGTTCCGCCGTACGATCATCGGGATACGATTGCCGGGCAGGGCACCGTTGGCCTGGAGATCGCGAGCCAGTGCCGCGCGCTCGGGATTGTCCCCGATGCCGTTGTCGTGCCCTGCGGCGGCGGCGGACTGATCGCCGGCGTTGCCACGGCGCTCAAAACGGCGATGCCCGGCGTGCCGGTCCATCCCTGCGAACCCGCCGCCGGTGACGACACCAAACGCTCGCTGGAAGCCGGGCGGCGGATCGTCCTGACCGGCCCGGTTCGCTCCGTTTGCGATTCCCTGCTTGCAGACACGCCGGGCGAATTGACTTTCGAAATTAACCGGCGAACGCTGGCGCCCGGCATCGTCGTTACCGATGCGGAAGCGCTCTACGCCATGCGCATCGCGTTCGGCGATCTCAAGCTCGTCCTGGAACCCGGCGGCGCCGTCGGGCTTGCGGCCTTGATCTCAGGCGAATTGCCGTGCCGTGGGCGCACGGTCGTTGCGGTGGCTTCGGGCGGCAATGTCGATGCTGAAATTTTTGGCCGGGCGCTGCGCGATCCGGACATGCATTAGCCAGCTGCGCAGCACCGGCACGCGCCTCGCGCTTCCGACAGGAGCCTACGGCCTTCAGTTGGCCGGCGTCGCCGATGCACCAACGGCTTTCGCCGGCTTAACGGGCGGCACAGACGCCTGAGGCTGGGCCTTCGCAGTCTTCTGCGTCGCCTGACCCGGCTTTTGTTCCTGCGCCATCTGCGACGCCGTCTTGGGCACTTCCAGTTCGTTTGCCGGCCGGCGCTGACACCGGCCCTGGAATTCGGCGCCGCTTTCGATCGAAAGCACGTCGTGCAGCACGTCCCCGGTGACATGGGCGGTCCGGCCGATCATCACCGACTTGGCGCTTATCTGACCATCGACAGATCCGGAAACGGTAATTTCTTCCGCCACTATCTTGCCTTCGACCTTGCCGGAGGCGCCGATCGTCAATGTACGCACATGGATATCGCCGGTCACGGCGCCATCGACCAGCAACTCGCCGCCGGACGCAAGGTTGCCGGTGACGTGAAGGCTTTCTGTAATGACGGACGGCTTGACGGCCGCACGCTGCGGCGGCGGCTGGTTCTCGGCCGCGGGATCGGGACGTTTAACCGGCGCCGGCTTCGGAACCGCCGGAGTGGCGCCAGGACCGGCACTTTCCTTCGACTTGTCTCTCGAAAACATGTTTCCCTGCCGTACTCGATTTCAGAGGAAATCACGGGCGCCCGCCCGCGATGTCGGGTTTCTCGCGCGGACCATTATGGGCCAGCTATCGGCCCTAGACCAGAGCCGGCTTTTTCCCAAAACTGCGGAATCCAGATCGACAGTCGGCCGTTACAGCGATCGACACGACGTGCAACGGGCGGCCTGCAAGACACTGCGCTGCGCGAGAGCGCCTGACCCGTCACCGGCAACCGACAGTCGGCGAAGAGCGGCGCTGGCCGGTGCATCCCTGTTTCTTCCTGATGTTCCGCGAACTACCGCTCGACACTCGCAAAATATCGTGTGCGCCAATATCGATCAACTGATTTTTCATTTAATTACCGAGGGATACCTTTCGTTCTGCATAAGGTATTCTAACTGGTTTTGCTGACTGCCGCATTGAGTGTTGGCGAAGTCTTGCGTCAATTCGACAGGTCTTCCCCGAGACCGGGCTGATTTCTTCCGGTCGCGGACACGACGAAGTGAATGTCGGGGCCGCTTCACTACCCGTGCGCAATCACCCATTCTGGTGGGCGGTGACGGGATCGAACCGCCGACCTACTGGGTGTAAACCAGTCGCTCTCCCATCTGAGCTAACCGCCCGCGATTCCGCCTGAGATTCGCTGCGAGGGCCCGCCGGGACAATGGAGCCGCAGTTTGCGCCGGCCGTCGCGGAAATCCGGACAGAAAATGGCCATCCGCAACCGGACGGCCATTTTCCGTTTCGCGCTAGATGCGCAACACGGTCTGTCTAGTTCAGCGCATCCTTCAGGCCCTTACCGGCCTTGAACTTCGGCTGCCGGGAGGCCGCGATCTGGATCGTTTCGCCGGTGCGCGGATTCCTGCCCGTCGAAGCTGCCCGCTGAGTCACATGGAAGGAGCCGAATCCGACAAGTTTCACCTCGCCGCCGGATTTCAGGGTGTCGGTAATCGAAGCGAGCGTCGCATCGATTGCTGACGCGACGTCGGTCTTGCTCAAGCCCGTGCTGTCGGCAACGGCGGCAATAAGATCATTCTTGTTCACGTAAGTCCCCTTTTTTACTCTAGGATTACAAATGTCTATCCGCCGGCTCGGCTTCGGGCGACGACCAATTCGGAAGCCGTCCCGCCCACCCGTGCCTCGGGTCCGACCAGTCAGACTGTTCCAAGTTTACGGCGATCCCGGCGATCCGGTCAATCACCGGAACCACGGCACAGCGTGTTTCTCGCAAGGAATTTACCGGCACCGGGCATGGCGCACGGCAACGGCCTCGCTAGTGGGTCACCACCCCGACCTCTCCGCCGGTGCTGTCGCTGCGGACCGCGGCAACGTCGTCGTCGGCTTCGGCCCATTCGATCGGCGTCAGGGGCGCGGTCAGCGCATGTTCCAGAATCTGATCGACAGCGCTGACTGGGACAATGGTCAGGCCGCGTTTCACATTGTCCGGAATTTCGGCAAGATCCTTCTCGTTCTCATCGGGAATCAGCACCGTCTTCAAGCCGCCGCGCAGCGCTGCGAGCAATTTTTCCTTGAGGCCGCCGATCGGAAGAACCCTGCCCCGCAGGGTGATTTCGCCGGTCATCGCGACGTCCTTGCGAACCGGAATGCCGGTCACGACGGAAACGATGGCTGCGATCATGGCGACGCCGGCCGACGGCCCGTCCTTGGGCGTCGCCCCTTCGGGCACATGGACGTGGATGTCGCGCTTTTCGAAAATGGTCGGCTTGATGCCGAAGCTGACTGCGCGGGATTTCACGAAGCTCTCGGCTGCATGAACCGATTCCTTCATGACCTCGCCGAGCTTTCCGGTCGCGGACACCTTGCCCTTGCCGGGAAGAGTGACGGCTTCGATCGACAGCAGTTCGCCGCCGACTTCCGTCCAGGCCAGGCCGGTGACGACGCCGACGGCGTCTTCGTCTTCGACCAGCCCGAAACGGTATTTTCGGACGCCGGCGTATTTTTCAACGTTCCGGTTGGTGACGGCGACCTTGTCCGCGGCGTCGCCAACGATCTGCTTGACCGCCTTGCGGGCAAGATTGGCGATCTCCCGCTCGAGATTCCGGACCCCGGCCTCCCGCGTATAGTAGCGGATCAGCGAGCGCAGGGCGGCATCGGATACCGACCACTCTTCTTCCTTCAGGCCGTGTGCCTCGACCTGCTTGGGAAGCAGGTGCCGTTTGGCAATCTCGACCTTCTCGTCCTCGGTGTAGCCCGGCAGGCGGATGATCTCCATGCGGTCCATCAGGGGCTGAGGCATGCGCAGCGTGTTGGCCGTCGTGATGAACAACACATCCGAGAGATCGTAGTCGACCTCCAGATAGTGGTCGTTGAAGGTTCCGTTCTGCTCCGGGTCCAGAACTTCGAGCAGAGCCGAGGAGGGATCGCCCCGCCAGTCCGCGCCCAGCTTGTCGACCTCGTCGAGCAGGAACAGCGGGTTCGAGGTCTTCGCCTTCTTCATCGACTGGACGACCTTGCCCGGCATCGAGCCGATATAGGTGCGGCGGTGCCCGCGAATTTCGGCTTCGTCGCGCACGCCGCCGAGGGAAAGGCGGACGAAGTTTCGGCCGGTCGCCCGGGCAACGGACTTACCCAGCGAAGTCTTGCCGACGCCGGGCGGGCCGACCAGGCAGAGGATCGGTCCCTTGATCTTTTTCATCCGCTGCTGGACGGCGAGATACTCGATGATCCGCTCCTTGACTTTCTCGAGGCCGTAATGGTCCTCGTCGAGGATGCGTTCCGCACGCCCGATATCGCGCTTAATCTTCGTCCGCTTTTTCCAGGGAATCCCGAGGAGCCAGTCGAGATAGTTGCGCACGACCGTCGATTCGGCGGACATCGGGCTCATCGAGCGGAGTTTCTTCAACTCGGCCTCGGCCTTTTCCCGCGCCTCTTTCGATAGCTTGGTCTTCTTGATCTTCTCTTCGATTTCGGCCAATTCGTCCTTGCCGTCCTCGCCGTCGCCCAGCTCCTTCTGAATCGCCTTCATCTGTTCGTTCAGGTAATACTCGCGCTGGGTCTTCTCCATCTGGCGCTTGACGCGGTTGCGGATGCGCTTCTCGACCTGCATCACGCCGATCTCGCCCTCCATATAGGAGTAGATCTTCTCCAGCCGCGCGCCGATCGGTGCGGTCTCCAGCAATTCCTGTTTCTCGGGAATCTTGAGATTCAGATGCGAGGCCACAGTGTCGGCAAGCTTGCCCGGCTCGTCTATCTGGTTGATCGAGACCAGGACCTCGGGCGGAATCTTGCGGTTCAGCTTGATATACTGTTCGAACTGCGAAACGGCAGTGCGCATCAGCGCTTCGACTTCCTTGTCGTCCTCCCCTTCTTCGTCCATCACCGCGGACCAGGCCTGGAAAAACGAGTCATTGTCGGCGTAGCGCAGAATGCTGGCGCGCTGACCGCCTTCGACCAGCACTTTGACCGTCCCGTCGGGCAGCTTGAGCAGCTGCAACACCGTACCGATCGTCCCGACGGTGAAGATATCCGCGGTCGAAGGATCGTCCTGCGCAGCATTCTTTTGGGCGACCAGCAGAATCTGCTTGTCGTCCTTCATGATGTCTTCGAGCGCCCGGACCGATTTTTCCCGGCCGACGAAGAGCGGCACGATCATATGCGGAAAGACAACGATATCCCGAAGCGGGAGAACAGGCAGCAGCACACCGCCCTCAAGTTCGAACATATGGATCACCCGAATGGTTGGCGGCCGACCCGCTACAGGCACCGGCCGCAGAAAATCTTGTGGCCCGAGATCCGGCGCCGTTACGATGGCCACGATACGCGTTCCAGCGGCCCGTCACTCGCAAAGCAACCGCCGCACACCGTGCCTTTCACCCAGTAAATCGGATCGATCGGCGGCGGATCAAGGCCTGGCAGAGAAGGTGCGACGCCGGATCATGCCACCGGCCCGGCGATGTCGCGCCGGCCGTGCAGATCAGGCGCTGACGCCGCCCATTTCCGCCTTGCGGTCGGCATAGAGCAGCAACGGCTGTGCGCGGCCTTCGACGACCTCCTGGTTTATCGCAACCTCTTCGATTCCTTCGTCGCCCGGCAGATCGAACATCGAATCCAGCAGGATATTTTCCATGATCGAGCGCAGGCCGCGGGCGCCGGTCTTCCTTGCTATGGCCTTGCGGGCGATCGCACCCAGGGCGTCGTCCGTGAAACTGAGTTTGGCGCCTTCCATGTCGAACAGGCGCTGATATTGCTTGACCAGCGCATTCTTCGGCTCGGTCAGGATCCGGACCAGCGTGTTCTCGTCCAGATCCTCAAGCGTCGCGATGACCGGAAGCCGTCCGACGAACTCGGGTATCAGGCCGAATTTGAGCAGGTCTTCAGGCTCCAGATCGCGCAACACTTCGCCGGTCTTGCGCTCGTCCGGAGCGCGGACATCGGCGCCGAAGCCGATCGACTTGCTCTGGCCGCGCGACGTAATGATCTTCTCCAGGCCGGAGAAGGCGCCGCCGCAGATGAACAGGATGTTGGTGGTATCGACCTGGAGGAATTCCTGCTGCGGATGCTTGCGTCCGCCCTGGGGCGGCACGGAAGCGACCGTTCCCTCCATGATCTTGAGCAGCGCCTGCTGCACGCCCTCGCCGGAAACGTCGCGCGTGATCGACGGGTTGTCGGCCTTGCGGCTGATCTTGTCGACCTCGTCGATATAGACGATGCCGCGCTGCGCCCGCTCGACATTGTAGTCGGCCGCCTGAAGCAGCTTCAGGATGATGTTTTCGACATCCTCGCCGACATAGCCCGCTTCGGTCAGCGTCGTAGCGTCGGCCATGGTAAAGGGCACGTCGATGATCCGCGCCAGGGTCTGGGCCAGCAGGGTCTTGCCGCAGCCGGTCGGGCCGACCAGCAGGATGTTCGACTTGGCCAGTTCGACGCCGTTGGACTTCGCGCCGTGGGCCAGGCGCTTGTAATGGTTGTGCACCGCCACAGACAGGACGCGCTTGGCGTGATGCTGACCGATCACATAGTCGTCAAGGACATCGTTGATCTCGAGCGGGGTTGGCACGCCGTCGCGGCTCTTGACGACGTTGGACTTGTTCTCCTCCCGGATGATGTCCATGCACAGCTCGACGCACTCGTCGCAGATGAACACCGTCGGCCCGGCGATCAGCTTGCGCACTTCGTGCTGGCTCTTGCCGCAGAACGAGCAGTAGAGCGTGTTCTTCGAATCGCCGTTGCCGGATTTGCTCATCGGTATTCGGCCCCGTCAGGATCGGCTTTAGGATCGAAAACCCGCATCGGTCGGATTGGCCCCGAACCGCAGCGACGCGGCCCGAGACGTCGAGTTGGGCGCGCATGATAGCGACAGGGCCGCATCGTGACCAGATCGAATCGGTCTTGAGGCAAGCGGCACCGGTTTACGTGCCGTCGCCGTTCTCGCTGTCCTGCGGCCGGTTGGTCACGACTTCGTCGATAATGCCGAAATCTCTCGCTTCCTCCGGCGTCAGGAAGCGGTCGCGGTCCATCGCATCCTCGATCACCGCAAGATCCTGGCCGGTGTGCGCGACATAGATGTCGTTCAGCCGCGCACGCACCGCGAGAATTTCCCGGGCGTGGATTTCGATGTCCGTCGCCTGGCCCTGGAAACCGCCGGACGGCTGGTGGATCATGATGCGGGCATTCGGCAGCGCGAACCGCTTGCCCGGAGCGCCGGCAGCGAGCAGCATCGAGCCCATCGAGGCCGCCTGCCCGACGCAGACCGTCGACACTTCCGGCCGGATATATTGCATCGTGTCGTAGACCGAGAGGCCGGAGGTCACGATACCGCCAGGCGAGTTGATGTAGATCGAGATATCCTTGGTCGGGTTCTCGGCTTCCAGAAACAGCAGCTGTGCGCAGATCAGCGACGACATCTGGTCCTCGACGCCGCCGGTGATGAAAACAATCCGCTCTTTCAGCAGGCGCGAATAGATGTCGTAGGCCCGTTCGCCCCGGTTGGTCTGCTCGACGACCATGGGCACGAGCGTGTTCATGTAGAATTCGGCAGGATCGCGCATGCAGCTCTCTCGAATTGGTGTCGCTATCAAGGAAGGCGGGTCGCGGCGGCCGCCGGGGCGCCGCGCGGGTTGACCCTACATAGGCCGCGCCGGGCGCCGCTGCCAGTCCCGCTCCGGCCGGGACGCGGACCCGCCGGCGTCCTCACGACAGGTCGCCGCGGCGGGAAATTTCGCGCCGCCTTCCACCGTCCGGCGCCGGTCAATCCTCCGGTTCTGCGGCGAAATCTTCCAGGGTCGTTTCCTTGTCGTTCACTTCGGCCAGTTCGACGATGTAGTCGATCACCTTGTCCTCGTAGAGCGGCGCCTTGAGGCTGTCCTGCATCTGGGCGTTCTTCTGGTAGGCTTCCAGCACCTCGCGCTCGCGGCCGGGATAATTCTGGGCCTCGCGCACTATCGCCCGGTTTATTTCTTCGTTCGACACTTCGATATTCTGCTCGGCGCCGACCTTGCTGAGCACGATGCCCAGACGCACCCGGCGCTCGGCAATGTCGCGGAAACCGGCTTTCAATTCCTCTTCGGGCTTGTCCTTCTCGTCCTCGTCGAGCTGGTTATTGGCCTTGCGCTCTTCGTAATGCTTCCAGATCGCCTCGAATTCGACCTCGACCATGCCGGGCGGCAGGTCGAAATCGTGGCCGTCGGCGAGAATGTCGAGCAGATCCCGTTTCAGGCGGGTTCGCGTCAGGCCGTTGTAGTTCTGCTCGATATCGGCCTTCACGGCCTCCTTCAACGCGTTCAGATTTTCCGCGCCGACGGACTTCGCGAATGCATCGTCGATTTCCGGCAGCTTTCCCGTCCGCAGCTCCTTGACCGTAACGTCGAAGACCGCGTCCTTTCCGGCCAGATGTTCGGCCCGATACTCTTCCGGAAAGGTGACCTTCACGTCCATCCGGTCGCCGGCTTTCGCGCCGATCAGCTGGTCCTCGAATCCGGGTATGAAGGTATTGCTGCCCAGATTGAGGTAGAAGTCTTCCGCCTCTCCGCCATCGAACGCCTCGCCGTCCACGGTTCCGCGAAAATCTATGACAGCGATGTCGCCGGATGCCGCTTCGTGCGCTTCCGGCGCCGCTTCGGATTCCTTCCGCGATTCGGCAAACGAAGCGACAGCCTCGTCCACCGTTTCTTCTTTCACCGGCACCTTGAACCGTTCGAGGCTGATCGATTTGAGGTCCATGACCTGGAATTCGGGCAGGATTTCCAGCGACATGGTGTATTCCAGGTCGCCGCCGTCCTTATAGTCGCCGATTTCGATTTTCGGCTGCATTGCCGGCTTCAGTTCCTTGTCGTCGAGCGTCTTGGCGACACTTTCCTGGAGCGCCTCTTCCAGCACCTCGCCCAGTACGGACTTGCCCAACCGCATCTTCAGGACCGGAAGGGGCGCCTTGCCCCGGCGGAATCCGGGGAGCTGCAGATCCTTGCCGACTTCGGCCAGCTTGCTGGTGACCTTGCCGTCGATATCCGTCGCCGGGATGGATACCCTGTATTCGCGTTTCAGGCCCTCGGCCGTCGTTTCCGTCACCTGCATGTCTCGGCAATTCCAATCTTTCGAGCCGGGCGGCACCGACGCCCGGACGGTTCGTCTCCGTTCAATCCGGATGGCCGGATGGCCGGATGGCCGGATGGCCGGATGGCCGGATGGCCGGATGGTGCGGGCGGAGGGACTTGAACCCCCACGACTTTCGTCACTGGCACCTAAAGCCAGCGCGTCTACCAATTCCGCCACGCCCGCCCGGTCCGGAAGCGCCCGGAAAAGCCGGAACGGGCCGCCGGCGCGCGGGGAGCGTATAAGGCCGCCTCCGCCACCGTTCAAGCTTTGCCACCCGATCAAGACGTTGCGCCGCAATCGCCCGGAAGCCCGGCAGACCGCCCGTCAGCCGGCAAACGCCACCTCATAGTCGACCGGAAAACCGCGCAGCAGCGTCTTGACCCGTTCCGCCGCATCCTCCGGCGCATCGCCCCCCAGTTCGATCCGGGCCGACAGGCCGGCGGCCGATTGCTCCCCGGCCACCGACACGGTAACGCCGTCCTCCCGCAGGGGCGCCAGCGCTTCGCCGAAGACCCTTTCGATCGACTGCAGCCGCAGGGCCGGCTTGAACACCTTGCCGAGCGCGGTCTGCGGCAGGTCGGGCAGGATATGCACCCGCTTCGGCACGGCCGGCCGTTCGGCTATCAGCGGCGCGACGAAGGCGAGGATTTCCTCTTCGGTCGCCGCAGCGCCCGCTTTGAGGGCGATGTAGACGACCGGCAGTTCACCGGCATAGGCATCCGGCTGCCCGACAGCCGCGCTCATTTCGACGGCGGGATGCCGGTTCACGATCTCCTCGACCATGGCGGGGTCGATATTGTGGGCGCCGCGGATGATGACATCCTTGGACCGGCCGGTGACGTAAACATAGCCGTTCTCGTCGAGATGGCCGAGATCGCCGCTGATCAGCCAGCCGTCTTCGGTGAACGTGCCGGCATTGCGCTTGCGATCGGTGTAGCCGGGACTGACGTTGGGGCCGTGCACCGCGATCACGCCGGTTTCGCCGGGCGGGACCGGCTTCGAGACGTCGGCGCCGTCCGGGCCGAGTGCCGCAGCGATGACTTCGGTATGGGGCAGGGGAAGGCCGCAGGATCCCCGCACCCGCGCCGGCGCAAGGTAGGGCTCTATGGTAATGATGCCGGCACTCTCGGTCATGCCGAACGCGTTGCGCACCGGAATGCCGTAGGTTTCCTCGAACGCGTCGGCCATTTCCGTCGGCAGCGGCGACCCGCCGATCACCATGCGGCGCACGCACGAAATATCGGCCTCCGGGTAGGGCTGGCTGAGCAGCGCCGCCAGCAGCGTCGGGACTGCGGACAGAAAACTCACGCGATGCTCCGCGACATGGTCCCAGTAACGGGCGATGACCTCGGGATGGCGGACGCCCAGCCGGGTCGGCAGCAGCAGGCCGGCGCCGCCGGCCAGAAGCGAGAGGCCGAACACCATCGAACCGGCGACATGGAACAGCGGAAAGCCGTTGATCGCCATATCGTCCGGCCGGATATGGAACATCTGGCTGGCGGACCACGCGACATGCACCTGGTTGCCGTGACTGTGCAGCGCCAGTTTCGGCGCACCGGTCGTGCCGCCGGTATGGAAGCAGGACGCGATATCGTCCCGCCCGATCGCGCGGCCCGAAGTCAGGCGGTCGGCGGGATAGCCGGCGATCGCAGAGGCAAAATCGTCCGCCCCGTCCTGCGCGCCGCCGATCGACAGGACGGCGTTGAGGCCCCGCGCCCGGTCGCAGACGTCCAAGGCCTTGCGCCAGATATCGAGCGCCGGGTCCGACCCCAGCGCCACCAGCACCTTCGCGCCGGCCGCTTCGACCAGTTCCACGATATGGTCGGTGTTGAGCAGATTGTTGACGAGGCAGGCCCGTCCCGCCGCGGACCCGCCCCACAGGGCGAAGTGCGCCTCCGGGATGTTCGGCGCCAGCATGGCGACCGCGTCGTCCGGGCCGACGCCGAGATCGGTAAACAGGTTGGCCGCCTGGGTCACCCGGGCAAACAGGTCGGCATGGGTGATTTCGACCGCCGGGCCGCCCGGCATGCCGGTTTCGAGGAAGCGAAAGGCCGGCCGGTCGCCGAACAGGTCGCGCCCCCGGGCGAGCAGTTCCCAGGTCGAGGCGACGGGCAGGAAGCCGTCCGCGGTCGCCGCCTCCAGGGCCTTGATATCCGCCCGGTTCCGGATTCTCCGGTTTGCGGCAGGCCCGGTCATACTGCATCCAGTCCCATCTGCCAGAAACCCGATTCGAGCCGGGTCGCTTCGTCGAAAATCTTCTGCACCGCGGGAAGGCGGGCTTCGCCGCCGCGGCGGGCCCAGAGATCGTCCAGGGCGGCGGCGGCGCCCCGCGCGACCCCCTGATACTCCTCGCCCGAATACATGTCGATCCAGGCACGGTAGGGGTTATTCGCCACCGCCTCGAGATTGCCGAGCGTCCGCCCGATCTCGCCGTAACCGACCACGCAGGGGGCGAGCGCGACATGCAGGTCCAGCAGGTCGCCGCGCAGGCCGGTCTCCAGCACGTAGCGGGTATAGGCAAGGCAGCCCGGCGCCTCCGGCGCGGCCTCCATGTCGGCTTCGGTCAGGCCCCAGGACGCGCAGAATTCAACGTGCAGGCGCATTTCGGTATCGGAAATGCCGGCCAGCACCTCCGCAGCCGACCGGATGTCCGCCAGGGTCTCGGCCTTGTAGGCCGCGAGCGCCCAGGCCCGCGAGAAATGGATGAGAAACAGGTAGTCCTGGATCAGGTAATGCCGGAACGCCGGCTCCGCCAGGCTGCCGGAACCGAGCTGCCGGACGAATTCGTGCCCGACATAGGCGTCCCACTGCGCGCCGGCGCCGGCCCGCAGCCGGTTGAACAGCGCGCCGTCGTAAACCGGTTTTGTCAGGTCTTCGGACATGTCACAGCAGCATGTTGCGGACGTCCTTCGGCAGACGCACAACGAGCCCGTCCAGCGCATCGGTTAACGTAATCTGGCAGCCGAGGCGGGATGTCTTCTGGATGTCATAGGCCAGGTCGAGCATATCCTCCTCATCCTCGGAAGGATCGGGCAGCCGGTCGAACCAGGCCGGATCGACGATGACGTGGCAGGTCGCGCAGGCCATCGAGCCTTCGCACGCCCCCTCGACGTCGAGATCGTTGTCCCACGCGATTTCCAGCAGCGTCTGACCGACCCGGGCCTCGATTTCCCGCAGATTGCCGTTGCGCTCGACGAAGGTGACTTTGGGCATGGCAGTTCCGGCGACCTTGGGTCGCGTCGTGCGTCAGCGGTAGCGGGCTGTCAGGAAATGTAATGATTTGTCGGGAATCGAAGTCTAGACCGTGAAGGATTCTCCGCAGCCGCACCGGCCCTTTTCGTTGGGATTGACGAAATCGAACCGGGCGTTGAAGCGGTCTTCCACCCAGTCCATTTCGCTGCCGAACAGGAACATGGTCGCCGAGGGCTCGATGAAGATCCTGACACCCTTGTCCTCGACCACATCCTCGAACTTCTTCTGCTCCCGGGCGTATTCGACATAATAGCTCATGCCGGAGCAGCCGGTGGACTTCACACCGACACGCAGGCCCAGCACCTCCTCCTCCGACTTGGCGATCAAGGCTCTGGCCTGGTCGGCGGCGCGGTCGGTCAGCGTGATTACCTGTGGCATCATGGGCATCGACTCGTTTTCGGTTGGAGCAGCTTATTCGGCGACACGCCCAACGATCATCGCCAGATCGGAACCTAGCCAACGTACAACAATATACAAGATGAGCAGCAGGACGCTGTAGGCAAGGGCTGCAGCGAAGCTTTGGCCGAACCCGCGCCACCAGTTTTCACGGTGTCGCTCAAAGGCCGAATCCAGATCGTCCAGCAGCGCCTGTTGCTGCAAATCCTTGATCGTCCTATTGGAAATTTGGCGATAGCGGCGGACGTCTTCCGGCGAAAATTCGTTGCCTATCCTGTACTGTTGCTCGACGGTTAGAGGTTTGCCGTCATTCTGCCGCTCCCAATCTACAATCCGGTCCCACTTGTGGTAGTGGAACAGGCCGAGGGTAAGCAGGACCGCCGTATCGGGTTCGCCTTGCTGTTCGATCAGGCCGGCGAAAATTTCCCGTTCCTTCGGCATCAGGCAGATTTCTTAACGGAATTCCACGGATATTTCGCGCGAGTGGTGGCGTGAAGGTGATCGGACAGGGTTTTGCTTTTGACACTCATGAATTCGTCGGTTGCGGAATTTTTCTTTTTTCTTTTCAATACAACGACTTTTTTCTTTTTCGCGGCGCTGTCCGTCATCGGCTTTTCCCAGGTTTCCAAGACAAGAAATAGCGTCCTGCCTAGAACATATCAAGAATAAATTTCGCGTCGTCGCTCATATGGTCCGGCGTCCAGGGCGGCGACCAGGTGAGCGTCACCTTGACGACCCCGACTCCGTCGACCGCGGCCACCGCGTCGGCGACCTGTTGGGGCATCTCGCCGGCGACCGGGCAATGCGGCGCGGTCAGCGTCATGGTGATCTCGACATTGCCGTTCAGCCGGCGGTCGGCTTCGTAGATCAAACCCAGATCGTAGATGTTGACCGGGATTTCCGGGTCGTGGACGGTTTTCAGCGCCTCGATCACCGCGTCCCGGCCGGCCCGCCCTTTCGGGTTTTCGAGCGCCGAGCCGGCGACAGCGGTCAGCCCCTCTTCGGCCGGCCCGTCCATGAAATCGGCGAGGCCGGGCACGCCTGATCCGGTGTCGGCGCTGCCGGCCATCGTCAGGCGGCCTGGATGCCCGGCCGGGCGCCGGCCAGCTTCTGGATATGTTTCAGCATCGCCATCATGCCGACCTGGCGCTGCGTGGTCAGCGCACCGAGATTGAGCCGGCGCACATGATCCAGGGTGATCTGCGCCAGTTCCGCCGTCGTCAGGCCGCTGAAACTGTCGGTCATCATGGCGACGAGGCCCTTGACGATGGCGGCATCGGAATGGCCGCGGAAATAGTGACGATCGTCCGCGATGTCATGGATGATCCACACCCGCGACATGCAGCCGTGCATCAGGTGGGCGTCGCCCATCGCCTCTTCGGGGAACGGTTCGCCCCGCTTTTTCTTCGCGATATCGAGCAGGTATTCGAAGCGCATCTCGTCGTCGAGCGCTTCGAGTGTCTCCGCGTAGTCCTCGTAAACCGACAGGTCCATCGCGCCTAACCCAGCAGCTTCTGCGCATGGCGGATGCCGGCGGCCAGCGCATCGATTTCTTCCGCCGTGTTGTAGAGCGCCATGGAAGCCCGGACCGTCGATTCGATGCCCATCCGCGCCATCAGGGGCTGGGCGCAATGATGGCCGACGCGCACGGCAATCCCCTGCCGGTCGAGAATTGCGCCGACGTCGAGGGAATGCAGGCCATCGACGACGAAGGACATGATGGCCGCCTTGTCCGGCGCCTCGCCGATCAGGCGCACGCCGGGAACGTCGCGCAACACGTCGAACGCATGCGCGCGCAGGGCATGCTCGTGGGCGCCGATGGCCTCCATGCCGAGCGCCTGGACATAGTCGATGGCCGCGCCGAGGCCGATGGCCTGCACGAAAGGCGGCGTGCCGGCCTCGAACCGCATTGGCGGTTCGGCATAGACGGTCTGCTCGAACGAGACCGAATCGATCATGTCGCCGCCGCCCTGCCAGGGCGGCATCGCTTCGAGCCGGTCCGACCTGCCGTAAAGGATGCCGACGCCTGTCGGCCCATAGAGCTTGTGGCCGGTAAAGGCATAGAAATCGCAGCCGATGGCCTGCACGTCGACCGGCTGGTGGACGATCCCCTGAGCGCCGTCGATCAGGACGCAGGCGCCGACCGTCTTCGCCAGGCGCGTCACCTCGGCGACCGGGACGACCGTGCCGAGGACGTTCGAGACATGGGTCACGGAGACCAGCTTCGTCCGTTCCGTCAGCAGGGCGGCGAAGCGGTCGAGATCGAAACTGCCATCGTCCTCCACCGGCGCGACCCTGAGCACGACCCCCTTGCGGTCGCGCAGCAGCTGCCAGGGCACGATATTGGCGTGGTGCTCCATCTCGGTGATGACAATCTCGTCGCCGGCCGAGAGATGGGCCTCGGCCCAGGAACAGGCGACCAGATTGATCGACTCGGTCACGTTCTTGGTGAATACGATAGTGTCGGGGCCGGGCGCGTTCAGCAGTCCGGCCGCTTTCTCGCGCACGCCTTCATAGGCTTCGGTCGCCGCGCCGCTCAGGAAATGGGCGCCGCGATGGACGTTGGCGTATTCGCGGGCATAGCTGTTTTGCAGCGCATCGAGGACGGATTGCGGCTTCTGCGCGCTCGCGCCGTTGTCGAGGAACCGCAGCGGCTTGTTGTAGACGGTACGCGACAGGATCGGGAAATCCGCCCGCACGACGGCAGGGTCGTAGGTATTGCGGCCGCGGGCCGGCATCTCGCGAATGGCTGGAATTGCAGTCATGGGGTCGGTTGGGGGCGCTCCCCCATCCAGCGCGCCACGTTCTGCTCCAAGGGCAGGCGCATGCCGGCGAGCGCCACGGCATCGATGGCCTCGTTCAGGAAGGCTTCGACCAAAAGCTGCCGGGCCTGCCCCTCCGGCACGCCGCGCGAGCGCAGGTAGAACAGCGCCTCGGCGTCCAGGTCGCCGGCGGTCGCGCCGTGGCTGCACTGCACGTCGTCGGCATGGATGAACAGTTCGGGCTTGGTGTTGACCTCGGAGGTTTCCGACAGCAGCAGGGCGCGGCTCATCTGGTGGCCTTCGACCTGCTGCGCGTCCTGCCGGACCACGACCTTGCCCTGGAACACGGCGCGGGCGCGCCCGTCCAGCACACCCTTGTAGAGCTGGTCGCTATGGGTTTCCGGCGCGGCATGATCGACGGCGGTCGTGTGATCGCAATGCTGATGCCCGCCGACCAGATAGGCGCCGTTGAGGCGGCAATGGGCGCCCGGGCCATCCAGCGAAACGCGCAGTTCGTTGCGTGAAATCCGGCCGCCCAGGGTGAAGCAGAAGCTGTCGAACATGGCGTCGCGGCCGAGCGTTGCGTCGAGCAAGGCGACGTGGATCGCTTCCTTCGATTCGTCCTGGACCTTGCAGTGGCGCACGATGGCTTCGGGCCCGGCGGCGACGTCGGTCACGACATTGGCGAAGTAACCGCCGATGCACAGGCCGACATGGTGTTCGACCACCGTCACGCGGCTGCGCGCGCCCGCGATTATCAGGTTGCGCGGCTGGTAGGCCGGCGGCAGGGCGCCGCCGGTGCCGACGGAGAGGATCTCAATCGGCAGGTCGACCGTCACGTCTTCAGGGACGATCAGGACATAGCCGTCTTCCAGCCAGCTGTCATTCAGCGCCTTGAGAGCGCCGTCGTCGACCGTCACCCGCTCCCGCAGCAGGTCTGCAACGCCGGGATGCCCGGTCGCCAGCGCTTCGGCCAGGGAGGTCAGTATCGTGCCTTCGGGCAGCGCCGGCACCGCGGACAGCGCTGGCCGGACCTGCCCGTTGACCAGGACGAGCCGGCAATCCGCTTCCCGGCCGAAGACGAGGGCCGGCAGGCTCTCCTTCGCGACTTCGGCGGGCGCCGGCGCCCAGTCCAGTTCCAGGCCGGTCAACTGGGCTAGATTGGTATAGCGCCAGTCCTCGATCCGCCGGTTGGGCAGGCCGCGCGCAGCAAACCGCCCGGCCGCCTCGGCCCGGACCGGTGGCAGCCAATCCGGCGCCGCGGCCGTTCCATTGCCCGGGCCGGCGCGCCAGCCGCTCAGCCAGTCGGGATTCGCCGCCGGACCATCGATGGGGACCAGAGTCGCCACGGGTCAGGCCGCCCTGGCGGCGAAGGCGCCATAGCCCTCGTCTTCGAGTTGCAGGGCCAGCTCCTTGCCGCCGGAGGTCACGATGCGGCCGCCGGCCAGCACATGGACCCGGTCCGGCACGATATAGTCGAGCAGACGCTGATAATGCGTGATAACGAGCATGGACCGCGCCGGCCCGCGCAGGGCATTGACGCCGTCGGCGACGATCTTCAGGGCGTCGATATCCAGGCCGCTGTCGGTTTCGTCGAGCACGGCGAACGCCGGCTCCAGCACCGCCATCTGCAGAATTTCGTTGCGCTTCTTCTCGCCGCCTGAAAAGCCGACGTTGACAGCGCGCTTCAACATGTCGTCGCTCATGCCCAGCGCCTTGGCCTTCTGCCGGACCAGCTTCAGGAACTGCATGGCGTCGAGCTCTTCCTCCCCGCGCTGCACTTTCAACCCGTTCAGCGCGTGTTTCAGGAAGGTCATGTTGGTGACGCCCGGAATTTCGACCGGATACTGGAAGGCGAGGAAGAGGCCGGCCGCCGCCCGCTCTTCGGGATCGAGGTCCAGCAGGTTCCCGCCCTTGAACAGGACGCTGCCGTCGGAGACCTCGTAGCCGTCGCGGCCGGAAAGCACATAGCTGAGCGTGCTCTTGCCGGAGCCATTCGGTCCCATAACGGCATGGACCTCGCCTGGGGCGACAGCGAGATCCACCCCGTTCAGGATCGGCTTTCCGCCAACAGAGGCATGCAGGTTCTTGATTTCAAGCATGTTTTCCAAAGTCCACCTGTTCATACTCGAGGCGCTGGACGGTATTCCCGCAGAGGCCCGTCAGCCGACGCTCCCCTCGAGGCTGATGCTGACGAGTTTCTGGGCCTCGACGGCAAACTCCATCGGCAGTTCCTGGAGCACTTCCTTGCAGAAGCCGTTGACGATCAGCGCCACGGCATCCTCCTCGCCGATGCCGCGCTGGCGGCAATAGAACAGCTGGTCCTCGCCGATCCGCGAGGTCGTCGCCTCGTGCTCCACCTTGGCGGTCCGGTTCCGGCTCTCGATATAAGGCACGGTATGGGCACCGCAGCGGTCGCCGATCAGCAGCGAATCGCATTGGGTAAAATTGCGCCCCTCCGCGGCCTTCGGGCCCATGCGCACCAACCCGCGATAGGTATTGCGCGCCCGGCCGGCCGAAATGCCCTTGGAGATGATGCGCGAGCGCGTGTTGCGGCCCAGATGGATCATCTTGGTGCCGGTATCGGCCTGCTGCGCGTTGTTGGTGATGGCGACGGAATAGAACTCGCCGACGGAATTGTCGCCCTGCAGGATGCAGGACGGGTATTTCCAGGTAATCGCCGAGCCGGTCTCGACCTGGGTCCAGCGGATCTTCGAATCGTCGCCGCGGCAGGCGCCGCGCTTGGTGACGAAATTGTAGATGCCGCCCTTGCCGTTCTCGTCGCCGGGATACCAGTTCTGAACGGTCGAATACTTGATCTCGGCGTCTTTCAGCGTGACCAGTTCGACGACCGCGGCGTGAAGCTGGTTCTCGTCGCGCATCGGCGCCGTGCAGCCTTCGAGATAGGAGACGTAGCTGCCCTCGTCGGCGATGATGAGCGTCCGCTCGAACTGGCCGGTGTCCTTCGCGTTGATGCGAAAATAGGTCGACAATTCCATCGGGCAGTGCACGCCCGGCGGGATGTAGACGAACGAGCCGTCGGAGAAGACCGCCGAATTCAGCGTCGCGTAGAAATTGTCCGTATAGGGCACCACGGTGCCGAGATATTTGCGCACCAACTCCGGATGGTTCTGCAGCGCCTCGGAGATCGAGCAGAAGATGACGCCGTGGCTCTCCAACTCCTTCTTGAAGGTGGTGGCGACCGAGACCGAATCGAACACGGCGTCGACGGCGACCCTGGGCGCGCCCTGGACGCCGGCGAGAACCTCCTGCTCCTTCAGCGGAATGCCGAGCTTCTCGTAGGTCCGCAGCAGTTCCGGATCGACCTCGTCGAGGCTTTTCGGCCCTGCCGTGCTCTTGGGCGCGGCGTAGTAGTAGATGTCCTGAAAATCGATCGCCGGATAGTCGACCATCGCCCAGGTCGGCTCTTCCATAGTCAGCCAGTGGCGATAGGCCTTGAGCCGCCAGTCGAGCATCCAGTCCGGCTCGTCCTTGCGGGCGGAAATGAAGCGGACGATGTCCTCGTTCAGCCCCTTGGGGGCCGTCTCCATCTCGATCTCGGTTTCCCAGCCATGCTTGTACTTGCCGAGATCGCGGACCTGGGCAACGGTCTGTGCGGTTGCAGCCATGGCTAGCGCGCCTCCCCCGCCAGGTGGACACCTGCAGCGCCTTCCGCCGCCCGGAACGGGACCCCGAACATCGTGGGAATGGCCATATCCTCCAGGCTTACGTCGGCAAGCGCGCTCCGGATCGCCGTATTGACCCGGTCCCAGTTACCGCGCACCGGGCACAGCAATTCGACATTGCAATCCCCTTCGGCGCCATCCACGCACGCGGTCAGGCTGATCGGCCCTTCCAGCGCGCGAATGACCTCAAGCATCGAAATATCGCCGGCCGGCCGGGCCAGCCGGTAGCCACCGTTCACGCCGCGCTGGGAGGCGAGCACGCCTTCCCTGGCCAGCGCCTTCAGCACCTTGGCGACGGTCGGCGCCGGCACGTTCGATTCCTCCGACAATTGCGGCGCGGTTACGCGCTTGTCCGGCTCGTTCGCCATTTGAGTCAGCACGACGA
Source organism: Rhodospirillaceae bacterium bin65 (assembly GCA_002238725.1). Classification (GTDB taxonomy): domain Bacteria; phylum Pseudomonadota; class Alphaproteobacteria; order Bin65; family Bin65; genus Bin65. Next base: position 60,240 of record MPMX01000013.1, read on the forward strand.
CGGCATAATCGGTAATCCTGTTCAGGCGCAGCACGGGCAGACCTCCCGAATTTCGACCGGCGCGGCCGGTAAACCGGACCGGATTTGTGCGGTTTAAGGTAGGACGGTCAGCGCGAATTCAAGACCGATCCGGTGCGGTATTGCCGCAGGACGGGAAGCGGGGCGCGGCAACGGCGCGCAGAACGCCGGATTCGCGGCAGTTATCTTGCAGTTTTGGCGGCGACGGTCTCGCGCCAGGCGGACAGGAAACGATCGATATCGCCGTCCGTCGTGTACGGCCCCTGGCTGACCCGGATGGCCGACTGTGCAAGCTCGTCCTCAACCCCCATGGCCGAAAGCACCGGCGACGCCGCCACCTTGCCCGACGCACAGGCCGATCCCGCCGAAATAGCAATCCCGGCAAGATCGAGGCGCATGGTCATCAGAGACGACGGGACGCCGGGAACGGCCGTACAACTGGTGTTGGGCAGCCGCCGGGCTGCGCCGCCGATGACCCGGATCTCCGGAACCGCGTCGCGCATCGCCGCTTCGAGACGGTCGCGCCGGTCGCGCACGTCGGTCCAGCCATCGGCCTCCTGCGCCGCCGCCTTCGCCGCCGCGCCGAACCCGGCGATGCCGGGAACGTTTTCAGTGCCGCATCGGAGGCGCTGCTCCTGCCCGCCCCCGGCGATCAGCGCCGGCCAATCGCCCGGATCCCTGACGATCAGGGCGCCGACGCCGGTCGGCCCGCCGATCTTGTGGGCGGTCACGCTCATGCTGTCGCAATGGGGCCAGACCTCCGAGAGATCGGCCTTGCCGGCATGCTGAACGGCATCGACATGCAGATGGGCGCCGTGCGCCCGGCACAGCCCGGCGGCCTCGGCGACCGGCTGCATCACCCCCGTCTCGTTGTTTGCCGCCATGACCGCGACCGTAGCGATGGCCTCCGGCCCCTCCATCAGGGTTTGCAATGCATTCAGATCGATCGACCCGTCCGGAATGCTCGCAATCTCCCTGAAGTCCCCGATATTCTCGAGAATCGACGGATGTTCGATCAGGGCGGCGGCGACCGGCCCCGGCGACCGCTTCATCGCCATGGCGTTGGCTTCCGTCGCGCCGCTGGTGAAGATGACCGAGGCGGGGTCGCAACCGGCCAGCGCCGCCACATCGGCGCGGGCATCCTCGACCACGGCGCGCATCGCACGCCCCTCGCCGTGAATGGACGAAGGATTGCCCCGCAAGGCCATGGCCGCCGTCATTGCCGCCGCGGATTCGGGACGCAGGGGCGCGCTGGCGTTGTGATCGAGATAAACGCGGTTCATCGGTCGCTGAGGCCTCGATAGCAGAGTGAAACGATCGGGTTCGGCCGGCGGAAGGCGGGCGGGCCGTCAGGCGGATTTGGCGGTGGGCGGTTTCTCGCGCCCTTCCCGTTCGGCTTCGAGTTCTTCGATCCGCTCGGTCAGGACCTGAACCTGGCTGCGCAGCGCTTCGATCGCCGGGACCATCGGGTCGCTCAGGTCGTCCGTCGTACCGTAGGCCACGAATTTCTTTACCGTCCGTTTGTCTTTCGGCATCACGGTCTTGGCCGGAATGCCGGTGACGGTGACGTTCGGTTGCACGTCGCGCACCACGACGGCATTGGCGCCCACCCGGGCGTTGGCGCCGACCGTGATCGGCCCCAGCACCTGGGCGCCGGAACCGACAATCACGCCGTCTTCCAGCGTCGGATGGCGTTTGACATTGCGTTGGGCTTCGGAATCGACGCTCGGCGACGTCCCGCCCAGGGTTACGTCGTGATACAGGGTCACGTCGTCTCCGATTTCTGCGGTTTCGCCGATCACAACCCCCATGCCGTGGTCGATGAACAGGCGCTTGCCGATCTTCGCGCCGGGATGAATCTCGATCCCGGTCCAGAACCGGCCCCACTGCGAGATCCAGCGGCCGAGCGGGTACAACCGGTGCACCCAGAACCACCGCGCCACGCGGTAGAACAGCATGGCATGGAAGCTCGGATAGTTGAGGACGACCTCGAAGCCGCTCCGGGCCGCAGGGTCGCGGGCCATGATCCCGCCGATCTCGTCGCGCATTGTGCGAAACATGTCGTGTCCGCTCCTGCCTGACCGGGCGCCGGCGGGGCCGGCCGCCGCCGCTCCGCTACAATCTGGCGCTTGAAACACCGGCGGTGCAGAAGCATATGGTCCGGCGCTCGATCTGTACCGGCGCCAGGTTGCACCGCTTGCGCCTCATGGGCCGATTCACCAGATAATGCGCGCCCCATAGCGGTCAAGACGCGCGAGTTGGGTGGCTTTCTTTCGGTATTCCGCCCGATTGAGCGCGCCGACGGGGACCGAGGCCGAACGAAGGGACGCTCCCGGATGCCTGACGTAATTCTTCCCGGCCCGGACGGCCGGCTGGAAGGCCGCTACCACCACAGCAGAAGGCCGAATGCGCCGATCGCGCTGATCCTGCATCCCCACCCGCAACATGGCGGGACGATGAACAACAAGATCGTCTACCGCCTTTATCACATCTTCGCCCGGCGGGGCTTTTCCACCCTGCGTTTCAATTTCCGTGGCGTCGGGCGGTCCCAGGGCGTTTACGACCGCGGCGAGGGCGAGCTTTCCGATGCCGCAGCCGCGCTGGACTGGATGCAGCAGCATAACGAAAATGCCTCGGGCTGCTGGGTCGCCGGATTTTCCTTCGGCGCCTGGATCGGCATGCAGCTTCTGATGCGCCGGCCCGAACTGGACGGTTTCATCACCGTCGCGCCGCCGGCCAACATGTATGATTTCTCCTTCCTCGCGCCCTGCCCCTCCTCCGGCCTCATGGTGCATGGCCGGGCGGATACGCTGGTTACGCTGGAATCCGTGGAAAAGCTGGCCGAGAAGCTGATGACCCAGAAGGGCGTCGTGATCGATCTGCGGGTGGTCGAAGACTGCGACCACTTCTTCAACGAGCATCTCGAGGAGATGCAAGGCCATGTCGAGCAATATCTGGACGTGGCTCTGGCAACGCCGCGCAAACGCGCCATCGGCGGCCGCCGGTAGGCGGCAACGCTTCACCCCGGCCGGCTGATCGCGCCGCCGGTCGTCGGCTCGAACACCCCGGTTGTCGACGGCAGGCTGGTCGGCAACCCGTCGACAACCCGGAGCGCCAGCCAGGCGAACGCCTGGGCTTCGAGGGCGTCGCCGTCCCATCCGACCGCTTCGACGGGATCGACCGGCGCGTCGAGCGCATCGAGCAGGCTGTCCATTAGAAAGCCATTCCTGCGCCCGCCGCCGGTAACGAGCCAGCGGCGCGGCGGTTTCGGCATCCATTCGCGGGCGCGCGCGACGCATTGCACGGTGAAGGCGGCCAGAGTCGCCGCGCCGTCATCCGTTCCGAGGTCTTCGACCGCGGCATCGAACGTGTTCCGGTCCAGGCTCTTGGGCGGTTCGGCCCGGAAAAACGGGTGGCCGAGCCACGCGCCGACGCGGCCGGTATCCGCCGTCCCGCGCGCGGCCGATTCCCCGTCGCGGTCGAAGGCGGCGCCTGTCCTGCGCACCATCCAGTCATCGAGCAGCGCGCTCGCCGGCCCGGTATCGAACGCCAGAAGCGGCGTATCTTCGACGCCCCCGCCCGGCGCCCCGGCGCCGATCCAGGTGACGTTGGCGACGCCGCCGAGATTGAGCACGGCAAGCGGCTTTTCCAGCCCGGCCGAGAGGGCGGCATGATAGAGCGGCGCCAGCGGCGCCCCCTGCCCGCCCCGGCGCACGTCCGCGGCGCGAAAATCGCTGACCGCCGGAATGCCCGCCGCCTGCGCCAGTGCTGCGGAATCCCCGATCTGAACCGTCTTGCCGTTGCCAGGATCGTGAAAGATCGTCTGGCCGTGGAAGCCGATCCAGTCGATCCCACCGGGTTCCGGCTTTTCCGCGGCCAGGAATTCCCGAAGCGCCGCCTTGTGGGCCTCGGTCACGGCGGCGACCGCCGCCGCCGAACCCGATTCCAGCCCCAGGCTGGCCCGGATCGCGTCCCGCTGCGCCGCGTCATAGGCGTAAGTCCGCGCCGGTCCGGTTTCGATCCGCCAGGCGCCGTCGGACCGGATCAACGCGATGTCGACCCCGTCGAGCGACGTGCCGCTCATCATTCCGATCGCGGTGCGTAGCGTCATGGATCGACCCGCAGGGTTGAAGGGAGCATCCCGATTTGTCCGGCCGAACGCGCTGTGTTAGATCGCCGGTCCATCGGGTACCCGCCACCCGTTGCTTTCCGGCCGAAAGGGAGATAGCGCGGCCCATGCCCGGCTTCAAATCCGATTTCATGAACGTCCTGCACGAGCGCGGCTACGTCCACCAGTGCACCGACGCTGCGGCGCTGGACGCCAGAGCCGCCAGCGGGATCGTGACGGCCTATATCGGGTTCGACTGCACGGCGGACAGCCTGCATGTCGGCAGCCTGCTCCAGATCATGCTGCTGCGCCGGTTGCAGGAGACCGGGCACAAGCCGATCGTCCTGATGGGCGGTGGCACGACCAAGGTCGGCGACCCCTCCGGCAAGGATTCGGCCCGCCAGCTGCTCAGCGACGCCCAGATCGCGGCGAACATGGCGGGCATCCGCAGCGTTTTCGAGAAATTCCTGGCCTTCGGCGACGGGCCGGCCGACGCGGTGATGGCGAACAATGCCGACTGGCTGGACGGCCTCGCCTATGTCGATTTCCTGCGCGAATACGGCCGGCATTTCACGATCAACCGGATGCTGACATTCGACAGCGTGAAATTGCGGCTGGACCGGGAACAACCGCTCACCTTCCTGGAATTCAACTACATGATCCTCCAGGCCTACGATTTCGTCGAACTGGCGCGGCGCTACGAGTGTTCGCTCCAGCTCGGCGGTTCGGACCAGTGGGGCAACATCGTCAACGGCGTCGAACTGGGCCGGCGCGTCGAGCAGCGTGAGTTGTTCGGCCTGACCTCGCCCCTCATCACCACCGCCTCGGGCGCGAAGATGGGCAAGACCGCCCAAGGCGCGGTCTGGCTCAATGCCGACAAGCTGAGCGCCTACGAATACTGGCAGTTCTGGCGCAACACGGAAGACGCCGACGTCGGCCGTTTCCTGCGCCTGTTCACCGAACTGCCGCTCGGCGACATTGCCCGGCTCGAAGCGTTGGAAGGCGCCGGGATCAACGAGGCGAAGAAGGTGCTGGCGACGGCGGCGACCGCCATGCTGCACGGCCGGGAGGCGGCCGAGGCAGCGGCGGAAACGGCGCGCCAGACCTTCGAGCAGGGCAAACTGGGCGATGACCTGCCGGTTCTCGAAATGCCGGCAAGCGATCTGGAGCGCGGCATCCCGGCCTTCGACCTGTTCCGGCGCGCCGGGCTGGCAACCAGCGGCGGCGAGGCGCGCCGGCTGATCAAGGGGGGCGGCGCCCGGGTCAACGACAGACAGGTGAAAGACGAGAACGCGCCGATCGGCGCCGATGCGCTCAATGCCGACGGCGCGATCAAGCTTTCCGCCGGCAAGAAACGCCACGTCCTGGTGCGGCCGGGTTAGCGCCCTATTTCGGCTTACCCTTGCGGCCCTCGCGGGCGCTGCCGAAATCGAAAATCCGGCGGATGGCACCGGGCGTAAGCAACGAGACCGGGTTCACGTTAAACCTGGGTTTGTCCAGGGTGCCCTTGACGGTAAAATGGGCAGCCAGCAGGCCGCTGCCTTTCTCGCCGATCAGCAGGTCGCCGATAATCGGCACCTTGCCGAAAACGCTGTTCAGCGCATAGAGCGGCACGAGCGTACCGCGCAGCCGGACATCCCGCTTCTTCCGGTCGATCCGGCCGGACGCCGTGACGCCGACCAGACTGCTGTAGGCCTGGCCGCTACGGATCAGAAGCCGATCGCCCTCCAGGTCGAATTTCATTTCCAGCCGCTGCATGCGGATGCTGCCGTCGATCCGGCGACGTTCCGCAGCGGCGAAGAACCGGGCGACCGCCGGCGCCCGTTCGATATCGAATCTCTTTAATTTCAGGGTGCCCGATATCGGCTTGTCCTTGAGCGCGGGCCGGCGCACAGCCTGGATGGAGAGAAGACCGCCGCGCAGACTGCCGACGATGCCGAGGGCGCGCAGGGCGCCGCCGCCATCGTCGGAAGTAATCGCGATCGTCTGGCCGCCGCCGACCGGCGTCAGGCGCAGGCTGAGCGACTTGCCGGACGGCAGCGCCGCCGCCAGGCGCAGCCTGCGAAAATCCTTACCATCGTGCCGCGCCGAGCCGGCCGCCGACCAGAGGGGCAAGTCTTTCGAAACGAACAGTCGATCGAGCTTGAAACCGATGTCCAGCGGCTCAACGACAGGTATGACGCTGCGCCGGACCGGGCCGGCGCGTTTCGACTTCGCCGGCGGTTCCTTCAGGAACGGCGCGAGGTCGAGGGACTTGCCCGTCAGTCTGAGGCGACGCCCCGCCTTGGTGCGCCGTTCGAGAACTGCAGACAGATTCGTGCGCCCGGTCGCCAGCCGGTCGAGGATCAGGCGGCGCAGCGTCCGTCCGTTCTTCTCCAACGTCGCTTTTCCCTTCACGGTCACCGGCGACGATTGCAGGGCAAATCGGGAAACCGCTGCGAGCCGGCCGTTGACGACGACCAGGCTTGCGGACCCACGGGCCGGTTGCTTCGGCGGTTTCGCAAGGCCGAGAACGGGCAGCTTCAAGCGCGACCGGCTAAAATCGTACGCGCCGTCAATGACCGTGCGGCCATTGTCGAACGCGCTGACCGTGACGTCGGCGTTGAACGGACCGGACAGGAACCGGCGGATATCGAGGCCCGCCGCGAGCAGCACCTTCGGCGTCGTCGCGCCCTTGACCGACAGCCGCCGGCGCCAGGACTTCGATACCGGCCCGAACTTTTCCTGCCACGCCAGTCTGGCCGGGGAACCTGCGATCCTGCTCTCGCCTTCCAGTTTGAAGCCGGTCTTGCCGACCGTCAGGTCAAACCGGCCCCGGGCGATGTCGAGGCCGAACAGCGCCTTCGGCCAGGAAATTTCGTAGAGCGGCCCCTCGGCCGCGAAGGCGGCGTTTTTCAGAGACAGGCGCTTGACGAGCGGGAAAGCCGCCTTCAGCCGGAGCCTTGCGCGCCCTCGGATCGAGGCGGTATCGACCCCCAATTTTCGCACGGACGCCAGCGACTTACGGTCGATCAGGCGCAGGAAATCCTGCACCGGCCCCTCGATCGTGCCGTCGATGTTTATTTTTTCGGCAGCGCCGCCAAGGCCACCGATTCGGGCCGAACCGGCGCTCACCACGCTTTGCCCCACGCGCGCCCGTTCGAACCGGAAGTCGATCCTGTCGGGCCGGAAGCGGGCTTCGCCCCGGGCTTCCCGCAATTCGGGGAACGATCCGGGCAATCGAACCTTCAGGCTCTCGAAGCCGAACCGGCCGTCAAGGCGATGCAATCGCACCGCCGGCTTCTTGCCGCTGCGCAAGGTAAGGCGAAACCGGGTCTCGACCTGCTTCACCCGCCCGGCGCCGACGTTGCGGACAATCCATCGCCGGGCGTCCGGGCCGACTTTGGCTGGCCAGAGCCGCCGAAACGCCCTGACGCCGAACCCGGTAAGCGATGCGCTGCCATCGACCGCAAGACCGTCCCCGACCCGCTGCACAGCGCCTGTGAACCCGGCCGTCGTATCTCCGAGCACCACCTGAAACCGGCGGATGTCAGCCGCTTGCGCGCCCGCTTTCAGCGCTGCCGACACGTGCATCGACTTGACCCGGACCGGGCCGCGATAGACACCCGGTATGGTGATCGTTCCGGCGCCGCCTTCGATTTCCAGCGCTCCGCTGTCCAGGCGCCCGGCGTCCGAGCCCGCGAAGGATATCTTGCCGGACAACGGCAGTTTCAGATGTTCCAGCGCCGCGAGAGGCTTCCAGACAGATGCCGGGACCGCAGGGTCCAGACCGTCGAACGTCAGGTTTCCGAGAATGGTACCGGCTGCCTTGCGGTATTCCGCGCTGCCGGCAATCCGGGCCGTTTTGCCGCTGGTCCGCAGCGTGACGGAGAGGTGCGCGGCGATGCCGTCCGGCCGGCGCCGCAATGCGGTCTGCAGCGCCTCCCCGCGCCACACCTGCCGGGTCGCCCGATCCGAAATCGTAATGCTGCCGCCGGCAATTTCGATCGATTGCAACGCGTCGAGCGGCGGGGCGTCCGCCGGCCCGCCGGACAGGCGGTCGAGCAACATCGCAATAAACCGGCCATGCCCGCCCGACCCCGCGCCCCCGGCCCGCAGGGCGATTTTGCCCCGGACATCTCGCTCCAGGGCGATCTCGGGCTCGACGAGGCGAATCGACTCCAGGCGCACCTCCCCGATCAACAACGCCAGAGGGGCGACGGTCACGACGACCTCCGGGAAATGCGCGATCTCGCCGCCGTCCTTCCCGACCAGTCGCAAATCCTTGCTGCGCAACGGCAAACCGGACAATTCGCCCGGCCAGAAGGCATGAATCCCGCCTATTCCGATCGTCAGGTCCGGGAATGACCGAGCCAACTCCTTCCGAATGTGGCGGGCAGCGAATTCGGCGTCGACCGGGCCGAGATAGAGACGCCATGCAACCGCGCCCAGGGCGATGGCGACAAGTGCGATTGTAACGATCAGGCCCTTGACGACGATGCGGATCGGCTTGCGAATCACCGGAACGGCGTCCTAATCAGGGGAAGACAGGAATAGTGGCTCCGGACGATACGGCGGTCGGCGGCCCACCCGCGGGCCGACCGGCGGCACGGATCGTCCGGGCCCGGCAAAGACGCAGAAGATGGACAACCGGTGACCGAGAGTTCGTTCCACCGCCTGAGCGCACCGCCGGCTCCGGCCGATCCGGATATGCTGGCGCGCAATCTGGATCGATGGTCGGCTGCTGTCGAGCAGGAACTGGAGGGCGATGCGCGGGAAGCTGCAACGCGCTTGCTCGACAGTCGGAACGGGGCGCTCCTGCGCGCATGTTTCGGCAATAGTCCCTTTCTTTCCGATTGTCTATTGAAGCATCCGGGCTTCGCGCTGGCGTGTTTTACGGTCGGCTACGACACGGCGATCCGGGCCGGGCTGGAGACGGCGCGGCGCGAGCTTCTGGGGACCGTGAAAATCGAGACGGTCTCGCGAATTCTCCGCGTCGCCCGACGTCAGGTTGCGCTGGGCATTGCGCTGGCCGATCTCTCTGGCGCCTGGGCGGTGCCGGCGATCACGGCAACGCTCAGCGACTTTGCCGATTGGGCGATCGGTTCCGCGCTCGACTCCCTAGTCCGCGAGGCGGCCGGCCGCGGCGTCTTCACGCTCGATCCCGACGTGCGAGCGCCGAACCGGGCCAGCGGCCTGTTCGTGATCGGCATGGGAAAGCTGGGCGCCCACGAGCTGAACTATTCGAGCGATATCGACCTCATTGTCTTCTTCGATCCGGAGGTCGTCCCGGTTGCGCGCCCCGAACGACTCCAGCGCGAAATGGTGCGGCTGACCCAGGGACTGGTCGATCTGCTGCAGAAGCGCACCTCCGACGGCTATGTTTTCCGCACCGATCTTCGCCTGCGCCCGGACCCGGCCTCGACCCCGGTCGCCCTCTCGGTCGACGCAGCGGAAGTCTACTACGAGAGCATGGGCCAGAACTGGGAGCGCGCTGCGATGATCAAAGCGCGCATCGTGGCCGGCGACATGGCAGCGGGCACCGCCTTTCTCGATCGGCTGAGACCCTTCATCTGGCGTCGGAATCTCGATTTCGCAACCATTCAGGACGTGCATTCCATCAAGCGCCAGATCAACGCCCGGCGCGGCGGCGGATCGATCCGCTCGCCGGGCGGCCTGCCGGGGCACGATGTCAAGCTCGGCCGCGGCGGCATCCGCGAGATCGAGTTTTTTGCCCAGACCCAGCAGCTCATCTTCGGCGGGCGCGACGCCAGCCTGCGCGAACGCTCGACGGTCCGGGCGATCGATGCGCTGGTCTCCGCCGGCCGCGTCGAGCCGCGCGCCGCCGGCGATCTGGCCGCCGCCTACGAATTCCTGCGCACGGTCGAGCACCGCATTCAGATGGTCGAGGATCGCCAGACACAGACGCTGCCCGAAAGCGCCGAGGAGTTCGGCGCCTTCGCGACCTTTATGGGTTATCCCTCGGCCGACGATTTTCTGGCCGCCCTGTTCCACCATCTGCAACGCGTCGAGAACCATTATGCCGGCCTGTTCGAGGAAGCGCCCGCGCTGGGCGGGCCGAGCAGCCTGGTGTTTACCGGCGGCCACCACGATCCGGACACGCTGAACACCCTGTCGTCGCTCGGCTTTTCGGAACCGGAGACGGTCTCTTCGGTCATACGCGGCTGGCACCACGGCCGTTACCGGGCGACCCACAGCGACCGGGCGCGGCAACTACTGACGGAATTGACCCCCGCCCTGCTTCAGGCGATAGGCGGTTCGCCGGCGCCGGACGAAGCGTTTCGCCGCCTCGACGCCTTCATCCGCAGACTGCCCGCCGGCGTGCCGCTGTTTTCGCTGCTGCATGCCAACCCGAAACTGCTCGATCTGATTGCCGAAATCATGGGCACCGCCCCCGAACTCGCGGCAACGCTGGGACGGCGGCCCACCCTGTTCGACGCACTGCTCGACCGCGGATTTTTCGACACCCTGCCGGGCCGGCAGGCGCTGACCGAATCCCTTGCCGACGCTCTTCCGGTCGATTACAGCTTCGAGGAAAGCCTGGACGCAGTGCGCCGATGGTGCGCCGAGGCCCGCTTCGGGACCGGGGTGCGCTTTCTGCGCGGAACGATTTCAGCGGCGCAGGCGGGCGCGGCCTACGCCGACGTGGCGGATACGGCGGTATCGGCGATACTTCCCCGCGTCGAAGCGGCGTTTGCCGAAAAGCACGGGGGCTTCGACGACGGAAGCTTCTGCATTCTGGCGCTGGGCAAGCTGGGCGGGCGCGAGCTCACGGCGACCTCCGACCTGGATATGGTCTTCGTATATGACGACCGGATCGCCGGGTCCCGGTCGAATGGAGAGAAGCCGCTCGCGCTCAGCCTCTACTATGCGCGCTTTGCCCAGCGTCTGTTCAGCGCGCTGACGGCGCCGACGGCCGAAGGCGGCCTTTTCGAGGTCGATCTGCGATTGCGGCCGTTCGGCAACAAGGGTCCGCTGGCCTCCAGCTTCTCGGCCTTCGAGGACTATCAGGCCAACCATGCCTGGACCTGGGAGCAGATGACGATCACCCGGGCCCGGGTCGTCGCAGGGTCCGAACGCCTGGCTGGCGAGGTGATGGATGTGACGGCACGATCCGTCGACCGGCCGCGCGCGGCGGAAACGCTCGCCGCCGACGTCGCAAGCATGCGGCTGCGGCTCGCCGAAAACCGCGCCGCGCCGTCGATCTGGCACGTCAAGAACATGCCGGGCGGCATCCTCGATGTCGAATTCGTCGCCCAGTTCCTGATCCTGCTGCACAGCAACGCGCATCCCGGTCTTCGGCATGCCAACACGGCATCGGCGCTGAACGCATTGCGCAAAGCCGGATGCCTGGGGAATGAAGACGCCGATACGCTGCTGCGCGCCGCTACGCTCTGGCAAACGATCCAGGCCCTGCTCCGGCTGACCGGCGCGGCCCGCGACCTGACGGACGGACCGCCGGCCTCCCTGCATCCGTTGCTGTGCCGGGCGACCAAGCGACCCGATATCCGGGTGCTGGAAGCCGACATGCAGGAATTGGCCGGCGCCGTGCGCGCGATCTACGAAAGGGTGGTGGCCGAAACCGCCGCCGGCGCGACAACGGCGGAGTCCGGCCCGCTGCCGTCCCACGCGCTGGATACCGCCCGGGGAGACTGACTCCAGGCCTCATGCCGAAGGCGACGAGGCCCCGGATTTCACCACGCCTGCCGAATCGCGACCCTGCCCTATGTCGAAGGCCGCTGCGCCGGGTCGAGCCCCAGTTTTCCGGCAAAGCGGGCGCGCCAATGCTCGACCGGTTCCGCCGTCGGCTCGGCATCGAGCATCCGTCTGGTAATCTCGGCGATCTCCTCGTCGCTCTGGGCGAGGTCCAGGTTGTCAGCGTAATAGGGCTGGTTCACGTACCAGGGGGTATCGACGAAGGCTTCGGTTCGGTTGCCCTCCGGGTCGTGGCAATAGACGGCCCAGGAGACGCCGTGGTTCATGGTCAGGACGTTGGTGACGCCGGGATAGTCCTGGAGTGCCCGGTAAATCTCTCTGAGGCGGTCGAGATCGTTCACCTCGAAGGACATGTGGTTGTAATGAACGCCCTCCCTCGACGTTCGTCCCTCGTAGAGCACCAGCTGGTGGTGGTCCCTCGGGTCGGCGCAGAGAAAGACGATCTCGCCGGTTTCCCCGGCAACGCCGCGATCGGTGACATGAAGGCCGTAGACGCTGGTGAAAAAGTCCACCATCCGGTCGATGTCGAAGACGTGGAACCCGGCATGGCTCAATCGGATCGACGGTCTCAGATTCATCGGTATCTCCCGATCTCGGGACCTGGCCGTTGCCTTGACCGAGGCGCCGCAGCGGAACGCGGACCGGTGCCGTTCTATTTCGACGCAGGCCGAACCGTCAACGGCGGCGGGAAGATGCACCGGCGCCGGAGTCGGCCCGAACGGGCCCGCCCCGATCGGGAACCGATATCGAACGCCGATTGAGATCCCGGCCGCACCGAAGCCGTGTTTGAGGCCGCGCCGGAAACCGCCGGCAGCCGGCCGGTCAGAATTTTTCCACCCATGGCCGCAGCTCCACTTCCCAGGTCCAGGCAGAGCGGTGCTGGCGATGGACGTGGAGATAGGTCTCGGCGATTGCGTCGGGCAGCAACAGCCCGTCCTCGCCGCGGCTGTTGCGCGGATCGTCCGGCCCCGCGCTGATGCCGCCGTCGATGACGAAGTGGGCAACATGGAGGCCCTTGGGCTGCAATTCCCGCGCCATGCTCTGTGCCAGGCCGCGCAGGCCGAACTTGCCCATCGCAAAGGACGCCGACTCGGGATAGCCCTTCACGCTCGCCGAAGCGCCGGTGAACTGGATAGAGCCGCTGCCGCGCGGCAGCATGAGCTGGACCGCTTTCTGGCCGACCAGGAACCCGGCGTAGCAGGAAATGTGAATCGCCTTGCGGACTTCCTCCCTGTCGAGTCCGGCGAGCGGTCCGCGCTCGCGATAGCTGGGGTTGAACACGACCAGATCGGGAACCCCGTTTTCGGCAACCGCCGCATCGAACAACGCATCCACGGAAGCGCCGTCGCCGGCATCGCATTCGCGCGCCGTTGCGCCGGTTTCCGCAGCGAGGCCAGCGAGCTTGCCGGCGTCGCGCGCAGCCACCGTCACCGCCATGCCCTGGCGGGCGCACAGCCGCGCCAGCGACGCGCTCAGGCCCGGGCCTGTGCCGACGATAAGGGCGGATTCTCTGGTCTCGGTCATGGTTCTTCCTCAGATCGTTCGAGTTCGCGATAGGTAGCGCCGCCAGGTCGAAGACGGGGAGGACAAGGTGACGCCCGCGACCGCGGGGGTACGCCTGGCGATCCCGCCGCTTGTCCCGTTACGATTCGCCTTTGACGCCGATTTTCGCGGCGAGTCCGGCTTCCAGAAACAGGTCGATGTCGCCGTCCAGGACACCCTGGGCGTTGCCCTTTTCAACGTTGGTGCGCACGTCCTTCACCATCTGGTACGGATGCAGCACGTAGGAGCGGATCTGGTGGCCCCAGCCGATCTCGCTTTTCGCCTCGTGCGCTTCCTGCATCTCCGCTTCGCGCTTCTGCAGCTCCAGTTCGTAGAGGCGGGCGCGCAGCAGCTTCCAGGCTTCCGCCCGGTTACGGTGCTGGGACCGGTTGTTCTGGCACTGGACGACAATCCCCGTCGGCCCGTGGGTCAGGCGGACGGCGCTGTCGGTCTTGTTGACATGCTGGCCGCCGGCGCCGGACGCCCGGTAGGTATCGACCCGGACCTGCGATTCGTCGACCTCGACCTCGATATCGTCGTCGACCACCGGATAGACCCAGGCCGAGGCGAAACTGGTATGACGCCGGGCGCTCGAATCATAGGGCGAAATGCGGACGAGCCGGTGCACGCCGCTCTCCGTCTTCAACCAGCCGTAAGCGTTCTCGCCGTTGATGCGCAGGGTCGTGGATTTTATGCCGGCCTCTTCGCCGAGGCTCTCTTCGAGCCATTCGACCTCATAGCCGTGGGCGTCGGCCCAGCGGGTGTACATACGCACCAGCATCTCCGCCCAGTCCTGGCTCTCGGTGCCGCCGGCGCCGGCATGAATCTCCAGGAAGCAGTCGTTGCCGTCCGCTTCTCCCGACAGCAGGCTTTCGAGCTGCCGTTTCGCGGCAACGGCCTGCAGAGCGGCGAGCGCCTTCTCGGCGTCGTCCAGGGTCTCGGCGTCCGCTTCCTCCTCCGCCAGGGCGATCAGCTCAAGCGTATCGTCGAATTCCTGTTCGAGTGCCCGGAATTCGGCGAGGCGTTTCTCGGTCGACGTCCGCTCGCGCATGACCGCCTGGGCACGATCGGAAGCGTTCCACAAATCCGGCTCTTCGGCCTGTGCATTCAGCGTGTCCAGGCGCCGTTCCAGAGCCTCCGGGTCAAAGATGCCTCCTCAGCAGCCCGATCGACTGCTTGATCTCGTCGGCAACCGCCTGGGTCTCCGCTTTCATGTCAACCTTCGGCTAGGGGGAGCGGCCGAAACACCGCCCCGGCAGGGTTCGCCCGCAATCGGCGGCGTTCGTCTATCACGTCCGCCGGCCCGGAAGAAAGACCGGCTGTCGGACGGCGGTCAATACTCCTCGCTCGCCGTCTCGCTGAATTTCGAGCCGCTGTCTCCGGGTGCGAGACCGTCGGGCGACGAACCCGGCTCCACGCCGATCTTGAAATATTCGAGATACGGTTTCCCGCTGTTCTTTCGGCCCGGCTCCGCGGCCGGCTCGACCCGGATCGCAACCAGGCCCTCCGGCGGCCGAAATTCCTCTTCGGGGCCATTGAGCGCCATTTTCATGAAATCGCGGAAGATGGGCGTTGCGGTACGGCCGCCCTCTTCGAATTTGCCAAGCGAATAGGACTTGTCGAAACCGACCCAGGTCGCCGCAACCAGGTTCGGCGACATGCCGACGAACCAAGCGTCGACGACATCGTTGGTCGTACCGGTCTTGCCGGCAAGCGGCCGGCCGACCGCCGAGACCTGGCGGCCGGTGCCGCGCTGAACCACGCCCTGCAGGATCGACACGATCTGAAATGCGCTCTGTCTGCCGACGACCTGCTCGCGTTCGTCGGGCAATTCCGGCATTTCCTGTCCTGTCCATTCCTCTGCCCGGCACGCCGCGCATTCGACCGCATCGTGGCGGAAAACCGTCCGGCCGTGTCGGTCCTGAATGCGGTCGACCAGTGTTGGCGTAACCCTGCGACCGCCGTTGACCATCATCGAATAGCCGACCGCCATCTTGAGCGGAGTCGTTTCGTAGGCCCCGAGCGCGGCGGACATGGTGGGCGGCATATCCTTTGCAATGCCCAGCCGGCCCGCCATTTCCGAGACTTTTGGCAGTCCGACCCGCTTGGCCAGGCGGATCGTCATCACGTTGCGCGAGAGTTCCAGGCCGCGGCGCAGCGTTGTGGGACCGTAGAATTTGCCGGAGTGATTGAGCGGCTTGTAGAATTCGCCGTCCGGCTGCCGCACCACGACCGGCGCGTCCAGAACCTTCGTCGTCGGCGTAAAGCCGTTTTCGAGTGCCGTCAGAAAGACGAACGGCTTGAACGCCGAACCGGGTTGCCGCCGTGCCTGTGACGCCGTGTTGAACTGGCTGATCCGGAAGCTGAACCCGCCGCTCATGGCGAGTATTCGGCCGGTGTGCGGATCCATGGCGACGATCGCCGCCGTGGCCATCGGAATCTGGCGCAACGTAAAGGTCCCCTCCGGATACGCCTTTCCCTTCCGAGTCCGGCGGACCGGCTCGACAAGAATTACGTCGCCCTCGCGCAATGCATCGCCGACCTTGCGGATGCGCGGACCGACCGCGGTGTAGACCTTCTTGCCGCTCTTGCGCGTACGCACGCCCTGTTTGCGCGCCCAGACCACCTCCGCCAGGGGAATGACGCCACGACCGCCATCGGCGAACCCGATCGCCGCCCGGTTCTCTTCAGTCTTCAGCACAACAGCCAGGGACCATGCACCTGCGCCCGCCGGCCGCCGGACCCCGGACAATTTCCTTCGCCAGCCTTCGGCCCATCGCGCGCCATAGGACTTCGGCAGTTGCGCCACCGGTCCGCGATAGCCGTGACGCCGGTCGTAAGCGACCACGCCCGTGCGCAATGCCTCGTCGGCAAATCGCTGCAATGCCGGATCGAGCGTGGAGCGAACCGAGTAGCCGCCCTTTTTCATTTTCTCTTCGCCATATTTGGCGATGAGTTCCCGGCGCAATTCCTCGACGAAATATTCCGCGCCGACGCTGGTTCTTGTCTTCTGCCCGACGAGGCCCAGCGGAGCCTGCCGGGCGAGGCGCGCTTCGTCCGCGCTGATATATCCGTCCGCAAGCATCCGCTGCACGACATATCCGCGCCGCGCCGCGGCGGATTTCGGGTTCTTGAACGGATTGTACCGGCTCGGCGCCTGGGGCAGTCCGGCGAGCATTGCCGCTTCCGCGATCGACAGGTCGCGAAGCGGCTTGTCGAAATAGGTCTGGGCGGCCGCGGCCACGCCGTAGGCGCGATTGCCGAGAAAAATCTCGTTCAGATACAATTCGAGGATCCGATCCTTGGAAAGCGCCGATTCGATGCGCAGGGCCAGGATGATCTCGCGTATCTTTCGCTTGAGAGTCTTTTCGCTGGTGAAGAAGAAGTTCTTGGCGACCTGCTGGGTGATCGTCGAGCCGCCGACCACCCGGCTGCCGCCCGCGAGGTAGGAACCTGCTGTCGTGAAACCGGCACGGATCGTGCCGATGAGATCCACGCCCCGGTGGCCGAAGAACCGCTGGTCTTCCGCCGAGATGAAGGCGTGGACGACCGTTTTGGGAATTAACCTGTAGGGGACGAAGACGCGTTTCTCGGTTGCGAACTCCCCGATCAGGCGGCCGTCTCCGGCATAAACCCGGCTGACGATCGGCGGTTCGTAGTCGGCCAGCCGGGCGAGGCCCGGCAAATCGCGGCCATAGAACCAGAAGCCGAACACCACGACCGCGAAGCCCAGTATGGCGAGAACAAAGGCGAAATTGAACAGACCGACCAACCAGCGGCCCACGGAGGCCGGCCGTTTGCCGGCGCCGCGGCGCCTCTTCCTGAACGCCGGCAGCAGGCGGGACCGCTTCGGCGCCTCCTCCGCGGCAATGCGGTCTTCAGGCGTAATTTTGATTTCGCTCATGAAGAATTCCGCCCTGTCACGATCGAATTGCGCGAGTGACACGGAGTTTCGAATGAAAGGCGTCCGGTCTGCCGGCACATTGCCTATCCAGCCCTATTGCCGACAACTTCAAGCACGATGCTTCTCGCACTGCTATATGGTTGAACTATGGCGGCGGCGCCTGCCCTGTTTCCCGCGTCGCCGTGCCGCGGTAGCGCCGGTCATCGCCGCGCCTCCGCCCCGCCGGCAACCGGACCGGGCCGGAACGCCTGCGGCGCCCGGCTGAAATACTGGGCAATTGCCCGCGCCAGCACCACGGCGAGACGCTTCCTGTATTTCTTCGTCCGGAGCAGTATTTCATCCTGCCGATTGGTGAGGAAACCGAGTTCGACGAGCACCGACGGAACGTCAGGCGCCCGCAAAACCGCGAAATCCGCCGAGCGTTGCGGCTTGCTCAGCAACCGGACGCGGTTGCGGGCCGCCGCCACGACCAGGGACGAAATTCTGGCCGAACCGATACGCGTCTCGCGCTGGACGAGGTCCAGGAGGATCGACGAAACCGATCTGTCGGCGCCGCGCAGATCGACACCGGCAACGATGTCCGACCGGTTTTGCCGCTCCGCCAACCGCGCGGCCAGCCGGTCGGAAGCGCGCGCCGAGAGCGTGTGGACCGACAAGCCGCGTTTGTCGACAAACGGGTTGGCGTCGGCATGGATCGAGACAAACAGCGCTGCCTTTTTCCGCCGGGCAAATTCGAACCGTTTCCGCAGCGGGACATAGCGGTCGTCGTTCCGGGTCAGGAGCACCCGGAACCGTCGGTCCCGTTGCAGAAATCCGCGGATAATCCGGGCGGTCGAAAGGACCAGCGACTTTTCCTCGAGGCCGGTGGGACCGATCGCGCCCTTGTCGACGCCGCCGTGACCCGGGTCGAGAACGACTGTCCACCGCCGTCGGCGCGGTGTATCCGCGGCGTTCGAACGGCGCGCCGGCGGCTGACCGGAAAATTCGCGCCGCATCCCGCCGCCATCGATTACGGCCCTGAGGGAGGGTGTCGCCGAATTGCGTCCGGTTTCCTGCGATATCGCCGGCCCCGCCACCGCTGCGGCGATTGTTCCGGCCAAGGCGCCGCCAAGCCGAAGCCATACCCGTTTCTTGCTGAATTCCATCTTGGTTCCGCCGGGCATTGTCCCGTCGTTTCCTGTTCATTTGCGAACAGTGATGCGGTCAAGACATTGTTGCATATTTACTGCAAAGTTCATTCAATATTCATTGCCAGGCATATTCATGATTGTCGCGCCGCCGGATAGAGACTATTTTCGGAGCGTTGCGGCCCGTGCTGGAATACTGCGCGCTCTTGGATGAGCGTATTTTCCGGCAACGCGGAGCCGGCGACGTCATTTGCATCGGAACCGACAATCGGGATGCGAAGCGCCGCCGGAAGTACGCGTCGGGGCCAGGGCAACGAAATGCAATGGCGAAACCGCCGGACAGGAACCCCGGCGCCGCAGGACGCCAGTGTCGGCCGATTCGGGTGCATTCGTAATAGCGCCATTTCGGACGACCGCAGTTTTGGCGATGACGCAGGCGCCACACCATAGGCCCAGGAATATTCCGGGCCACTTGTAGCCACCGTTCCGCAGGACACCCGTTCTGCGCCCTGTTTCCGTACGGCGATTTCAAATTTACAGGCTGGCGCCCGTCCCGGGCGCAGCCGTACGGAGACATCTATGACGACACGCATGTTGATTGACGCGACTCACCTGGAAGAAACCCGGGTGGTCGTCGTCAGCGGCAACCGGCTGGACGATTTCGACTTCGAAACCAGCCAGAAATCCCAACTGAAAGGCAATATCTACCTCGCCAAGGTCACCAGGGTCGAACCGTCGCTCCAGGCGGCGTTCGTGGATTATGGCGGCAACCGGCACGGTTTTCTCGCCTTCAACGAAATTCATCCCGACTACTACCGGATCCCGATTTCCGACCGCGAGGAACTGCTCCAGCAGGACGCCGCGGAGGCCGAAGCGGAGGAGGAGGAAATCGACTCCCCCGACGACGCCGAAGCGGGCGACTCCGAACCGGAACCGGTCGAGACTTTGGACGAGGGAGCCGGCGAAACGCCGGACGACGACGGCGCGGCCCGGCAGGGCGATGCCGGTGAGGATAACGACAAGGCGGAAGACGGACCCGACGAGGCCGCTTCGGGAGAGGCGGCCGATGAGGCGCCCGGCGAAGATGACCGGCCGCGCCGAAGTCGCGGCCGGGGCCGGGGCTCCCGCGCTGCCCGGGCGGACAAGAACGTCGACACGGTGGGCGGCGACGAGATCGAGGATATCGGCGAGCGCCGGCGCCGTCCGCAGCGCCGTTATCGCATCCAGGAAGTCATTTCCCGCCGGCAGATCATCCTGATCCAGGTTGCCAAGGAAGAGCGCGGCAACAAGGGCGCCGCGATCACCAGCTATATCTCGCTGGCCGGCCGGTATTGCGTGTTGATGCCCAACACGCCCCGCGGCGGCGGCATCTCGAGGAAAATCTCGAATTTGGCCGACCGCAAGCGATTGAAGAATATTCTCGACGACTTCGAAATCCCCGACGGCATGGCCGTCATCGTGCGAACCGCCGGCGCTCAAAGGACCAAGGCGGAAATCCGGCGCGACTACGAATACCTGATCAAACTGTGGGACGAGATTCGCGAGCGCACCCTGGAGTCGACGGCGCCGGCCCTGATCCACGAGGAGGGCAACCTGATCAAGCGCTCGATCCGCGATCTCTACAGCAAGGAGATCGGCGAAGTACTGGTCGAAGGCGATGAGGGCTACCGCACGGCCAAGGATTTCATGAAGCTCCTGATCCCGAGCCATGCCAAGCGGGTGAAAGCGTACAAGGAACCGAAAATTCCGTTGTTCCAGCGCTATCAGGTCGAAGCTCAGATCGACAACATCCAGAGCCCGGTGGTCCAGCTCAAATCCGGCGGTTCGATCGTGCTGAACAGCACCGAGGCCCTGGTGGCGATCGACGTCAATTCCGGCCGCGCGACCCGCGAACGCAATATCGAGGAGACCGCCCTCAAGACCAATCTCGAAGCGGCCGACGAGCTGGCGCGCCAACTGAAGCTGCGCGACCTGGCCGGCCTGATCGTTATCGATTTTATCGACATGGAGGACGGCCGAAACCGCCACGCAGTAGAGCGGCGGCTCAAGAGCGCGATGTCGAGCGACCGGGCGCGCATCCAGATCGGCCGGATCAGCGCCTTCGGCCTGCTCGAAATGTCACGGCAGCGGCTGCGGCCCAGCGTGATCGAAGTCTCGAGCAACGCCTGCCCGACCTGCGGCGGCTCCGGCCTGATCCGCTCGACCGAATCGACGGCGCTGACCGTGCTTCGCGCCATCGAGGAAGAAGGCACCCGCCAACGCGCTGCGGAAATTGCCGTCAGCGTGCCGCCGCAGGTTGCCTTCTACATTCTCAATCAGAAGCGCTCCGAACTGACCGCGATCGAGGAGCGGTACGAATTCCGCGTATTGATCGAGGCCGACGAGACCCTGATCCCGCCGGATCACAGGATCGAAAAGACGGCTTCCAAAGCCGGCGTCATCGACGAAGAGGAAGCGGAAACCAGCGAAGATGCCAATGGCAAACGCCGGAGGCGGCGCGGCGGCCGGAAACGGCGCAGCGATGAGGTTCAGGCGGACGAGAGCGACGGCGTGATGCCGGAAAATGCCGACGAAGCTGAAATCGACGGCGACGCTCCAGAGGTGCGGACCGAGGATGGCGAAGAGCCCAAACGCCGCCGGCGCGGGCGGCGCGGCGGCCGGAGGCGGCGCGACGCCGAGGCGAATACTGTTGAAGACAGCGGCAGCGGCGAAACCGAAGCCGAAGCCGGAGCCGAAACCGGAGCCGAAACCGGAGCCGAAGCCGAAGCCGGAGCCGAAACCGGAGCCGAAACCGAAGCCGAAACCGGAGCCGAAGCCGAAACCGAAGCCGACGATACAGCGGACGGCAAGGCTGCATCGGCCGAGGCGGATCTGCCGGCCGGTCCCGATGCCGTGGCGGAGGCGGATTCAACGGCAGCCGACGCTGCGGAGGCCGAAGTCGCAGCCAAGGAAAAACCGCGGAACGGACGGCGCCGCCGCGGCGTCCGGAAACAGGCGGCCGCGCCGGCTACCGAAGCGACCCCGGAAGCGTCGGAAGACCCGGCGGACGCCGGCGGTGCGCCGGCCGGGAATGCCGAAGCCGGAGACGAGGCCGACCCCAAAAAACCTGTCAGAAAGGCTGCGGTTGAGGACCAGGCCGCAGAGCCGGCACCGGATGCCTCCGATCCGGCGGCAGCGGCCGAGCCGCCGAAGCCGAAGCGTAAGCGCACCACCCGCACCAGAAAGAAAACGGTTAAAGCCGATCCGGCGCCGGCCGACACGGTATCCGAAGCGCCCGAAGCCGTTCCGGAAAGCGCCGAATCGAATGACGCGGAACCGGCAGCGCCGGCGCCGGCCGGCTCGAACGGTTCGGGCGCAGAACCCGGCGTCAGTGCGACAATCGCGGTGGAAATCTCCGAACCGGTGTCCGGCGGAGAAGCGGAGGAAACGGCCGAGTCGCCCGCCAGAAAGCGTCGCGGCTGGTGGAATGTCGGCGGATAGGAGGCCGGTTCGCGCACGCCTTTCCGATCGCCGCCGAGCGAGCCGGAAACCCGGTCAATATCGCCAGTGCGCCAGCCGTTCGAGCGCGGTCTCGATGTCCGCCGTCGACGCGCAGTAGCTGATCCGCATCTGGGCATGGCCCCGCGCCGAATCGAAATCGACACCGGGCGTGGTCGCGATGCCGGTCTCGTTCAGCATCCGCGCGCAGAATTCCCGGCTGTCGCCGGTTAAGTCCGCAATGTCGGCGTAGAGATAGAAGGCGCCGTCGGCCGGCGCGAGCCGGTCGAAGCCGACGGCCGGCAGCCCGTCGAGCAGCAGCGCCCGGTTGCGGCGGTAGACCTCGAGGTTGGCTTCGCATTCGTCAAGGCAATCGAAAGCGGCAACGGCGGCGTGCTGGCTGAGCGTGGGCGGCGAGATGAACAGGTTCTGGGCCAGGCATTCGACCGCGCGAACCAGGTCCGCCGGTACGATCATCCAGCCCAGCCGCCAACCGGTCATGGAAAAGTATTTCGAGAAGCTGTTGACGATCACGGCGTCCGGGTTGATCCCGGCCGCGGTCGGCGCCGGCTCGCCATAGGCAATGCCGTGGTAGATTTCGTCGGATATGAAGCGCACCTGCCGGGCAGCGCACCAGTCCGAAATCGCGCGGAACGCCTCGCCGCCCAGGATCGTTCCGGTCGGGTTGGACGGGCTGGCCACGATCAGGCCGTCGAGCGGCGCTTCGCCGTGCGCCGCGTCGAGCAGCGCCGGCGTCGGCTGGTAGCGGTCTGCCGCCGAGCCTTCGAGAATGACCGGTTCGATGCCGAAAGCACCGAGAATATTCCTGTAACAGGGGTATCCGGGGGCCACGGTCGCGACCCGGTCGCCGGGATCGAAGGCAGAGAGAAAGCTCAGAACGAAACCGCCGGACGATCCCGTCGTCACGGCGATCCGGCCGGCCGGAACATCGACGCCGTACCAATGCCGATAGTGGCCGGCGATGGCTTCGCGCAACGCGGGAATGCCGAGGCTGTCGGTGTAGCCCAGCGTATGGCTGCCCAGCGCCCTTCGGGCCGCTTCGACAACGCCCGCCGGCGCGCCGGTCGAGGGCTGGCCGACTTCGAGATGAATCACATCTCCGCGAGACGATTCGCGCTCGTTGGCCGCCCGCATCACATCCATTACGATAAACGGCGGAATCCGGCCTCGATGGGCGACTTTATGCACTGTGGCCAAGCCTCCTGTGCTAGGCAACGAGAGAAGATCCGGCCACGGGCTTTGCAAACGCGCCTCGACCGTATCTTCCTGGAAAGAGCCCGACTCCTGCGCCCTACTCGATGATCCGCTCCTTTGCAATCCTGCTGGCCTTCGTTGCCGGCACGGTGCTTCCGGCCACTGTCTCGGCGCAGCGCCTGCCGCTGATCCGGGATGCCGAGATCGAGCGCGCGATCCGCGCTTACAGCGCACCGGTTTTCGGAACGATCGGCGTCGCCGGCACCGAGGTGCGGGTCCATATCGTCAACAGCCGCCGACTCAACGCCTTCGTCGCGGGCGGCCGGCATATCTTCATCAATACCGGCCTGTTGCTGGAGGCGGAGGACGCCGGCATGGTCATAGGCGTCCTGGCCCACGAGACCGGCCATATCGTCGGCCAGCACCTGACCCTGTTGCGCGGCGCGCTCCGCGAGGCCCAGATCAAGCAGATCATCACCTTCATCCTTGCCGCCGGCGCCGGCGTCGCCACCGGAGACGGGCAGACCGCCGGGGCGGTGGCGAGCCTCGGCAGTTCCATCGTCAGCGGCACGCTCTACCGGTATACGCGCAGCATGGAAACCGAGGCCGACGCGTTTGCACTGACGACGCTGGACCGGATGGGGGTATCGGCGCGCGGCCTGGCAAAATTGATGGAACGGTTGATGTCGCAGGAAGCGCTCCGCGGCGCGCTGCAGGATCCGTACCTGCGCACCCATCCGCTGACCCGGTCGCGCCTGGATCGCATCCGGCGCCACATGCAGCGTTCGCCCCATACGGCGAAACCGACGCCGGCCCGGTTTCGCACGATGCATGACCGCGTGCGGGCCAAGCTGATGGGATTTCTCTCGCCACCCGGCAACGTCATCCGGCGATACGCCGGCAAGAAATCCACGATCGAAGCCCGTTACGCCCTCGCCATCGCCTATCATCGGGCCGGGCGCCTCGGCGAGGCGCTCCCGACAATCGACAGGTTGATCCGCGAGAGCCCGCGCGATGCCTTTTTCCACGAACTCAAGGGCCAGATTCTGCTGGAACGGGGACAGGCGCGCCGGGCCGCCCGAGCCTACGCCACCGCCGTCGGTCTGGCGCCCCGGGAAGCCCTGATCCGCGGCGCCTACGGCCATGCCCTGCTGCAAACCGGCGAACCCGGCCTGGTCCCGAATGCGCTGCGCCAACTGGTCGAGGCAACCTCCCGCGACAAGACGTTTGCGACCGGCTGGCAGCTGCGGGCGGTGGCCCATGGCAAGCTCAAGCAGATCGGCGAGAGCGCCGCAGCGCTTGCCGAATACTATCTACTGTTGGGCGACCTGCGCGAAGTGCGCCGGCAGGTGGGCCGGGCCGAACGATTGCTCAGGCCCGGATCGCCGAGCTGGCGGCGGATCCAGGATATCAAGGCAACCCGTCTCGGCATTGCTCCGGGCCGCCGGTAGACCAGTGGCGCCCACGGTCAAATCTGCGGCAAGCCACACCGAATTGAGAGCCACACCATGATCGAACGCCTTTTGTTTCTGGCTGTCGCGATAGCTCTGCCCCTGGGCCTTGCCGCCGCGCCCGTGCAAGCCGACTCCCGCTTCGACGAGAAGCAGAAGCAGGAAATCCGCAAGATCGTCCGGGATTACCTGATCCGGAACCCGGAGGTGATCGTCGAAGCGCTGCAGGAAATGCGCCGGCGCGATGAAGCGGCCAAGCTGGCTGTGACGAAGAAGGCTGTCGAGGAGAGCCGCGACGCCCTGCTGCGCAACGCCGCCGACCCGGTTGGCGGCAACCGGCAGGGCAGCACCACGGTGGTCGAGTTTTTCGACTACAATTGCGGCTGGTGCAAACGGGCCTATCCGCACATGCTGGCCGCCGTCAAGGCAGACGGCAACATCCGGATCGTCTTCAAGGAATACCCGATCCTGGCCCCCTCTTCCCGCCTGGCGGCCCGCGCCGCACTGGCCGCCGCCAAACAGGGCAAATATCGCGAGATGCACGACCGGTTGATGCGCCATCGCGGCGCCCTGGACGAGGCGAAGATAATGGCGATCGCGGCCCGGGCCGGGCTCGATATCGCGAAACTCAAGGCCGATATGGGGGCGCGGGAAATCGCGGCGGCCATCGAGGCCAACCTTGCCCTTGCGGGCCGGCTCGGCATCCGCGGCACGCCGGCTTTCGTCATCGGCAGCAAGGTCATCCCCGGCATGATGCGCGCCGGCGACTACACCGCCGAGATCGCACGCGCCCGCAAGGAATGTGCAGAGCGGAAAGCGACCGTCTGCTAACCGGATTGCCGAAGCCTCGGCGTCGGGCCGGCAGGGCAGGAAATCCGTTCCGCGCGCTCAGATCTGGCCGCGGAACGCATTGGTGATCGGGTAGCGGCGCTCCTTGCCGAACGCCCGCTTGCCGACCTTGACGCCGGGCGGCGCCTGCCGGCGCTTGTATTCCGCCGTGTCGAGCATTTTCCAGACCCGCCGGACCGTCTCGATCCCGTGGCCGCGGCCGACGATTTCCTCCGTGCCCATGTTCTCTTCGATCAGACAGTACAGAATATCGTCGAGATCCTCGTAGGGCGGCAGGGAATCCTCGTCCTTCTGGTCGGGCCGCAGCTCGGCCGACGGCGGCTTCGTAATCACCCGCTCGGGGACGACCCGGCCGGCCGGCCCCAGCGCACCCGGCGGTCGTTGCCGGTTGCGCCAGCGGCACAGTTTGAAAACGTCCGTCTTGTAGACATCCTTCAGGACCGAATAGCCGCCGCACATGTCGCCGTAGAGGGTGGCGTAACCAACCGACATTTCCGACTTGTTGCCGGTCGACAGCACCATGTGGCCGAACTTGTTGGAGATCGCCATGAGCGCCAGGCCGCGCGACCGCGCCTGGATATTCTCCTCCGTCTCATCGGCCTCGCGGCCGTCGAACTGCGGCGCCAGCATCGCCTCGAACGCGGCCATGGCGGGGCCGATATCGATCCTGTCGAGCCGGACCCCCAGCAATCCTGCCGCGGCAGCCGCATCCTCCAGGCTCTCCTCCGAGGTGTAGGGCGAGGGCATCATCACGGTCCAGACCTTGTCCGGGCCCAGGGCATCGACGGCAACGGCTGCGGTGAGCGCCGAATCGACCCCGCCCGACAGGCCCAGGATCACGCCCGGGAAGCCGTTCTTGCGCACATAGTCGCGCAGACCCAGGACCATGGCCTGGTAGACCGATTGCAGGCCGTCCGGCGGCGGGGTCCGCTCGCCCTCTTCGCAGATCCAGCTCTCGCCGTCGCGCCGCCATTCCGTCATTGCGAGGGTCTCGGCAAAGCCAGGGAGCTGGACCGCCAGCGAATAATCCGGGTTGATCGCGAAGGAGGCGCCGTCGAAAACCAGTTCGTCCTGGCCGCCGACCTGGTTGACGTAGAGGATCGGCAGGCCGGATTCGCGAACGCGATTGATGACCACCTGCAGGCGCGTATCGTACCGCCCGGCCTCGAAGGGCGAACCGTTGAGCACGATGGCGAGTTCCGCGCCAGTCTCGGCCAGGCATTCCAGCACGTCCGGCGTCCAGACATCCTCGCAGACCGGAATGCCGATACGCAAGCCGCGGAAATCGACCGGTCCGGGAAGATCGCCGGCGGCGAAGACCCGCTTCTCGTCGAACACGTCGTAGTTCGGCAGGTCGAATTTCCGCCGCACGCCGATCGTCCCGCGATCAATCAATACGGCGGCGTTGTAGACCCGGTCATCGTCGCGCCATGGCGTACCGAACAGCAGCCCGGCGGAGACCTCGCGGGAAAGCCCGACGAGGCGGTCGATTTCCGTGTGGAGGGCATCGAGGAAAAACGGTTTCTCGACCAGATCCTCCGGCGGGTAGCCGGACAGGCAAAGCTCCGGAAAAACCGCCAGGTCTGCGCCCTTTTCGGCCGCCGCCCGCCAGTGCTGCCGAATGATCGCCGCGTTGCCGTCGACATCGCCGACAGTGGGGTTGACCTGGGCAACGGCGATACGCAGCGAATCCGTCATAGTCGTCCTGTGTCCCGGCTGCGCGCGCCTGGCGGAGCCGCTGCCCACGAGATATTGCCGCGCATTGCACCGCTGGAAGGCGGCGGAACATCGCAACGGTATCCGTGCGGCCCGGCGCCCGGCAGAACGAACGGCAGGACGAGCGTCGGGACGAACGGCAGGACGAGCGGCCGCGCTCCGGCCCGCCGGTTGCCCGATACCGCACCCGGCCGCTTGGGCGGCCCAATGCGTCGGGAAATGTCAGGAAATGTCAGTATTCTCACCAGACGCTTTTTCATCGCGGATTTGACCCGGTGTCATCTGGGAGCGGACCGGAATGTGTCAGGAAATGTCATGTTTGCTTATCGTTAAAAATTTATCCTTGTATAGCAATGGGTTCAGGTTTCACCTCTTCATATGTCTTCATGAAGGGATCAGATGTTTTCTATCTCGCGCTCCTGATTGTCCACTTGGGAAGCCGGAACGGCGGCGACAGGGGGTCGCTGCCCAAGCGAATTTCAGCCTAATTCGGCACCCTTGCTCCGCATGCATACCAAAATTCCACGTCCGTAAGCGACCCACGTCCTAGCGGAACGCTTTCGGCCGGTAGCCAAGGAGCCGGTGAACGCCCAAAACCCGGCGCCGCAGCGGGCCGATCAGTTGCAGGGGCGCGACGAAGGTGATCAACGCGCCGGCGATCATGTGGACACTCATTGCTGCTTTCACGAACGGGTCTGGCATAGCGAACAGGTGTGACCAAGGCGCGTCACCGCTGATTCCGCGTAGGCCCATTTCAGCCGCGTGGAGAACGAAAAAGAAAGCCGCGCAGGATATGGCAATTGGCAAGAGCCAGGCGAAGGCTGCAATCATGCGCCGTCTGAGCGCTGGTCCTTCAATCGACATCCCCGCAATTTCCTTCGATAATCGTCACCTACTCGTGTCGCATTGACGAAACCGCCTGCCTGGTGGCTGGCGCCTGCCAGCCACCACCTAGCCCACCCGAGCGCAACGAAAGCATTGTGTTTTGCCGGGACAGTTGTCCATCAGGTTGGTGGTCCACGGATTCAAGCGAAATCAGGCCGGGAACTGGGCATTCGCCCCGGCACCGATGTCAAAAACATCGCCGGAAGTGAGGGCAGCGGCATCGCTGCACAGAAATTTGACGGTGTCCGCCACGACTTCGGGGCCATAGAATCCGACCGGCAGGATATGGCGACTTCGTGCTGCCTTGTCGAACGCTGCGAAGGGGACAGGCTTGTCCAAACCTCGCGACTTGGCCAACGCACCGAGAATGTAATCGTTGTCCAGCAGTTTGGTATGAACCAGGGTCGGGCACACCGCGTTGCAGGTCACATTGGACTTGCCAAGATGTAGCGCCGTTGTTTTTGCCAGACCGATGGTGCCCCATTTGGAAGCCGAGTAAATGGGGAAGTTGGCACTGCCGGCCCGGCCCGTAACGGAAGCCATGACAACGATGCGTCCCGCGTTCTGCTTCCGCATGATCGGCACGGCCCCTTGAACCGTCTTGATGGCTCCAGCCAGGTTGATGTCGAGGACAACCGAAATCTCCTCGTCGCTGAAAATCTCGATGGGAC
>MPMX01000068.1 GCA_002238725.1 Rhodospirillaceae bacterium bin65
CGCCAAGCGTCTCCGACATCACCTTCGTTATCGCCGCCGTCAAAGTCGTCTTGCCATGATCAACATGGCCGATCGTACCCACATTCACATGCGGCTTCGTGCGCTCAAACTTCTCTTTCGCCATGGTCGTTTTCTTCCTCACGGTCACTAAGTTCCGCCGCGGTGCGACGCACCGGACGGAGACGGCAGTAGAATTTCTCCGCGACCAGCCGCCGGGCTGGAGCGGGTGGCGGGAATCGAACCCGCATAACCAGCTTGGAAGGCTGGGGCTCTACCATTGAGCTACACCCGCAACGGCTTTTCGGCGCGGTGCGATCCGGACAGCGTTGGTGGAGGGGGTTGGATTCGAACCAACGTAGGCTAAGCCAACGGGTTTACAGCCCGTCCCCTTTAACCACTCGGGCACCCCTCCGCGACAAGACCTGCCTGGAGCCCGTCTCCCCGCGGAACCGGGTTCCCGGACAAAGCCATGTGGAAGTCTCTTGCCGGATGTCAACGCATCCAAACGCAAAACGAGCCGCAGAATCCGCCGCCATCGCACCCCGGCCGCCGTCCCTGCAGCTTGTTTGCGTTTCGGTCGCCGCTACTATGCGATTCCATGGCGAAAAGCAAGCACCCGCGCAGGCAAAAAACCCGGCCGCAACACGCCGTCGCACTGCCGCCGCGCGAGGGGCCGCGCCCGGACTCTCCGAAAGGTTCGTCCCGGGGTCTCCGGCAGCGTCCGCTTATGCTGTGGGGGATACACGCGGTCCGGGCGGCACTCGCCAACCCTGACCGATGCATTGCCGCCGGCTGGGCCACGCGTTCGGCGCAGGCGGAACTGGGCGGCGCCCCGGACCGTTCCTGGACAACGGTAACAACCGCGCAACTGGCCGCGCAACTGCCCGCCGACGCCGTTCATCAGGGCGTGGCGATCGAAGCCGATCCTTTACCCGAGGTTCCTCTCGGTTCCGTTCTTTCATCATCCGCGAAGCCCGGTCCGCTGGTCATACTCGATCAGGTGACGGACCCGCACAATGTCGGCGCCATCCTGCGTTCCTGCGCGGTGTTCGGCGCGGCGGCGCTCATCACCACCGATCGCCACGCGCCGCCGGAATCGGGCGCGCTGGCCAAGGCTGCGGCCGGCGCACTGGATGTCGTTCCCTGGGTGCGGGTGGGCAATCTGGCCCAGGCCTTGGCGGCAACGCGGGAGGCCGGCCGGTGGGTCGCCGGTCTGGACGGCGGCGCAGAGGAAACGATTGCCGGGGCGGGTCTTGCCGGAAGCAATTCAAAGACGGCTCTTGTACTCGGCGCGGAGGGAAAGGGGCTTCGGCGGTTGACTAAAGAAAACTGCGATGTTCTCGTCCGTATTCCCCTGCAGTATGCAAATAATGAAAAATGCGCTAACCTGATCGATAGCCTGAACGTCTCAAACGCTGCGGCGGTTGCTCTCTACGAATTTTGCCGCGACTGAACAGTTATTTTGCCGCAGTCGAAATCCTGCGATCATTGTCAGAAGCGACTGTGCGATCGGTCGGATCCATGCGGAAACTTTTTCTCATTCTGGCAATCTCGGTGGCCATAGCGATCCTGTACGGCGCCGACACGCGCGCTGCGCCGGAGAATTCCGGCGGCGGATTTCCTTTGACGGCCCATAGTCCTTGAACGGGCGAGAGACCGGCTCCGCCATGATCGTCGACTGGCACGTTCACTGGCTCCCGCTCGAACTGGCAGATGCGCTTCGGGCGCGCGCGCGGCCGCCGCGCATCGTCGGCGGTCCGGAAGGCGAGCGGATGGAAGTCTATCGCGAGGCGCTGCCGGTCGCGCCCGCCCTGATCGAGACCGGCCTTCGCCTCGCCTTCATGGAGAAACTCGGCGTGTCGCTGCAGGTCCTGTCGCTGCCCGGCCTTTTCGGGGTGGACAGCCTGCCGGCGGAGGAGTCCGCGCCGCTGGTGCGCCTGTTCAACGATGCCCTGGCCGGCCTGATGGCGGACCACCCGTCGCGGTTCTCCGGGTTGGCCGCCCTGCCGCTCGCCGACCCGGCAGCGACGATGGAAGAATTGGCGCGGGCGATGGCGCAGCCGGGCTTCGTCGGCGCGATCCTGCCCGCCGACGGCTTCCTGACCCGGCGCGACGCCGAGGCCTGGGCGCCGCTGCTCGAGGCGGCGAACGCGCACCGCGCCCACATCTTCATCCATCCCGGCCCGGTCCCGGGAGCGGACGCCGAACCGCCGGACTACGGCGACAACGCCAACCTGCGCCACATCGTGCTGGACGTGCAGGCCCGGCTGAGCGCCGTGACCGTTACCCTGACGCTGACCGATTTCCTCGACAGCTTCCCGGACCTCACCGTCCAGGTGGCCAATCTGGGCGGCTCCGTGCCGATGACCGTCGAGCGCATGGACCATGTCTCGGCGCGGCGCACGCCGGAGGCACCGCTGCCGTCGGACCGGATGGGCCGGATCTTCGTCGACACCTCCAGCTTCGGGCCGCGGGCGATTGCGCTGGCCGCCGCAACTTTCGGGGCCGGCCGGGTGCTGCTCGGCACCGACCATCCGATATTCGATACCGCGCGCACCCTCGGCGCCATCCACGCATCGGGACTGCCGGAAGCAGAAATCGCTGGCATTCTTGGCGGCAACGGCCGCGCCCTGCTCCGGCACTGAGACCGGGCCGGTAGCCCTTGCCCCGGCAGGCCGGTCTCGGCTAGCCATTCCCGGCACCGCATCGAGAAGAAAGGTTGCGCCATGAGCGGGAAATTGCAGGACCGGGTCGTCATCGTCGTCGGCGCCGGATCGGTCGGGCCGGGCTGGGGCAACGGCAAGGCGGCAGCTGTGCTCTACGCCCGCGCCGGGGCGAAGGTGCTGGCCGTCGATATCAACCCCGAAGCGGCGGCCGAAACGACTGGCATCATAGCCGGAGAAGGTGGCACGGCCGAGGCTTTCACGGCCGATGCGAGCCGGACCGACCAGGTCCAGGCGATGATCGACGCCTGCCTCGACCGGTTCGGCCGGATCGACGTGTTGCACAACAATGTCGGGATCGTCGCGCACATACCGACCGTCGAACTCAGCGATGCCGAATGGGACCGTTTCCACGACATCAACCTGAAAAGCATGTTCCTGACCTGCCGCGCCGTGCTGCCGGCGATGGAACGCAACGATTTCCGCACCGATGGCGACGGCCGCAAGCTCGGCCGGGGCGCCATCGTCAACGTCGCCTCGATCGCCGGCATCCGCTGGCTCGGCGTGCCCTATATCGCCTACGCAGTGACCAAGGGCGGGATCCTGCCGCTGACCCGGACGATCGCGGTGGAATATGCCGGCCGGGGCGTCCGCGCCAACGCCATCCTGCCGGGCCTGATGGATACGCCCATGGTCGTCGAGCCGCTCAAGGAGACCTACGGCGGCGGCAGTCTCGCCAAAATGGCAGAAGCCCGCAACGCCCTGTGCCCGACCGGCTATATGGGCGACGGCTGGGATGTCGGCCACGCCGCAGTGTTCCTCGCCAGCGATGACGCCCGCTACATCACCGGGGCCGAGCTGGTGGTCGACGGCGGTTTCACCGCCAGGGCCGCATAACGGAACGGACGCTCCGGAAGAGAGGCCGGAAGAGAGGCCGGGAAAGAAGGAAGAGCCGGCAAGGCGCCGTTGTTCTTTTTTTGTTCGACACTGGTATGGGCGTTGTCCTATAGTCCCGCCCCGGCTACGCGCCGGGTGTACGGGTATTGGGCCGGGCGGGCAGCGGCGCATGGGACGACTGAAGGACCGATCGATCAGGCGGACCGAGGAGGGCCGTCAGGCGGCGCGGCTGGGCGAAATCGCCGACGCCGGCCTGGCGATCTTTTGCTGGTGCAATCGCTGCGGCCACAACAGTTCGGTCGACAGCCGGATGCTGGCCGCCAAGGTCGGGCCGGCCCTGCCGGTGCCGGAGGTCGGCGCCCGCATGCGCTGCACCAACTGCCAGTCCAAGGACATCGCCACCCGGCCCGCCTGGCCTTCCCTCGGCCAGGTCGCCCGGCATGAAGGGCTGTGACGGTGAGACGGAGATACCGCGTCGGCGTCTACTCCCACTCGATGGTTCCCGGCGGCTTTGAGGTGACGTCGTAGACGACGCGGCTGATGCCGGGGACTTCGTTGACGATGCGGGTCGCGGTGCGGCTGAGGAAATCGTGGGAAAAGGCGTAGCTGTCCGCCGTCATGCCGTCGGTCGAGGTCACGGCGCGCAGGGCGCAGACCCAGTCGTAGGTCCGCTCGTCGCCCATGACGCCAACGGCGCGCACCGGCAGGAGCGCGGCGAAGGCCTGCCAGATCTCGTCGTAGAGGCCGGCGTCGCGGATTTCCTCCAGATAGATGGAGTCGGCGCGGCGCAGCAGGCCGGCCTTCTCGCGGGTGACCGCGCCCGGGATGCGAATGGCGAGGCCAGGACCGGGGAACGGATGGCGGCGGATGAAGGCTTCCGGCAGGCCGAGATCGCGGCCGAGCGCCCGGACCTCGTCTTTGAACAGGTCGCGCGCCGGCTCGACCAGATCCATGTTCATGCGTTCCGGCAGGCCACCGACATTGTGGTGCGACTTGATGGTGACGCTCGGCCCGCCAGTCGCAGAGATCGATTCGATGACGTCTGGGTAGAGCGTGCCCTGGGCCAGGAATTTCGCACCGCCGATGGCCTTCGCCTCTTCCTCGAACACGTCGATGAACAGGCCGCCGATGATCTTGCGCTTGCGCTCCGGATCGTCGACATCGGCGAGCGCGTCGAGGAAGCGGTCTGAGGCTTCGCGATGGACCAGGGGAATGTTGTAGTGGTTGCGGAACAGTTCGACGACCTGCTCCGCTTCACCCTCGCGCAGCAGGCCGTGGTCGACGAAAATACAGGTGAGCTGCTCGCCGACCGCCTCGTGCAGCAGCACGGCGACGACCGAGGAATCGACCCCGCCGGACAGGCCGCAGATGACCCGCCCGCGGCCGACCTGGGCGCGGATGCGTTCGATGGCCTGGTCGCGGAACGCCGCCATCGTCCAGTCGCCGGCGCAGCCTGCGATCCCGTGGGTGAAGTTCTTCAGGAGCCGGGCGCCTGAGGGCGTGTGGACGACTTCCGGATGGAACTGGACGCCGCAGAAGCGCCGGTCCTCGTCGGCAATCGCGGCGAAGGGCGCGCCCTCGCTCGTGGCGACGACCCGGAAGCCGTCGGGCAGCGAGACGACCCGGTCGCCGTGGCTCATCCAGACCTGATGGGTTTCGCCCGGGCGCCAGACGCCGTCGAACAGCCGGCAATCGGCCTCGACCCTGACCGTGGCCCGGCCGAACTCGCGATGGTCCGACGGTTCGACCGCACCGCCCAGGATATCGACCATGGTCTGCTCGCCATAGCAGATGCCGAGCACCGGCACGCCGAGGTCGAAAACGAGCGGCGGCGCGGCCGGCGTTCCCGCCGCCGCGACCGAAGCCGGCCCGCCGGACAGGATAATCGCCCGGGCTCCGAACTGCCGGATCGCGCTCTCGCCGATATCGAATGGATGGATTTCGGAATAGACGCCCGATTCCCGGACCCGCCGGGCAATCAACTGGGTGTATTGCGAGCCGAAATCGAGAATCAGGACACGGTCTGTCATGATAATGTCGGCGGCCCGCGCGAGGTGGGAGGTTGTCCGGCTTATATCAGCAGGCGGCCCGGCCCGGCCATGGGCCAAATCGGACCCGGCTCCCAACCCCTCAAACCGTCTCGAGGTCGGGCCAGACGTAGCTGACCTCCGCCAGGTCGGCGCCCCAAAGCCGTTCGGTGCGCTCGGCGGCGCGCACCCCGCCGGCCGCCTCGTAGAAGAAGCGCGACGGGTTGCCGGCCAGAACCCAGAGCGTCGCCCGACCGAACCCGCCGGCCCGCAGGCCGCGCAGCGCCGCGCTTAGCAGCGATCGGCCGATGCCCCGGTTCTGCCAGTCCTGATCGACATAGAGCAGATAGATTTCGCCGTCCGTTTTCTGCCCACCGCGAGCGCGCCCGGCGCTGCACAAGCCGACGACTCCGGCATCGGGTTCGCGCGCTACCAGAATGAACTGCCTGTTCGTCTGGCGGCCGATCCAGCCGGAAAACCGCGACTTGTGAACGGACTCCCGCATCGCCACGAGAACCCGGTCCGGCAGCAGGCCGGCATAGGCGGCCCGCCACGTCTCGACATAGACCCGGGCGAGCGGCTCCGCATCGCCGGGTTTCGCGCGGTCAATTCGAATTCCGCCGTCCGGGGTCACTGCCGCGTGCGCTCCAGGATCGCGACGAAGAAGCCGTCGGTCGAGGCGATATGGGGCAGGAGGCGCACATTGTTGCCGTCGATAACGCCCGGCGGCGGCGCCGAACCGAGAACCGCCGGCCAGACCTCGCCGGCCCTGACCGGCCGGAAGCCCGAATTGTCCTGCAAAAATCGGTCTGCAATCGCGTCGTTCTCGGCCGGAAAAATCGAACAGGTGACATAGGCCAGCCGGCCGCCGGGCGCGACCGAGGCGGCGGCAGCCGACAGGATCTCGAACTGGGCCGCCCGCAAGGCCGAATAGCGCGCCGGGTCGAGGCGCCACGGCGCTTCCGGCTGGCGGCGCCAGGATCCGCTGCCGCTGCACGGCGCATCGACGAGCACCCGGTCGAACGTCGCGGCCCCGACCGCCGTGCCGGGCTCGATTTTCCGACTCTCGACGATAGTCGCGCCTGCCCGCTGCGCGCGGCGGGCCAATGGTGCAAGGCGGCCCGCATCGGTGTCCGTCGCCAAGATCGTTCCTTCGTTCGCCATCGCCGCAGCGATCGCGAGGGCTTTGCCGCCACCGCCGGCGCAATAGTCGAGCACCCGCATGCCCGGTTCGGCCGCCACCAGCGCCGCGGCGATCTGGGAGCCTTCGTCCTGGCTCTCCAGCCAACCTTCGCGCACCGCCAGCAGTTGCGAGAGGTTTGCCCGATTGCCCAGCGCGATCCCGAGCGGGCTGTGGATGGTCGGATCGGCTGCGATCCCGGCTTCCTTCAGGGCCGCCAGACAGGCGTCTCGACCGGCTTTAAGGCCGTTGACCCGCAAGGTGGTCGGCGCTTCTTCGGCCAACGCCCGCCAGCCGGCGGAGCCGGCCTCTCCCAACACCGGTTCGGCCTCCGCGGCCAGCCAGGCCGGCATGTTGGCGGCGGCCCAGGGCGGCGCCCCTGCGGCCGCCCGCACCGCCGCCCCCGCCGCCCCCCCCCGCCATGTCCGGATCGGCCCAGCCTGCCGCCCCGGCCAGCGTGGAAATCGCCAGATCCCGCCCTGACAGCCACTCCCGCCCGGCGGCCCACTGCGCCCGGCCCCGGAAGCGCAGCGCCTGCCACACCAGGCCGGTGACGGCCCGCCGGTCCTTCGAGCCGATATAGCGGCGCTTCCGGGTGTAGCCTGCGACGACCGCATCGGCCGGCGTCTGCTCCCGTCCCGGCGGCGGCGCCAGGATGGCGTCCAGTATCTCGATTGCCGCCTGTATGCGACCGCCCGGCGTCATGCCGCGTGCCTAGAGCCCGCGATAGTTCGGCGCTTCGCGGGTGATCGTGACGTCGTGAACGTGGCTTTCGCGCAGCCCGGCGCCGGTGATCCGCAGGAACCGGGCATTGCGCTGCAGGTCGGCGACGGTGCGGCTGCCGGTGTAGCCCATCGCCGCCTTGAGGCCGCCAACAAGCTGGTGCAGCACCGGCCCGAGCGGCCCCTTGTAGGGCACCTGCCCTTCGATGCCTTCGGGCACCAGTTTCAGGGATTCCGCCACCTCCTGCTGGAAATAGCGGTCGGCCGAGCCGCGCGCCATGGCGGCGACCGAGCCCATGCCGCGATAGCTCTTGTAGGACCGGCCCTGGTAGAGGAAGACCTCGCCCGGCGCCTCGTCGGTGCCGGCGAGCAGCGAGCCGATCATGGCGACCGAGGCGCCGGCTGCAATCGCCTTGGCCAGATCGCCGGAATACTTGATGCCGCCGTCGGCGATCGCCGGTACATCCGCCGCGGCGCACGCTTCGACGCATTCCATAATCGCGGTGAGCTGCGGCACGCCGACGCCCGCCACCATCCGGGTCGTGCAGATCGAACCCGGCCCGATCCCGACCTTCACGGCATCGGCGCCGGCGTCGATCAGCGCTTTGGCGCCGTCCGCCGTCGCGACATTGCCGGCGACGACCTGGGTGACGTTGCTCAGCCGGCGGACCCCCTCGACGGCCGCCAGGACGCCTTCGGAATGGCCGTGCGCTGTGTCGACGACCAGCACATCCACGCCGGCGTCGAGAAGGGCCTCGGCCCGTTCCAGCCCCGCGTCGCCGACGCCGGTTGCCGCCGCGACCCGCAGGCGGCCCTGCTCGTCCTTGCAGGCGTTGGGATGGCGCTCGGCCTTGTCGATATCCTTGACCGTGATCAGGCCCGTGCAGATGCCGTCCTCGTCCACCACCAGCAGTTTCTCGATCCGGTGCTTGTGCAACAGGCGCTTGGCCTCGGCCCGGTCGACCGATTCGGTGACGGTAACCAGGTCTTCGCTGGTCATCAGCTCGCGCACCGGCTGCTGCGGATTGTCGGCGAACCGGACGTCGCGGTGGGTGATGATCCCGGCCAGCCGGCCGTTGCCGCGCTCGACCACCGGAACGCCGGAAATCCGATGATGGTTCATCAGGTGCAGCACGTCGGCCAGGGTCTTGTCCGGCGTGACCGTGACCGGGTTCACCACCATGCCCGATTCGTATTTCTTGACCTTGCGGACTTCGCCGGCCTGGTCCGCCGGTTCCATATTCTTGTGCAGGACGCCGATGCCCCCGGCCTGGGCCATGGCGATGGCGAGCTTGTGCTCTGTGACCGTATCCATCGCGGCCGAGACGAGCGGAATGCCCAAACGGATCGACTGCGTGAGCCGGGTGCCGGTTTCGGTCTCCGCCGGCAGGACGGCCGAACGGCCCGGCTGCAGCAGAACATCGTCGAAGGTCAGCGCCTCGGGGATGGATGCGGAAGACGGGACGGCGGGGATGGACATACGGTTCGGACCTGCGCCCTGCGCGTTTGCGGAGAGCGGTTGCTGTGACGGGTGGCGGATGCCGATTGTCCGGCCCGTTTAACCACGTTCCCGCACCGACGCAAAGCGGCGCGCTATTCAGCGTCCTCCTGGTTGCCCGGCGCGGCCTGCACAAAGGCGTCCAGCGCGTTGCAGGCCTCGCCGATGCGCCGGATCGTCGGGAACCGGTCCATGTCCGCCTTGAACCGCGCGGCGTTGAACAACTGCGGCACCAGGAAGACGTCTGCCATCGTCGGCGTCTCGCCGTGGCAAAAGGTGCCGGTCGCGGGATGTCCGCTCAGCATGCGCTCGAGTCCGGCAAAGCCGAGCTCGATCCAGTGTTTCGCCCAGGCTGCGGCCGCCGCCTGGTCTTGACCCAGTTCGTTCTGCAGATATTGCAACACCCGCAGGTTGCCGATCGGGTGGATGTCGCAGCCGGGCACCGCCGCCATGGCGCGCACCCGCTGGCGGCCGAGCGGATCGGCGGGCAGCAGCGGCGGTTCCGGATACGTCTCTTCCAGCCATTCGAAGATCGCCGGCGACTGGACCAGCAGATCGCCGTCGTCCGTCTCCAGCGTCGGCACCTGGTGCTGCGGATTGATCCGGCCGTAGTCCTCGGCGTACTGGGCGCCGTCGCGCAGGTGGATCGAGACCTTGCGGTATTCCAGACCCTTCAGATTGAGTGCAATGCGCATCCGGTAAGCGGCGGACGAGCGATAGTAGCCGTAAAGGAGCAGCATGGCGGATGTCCCCGCGTTGGCCGGATGCCCGCGGGTGGCCGGGTTTCGGCCACCCGCGGCCCGTTCGGATGGAGCGCGGTCAGGCTGCCGTCTTCCGGAACACCTCCAGCAGGGCGTCCGGCTGGGCGTAGAACGGCGAATGGCTGCCGCCCATCCGGTGCACGACGGTCTTGCCGCCGATGCCGGAGCCGTCGACCAACTCGACCATTCTGTCCTGCGCCGCCGCCGGGATCGCCCGGTCCTCGGCCAGATGGACGTAATGGCGCGCGACTTTGCCGAATTTCGCCGGCGTGACCGGCGATTTCACGCCGATCGTCTGGGCGACCTCGTCGCAATGAAGCAGATTGGCGATCGCCGCGAAATGGCCATCGGTCACGTCGGCGTAGAACGCTTCCTTCGCCGCGGCGACATAGGCGGGATCGGACGACCTGGGATCGATCCGCAGCGCCCCGATCTTCTTCGGATCGCCCATCACCAGCGGCAGCACCTTGCCGGCCTTGAAGCTGGGATCGCCGAGCATCTCGCCCGGCGAAATGCCGCCGCGCAGCATGAAGGCGGTAAGATAGACGACGGAATGGACCAGATCGGGAACCGCCTCGGCGACGGCCGAGATCGTGTTGCCGCCCCAGGAATGGCCGACCAGCACCACCTTGCCGTCGCCGACGCCGGCCGCACTCTTCACCACGTCGACGACATGGGCGGTGCGCTGCGCCTGGGTGATCCCGGCAACCGGCGAGACTTCGGTGGCGAAGGCCTTCTTGTCGAGCGGGCGCTTCAGGAACGAGGCCGGAAACCGGGTGCGGGAGCCGGCGCCGGGCAGATCCACGGCGAAGGCGGCGTGACCGGCCTTGGCGAGCCGGATCGTCATCTCGTTCCAGGTCCAGGCGCCGTGCCAGGAGCCGTGCACCAGCACGAAGGCCGGCTTCGCCTTGCCGGCGGCCCGGGCCCCGGCGGACGCGAGCGCATAGACGCCGGCGCCCGCGGCGCCGGCTTTGAGGATATCGCGGCGGTTCATGGCGGATGCCTCCCTTGATAGTCCGAAGCCGGATTGTGCTGGCAGCGTTCCCGGATGGCAAGAACGCCGTTCCCCGCCGCCGGAATAAATCAGAACACCATTTCCATCGGCAGGCCGCGGGCGTCTTTCGGCGGATCGGCGGGCAACTGCCCGTGGCAGCCCAGCACGACCCGTGCGGCGGAGCGGCACAGAGCCAGAGCGTCGACGATATCGTCCCGAGCCGCGCCCGAGCCGCGCGCGCCGTCCAGCCATTCGAGGACCGTGGCGCGGTCGATGAAGCCGGCCAAAGCGTCCAGCCGTTCGGCCTCGCCTTCAGGCGTTTTCTTGTAGTGGGCCATCGGCCGTCCCGAAACGCCGGCAAACGCCAGTTCGGGATGGCCTTCGCGGAAGATTGGACTGCGCGACGGCGTGATCCAGTCATCGACCTCGCGGATTTTGGGCAGGATGTTCCACATCTGGCGGGTCAGTCCTTCGCCGTCGCGCTTGCCCCAGGCGTTGGCCGCTTCGTAGCTGGTCATGGCGAGTAACGGCCTGCGCACGCCGGTGAACACGCTGCTGCGCCGCTTGCCGAGCATCGCGCGCGCTTCCAGGTCGCAGGCCCGCCGACCGCTCTCCGGCAGGCCGATCGGGATGTCGATGACGATCATGTCCGTGGCCGGCAGGTCGTCCAGCGCCGTAACGACGAGCGGCGGCTCGAAGCGGCCCGCGCCGTCGCGCCGGACCATGACCCAGCCCGCCCTGCAACCGTCGATCCCGGCGACCGAGAGGCCCGGGCTCGGCAAACCGGACGAATCGGCGGGCTTCGCGCCGGCCGGCTCTTTCTCAACCATTG
Source organism: Rhodospirillaceae bacterium bin65 (assembly GCA_002238725.1). Classification (GTDB taxonomy): domain Bacteria; phylum Pseudomonadota; class Alphaproteobacteria; order Bin65; family Bin65; genus Bin65. The sequence continues at coordinate 11,575 of MPMX01000068.1, forward strand.
GCGCGATCCCCCTCTGCCGCCCCGCCGTTGCGCGGTATTCGGCGCTTGCCTATAAGCGCCCTGCCGCCCGCTCTTCCCCATCCGCATCATCCGAACGAGGGACACCCATGCCCGGTCCGCTGGAAGGCCTTCGCGTCTTCGACCTTACCCGCATCCTCGCCGGGCCGACCGCGACCCAGGTTCTGGCCGACCTCGGCGCCGACGTCATCAAGGTCGAGCGGCCCGGCACCGGCGACGACGTGCGCGGCTGGGGCCCGCCCTTCCTGAAGGACGCCGACGGCGAAGAACTGCTCAACGACAGCGTCTACTTCAACGCCGCGAACCGCAACAAGCGCTCGGTCACGATCAATCTGGCGACGCCTGAAGGTCAGGGGCTGGCCCGGCGCATGATCGCTCAATGCGATATCCTGTTCGAGAACTACAAGACCGGCGCGCTGGCGAAATACGGACTCGCCTACGACGACCTGAAGGACGAATTTCCCGGCCTGATCTATTGCTCGCTCACCGGCTTCGGCCATACGGGCCCGTACGCGCCGCGCAGCGGCATCGATCTGGTCATCCAGGCGACCGGCGGCATCATGTCGATCACCGGGCCGGAAACCCAGGAGCCGTGCAAGGTCGGCGTCGGCGTCGCCGACCTGATGTGCGGCCTCTATTGCAACGTCGGCATCCTGGCCGCGCTGCGCCACCGGGAGCGCACCGGCGAAGGCCAGCATCTCGATATGGCCCTGCTCGATTCGCAGGTTGCCTGGCTGGTCAACGAGGGTATGAACTATCTGCACACCGGCGAATCGCCCAGGGCCTGGGGCTCGGCCCACGTCTCGATCGTGCCCTATCAGGCCTTTCCGGCGTCGGACGGCAGCTTCATCCTGGCGGTCGGGACGGACCGGCAGTTCGTCGCCTTTGCCCAGTTCGCCGGCGCGCCGGAACTGGCCGAAGACCGGCGCTTTACGACCAACGCGCTCCGGGTGCGCAACCGGGCTCCTTGCGTCGAAGCGGTCTCGGCCCTGACCCGCCGGCATCCGCGCAGCCACTGGCTCGAAGGCCTGCCGCCGCTCGGCGTGCCGGTCGCGCCGGTCAACAGCATCGGCGAAACCTTCGAGGATCCGCAGGTCCGGTCCCGCGATATGGTCGTGGAGATTCCCCACAGCGCGACCGGCAAGCCCGAGCCCTATATCGCCAGCCCGCTCAAGATGTCGAAGACGCCGCCCGAATACACCCGCCCGGCGCCGACCGTCGGCGAACATACCGAAGAGGTGCTCGGGGAATTGCTCGATCTGGACGAAACGGCCGTCGCCGACCTGCGGCGCAAGGGCGTGGTCTGATCGTCGGCCGTCAGAGCTGGCGGTTGATCGCCGCGGTATCGGCGTCGGAAAGGCGTTCGCCTTCGAAAACGTAGCCGATCGCGGCTTTCGTCCCGCGCTTGTAGAAGCAGCTCGCCAGCTTCCGGGTGTTGTTCTGGATATAGGTCACCGTCACATCCACGACCCGCTGGCCGTCGATCGTCCGTTTTGCCTCGGCTGAGTCGTCAACAGAGAATTTTGCCTTGTTGGGACCGGTCCGGATCAGCACCCCGACGGCCTTTTCGCACTGCGCGACTTCCCTGGACGAAAAGACGCCGGTGGAAGCGCAGCCGCCGAGCAGCGCCGCGCCGAGCGCCGCAAGCAGGAGAAATTGTAGAACGCGCATTCGGAGCCTCAAACGGCAGCATACAGTCCAGGGAATATGCGGAACGGGCGGCGGATGCGCAATCCCGCGCTGCACGGGACGGTGGAAACTTCGACTCGTCAAGCCGTGCCGGTCCGGCTACCCGGCGCCTGCCAGCTCCACGAACCGCGCAGCGCCCAGCCCGCTTGCCGTCGCGGCGGCCTCCAATTCCGCCCAGGTCGTATCGTCGATCGCTATGCCGGACCGGCTGCGTTCGGCCTTGTGCAGGAGTTCCGGCTCGCCGGCGACGAGAACCGGCTCGTCCGGGTCGGCCGGCGGCGACGCCTTGACCCAATCGACGACGGCGGCGGCCTCCGCCAGGAACGGACCCCGGCCGGCCAGCCGCTCGGGATCGATGACAATGGTAAGCATATTGTTGCGGATGCCGGCGTCGCGGCCCCGCTCCGGCCGGATCGTCATGCCGCCGGTCAGGGCCGCACCCAGAAGTTCGGCCATGAGCGCAAGGCCGTAACCCTTGTGGTCGCCCATCGGCGTCATGGCGCCGCTTGCGAGGCTGAACATGACCGTGGGGTCGGTCGTCGGTTGGCCCTTGCTGTCAATCAGGAGGCCGTCTTCCATCCGGCGGCCCTCGTTCATGGCGACGCGGACCTTGCCGAGCGCCACCTTGCTGGTGGCGAAATCCAGGATGATGGCCGGCTTGTCTCCGGCGGCGGGGACAGAGATGCAGACCGGGTTTGTGAGGAACCGGGCGTCGGCGCCGCGGAAGGGCGCGACGGTCGCCGCATGGCCGCCGACATTGACGAACTGGATCGAGACCATCCCGGCGGCGGCGCAGACCTCGCCATAGGTGCCGACCCGGCCGATATGGTGCGCCAAGATCAGGCCGCTGATCGCGACGCCGGTTTGCCGCGCCCGCTCGACTGTAAGGCGGGTGATCTCCATCGCCGCGACCTGGCCGTGACCGCCGCCGGCGTCGGCCATCAGGAACGGCCCGTCGTCGCGCAGGATTTCAAGGGACCGGTTGAGGGCCAGCGTGCCGGCCTGCCAGTTGCGGACATAGAGCGGCATCATGCCGACGCCGTGGCTATCGTGGCCCTTGAGATTGGCCTCGACCAGGTGGTCCGCCACGGTTTCCGCCTCGCTTTCGCCGCTGCCCATCGCGGCGAGCATGGCCTTGACGGCGATTTTGAGGCTGGCGTGCGGCACGGTCGGCATGGCAGGACACTCGCGAAATTCCTGGAACAGGCGGCCGGCTGCAGCGCCGGTAGAATATATGGCCGGACTTTCCCGCATTTTGACGATTGCCGACATGCGCAAGGCGGCGCAGCGCCGGCTGCCCAGGACGATCTTCGATTTCGTCGACGGCGCGGCCGAAGACGAGCTGGGCAAGGCGCACAACACCGCTGCGCTCGACGCCGTCCGGGTGACGCCGAACTATCTGATCGATATCGGCAAGCGCAGCCAGAAGACGGAGCTGTTCGGGCAGACCTGGGACCGCCCGGTCGGAATCGCGCCGACCGGCATGAGCAACCTGCTGTGGCCGAACGCGGACCTGTGCCTGGCGCGCGCCGCCCTGGCGGCCAATACGCCCTATATCCTCAGCACCGCGGCGACCACCTCGATCGAGGATATCGGCGAGGCCACGGACGGCCGCTTCTGGTTCCAGCTCTACGCCCAGAGCGACCGGGAAACCAACCTGGACCTGATCCGGCGGGCGCGCGAGGCCGGCGCACAGGCGCTGGTGCTGACCGTCGATGCGCCCTACCCCGGCAAGCGCGAGCGCGACATGCGCAACGGCTTCGTCCTCCCGCTCAGGATGACGCCGAAAATGCTGCTCGACGGCGCCCGCCACCCGCGCTGGGCACTGCGCTTCCTGGCCAACCCGTTGCCGCGCCTCGCCACCATCGCCGCCTACGCCCCGGACAATGCCACCGCCGGGACGCTTGCGGCCTTCATGGCGGCGCGGATCTCGCAGACGCTGACCTGGGACGATCTCACCTGGATTCGCGACGTCTGGGAGAAGCCCTTCATCCTGAAGGGGCTGCAGTCCCCCGCCGACGCCGTCCGCGCGAAGGAGTTGGGGGTGAACGGCATCATCGTCTCGAACCATGGCGGGCGGCAGCTCGACGCCGCGCCGGCGCCGGTCAGCGTTTTGCCCGCGATCCGGGCCGCCGTCGGGCCGGAGATGGCCCTGATCCTGGACAGCGGCATCCGCCGCGGCTCCCATATCGGCCGGGCGCTGGCGCTCGGCGCCGACTTCACGCTGGTCGGCCGCGCGACGCTGTACGGCGTCGCCGCCGCCGGCCAGCCCGGCGCCGCCCGTTCACTCGACATCCTGCGCGACGAGTTCGACCGCTTCCAGGCCCAGACCGGCTGCCCGGACATAAGCGATGTCGGGAAGCTGGAGGCCGGCTTGCCGGCCGCGGCGTAACCGCCGGCCCGCTTCCGCACCCGGACAGGGCGCGCGGCGGGACATACCGATGTGTAATGATTTGTCATGATTTGTCATGAAATGTCATGATGTGTCGTGATTCGCGACGGTATCCTCCTCCTCTGCGCATTCGCGGCGACCTCAAGGGTGAGACAGACCGGTCTATATACAGTGTTTTTTTGCATTTGAGCCGCATTTCCGGCGCGGAATCCGCTGAAATCCGCCATTTCCGCTCCGGCGGCCGTGCACAAACGACGGTAAGATGTGCATAGTTTCCCAGATCGTCCGCCTCGGACGGCCGCACGGATGCGGCGGCGCGACCGCGGCGCCGGAAAGCCGGCCTTCGGCAGGCGTCATGAAATGTCATGATCTGTCATGTCTCTCCGTTTCCGGCCGCATTCCGGGCTTCGATGCGTCCCCCTCCCTTGGATTCCTCTGCGAAATTCCCGGGGAAGGTTTTGTCGGGAGCGGATCGGGTATTTTCCGGCAGCTTTGGGTATCGATCAGGGTGTTCGATCCAGCGCTGCCGGGCCGTGCGTCGGCGTATTT
>MPMX01000069.1 GCA_002238725.1 Rhodospirillaceae bacterium bin65
CGACAGTGCCGAGCCGCATCGGCTCAAGCCGGACCAGATGCGTCCAGATCGTCCGCTTGTGGCGGACCGGGAGGTCGGTGAGATTTGCAGCCTTGAGGGAGCGGAAAAAGGGGACAGCACGGACCGGGAGATAGCGCGTCGCCCCGCCGCGCAAGCGCGCCGGCGCGGTGACGGTCCTCAGGATGCTGGCTTCAACGCCTTTTCGATCGTGGTTCGCGGCACTCCCGCCAGCGCCGCGGTTTCGCGAATTGTCAGATCGGCAGTGATCGGCATTATTCATTCCCCTTCGGGAATTAATATAAGCCGCAGCCTTTGGAACTGCATGTTTTGCAGACGCGGGCACTTACTCCGCCGCGACGGCGCTGAGCGGTGCTTCCGGCGCGATCGGCCGGTCGTGGTCCAGTGCCGGAATTTTTCCGCGCGCTTCGGCCACTTTCGCCATCTCGATTTCGGCCACGGCGATGCCCTCGCCGTCGCCGCCGTCGGCCAGCACGGCGCCCCACGGATCGACGATCAGCGAATGGCCGAAGCAGGCGCCGCCGCCCTCGATCTCGCCATACTGGCAGGGCGAGATCATGAAGCAGCCGTGCTCGATGGCCCGGGCGCGGTTCAGCACATGCCAGTGCGCCTCGCCCGTGACCTTCGTGAAGGCGGCCGGCGCCGCCAGCACCGTCGCGCCGTGGTGGGCGAGCTGGCGGTATAGCGGCGCAAAGCGCAGGTCGTAGCAGATCGATAGGCCGAGTCCGCCCCACGGCGTCTGCGCGACGACCGAGCGGCCGCCGGGCGCGATCGTAGCGGATTCGGTCAGCGGACCGGAATCGAGCACGACGTCGAACATATGGATCTTGTTGTAGCGCGCGACGATCCGGCCCGTGCTGTCGATGACGTAGGACCGGTTGGAGATGCGGCCGTCCGGATTGAGCACGCCGAGCGATCCGAGCAGGAACCAGACCTTCCAGTCCCGTGCCGCTTCGGCAAAGGCCGGCAGGACCGGATGCTCCGCTTCGGCAAAGGCCGCCGGATGGAACAGGCCGTTCTCGGTGCGCAGGCCGGAGAAATATTCCGGCGTGCAGATCAGATCGGCGCCGGCCACCGCCGCTTCCTTCGCCAGCCGCAGAGTCGTGGCGATGTTGAAATCGACATCCGGCGTGGCGTTGTTCTGGATGCAGGCGGCGACGAATTTCTCTGACATGGAAAGCTCCTGCCGGCCGGCCGCCGGCGATTCGGATCAGGCCCGGACCCGGGACTTGGTCGGGTCGTAGAACGGGAACGGCACGACCTTTGCCGGGATGCGCTTCTGGTGGCCGTCCAGCTTGCCGACTTCGACGGCGGTCCCCTCCTCCGAGGCCGTCACATCCATCCGGCACAGGGCGATATTCTTGCGCAGGATCGGCGAACGCATGCCGCTGGTGACGGTGCCGACCTGGGCCCGGCCGATATGGACGCAGTCGCCGTGGGCCGCCGCCTCCTGCCCGTCCAGCTCCAGGCCGACCAGCTTGCGCTGCGGCGCGTCCTTGCGCCGGACCAGGGCGTCGCGGCCGACGAAATCCTCGTTCTTGGTCTTGAGCGCCACGGTAAAGCCGATGCCGGCTTCGAAGGGATCGGTCTGGTCGTCGAACTCGTAGCCGGCGAAGATCAGTCCGGACTCGATACGGACGAGATCCAGCGCCTCCAGGCCGAAGGGCGACAGGCCGTGCGGCTCGCCGGCCTGCCAGATGGCGTCCCACACCGCGCCGGCGTCGCGCGGATGGCACCACACCTCATAGCCCAGTTCGCCGGTATAGCCGGTGCGGGAGACGACGACCGGGATGCCGTTGTGATCGCCGATCCGGCCGATAGCGAAGCGGAACCAGCCCAGTTCCTCCATCGACGGCTGGGCCGGCGGCGTCCATACGACTTCCTTGAGAATGTCCCGGCTCTTCGGGCCCTGGACGGCGACGTTGTGAAGCTGGTCGGTCGACGACCGGACCCAGGCATTGAGGCCCAGTTTCGCCGCCTGCTCGCGCATCCATTCGCCGCCGTAGTCGCAGCCGCCGATCCAGCGGAAATTGTCGTCGCCGAGGCGAAAGGCTGTGCCGTCGTCGATCATGCCGCCGGTCTCGTAGCACATGGCGGAGTAGACGACCTGGCCGGTCGCCAGCCGCCGGACGTTCCGGGTCAGCGTCCATTGCAGCAGGCGTTCAGCATCCGGCCCCAGGACCTCGAATTTGCGCAGCGGCGACAGGTCCATGATGGCGGCCCGCTCGCGGCAGGCCCAGTATTCGTCCAGCGCGCCGCGGTTGGTGAAACTGTTGGCCAGCCAGTAGCCGTTATATTCGGTGAAGTTTCTCGTATGCCCGGCAAACCGGCTGTGAAAACCGGTTTCCCGGGTGAGCTTCGGATCGGCGTCGGAAGTCATGCGATAAGCCACCGCTTTGGAAAACACGTTCTCGCGCGGGTAGACCCGCACATGGATGTCGGTCGGGTTCCAGCCGTTGGCGCCGTCGATATCGTCCGGACAGGCAGACGAGACGCAGACCATGTCGGTCAGCGCCTGCAGCAGCACATAGTCGCCCGGCCGCGACCACGGATTGTCGAAGACGGCCTGGTCGGCCTCGTACCCGGTGTTGAAGAAGAAGTTGAGCGCCATCCAGCCTCGGCGCGGCGCGATACCGAACGGCGCCAGGACCTTGTTGAAATTGTCTGTGCAGTTGACATGGCCGGGATAGCCCATGTCGTCGTAGTATTTCGCCGTGCAGGCAAACAGGAAGCTGTCGTGCCGGCCGCAGGTGTCGCGCACCACTTCGAGCAGCGGCTGCAATTCCTGATCGTAGAACTTCGACAGCAACCCAGGCGCCGGATAGGCATTGCCCATCAGGGTGCGGGTCGCCGTCGCATCGAGGCAGAGTTCCTGCCCTTTGTCGAGGCCGGCCGCGGTCAGGGCCTGAAAATCCGAACACTCGCGGCCCTGCACGTCGATGATCTGGATGAACTCTCCGGCCTTGACCTCGTAGGCTTCCGCGGTCCGGGCTGCGACGCGCCGGTCGATGCGCGGATCGGCCAGCGGTTCCGGCACCGGATGCTCGTCGGGCACGGCAGGGTTGGCGCGGTTGACGAAGATCTCGACCGGCGTCGGCGTATCCTGCCGGTCGACGCGCATCGGGCCGCCTGGAGCGGCCACGAAGCAGACCAGCGGCCGCTCGGCGGTGAAACTTTCCTCGTCGCCCGGCCGCGACTCGCCGCCCAGGACGTCGATGGAGCGCGCCGCGGCGATATCGAGGCCGCGCCGTTGCAGGCTGGCCGCCAGCGAGCGGGCCGAATCGTTATCCGCGCCGAGGATGGCCTTGAGGCCTTCGGCCGTTCCGCCGGCCCGGGCGCCCAGCGCTTCCGTGTCTGCCGAGCCGTCGGGCGCGAATGCCGCGATCTCGGCGGCTTGCCGGCCTTCCCGGTCGCGCACCGTGAGGCTGTCGCCGGGCTCGAGGGAAAAGATCGTCGCCGCGCCGCCCTGCGCGACATAGCGTTCGACCCCGAAGCCCAGCGTGGGCAGGCCGGGAAGCAGAACGGCGCCGGCCTTCGAAGGCTGCTGCGCCAGCGGCGTCTGCGGTGTCTGGATATTCATTCCAACCCCAACACTTTTTTGCGTTCCCGGGCCCAGGCGTTGATCAGCTGATCGGCCATCAGGCCCATGAAGGCGACGCACAGGCCGACGACCAGCGACTTGCCGGCGTCGTTTTCCGCCTTCGAGCGGAAAATCTCCTGGCCGAGATCCGTGGTGCCGATGAAAGCGGCGATCACGACCATGAACAGGGCATACATGATCGTCTGGTTGATGCCGAGCATGATTGCCGGAAAGGCGAGCGGCATGCGCACCTTCCACAACACCTGGCGCGGCGTGCAGCCGGAGGCGATCGCCGCCTCCACGATGTCGTGGGGTACCGTCCGCAGGCCGAAGATGGTCAGGCGGGTTGTCGGGATCGTCGCGTAGATCACGATCGCCATGATGGCGGCGAAATCGTTCACATTGAACAGCATGATCGCCGGGATCAGGTAGATGAAGGACGGGAAGGTCTGGAACGTGTCCAGGATCAGTTCCACGACCTTCGACCGCCGCGGGCCGCCCGCCGCCCAGATGCCGACGATCGAGCCGAAGGTCACGCAGACGATCACGGCGAAGCTGACCATGTAGGCGGTTATCAGGGTCCGCTCCCAGAAGCCGGCAAACGCGAGATAGAGAGCGAACAGCGCCTGAATGCCGGCGACCGGCCAGCCGCCGTAATACCAGCCGAGCGTGACCGCGAACACGAGCAGGGCCGACCAGGGCAGCAGCAGGTAGAGATCGCGCATCGGGATCAGGACGTGGACCAGCAGCGTGTCCTTGATCAGTTCCAGATAGTCGAAGGCGTAGACGACGATGGCGTCGATCATCGCGTCCCACATCGGCGCCGTCGTTACCGACAGCGACTTGGGCCACAGCTGCAGCGCCGGGATAAACGCCGCCAGGACGTAGGAAATGACGACGACCGCAATGCCGGCCGTCGCGAATGGATGCCGGACGTGGAACGGCCCTTCCCGGGCATGTTCCGGCTCCTTCTCCGCCCAGGCCTGGCTGAGCCGGTCGAGGATGATCGCCATGAAGACGATCACCACGCCGATCTCGAGCGCCTGGCCGATCCACAGGGAGCGCAGCCGGTTCAGCAGGTCGTGGCCCAGCCCCTTGGCGCCGACGAAGGACGCGAGGACGACCATCGCCAGGCACAGCATGATGATCTGGTTGACGCCGACCATCAGCGTCGGCCGCGCCGCCGGAAGCTCGACCTTCCACAGCATCTGCCGTTTCGTGCAGCCGGCCATGATGCCGGCCTCGCGGACCTCCGGCGACACGCCCTTCAGGCCGAGGATAGTCAGGCGCGACATCACCGGAAAGGCGAAGATGATGGTGGCGATGGTGCCGGCCTTGTGGCCGATGCCGATAAAGATGGCGACCGGGATCATGTAGGAAAAATGCGGCAGCGCCTGCATGACGTTGAGGACCGGCCACAGCAGCTTCTCGAACCACGCCTTCTTGAAGGCGACGATGCCGAGCGCAACCCCGATCGCGCCGGCGACCGGCGCCGCCACCAGCACCACCGACAGGGTGACCATCGACAGTTCCCATTTACCGAAGATCGCCATGTAGGCAAAGCAGAAGCCGGCGACGATGCCGAGCTGACGGCCCTGCAGGTACCAGCCGAGCACGATTGCCAGTCCGGTGACGGCGATCCAAGGCAGCCCCGGAACCGAATCGGAAAAGCCGGCAACCAGTACCGCCTCGACGAAATCGAGGGGATAGTCGATCAGGTTGGCGATCGCGCGGGTGATGTCCCGGAAGGTGAAGAGGCCGAAAACCTCTTCCGTGCGCAGCACCTCGACGACCACGTTGATCCAGCCGACGAACGGCGCCGACCAGTCTTTCGGAACGATGCGCAACCAGTCCGGCAGCCACGGGCCGACCAGAAGAACCAGAAAGAACGGCGCGAGCAGGAACAGGGCGACCCGGAGGCCGGATTGCCCGGAGCCTGCGACCCAGCGCCGGACCGCCAATTCGCCGGCGGGGATCGCCACTTCAGCCACGGGCCTCTCCCGCCGTGGCGAACAGCATGTCCAGCACATGGGCGCGGCCGACCGCGCCGATGACCCGGCCGTCGCCGTCCGTCACCCGCAAGGGCAGTTCGCTGTCGATAATCAGGCGCGCGACGTCCGCCACCTTGTCGGTCTGGCGCACCGCCGCATCCGACAGGGTTTCGCCGTCCGCCGGCGCTTCCATGATCGAGGCGACGGTCAGCAGCTTCTCACGGGCCACGTCGCGCGTGAAATTGGCGACATAGTCGTCGGCCGGCCGCGTCACCAGCTCTTCCGGCGTGCCGATCTGAACGATCCGGCCCTCGTTCATGATCGCGATCCGGTCGGCGAGACGGATCGCTTCGTCGAAATCGTGGGTGATGAAGGCGATCGTCTTCTGCAGCATGGTCTGCAGGCGCAGGAACTCGTCCTGCATTTCGCGCCGGATCAGCGGATCGAGGGCCGAGAAGGGTTCGTCGAGAAACCAGACATCGGGCTCGACGGCAAGCGAGCGCGCGATGCCGACGCGCTGCTGCTGGCCACCGGACAGTTCGCGCGGATAGTAGCCGTCGCGTCCCTTCAGCCCGACCAGTTCGATGACCTCCAGCGCCCGCTTCTCCCGGGTTGCGCGGTCGATGCCCTGCACTTCGAGCGGGAAAGCGACATTCTGCAGGACCGTGCGATGCGGCAGCAGGGCGAAATGCTGGAACACCATGCCCATCTTGTGGCGGCGGATTTCGATCAACTCCTTCGCCGGGATTTTCAGCAGGTCCTGTCCGTCGAACAGAACCTCGCCGGCGGTCGGCTCGATCAGCCGCGACAGGCAGCGGACCAGCGTCGATTTGCCGGAGCCGCTGAGCCCCATGATGACCAGGATTTCGCCCGGAAAGACATCGAGGGTGGCGTGACGCACCGCCGGGATATAGCCGTCTTCAAGGATCGCATCGTCCGGGGGATTGCCCCCGTGCGCAGCCAACAGACCTTCGGGATCCTTGCCGTACAGTTTCCAGACATTCCGGCAGGCGATCTTGGCGTCCAAAACCATGCACTCCCTGTAGCCGAATTCCGGGCGGCCGGATTCCCGGGTTTCCCGCGATCCTGCGCGTGGCGCCACCGCGAAATCAACGCCTGCGGTTCGGCGCACCGATGCTACGACGATATTGAACCGGGCGAAATGCCCTTGTCGCACATTTAAACCCGTTTACACCATTTGAAACCAATTTAAACCAATTGTGGTAAAATATACGTGTTCTGCCGGTTGACAGGTGTCGATTCGGGTGGTTGATGAGTTCCAGAGTGTCGAATCCCAGATAAATGGTTTAAATTGGTTCGACGCTGAACTACCGGAGGAGAAGATTAATGCGCAAGATTGCTGTTGCGGCTGGCGTAGCCGCTTTGCTGGTCGCCGGGGCTCAGTCCGCGGCTGCCGAGACAATCAAGATTCCGCTTCACAACTGGTCGAGCCAGCTCGTGGGCGCCCGCATCGTGGGCAAGATGCTGGAGATGGTCGGCGAAAAAGTCGCCTACGTTTCCGCGGACAGCCAGGTCGTGTACACCTCGATGTGCGAGGGCGATATCCACCTGGTGCACGAGGTCTGGCAGGGCGCGTTCGGCGTCAGCTATGAGAAGCAGCTCACCAAGGGCTGCGTGATCACGGCGAATACCCACGAAGCCAAGACCCGCGAGGAGTGGTGGTATCCGGAATACGTCGAGAAGGCGTGCCCCGGCCTGCCCGACTGGAAGGCGCTGAACAAGTGCGCCGCCAAGTTTGCGACCGCGTCGACGAAGCCGAAAGGCCGCTTCCTCGCCGGCCCGGTGGACTGGCTGAAGCACGACCAGGAGCGCGTCGACGGCCTGGGCATGAACTTCAAGGTGGTGAACGCCGGTTCCGCCGCCGCGCTGTGGGCCGAGCTGAAGTCGGCCAGCAAGCGCAAGGCGCCGATCGTGCTGTTCAACTGGACGCCGAACTTCATCGAGGCCCTGTACAAGGGCAAGTTCGTGGAGTTCCCGGCCTATGACGAGAAGTGCCGCAAGGATCCCAAGTGGGGCACGAACCCGAACAAGGCGTACGACTGCGGCAACCCGAAGGACGGCTACCTGAAACTCGGCGTCTGGAAGGGCTTCCCGAAGGCCTGGCCGAAAGCCTACAAGCTGCTGCAAAAGATGAGCTTCTCCAATCTCGACATCGCCGTCATGGCCAAATTGGTCGACGTCGACAAGATGGAGGCTGACGCCGCCGCGGCGAAGTGGATGAAGGACAACGAGAAGAAGTGGAAACCCTGGGTGGCGGCCGCCAAGATGTAAGGCTTCCCCCGCGGTCCCGAACCGCAAACGGCCCGCCAGCAATGGCGGGCCGTTTTTTTGGCTGCCGGGGCGCGCCGTTCGGCCGGCGGGATAAATCATGGCGGGAAAAATTGGGGCGAATGACGGGATTTGAACCCGCGACCCCCTGGACCACAACCAGGTGCTCTAACCAACTGAGCTACATCCGCCGCCGGGGTGCGCCGGGCGGAAAACCGCCCGCCGGCGCAGGTCCGCGTATGTACGCACCGCCCCGGCAAGGGTCAAGCCGCCCCTACCGCTCCAACCAGGCGCGCATCCGCTTCAGGGCCTCGTCCAGCGTCGCGTCCTCCTTGCAGAAGGAGAAGCGGGCGAAATGGCGGGGCGGGTCGCTCTGGTAGAAGGCGCTCACCGGCACCGCGGCGACCCCGGCCTCGGTCGTCAGGGTGCGGCAGAAATCGACATCGTCGCCGTTGAAGCCGAGCGGCCGGAAATCGACCGTGATGAAATAGGTGCCGTGGCACTCGACCGTCGCGAAGCCGATCTCTTCCAGCCCGGCCCGGAAGCGGTCTCGGCTGCGCTGCAGGCCGCGCGCCAGCCCGGTGAAATAGCTGTCGTCCTTTTCCAGGCCGTAGGCGGCGGCGCGCTGCAGGTTGGGCGGAGTCGTGAAGGTGAGGAACTGGTGCGTCTTGGCCATCGGCGTCATCAGCTCCGGCGGCGCCGTGATGTAGCCGACCTTCCAGCCGGTGAGCGCGAAGGTCTTGCCGGCGCTGCCGATGCGCACCGTGCGCTCGCGCATGCCGGGCAGGCCCATCATCGTGACATGGGGCCGGCCGTCGAACACCAGATGCTCGTAGACCTCGTCGGCGACGCAATAGGCGTCGTGCTCCCGGCACAGGCCGGCGATCAGTTCCAGCTCCTCGCGTGCGAAGACCTTGGCGGCCGGGTTCATCGGCGTGTTGATCAGGACCAGCTTGGTGCGCTCCGAGAAGGCCGCGCGCAATTCGGCTTCGGGCAATGTCCAGTCCGGCGGCTCGATGCGCACCAGCTTCGGCACCGCGCCGGCGCGGCGGATGATCGGCAGGTAGCAATCGTAGAGCGGCTCGATCAGCACGACCTCGTCGCCCGGCTCGATCAGGCCGAAATGGGCGGCCGCCAGCGCCTCGGTCGCACCGCTGGTGACCAGCGTCTCGGTCTTCCAGTCGATGTCGAGATCGTAGAAGCGCCTGTTGTGCTTCGCCACCGCCTGGCGCAGCTCGGGCAGGCCGAACATGGGCGGATACTGGTTCGGCCGGTCGTCGAGCGCCGTGTGCGCCATCGCGCGGACATCGTCCGGCCCGTTGCCGTCCGGGAAGCCCTGGCCGAGATTGACCGCCTTGTGCTCGTTGGCGAGCGCCGACATGACCTCGAACACGGTCGTGCCGTAGCCGGAGAGGATTGCGTTTGCCGGTTTCATGGGCCCCTGTTTGCCCGCAACGGCGCCCGCAAATCAATGGGTCCGCCGCGTCGCAGCCACTATCCGGGGCAACCCAGCCGGTCCGCCAGCTCCTCGAAGCCTTCCGCCGCCAGGTCGGCGCCGTCCCAGGCTTCAAGGTCCCTGGTCTGGCCTTCGTCCGCCATTTCCGCGCGCCGGGCGACGAATATCGTGTGCAGCCCGGCCACGGCGGCGGCCTTGAGATCGTCGTTGTGGGCTGCGACCAACGCGACCTCTGCCGGCGCCAGGCCGAGCATGCCGGCGGCCGAGAGATAGGCTTCCGGCATCGGCTTGTAGGCCCGGGCGACCTCGGCGCCGAGGATCGCGTCCCACCGGATGCCTGCCCGGCGCGCCATGTTCACGATCAGCGCGACATTGCCGTTCGAGAGCGCCGCCAGCGGATACGCTGCACGCAGGCGGGCCATGCCGGGCAGCACGTCCGGCCACGGATCGAGCCGGTGCCAGGCCCGGTTCAGGTCGTCGATTTCCGCGTCCGGCAGCCCGGCGACGCCGAATTGCTCCAGCACCTCGAGCAGGTTCTCGCGGTGCAGCACGTCCAGCTTGACGAAGCCGCGCCCGCCATTGCGCACCCGCTCCATCGCCGGCTGGTAGCGCGCGCGCCAGGCCAGCGCAAAGCCGTTCCAGTCAAGCGCGTAGCCCTTCGGGCCGAGCGCCGTCTCCGCCTCGCGCGCAATGCTGCGCCGCCAGTCGACCACCGTGCCGAATACATCGAAGGTCAGCGCCTTGACCGGCAGCATGGCCTTTGCCCTCCCCGCTCCTGTCGGCTATCCGTAGGCCGGTGTAACGCACCGGCGCCGTCGGGCGCCAGCGCATCGGGGATACGAACATGACCGCACCGCAACTCGCCGGCCGCACCGGGCGGCTCGGCACCGAATCCGCCTTCGAGGTTCTGGCCCGCGCGACCGCTCTGGCGGCCCGGGGCAAGGACATCATCAATCTCGGCATCGGCCAGCCGGACTTCGCCACGCCGGACCATATCGTCGAGGCCGGGCGCAAGGCGCTCGCCGACGGCCATCACGGCTATACCCCGGCGGCCGGCGTGACCGGGCTGCGCGAGGCGGTGGCGGCAGACATCCTGCGCCATCGCGGGGTCGAGATCGATCCTTCGACCGTGCTGATCATGCCGGGCGGCAAGCCGACCATGTTCTTCGCCCTGCTGATGTTCGGCGAGCCCGGCGCCGAGATCCTCTATCCCAACCCCGGCTTCCCGATCTACGAATCGGTCATCCGCTTTTCCGGCGCCACGCCGGTGCCGATCGAACTGGCCGAAGAGCGGGACTTCGCCTTCAGCGCCGATGCGGTGCTCGAAAAGATTACCGAGCGGACCCGGCTCATCATCCTCAACAGCCCGGCCAACCCGACCGGCGGCGTCACGCCGAAGGCCGAGATCGACGCGCTCGCCGCCGGGCTTGAGCGCTTTCCCCATGTCGCGATCCTGAGCGACGAAATCTATTCCCGGCTGCTGTTCGACGGCCGAGCCCACACCAGCCTGCTCGCCTACGAGCATCTGCGCGACCGCACCATCCTGCTCGACGGCTGGTCCAAGACCTACGCCATGACCGGCTGGCGGCTCGGCTACAGCGTCTGGCCGAAGGCCTGGGCCGACACGGCAGAGCGCCTGTCGATCAATTGCCATTCCTGCGTCAACGCCAGCGCGCAATATGCCGGCCTCGCCGCCCTCGAAGGCCCGCAGGACGCGGTCGAGACCATGCGCGCCGCCTTCGAACGCCGGCGCACGCTGATCGCCGAACGGCTCAACGCCCTGCCCGGCGTGCGCTGCCGGACGCCGGCCGGCGCCTTCTATGCCTTTCCGAACATCGAGGGCACGGGCCGCGACGCCCGCGCCATGCAGGACGGCATGCTGGAGGAGATCGGCGTCGCCGCCATCGCCGGCACCAGCTTCGGCGCTTTCGGAGAAGGTTTTCTGCGCTTTTCCTGCGCCAACAGCGCCGCCAACATCGAGCGGGCGATCGACCGGATGGCGGACTGGCTGGCTGCCTGAATGCCCGAACTCAGGCGAAGGCGGCGTTCTCCGTTCCGGTGCGGGCGGCGCGCTTCCGGCGCGCCTGCGCCAGTTCGTAGCTGGCCTGCATGCGCATCCAGTGCTCGGCGGTTCCCCATCCGATCTCTTCCAGAGCCAGCGCCATATTCGCGGATACACCGGCTCTGCCGTTCAACACGCGCGACAGGGTCCCGCGGTCGCAATTCAGGCGGGCCGCCGTAACCGTAACGTTCCAGCCGGTTTCCTCCATGCCTTCTCGGATCAGTTCACCCAGATGCGGCGGGTTCAGCATCGGCCCCACCCCTTCGCCGTCGCCATCGTTCATCGGTCGAGACTCCTCTACAGGTCAGTGGTAGTCGACCAGGTCCACATCCACGGCTTCGCCATTTTCGAAGCGGAACACCACGCGCCAGTTGCCGGATACGCGCACGCTCCATACGCCTGCCCGATCTCCTTTCAGCGGGTGCAGGCGGAAGCCGGGTGCGTCGGCACTACCCGGATGGGTCGCTTCCTGCAATCGCAGCAGAATGCGCCGAAGTCGCGGCGCCATGCCCGCCGGCAACCGAGCCGCGCTATCGCGTTCGTGCAGCGCCCGCAGCCCTTTGTGCCTGATCTTCATGGCTGAATGTAGCGCGTCGCGCCACGCGCCGCAACAGCACGGCCGAATTAACCGCGCGATCGACCGGATGGCGGACTGGCTGGCTGCCTGATCGGGCGGCAGCTTGCCTGAAATTTGGGCATCTGACCGTTGTCAGCGGGGGCCGAATGCGGAAACATCCCTGATTATCCGGGCATTCCCGCGGTTCACTTGCCGCATTGCAGTTGGCACGAATCCTGCTTTAGTTCCGGTATGTGCGCCGTGCCGGCCGGGTGTGCGGCAACCCGATTCCGTACCGGCCCTGCCCCGAAGAAGATCCCGTGAAGAAGACCCCATGAAAAAAATTGAGGCGATCATCAAGCCGTTCAAGCTGGACGAGGTCAAGGAAGCCCTGACCGACCTGGGCATCCAGGGCCTGACCGTGGTCGAGGCCAAGGGCTTCGGCCGCCAGAAGGGCCATACCGAACTCTATCGCGGCGCCGAATACATCGTCGATTTCCTGCCCAAGGTGAAAATCGAGGTCGTGCTGCACGAAGACATGCTCGAACGCGCCCTGGAAGCGATCATCCAGAACGCCCAGACCGGCCGGATCGGCGACGGCAAGATCTTCGTGACAGACATCGAGGACGCCATCCGAATCCGCACCGGCGAGCGCGGCCGCGAGGCCGTGTAACCCGATCCGCAATCTTCGAGAGACGCAACCGTTCACGCCCAACCCGGATTATCCCGGCCCATCCCGACCAGGCTCAACCCGTTCAAGAGAATGGAACCCGACATGTCAGACGTGAATTCCGTACTGAAGAAAATCAAAGACGAAGACATCCAGTTCGTCGATCTGCGGTTCACCGATCCGCGGGGCAAGTGGCAGCACACCGCCCAGACCGTCCAGACCATCGACGAGGACACTTTCGAGGACGGCATCATGTTCGACGGCTCGTCGATCGCCGGCTGGAAGGCGATCAACGAATCGGACATGGCGCTGCTGCCCGATCCGGAGACCGCGGTGATGGACCCGTTCACCGCGCAGTCGACCCTGATCATGGTCTGCGACGTGCTCGAGCCGACCTCCGGCCAGCCCTATGGCCGCGATCCGCGCTCGACCGCCAGGAAGGCGATCAGCTACATGGCCGAGGTCGGCATTGCCGACGAGGCCTTTTTCGGCCCGGAAGCCGAATTCTTCGTGTTCGACGACGTGCGCTTCGCCGCCGACATGAACCACACCTTCTTCCAGATCGATTCGGAGGAAGGCCCCTATAATTCCGGCACCGAATACGAGGACGGCAACCTGGGCCACCGGCCGCGCCTGAAGGGCGGCTACTTCCCGGTCCAGCCGGTCGACCAGGGCGCCGACATGCGCGCCGAGATGCTGACAATGATTCAGCAGATGGGCGTGGAGACCGAGAAGCACCATCACGAGGTCGCGCCCTCGCAGCATGAGCTCGGCATCAAGTTCGGCCCGCTGGTCTCGATGGCCGACAGCCTGCAGATCTACAAATACTGCGTCCACATGATCGCCAACAAATGGGGCAAGACGGCGACCTTCATGCCCAAGCCCGTGGTCGGCGACAACGGCTCGGGGATGCATGTCCACCAGTCGCTGTGGCGCGACGGCGATCCGCTGTTCGCCGGCAACCAGTATGCCGACCTGTCCGAGACCTGCCTGCACTATATCGGCGGGGTGATGAAGCACGCCAAGGCGATCAACGCCTTCTCGAACGCCACGACCAACAGCTACAAGCGGCTGATCCCGGGCTTCGAGGCGCCGGTCCTGCTCGCCTATTCCGCGCGCAACCGCTCGGCCTCCTGCCGGATTCCCTATGTCGCCTCGCCCAACGGCAAGCGCGTCGAGATCCGCTTCCCGGATGCGTCCGGCAACCCCTACTACACCTTCACCGCCATGCTGATGGCCGGCCTCGACGGCATCCAGAACAAGATCCATCCGGGCGACCCGATGGACAAGGATCTCTACGACCTGCCGCCGGAGGAGCTGACCGACATCCCGACGGTCTGCGGCTCCCTGCGCGAGGCCCTGGGTGCGCTCGACGCCGACCGCGAGTTCCTGCTCAAGGGCGAGGTCTTCAACGACGACCTGATCGACGGCTACATCGACCTCAAATGGGAGGAGGTCTACTACCTCGAACACACCACCCACCCGGTCGAGTTCGACATGTATTACAGCGTGTAGGGCAAGCCCCACCGCCCGAACGCGGAAGAGCCGCTGTCCCCGGACGGCGGCTTTTTCGCTAGCGGAGCGGAGACCGGGTTGCCCATACCGTCGGCAGCCCCAGCATCGACTTTCGGTTTAGAGACTCATCCGAGGTCTATCGCACCGTGGTTCCGGACGACTTCCGTCTCGATCCGCGTATCCTGCTCGCAGAACACGACCAGATTGTTCGACGACGGTTCGCGGGCGCTCGGTACGAGCAGGCCGTCTGCGCCGAGGAAGGCGCAGGCTTCGGCGATCTCCTGCGGGCGCGGGTATTCCCGCAGCGGTTCGCGATAGCTGAGCCGGCCGCACCGCGCCGCAACGTCGTCGGCGTCACAGCGCCGTTCGGCCCTCCGCCCAAGGATCGATCACCGGGATGCCGCAATCCGCGAAGTCCCCGGCGTTCCGGGTCGCCACCGCGGCGTCCCCGGCGCGGGCGATGGCGGCGATCTGGCAGTCGGCGTCCTGGATGGGCCGGCCCGCGGACCGGCGGGCGGCGGCGATGGCGGCATAGGCCCTAGCGGCGGCGCTGTCGAACGGCAATACCCGCCCGGCGAAGTCCTGCCCGATCGCGGCGTCGATCTCGGCCGTGAGCCGGTCGCGCCGCCGGCCCGCCGGCAGGATGGCTGCGCCGGTGCGCAGCTCGGCTTCGCTGACGGCGGTCAGATACAGTTCGGCGGAATCCTGCCCGGAGAACCAGGCCATGACCGCCGGCTCCGGGGTCAGCCGCATCGCCTCCGAGATCACGTTGGTGTCGATTAGATACATCAAATTCTGAGGGCGATTCTGCCCCGTTTCACCCCTCGTCGCATGCCGCTCCTCCGGTGCGATGGCGTGCGATAAGAGATTGTATTGACGGAACTATTCCCCATTGCTACACTGTCCTCCGCCTTGCCAATCCAGCGATGAGGCCGTCACAGCCT
>MPMX01000070.1 GCA_002238725.1 Rhodospirillaceae bacterium bin65
CGCGCAGCGGACTTCGATGCTCCAGCGGTCGGGGGCGTCGGGCGGGGTGGCGGGGTCCTTGAAGGCGCTGTGGAAGCTGAAGGTGCTGGACCTGTCTTCACCGTCGGCATCGGCGCGCGCGCCCTTCGAGCGGGCCATTTCGCCGGCCGAATCCCACTGCTTGATGAGCAGCGCCTCGTCGCGCGTCATGCCGGACCAGTAGACCCAGCGATGGCGGGTGTTGTGCTTGGCGAAATAGTTTTCGCCGACCCGGTCGGTGTAGTGGATCTCGAAGACGACCAGCTCGTCCGGCTGCACGGTCTCGGCGTCGCACAGCGCAAGCGGCCGCGTCGCCACCGGCTCCGGCGCGATGTTGCGCCAGAGATTGACGAGGGCGAAGCGCCCGCTTTCGATGGCGCGTTCGACCGCGCCGGCATCGAGCAGCGTCTCGCCCTCGGCCAGCGCCGTGCGGTAGGTGTCGTTGAGGGTCGGCGGGCGGGTCAGGTCGCGCATCCGCTGGGGCGCGCTGGTCAGCGTGTAGTCGCCGTGGACGACATGGGCCGGCCCCTGGACCTGCTGGCCGCCGGCGATGCGCTTCTTGTCGGACTTGCCGGTGGCCGAGCGGACATTGTGGTCGAACGCCGCGACGGTCGCCGCGCCGGTCGCCGCCTTCATGATCGCCACGCACTCCGGATAGTAGGTCCGCACCACCGCCTCGTGATCCAGGAAATCGAGATCCCGATGGGCCGTCGGCCGGTCGAGCAACTCGAATCCGTTGGCCGCCAGCGTCGGCTGCTCTTCGGGCGCCAGCGTGCGCGCATCGACGATCGACATTTCGCGGCTTTCCAGGTCGATGCCCTCGAAGCCGCTGTCGCTGCCGTCGAGGTCGCGCCGGGTCAGCACCTTGCCGTTGCGGTAGAGCGACGATTCCGCCGCCGGCGCCATGTAGCGGAAGGCGCCCTGGCTGCGGGTTTCGTACAAAATGTCGGTGGCCGGTTCGGTCATGCTCGCGATCCGTAATTCTCAATGTCGGTCGATGCCAGCCCGAATTGAGTTCGCCGGGGCGCTTTGGCAACCGGAAACGAGGACGCGCCCGATGGCGCCCGGGCCGGCGTGCCGGCATTGCGCGGGCCGGAGCGGCAGGCACCGCAGGGGCGGGTTCGAACCCGCCCTTGCGGCGGCGGCGCGGGCGCAAGGCGGGCCGCTACTTCCAGCATTCGACGAGCACGGTGAACTTCCGCGCCGCCGCCGCGACGTCTTCCGGCGCGCGGGGCTTGTCCGAGGGCGCCGTCGCATAGGCGATACCCTCGGAATCGAGGAACGCGCGCGCCGTCCCCGCGCTGACGGCAAAGTTGACATTTTGCGGGATGTCCCCGGTCGCGCGGGCGATCCTGAGAGCGTCGAGCTTCGACACGACGACACCGACGACATTGCCGGCCGAATCCAGCACCGGACCGCCGCTGTTGCCTTTCTGGACCGGCGCGGAAATCTGGATCATGCGCCGGTTGTTGCCCGGCCCGGCCAGCGCGGAGACAATACCCGTACTGACGTTCAGCCGCGTTGCAAGGACGCCGTGCAGCGGATAGCCGGCGACGATGACGCTGGCGGCCGGCCGAATGCCGCGTCCCTGGCGGAACGCCGCGGACGGGCTGCCCGCCCGCCCCTTGAGCAGGGCGAGATCGGCGCGGTCGTCGCGGGCGGCGACCGTAACGCGGCGGGAACGGGCGTGCGACGCCGGCGGAACCCGAACTTCAGCGCAGCCGCGCACGACATGGGCGTTGGTCAGGATATGTCCGCTGGCGCTGACGCGAAAGCCTGACCCTGTTCCCGCCATCTTGAGCGACCGCCGCGTCCTGCCAGGGTTTCCGGCATTTCGGAGAGCGGCGATCATTGCACCTGTCAGTTGCTTCGTTACGCGCCCATCCACCGGCAGTCCCGCCGAAGCCTGAAACGCCCGGATTGCGGCGCGAGTGTTCCGGCCGAGGACGCCGTCGGCCGGGCCGGGATCGTAGCCGAGACGAACGAGGGCGCGTTGAAGCGTTGCGATCCGGCGGCGTCGGACGGGGTCGTCGGCCGGCGACGGCGCCCGACGCGCCGTCCCCGTACTGGGCCGCCACAGCCGCGCCATTTGTTTTGCCCGGGCAAGCGCACCCGCAGTCATACGCTGCGCGACGCGGTTCCTGTTCCGTATTGCCACGGCGCGAAGGCGCTTCTCCGAGGCGGTAAACCGGGACGCTGCAAGGTTGAACCATTTGTGCGCCTGAACCAGGTCTCGAGGGACGCCCGCGGCGTTCTCGTACATGACCGCCAGGTTGGCCTGGGCGAGCGCGTAGCCTTGCCTGGCGGCGCGGCGATACCACCGGGCGGCTTCGGCGTAATTCCGTGGAACGCCTCGCGCATTGCGGTACATGAATCCGAGAAGATATTGAGCCCTGGCATGGCCCTGCCGGGCGGCGCGGCGATACCATCTCGCCGCGGCGCGATAGTCCCGACGAAGGCCTCTCCCTTTGGCGTACATGAACCCGAGATTGACCTGGGCTCCCGCATGGCCCTGCCCGGCGGCGCGGCGGTACCACTGGACGGCTTCGGTGTCATTCCGTGGAATGCCTTTGGTGCCGGAGTATATTATGCCGAGATTGTATTGAGCCGCGGCAATGCCTTGCGTGGCGGCGCGTCGCAACCATCTTTCGGCGGCCCGATAATCCTGGCGAACGCCCTTTCCATTGGCGTACATGAGCCCGAGATTGAGCTGGGCCTGGGCGTGGCCCTGATCGGCGGCGCGGCGATACCACCTTATCGCCTCGGGAAAATTCCGCGGGATGCCTTTGGCGTTGGAATACATGTAGCCGAGATTGTTCTGGGCGCGGGCATCGCCCCCCTCGGCATTACGCCGGAAGCCGCGATAGGCCGTGGCGTAGTCGCCGCGGTTGTAGGCCGCGAGAGCTTCCGCGAAAGTCTGCGCCGCCGCCGGAAACGCGACCGTTTCCGCGAGAAGAAACAATACCGCCGGAGCAAAATGTCGAAGCGCCCGCATCGCTAACACGCTCGCTCCTTCGTCAGTTCGTTGCGGTTATCGAAACTACCGCCGGTTCATCGATTCCCGCAAGCGTTCCCGGCATCGGTTGGACGGAGGCCAGGCGTCTCCCGCCGGGCCGGTTCGGTCCGTTCGAACGCCTACAGCCCCATCTGCGCCTGGACGAGGCGGCTCAGCGGGCTTTCCGGATCGCGCAGGCAGAAGGCGGCGGCGAAATGGTCGGCGCCGCCCTGGACATACAGGTCCGCCTCGATGCCGCTATCGGCCAGCGACTTCAGGTAGGCCGCCGCCTGTGGCCCGAAATCGGCCGGGTCCTTCGTGCCGTAGGAAATCGTGACCGGCGCGCTAACCGGCGGCGGATTGTGCACCGGGCTGACCCGCGGCACGTCGGCCGGCTCCAGCTGGATCCACTCGTTGATGTAGGCGAGGCGCAGCGGCTCCAGGTCGAACAGGCCGCTGATCGGCGTCACGCCCTTGATCGCGTCGGCGGGCAGGCCGTAGCGCGTCCAGTCGGTCGCCAGCATCATGGCGGTGAGATGGCCGCCGGCGGAATGGCCGGAAACGAAGAAGCGGTCCCGGTCCGCGCCATAGTCCGCCGCATGGTTCCAGCACCAGACGACGGCCTGGCGGCATTGCTCGATGATCGTATCCAGCGTGACTTCGGGGCACAGGTCGTAGGAGTTGACCGCAACCGTCGCGCCCGCCGGCACCAGCCCGGCGGCGACGAAGCTGTGCTCCTCCTTGGTCAGCGCGCGCCAGTAGCCGCCGTGGATAAACAGATGCATCGGGCCGCCATCGCTGCCGGCCGGAAAGACGTCCAGCACCTCCATGTCGGACGGTCCGAAGGATTTGTCGCAGTCGCAGTCCAGCGCCTTGCGCGTCGCGGCGGCTTCCGCCTCCCATGCCGCGATCGTGGCGTCGAAATCGACCGTCGCGCGGGCGTTGTAGGCCGCATCGAGCGCCTCCTGATCGTAGTCGCGATACACCTTGGCTGCCATGACCCTCCCCTTTCGCAGTCCCGGACCGCCGGCTTGGCGTGGCCGGCGGCATGAACCTACCGCCTCGCAGCCCGGTACGAAAGCCGGTCGAGTGCTCCGGGCGAACGCAGGAGAGTCCGTCGTGACAAATGAAGAGCCGGCGGCGGCGCGATGAGATTCGGCGACCGGACCGCCCGCCGCACCTACCAGCGGGAGCTGGCGCGGAACCTGAGACCATACCCGGCGGGCGCCCGACCGCGCGTCATGTCGCGGGTCCCCTCGATGCCGAGTGCGGTCTGCGGCGCGATACGCCACTGCGCGCCTGCGCGCCACTGCTGCGTGCCCCGGAGCGACAACGAGAGCCCCGCATGGGGGGTCAGTACGCCCGCGCCCATTGGCGCGCGCATGCCGTAGCCGATTTCAGCCTCGAGCCGTCCATCGGGCTGAATTCCCTGCGCGCGCGCCGGGCCCTGGGTGCCCCAATTCGACTGCAGGCTGTCGATACCCCCGGGCGCGGCGCCCCAGCGCGGCGCTACAGTGAGAAAGAAGCCGCGGCCGAGCAGGCCCGGATCGATGCGGACGGACCCGGACACCCCCCATTCCCCGAAGCCTTCTTCGGCGTGGGCGAGAACGCCGTGCGCCGAGCCGCGGACGGTGTAACTTTCCGCCCGGTAGCCAACGCCGCCTCCGACCAGCAGTCCTATCCCCTTGTCTGCATTCCCGCCATCCTGGCGCAAGCCGGCTTCCCCGGTGAGCGTCAACGTTCCGTCCCGGAGCCTGAAGGCGCGCGAACCTTCCACGGTGAGCCTGAACCGCGTCGCCTCGCCCCGCGCGGCAAAGAGATCGCCGACGGCGGCGGATTCGGCCTGCACCCACATCGCATCGGCCTTGACGGCAAGGTCGATACCGAGGCCCCGGTCGGGGGACGGCAGTTCGCCGCGCAGCCCAAACGCTGCCATACGCATGCCGAGATCGGTCGACAGGGCCGGCTCGTCATCCTCCAAAATGTTCAGCGTCCCGGCGCCGTAGCCAAGGATGCCCCAAAAGTCGACTTTGTCCGTCGCCCGGTACCGGGCATATCCGTAAACGTTCGTGAGGCGGCCGGAAGCTTTGCCGGTCACATCGTCGCCGGCAAGTTCGAACACTCCCTCGCCGCCGCTCACCGATATCGCCATCCCGCCCAGCCACCGGTCTTGCGCAACGTCCGCCCCGACTACTGTCGTGACGACATTGCCGAACAGCGCCACCGGGTTCTTCCTGGCGTCGAACCGGGCGGTCCCGAAGCGGCCCCAGGCCGTCCAGGTCACATCGCTTCTGTCGCCGCCCGCACTCAACTGGAACGAACTGCCGGGCAGGAGATTGCGCTGGTTCTTGCCGTCCATCGCCTCGCGCCATCCGGTTGAGTTCTGTCCCGGCCCGGCACCGGACTCCGGCGCGTCCGCAAGCGATGTGCGGTCGGTGCGCAGGCCGCCCAGGGAGATTTGCGTTTCCGAACCGCCGTTCAAACGGCCGGTCACTGCATCGAGCACCTGGCTGCTCACCGTGCGCGCGAACCGGACGATCCAGGGTGTCTGGACGGTATCGCCCTCGATCCCTGTGCCCAGCCGCCCGGGCGGCGACCAGGGGCCATCGCCCTCGTCATTCTTCGCGCGAACCTGCACTTCGTAGGGCAATTCCTCATCGAAGTCTGAGATCGACGTGATGAGCGCGCTCGTGTCGGCGACATTCTGGGGGCCGGTCATCCAAGGCGCGCCCGGACCCGTCCGGTATTCCAAATCGTAACCTGTGATAGGCGGGCGGCCCCGATTCGGCGGGGCCTTCCACCTCACCGACAGGCCGGTCTGCCCGTCCGGGACCAGCCTGACTTTCGGCGCGGCCGGCGCGCGCGGCACCTCGGGAAGGTCCTCGACGTTAATGGTTACGTCTATGGTGTCGGAGGCGCGGCCGTCGCTCACCTTTACCGTCACCGTATAGGTCGGCCGGGTTTCGTGATCGTAGACGACGCCGGGTCTTGTCCTGATCTGGCCGCCGGTCCGGCCGATGGTGAAATACCGCGCGTTCGGACCCTCCAGTGTGAAGGTCAGCGGATCGCTGTCGTCGTCAGTCGCCGTGACCGGATTGCCGACATTCCGGGCCGGTTTCGCCGTCGATCCGACGTTCTCCTCGATCGTCAGCGTGCCGGGGTCGTTCAGAACCGGTGCATTGTTCAGCAAAGATTCGGAGCGGCCACCGTTGTTCCCGCTGCCGCTGATCTCCGTGTTCTCGTTTTCCTCGTTTTCCTCGTTGTTCTCCTTGTTCACGTCGTCGTTGTTGTCCCTGTTGTTCCCCCCGTTGTTGTTCCCCCCATTGTTGTTGCCACTGCCCGGATAGACCGTCACCACCCCGACATTGTGGATCGGGCAATCGGCGTTGTGATCCCACACCTCGTGACTGAAAGTCAGCGATGTGGGGCGGGCCCTTTCATCGTCCGCATCGACATCGCCGTCCCCATCTATGTCGATGTTTTCCCGTTTCCTGATTACGACTCCCCGCCAGGGTGTCGGATTATCGTCGTTGACGGAGTTCCGGTCGAATTCCCGGCCGACCGAGGGCACCCAGCTGAAACCCTTGTAATTGCCTTCGGCGCGCACCCCGCCGTCGACATGGATCCTGACCCACCATTTCTGGTCGGACGGTTGCTTGTCCGGCTGCTTCGAGAGCCTGATCCAGTAGGTGACACTGTTCCCGCCGTTGAAATTCAGCGCGACGGACGATCCCGAGGTCGGATTCACGCCGTCCAGCGAGACCTCGACCGTACCGTCCCAAGAGGTCTGCGCCCGGGCCGGCGGCGTCACGGCGAGGCACTGGAGCGCTGCGAACAGGATCGCGACGGCGGCGGAGAGTCGACACCGCAGGAGGCGTGCTGACCGCCTCCGCGGGAATGCAATTGCCATATGCGGACGGCTCTCGTTCGGCGCCGAAGCGTCAGACGGCGGAGAGCGAAGCGGTGCCGCAACAGGCGGCTGTGAACGGACAGATTCGGAGGTGATGCGCCATTCCTAGCAATGTCGAATATTGCAATTCTTGAAGAGGCGGTAAGAATTACCCGAGTGAGCTCCGTAACACTATTTGGTGTATGAAAAACAAGGAAATACTTAATCTTGATAGGAATTCAGCAAGATCATGCAATTTCTTTATAAGAGGTAGTTTTCCTTTTCAAATATTAGACATACATTAAATCAATTAATCAATTTGCTTCCAGAACTGCCGGCGCGCGCGCCGCGCCCGGTCTGCCGGGCCGTTGTTGCGATCATGCCGTCGGACAGGGCCGCCGATTGCCGACAATGCGGATCGCCGGATGCGTTGTATCGGAATCGTCGCCGTTGCCGGCATCGGCACCCCTGGTGTCCGGCCCGGTCAGGATTTCCTCCGCGCAAACTGGCGGACGACCCCGCCGTCGTCGCGCGCCGGGTCGGCCGACCGCTCCGCCGTCCGGACGGCTTCGTCGACCGGGCCGAAGACCGGGCCGAAGACCGGATCGCCCTTCAGCGTCACCCGTTCCATCGTCCGCCGGTGCGGCAGATAGTCGTGGGTCGCGTAATGCTGGACCGAGCGGTTGTCCCAGAAGGCGACGGTGCCGAGCGCCCATTCGAGCCGGAACTGGTATTCCGGAACCCGCGCCTGGCGGAACAGGAAGTCGAGGATCGTCCGGCTTTCCTCTTCCTTCATCCCCTTGATCGCAATGGTGAACTGCGGATTGACGAACAGCACTTTCCGCTTCGTTTCGGGATGGATTCGCACGATCGGATGGGCGATTTTCGGCCAGTCGTTTTCCAGGTCGAGCAGGGCCTCGCGGCCTTCGGGCGTGTCCGGAAACAGGGCGCGGAACGGCTTGAAATCGTGAATCGCCTCGAGGCCGGAAATCAGACCCTGCATCCGGTCGCTCAGGCCTTCGAAGGCGCTGGTCATGCTGGCGAACAGGGTGTCGCCGCCCAGCGGGGGCAAGACCTTGGCGCACAGGATCGTCGCCATCGGCGGCGCCTTGCGGAAGGATTCGTCGGTGTGCCAGACATCGGTCGAGAACGGCGGGTTGTCGGCCGAATTGTCGAGCACGATCAACTCCGGCTTGTCCGGCAGGTTGGGCGAGAAGGGATGGATCGAGAGTTCGCCGAAATGCCGGGCGAAGGCCATTTGCTGCTCGGCGGTAATCTGCTGATCGCGCAGGATCACGACCTCATGCGCATTCAGCGCGTCCCGGACCGCCGCCGCCTGCGCCGCCGTAATCCCGGCGGCCAGGTCGGCGCCACGGATCTCCGCGCCGATATTGGGCCGCAGCCGGACGACCTGCAGCCCGCTGTCTGCGACACTGCCATCCATCGCTTGCGCCTTTCGATCGGTCGGTCGGGTCGGCCAGCATAGGTTATCGCCGGGCCGCGTACGAGAGCGCAGCGGCTCCCGGCCGGCCGGCGGGGCCGGTTGCCAGCGGCACGCGCAAGGGTATCATCGCGCGCCCCCGCTGCCCGAGGCCGAAGCCATGCCCGAAACAGTCGCCGAACTCGTCGTCGAAACGCTGATCCGAAACGGGATCGACAATCTCTATTGCCTTCCCGGCGTCCAGAACGACGACTTTTTCGATGCCCTGTACGACAAGCAGAATCGGCTTACGCCCATCCAGACGCGGCACGAGCAGGGCGCAGCCTATATGGCGGTCGGCGCCGCACTGGCGACCGGCCGGCCCCAGGCCTTCGCGGTCGTGCCGGGGCCGGGATTCCTGAATACCGGCGCCGCGCTCGCCACGGCCTATGCAACCAATGCGCCGGTGCTGGCGCTCATCGGCCAGATTCCGTCGCGCGCCATCGGCAAGGGCTTCGGCCTGCTGCACGAACTTCCGGACCAGCTGGGAACGCTGCAAAGCCTGACAAAGCAGGCCGCTACGGTTATCGGCGGCGACGGCGCCCACGCCCTGCTGCAATCCGCCTTCGCGGCCCTCCAGTCGGGCCGGCGCCGGCCGGTCGGGGTCGAAGTACCGGTCAATGTCTGGAAATCGCCGGTGGCCGGCGCTCCTGCCGATCTGGCCACCGCTGCGGAAACGCCGCCGGAGATCGACGCGGAAGCGGTCGAACGGGCCGCCGGCCTGCTCGGATCCGCGGAGCGTCCGCTCATCGTGGTGGGCAGCGGCGCGCTGGAAAGCAGCGAGGCCGTGACGCGGCTGGCGGAAATGCTGTCCGCCCCGGTCATCGCCTACAGGACCGGCCGGGGCGTCGTTTCGAGCGAGCACGAATTGAGCGCCGGTGCGCCGGTCGGACATGCGCTGTGGCCGGCCTGCGATGTCGTGCTCGGTATCGGGACGCGGCTCAACCAGCAGATGCTCTGGGGCGCCGACGACGCGATGAAGGTGATCCATATCGATATCGACGATGAGGAGCTCGGCCGTGTCCGCGCGCCCGATGTCGCGATTCACGGCGATGTGCGCGATGCCGTCCCTCTGCTGGTCGCGGCGCTGGAAGGCCGGGAGGCGAACCGCGGCGACTGGCGCGACCGGGTCGCTGCGGAAAAGGCGCGCTTCGCGAAAGCCTACCGCGACAGGCTCGCCCCGCAGATGGCCTGGCTGGACGCCATCCGGGCGGAGTTGCCGCGTGACGGCATCTTCGTCGATGAGCTGACCCAGGTCGGCTACGTCGCGCGCCTGGCCTTCCCGAGCTACCGGCCGCGCACCCATCTGACCTCGGCCTACCAGGGCACGCTGGGCTGGGGCATCCCGTCGGCGCTCGGCGCTGCCCATGCCCGCCCCGACGTGCCGGTCGTCGCGATTGCCGGCGACGGCGGCGCGCTGTTCGGCATCACCGAACTGGCGACCGCCGTACACCACGCGATTCCGCTGACCGCCATCGTGTTCAACGACAACGCCTACGGCAACGTCAGACGGTTCCAGATCGAGAATTACGACAACCGGCCGATCGCCTCCGACCTGACCAGCCCGGACTTCGTGCGCCTCGCCGAAAGCTTCGGCGCGCGGGGGCTGCGGGCGGAGACGCCGGACGATCTCCGCCTCCGCCTGCGCGAGGCGTTCAAGGGCAGCGGCCCGACGGTCATCGAAGTCCCGGTCGGCGATTTCCCCTCCCCCTGGGAGTTCCTGATGCTGCCGAAGGTGCGGGGGGTTTGACGCGGGTACGGTCGAACCGGAATGCGCTACTTTCCGCGTCGCGACACAGGAACGGACAAACATCATGAATCTCGAACGCCTGCCGCGGGTTCGGCTCGCCCATCTGCCGACGCCGCTGGAACCGCTCGAACGGCTGAGCGCGGCGCTTGCCGGGCCAGGAGGCGGGCCGGACATCTGGATCAAGCGCGACGACTGCACGGGGCTGGCGACCGGCGGCAACAAGGCGCGCAAGCTGGAATACCTGATGGGCGCGGCGCTGGAATGCGGCGCCGAAGCGGTCGCGACCCAGGGCGCGACCCAGTCCAACCACGCCCGCCAGACCGCCGCCGCCGCAGCGCGCCTCGGCCTGGAATGCCACGTCCTGCTGGAAAACCGGACCGGCTTCACCGACCGGGACTACGCCGAAAACGGCAACGTGCTGCTCGACCGGCTGTGCGGCGCCGTCGTCCACCGCTGCCCGCCGCGCGACGACATGGAGGCCGCGCTCGCCGAACTGGTCGCGGGCTTGCCCGGCGGCGCGGACCGGGTCTATGCCATTCCGGGCGGCGGATCGAACGCGATCGGCGCAACGGGCTATGCCAACGCGGCAGCCGAACTGGTCGAGCAGACGGACGCCATGGGATTGGGCGTCGACGCCATCGTGCTCGCCAGCGGTAGCGCCGGCACCCACGCCGGCATGGTGACCGGCCTGCTGGGCGCCGGATCGCGAATCCCGGTCTACGGCGTCAGCGTGCGCGCCGAATCCGCGCCGCAGGAAGCGAGGGTGTTGGGGCTGGCGCGCGAGACCGCAGCGCATATCGGCCTGCCCGGCACGGTCGACGCTGCCGTCATCCGGGTCGACGACCGGTTCGTCGGCCCCGGCTACGGCGTCCCGGCGGAATCCACGGTCGAGGCCGTCCGGACGATGGCGGAGCTGGAAGGCATCCTGCTCGACCCGGTCTATACCGGGAAGACCTTCGCCGGGCTGCTCGGCATGATCCGCGAAGGCGCGTTCCGCTCCGGCGAGCGGGTGGTGTTCCTGCACACCGGCGGATCGTCCGCCCTGTTCGCCTATCCCGGCTGGTTCGAGGCGAAACGGGCGCAGGCGGCGTGAGAACGCCCCGTTGCCGAAATACCACCTCAACAGTCGACCACAATATAGGTTGAGAAGATGATGATTTTATGTTCTTGATGATGTTCGACAATTCCTATCCCTTCTTCTTGACCTTCGGTGAAAAAATGTCGAAGTACAAACTATCCGGCAACGACAGATCAATCTCAGCACAACACCAGGCAATGCTCTACACCGTAGTTCTCTCGCCCCCCTCCTTATTCGAAACTGCACTATCCACGACACTATTCCACGACGCGGCACCAGGATCCCTCAACCGCATCACCCTGACTAACTTTACAACATTGAAGAAATGTGTCCAAGTCAAGAAAACTTTTTTAACTTAATTTATTTGCTTTACATAAAAATTGATCGACCAAAAAGGGCAAACCTATGACTTTAGAAGAAAAAGGAAAACAAGAACTTACTTTCAATCCTAGAGCAAGGCTTATTCGTACCATTGGGGATAGGCTGATTAGCGGCCCTGAAACGGCGGTCATTGAGTTGATTAAGAATAGCCACGATGCGGATAGTAGTTTTGTCCGGGTAACTATAATACCTCCGTTGGACGAAGGACACGGAACCATTATTGTAGAGGATGATGGTCACGGGATGACTCTAGAAGACATCGAAGTCAGGTGGATGGAGCCAGCTACTACAGACAAGATCGAACGTCGACAAAGTCCAGACGGAAGAACACTGCTTGGCTCAAAGGGAATTGGCCGATTTGCAACAGCACGCCTCGGACGTTACCTAGACCTCGAAAGCACTGCATTAATCAGTGGATGTCCATCTCAATTTCAAACAACAAAAATTCCATACATCGATTGGAATGTTTTTGACAACGTAAGATATTTATCGGATGTAAAATTCAAATATGAATTGCCAGAACCACATAACTTCACCGGAACTCGCCTCACTATTTCGGGATTCCGAGAAGACTGGACACAAATCCGTTTAAACGCGTTGCACACAGAAATGCGGCGCCTTGTTTCACCTTTAGATCAAGCGGATCGCACTGATTTTAAAATTTATCTCGATCTTTCGGATTGCACTAAGGAAAATACTGGGTTTAACGGATCAGAGATTGTAAATGGCCCATTATCTCAACGCAAGAAAAACATAGACTTACATCGTATACAACCTTTTCCGCTTTTGAATTCTTGCGACTACGAAGTCTCCGGGATGTTTACGGCAGACGGTGATTTCTCTGGAAAAATCACAATACATAGAGGTGAATTGGAGCCAAGGGAAATATATCTTTCTGTCCCGCTTGCTGAAGCTGAAAGGCCATGTGGCCTCGTATTGGTACAATTGTTTATATTTGATCGGGAATCTGCGGCTATACAAAGAAGTATGTCAAGAGCGGGAATGGGTAAATTGGGCGCTACGAAAGCGAGAGAAATTCTTGATCAAGTTTCCGGAATTGCAATATATCGGGATAAATTTCGGATCCGGCCCTATGGAGATAGTGATCACGACTGGCTAACTCTCGACAAACGTCGTGTTCAGAATCCTTCTATGCGTATCGGCCACAATCAGGTCTCCGGTATTGTAGTGATTGACGACGAGCAGGATTCTGGGCTCGTAGAGAGGAGCAGTAGAGAAGGATTTGAGGAAAATGGTAGTTTCCGTAGACTACGCCGTTTAATTGAGGAAATTTTATCACAGAAAGTTGAACCAATCCGTAGAGACTTCAGAGAAGGAACCGGAATTGGAAAAAGGGAACCCGATATATTCAAAAAGGCCCACACAAGCGCCGAAATGAAATGGGCCGATGGAGTTACTTCATCACTCCCGAAAGATAAGAGGGAAAAGGCTAGAGAAACGGTGGCACAAGAGTCGAAGAAACTTCACGGTTATTTGAAAGAGCTGGAAGAAAAACAGGCCGTGCTAGAGACCAAAGTCACCTTGGGCCTAATTTTGGGCGAAGTTATGCACGAAGGACGCGCGCCAATAGCATTCCTATATGACGAGACATCGCGATTAAGTCGATGGTGGAGCACACTGTTTGAGATCAATGAGGAATCAGAAAGAAGACGTCAAGAAGGTGTTAAGATCTTACGTGGAATGAGGGTAAGTGCGGAAAAATTACGCGATTTGTTACGCGCATTGTCGCCTTTGGCAGGAGGGAAAAGAGGAGTACCTGTGTATTATAATCCAAATGAAATAGTTTCGAGTACATTGCTCCTATATGATCGTAGAATTAAGGCGGGTGGTGTTGAAACGAGTCACAAAGCTGATTTGGATGTAAGGGATATACTTGGCTTTAAGGAGGATTTGTCCACCGCTATTGCAAATATTGTCGACAATGCTCTTTTTTGGCTCGATCATCATCAAATGATTAAACCCAAGTTATCGTTTCGGCTTTCGACTAACACCAAAGGCTGTACAATTGATATTTCTGATAATGGGCGAGGTATTCCTGAAGAATTTAAAAAAATCATTTTTGATGTTGGGTTTAGCTTGAAAGCTTCAGGAACGGGCCTTGGTTTGAGCATTGCGCAAGAGGCTTTAGTTCGATCAAATGGTACAATTACCTTAGTCGATTGTGAGGTAGGAGCGACTTTTCAGATCTGGGTTCCTTATGGAGACTAAAGAAATGGCTAAGTTGAAATGTAGAGTGCTCTTGGTTGAAGATGATCTAGAGGAGAAGGAAAGATGTCGGCGGGAGCTTGACGAGGTAAATCAGTGTGTTGAATCTTTACTAGAGTATGAACTCTTAGTGGCAACAACGAGAGGCGAGGCTGTTGAATTTTTAGAAAGAAATATTGTTGATTGCGCTATCTTAGATCTTAGAATACCCTCTGGAAAAGACGAGGAAAGTAGGTCGCATGTTGGAAATGAGTTTTTGAAAATGTTTTTGGCAGAGAGGGCTGTGCCAGTCGTAGTTCACAGCGGCTACACGGCCGAAATTTCTAACGAAGTACAAGAATACAACGTTAAAACATTCGAAAAGATTGGTGGAGAATATCCAGAGATATTTTCTTGGTTTGAAAGCCACGCACCTTTGTTTCGAGCGATGCAAGCGTTTCGACGAAGACTTATGGAAGAAACTGCACTTATTTTTCAAAGATCGATATTGCCGCACTGGAAAGAGTCCGAGGAGTATTTGGAAGGCGATAATCACCTTTTGAAAATAGTTTATCGGCAAATCGTTGCGCATTTAGGTGAGCAATTAATTTTACCGCTTTACGATGCACCAGGTCATCATTTGCATGAGGTGTATTTTCGACCGCCTTTGCGAGAGGACCGTTTGCACACAGGTGATATCGTACGGTATGATGACGCGATTTATGTAATTGTAACTCCACAGTGCAATATCGCAAACGACTATCCTGATTTTTTCCTACTTGCGAAATGCAAAGGCATTGAGGCTAACGTTGCAAAGAAAAATGCATCGAAATTTGCAAATCAGAATGTTTCAATAAGTGAGCATTTTCTG
Source organism: Rhodospirillaceae bacterium bin65 (assembly GCA_002238725.1). Classification (GTDB taxonomy): domain Bacteria; phylum Pseudomonadota; class Alphaproteobacteria; order Bin65; family Bin65; genus Bin65. The sequence goes on from MPMX01000070.1 coordinate 14,668, forward strand.
CCCCCATGTGGTGAGGATGGGCCTTGGATGGTCGAGTTTAAAACTGTGAGATCAGTCCCTAAAGTTGAAAAGGATGTTCTTTTGGATTCGAGGATAGCTAGTATTACCCCACAGTTTATTCCAAACCTAATTCAGCGTTTTTCTGCTTACCTCGGCAGACAAGGACAGCCAAGTTTAAGTGCAGACCAACTAATGATTTTTTTAGGTAGAATGGGTTAGGATAGTATTTTGCTTAGCATAAGCAGTGGTTGTATCAATTTGGAGCCAAACTGCTGCTGTTGGTAGGCGTGTTGAATTGATAACCAATGCTATAGCCTATGCCCAGCGCGCGTAGTAGTTCTATTTGTTTGATTGGTGGGTTTAGATTCACTTGCGCGTCGATTATAAAGAAAAGTTGAACCCTC
>MPMX01000071.1 GCA_002238725.1 Rhodospirillaceae bacterium bin65
CCCTGGTCTGCGCCGGCGGGGCCGGGGCGATCCACGCCGCGATGATCGCGCGGGAGCTGGGCATCGGCACGGTGCTCGTGCCGCGCGAAGCTTCGATCCTGTGCGCCGCCGGCATGCTGCGCACCGACCTGCGCCACGACCTCGTGCGCTCCTGTGCGACGCCGTTCACGGCGGGGGATCTGGACAGCGGCACCCTGCTCGGCCTGCTGCGGGACATGGAGGCCGAAGCGCGGGCCTTGCTGCGCGCCGAGGGTGTGGCCGACGGCGAGCAGGCGTTCGTCTATGCGCTGGACCTCCGATACATCGGGCAATATCACGAGGTCCGGGTCGACGAGATCCCGGAAACCGCGCTCAAATCCCTCGATCTGGACACTGTCACGGCCATGTTCCACCGCAGCCACGACCGCATGTTCGGCTACGACCTCGCGGAAGAAGAAACGCCGGTCGAACTGGTGAACGTGCGCATGACGGCGCTGGGCCGGACCCCGAAGCCCGAGCTTGCCGCACAGCCGGATGCCGGCCCGGACCCGTCGGCCGCGCGGAAGAGCCCGCGGCCGGTTTACGAACCGGAAGCTGCGGCGTTCGCCGACGCACCGGTTTACGACGGCGAACGACTGCTGCCGGGCAACGCGCTGGGCGGACCCGCGATCGTCGAAACGGCAGTCACGACAATATTCGTGCCGGACGGCTTCAACCTCGCAATCGACCCGGTCGGGACGGCGGTGCTGACCGACCGGGCGGCGGGGCCGGCATGACCGACTCGCCTCAGGCCATCGATCCGATCCTGGCGTCGGTGATCGCCCGGCGGCTCAAATCCATTACGGAGGAGATGGGCCTGGCGCTCCTGCGCACGACGCGCTCGCCGATCCTCAACGAAGCGCGGGATTTCGTGACTGGCCTCTACGACGCCGACGGCGACATGCTGGAGCAGACGGAATACATCCCGGTGCTCGCCTTCGCCCTGCAGCCGGTCTGCAAGCGGATCGTCGAGTTCTTCGGCGACGACATCCATCCCGGCGACGTCATCCTGCACAACGACGTGTTCAGCGGCGGTAACCAGAACAACGACGTCGCCGCCTTCCGGCCGGTTTTCCACGAAGGGACGCTGGTCGCCTGGGCCGCCTGCAAGGGCCACCAGGCCGATATCGGCGGCGCCCAGGCCGGCGGCTACAATCCGGACGCGCGCGAAGTCTGGCAGGAGGCCCTGCGCATTCCGCCGCTCAAGGTCTACGACCGCGGCGTGCTGCGCAAGGATGTCTGGGGCATGGTCTTCGCCAACATCCGCTACCGGATCGTCGAAGAGGATATCAAGGCCCAGATCGGCGGCACGCGGGTCGGCGAGCGCGGCTTGCAGGAACTGATCGGCCGCTACGGGCTGGAGCGGTTCCTCGCCCACAAGGACCATCTGTTCGACAGCACGGAAGCCACCGTCGCGCGCGGGATCGAGGCGATTCCCGACGGTTGCTACGAGGCAACCAGCACCGTCTTCTACGACGGCGTCACCGACGGCTCGACCATGGAGATCCGCCTTGCGGTGACGGTCGACGGCGGCCACGTCACCTTCGATTTCACCGGCTCGTCGCCCCAGACGCCGGGCTTCGTCAACGCGCCCTACGCGGCGACGGCCTCGGCGGTCATGCTGACCTTCCTGATGCTGATCGACCCGGACATCCCGCACAATGCCGGCATCCAGCGCCGGGTCCATATCGTCAACCCGGAAGGTTCCTTCCTGAACGCGTCCTTCCCGGCGGCGACGACCTTCGGCAACTCGATCACCGGCCCGACCTCCGACGCGATCATGCGGGCCTTCGCCCAGGCCATTCCGGAAACCGTGACCGCCGGCTGGAACCGGTTCCTCGGTTTCGCGGTCACCGGCGACGACCCGCGCAAGGGCCGGCCCTATACGGACATCCTGTTCCTGGCGCTCAAGGGCGGCTCGGGCGCGACCTTCGGGGCGGACGGCTACGACCATATCGGCCTGATCAACTGCGCCGGCGGCATTCTGGCCCAGGATTACGAGATGTTCGAAATCCAGAACCCGCACGTCCTGACCAAACACGAATACCAGCCCGATTCGGCCGGCCCCGGCCGCTGGCGCGGCGGTCTGGGAACCGATACGGCGTTCCGCATCGACGGCGAGAACGTCACCGCCGTGGCCTTCGGCGACGGGATCGCGCCGGGGGCCGAGGCCTTCGGCCTGTTCGGCGGCGGCCCCGGCGTGCTCAACCGGGCTGTGCTGCGCGCGCCGGACGGCACGGAACGGGTTGCAAAATCCAAGGAAATTCTGCGCGATATCGCCAGGGGCACGATGCTCGTGCAGACGGCGGGCGGCGGCGGCGGTTACGGCGACCCGTTCGAACGGCCTGCGGAACTGGTCGCCGAAGAGGTGCATAACGGGCTGATCTCGCCGGAAGCGGCGGCGCGCGACTATGGCGTCGCCGTTTCGGCCGACGGAGAGATCGACCGCCCGGCCACGGCGGCGCTGAGGGGAGCGGAGAGATGAACCGACCGCGGATCGACCATATCGGCCTGGTGGTGGCCGACCTCGACGCCGCCGTCGAGCGGCTGCGGCCGGTGTTCGGTGACGACGTGTCGTACAAGGATCTGCCGCAGTACGAATTGCGCACCGCGATCTTCCATACGGCCAATCTGGCGATCGAGCTGCTCCAGTATACCGGCGAGGCGGCGTTCGCCCGGGGGGTCATGGGCAGCCGGCTCGGCCTCAACCATGTCTCGGCGGAAGTCGCCGACGCCGAGGTGAGCATCGCCGCCCTGAGGGAGCGCGGTTTTACCGTACAAGACGGTTTTCCGGCCGACGGCGTCCACGGCCGGGTCGCCTTCTTCGAGCCGGACGACGTGACCGGCCTGCTGTTCGAGATCTGCCAGCCCTTCGCGGCCACCGACACCGAAGCCGATGCCGCCGGATGATCCGCAGCAGCTTCTGTGGAATCCGGCGGTCGAGACCCTGTCGCGCGACGCGCTGCGGGCCTTGCAGTGGGACCGGCTGACCCGGCAGCTGCGCTATAACCACGACGGTTCGGTCTTCTACCGCGCGCAGTTCGCCAGGGCCGGCGCCGAGCCGCGCGATATCCGCTCGTTCGAGGATTTCGCCCGCCTGCCGCTGATGGACAAGGCGGACCAGCGCGCCGCGCAACAGGAATCGCTCGACCGCTTCGGCAACCCGTTCGAACTGCTGGCCTGTGCGCCGCGCGAGAAGATCGTGCGCATCGTCTCGACCTCCGGCACCAGCGGCACGCCGACCCTCTACACCCACACGGCGCACGACATCGCCGTCATCAACGAGATGCACGCACGGAAATACTGGCGCGCCGGTATCCGGCCCGGCGATGTCATGCTCCAGGCCGTCTCGCTCAGCATGTTCACCGGCGGCCTGCCGCTCTCCGACGGCATCCAGCATCTCGGCGCCTGCGTCGTCCCGGTCGGCATCGAGGGCGGCACCGACCGGGTGCTGCAATATCTCGATCTGACACGGCCGGCCGCCCTGCTGGCGACGCCGTCCTTCGGCCGCTACCTGATCGAGCAGGCGCCGGAGCGCGCCGGGCGGCCGGCGCGGGACCTCGGCATCCGGTATTTCTTCTGCGTCGGCGAACCGGGCGGCGGACTGCCGGAAGTCCGCACGCTGCTGGCCGAGGGCTTCGGCGCCAAGGTGTTCGACCATACCGGCGGCGGCCATGCCTTCCACGGCATTTCGCCCGACGAACCGCCCGAGCGCGCCTCCGGGATGCAACTCGTATCCGAGGATCATTGCCTGCTCGAGCTGGTCGATCCGGAAACCCGCGCGCCTGTCGAACAGGCGGACGGCGCGGTCGGCGAGATGGTCTTCACCTTCCTCGATTGGGAGGGCACGCCCTTCATGCGCTACGCCCTGGGCGACCTGATCCGGGTGTGGGACGCGCCGCGCGACTGCCCGACGCCCGGCCGGCTGTTCCGCATCCTCGGGCGGACCGACGACATGCTGATCGTCAAGGGCGTCAACGTCTATCCGGCGGCGATCCAGGATGTGCTGGCCGGGTTCCGGCCGCGGGTGACCGGCCATTTCCGGATCGCGGTCGACGGGCCGGGGCCGCCGCTTTCGCCACAGGTCGCGCCGCCGCTCATCCTCAGGGTCGAGCATGGCGAGGACGCGCGGACCGACGATCTGCCGGCGCTCGCGGATGAAATCGTCGCGGCGTGCCGGACACGGCTGCGCGTGACGCCGGAGATCGACTGGCTTCGGCCCGGCGCCCTGCCGCGCGAGGCCGGCAAGACCCGCCTGATCGAACGGCGCGGGCAGGCGCGCGGCAGCAGTCAGGCGATCCGTTCGTCGAGCGTTCTGCGATAGGGGAATCGGGCCTCGATCCATTTTGCGGCGTGTACGATCCGCCAGTCCCGCCCGATCCGGCCGATCAGCTGCAGGCCCATCGGCAGGCCGGCCGGTCCGGTGAGCAGCGGCAGCGTCATGCAGGGCATATGCAGAAGCGTCCAGACCCGGTTCAGGATCGGGTCGCCCGTGCTGTCCAGTCCTTCCAGCGCTTCGCCGGGCGCGGCCGGAGAGAGCAGCGCATGGACGCCCGCCCTGCGCAGCATTTCGTGCAGCGTGGTGCGGCTGTGGTTGGCGAGGATGCGAGCCGCGCCGTAGTCCCTGTCCGACAGGCTCAACCCCAGCTCGAAGATCGCGTGCAGCTGCGGCGAGCAGAGGTCCGGATGGTTGAGCCGTTCCCAACTCAACGACCGGGTGGTTTCGTAGGCCATGATCGTCCAGTGGGCGTCGGCCAGGCCGTTGAAACCGACGGGGAAGGTGATATCGGCAACATTCGCGCCGGCCTCGCGCAACTCGTCGGCAAACGCTTCGAGCATCTCGATCGTGCCGCTTTCCGCGGCGGACCACTCCGCGGTCCTGCAGATTGCAAAACGCGGCGCGGCGTCCGGATCCTCGGGTTTCGGAAACGGCTGCCGGCCGTCCGAAAGCGATGAAAACTCCGCCACGTCGCCCACATTGCGCGCGAAATACCCCACAGTGTCCAGCGAGCTTGCCGAGGGTTTGAGCCCGGCGATCTGGGGAAATCCGAACGTCGGCTTGTATCCGACGGCGCCGCAGTAGGACGCCGGCCGGATCACCGAGCCGGCGGTCTGCGTACCCATCGCTACCGGCGCCATCGACGCTGCGACGGCTGCCGCGGAGCCGCTCGACGAGCCTCCGGGTGTCCGGTCCAGGTCGCAGGGGTTGCGCGTCACCGTCGGTTGGTTTGCGGCGAACTCGGTCGATCTCGTCTTGCCCAGGATGACGGCGCCCGCAGCGCGGGCCAGCGCGACGCAGGCGGCGTCGGCGCGCGGCCGGTAACCCTTGTAGATCGGGCTGCCGTATTCGGTCGGATAATCCGCGGTCGCGAAGATGTCCTTGACGCCGACCGGCACCCCGGCGAGCGGCTTGTCCCGGCCGTCCCGGTCCACGGCCCGCGCCTGCTCGATCGCCAGGTCGGGGTACAGGGCCTCCCAGGCCTGCACCCGGCCGTCGATGGCGTCGCACCGGTCCAGGAACGAGCGGGTAACGGCTTCAGCCGTCCAGCGCCCGTCGTTCACGCCTTGCGCAATGTCCCGCGCCGTCAATTCGATTAAGCTGCTATCCAGACTCATCCCGACATCCTGCCCGTGTTTGCCGGCGCTGCGTTTCCGAGGACCGGCCTCTTGTCACCGGCCCTCGAAGACAGGCTTGCGTTTCTCCGCGAAGGCTGCCCGGCCTTCGGCGAAATCCCGGCTGTCCGAACAGGCTGCGATCGCTTCTTCGCAGGCCGTACGGCCACCGTCTCCGGAATCCCCCAGGAGATAGCGGATTGTCCGCTTGCTCGCGCGTACTGACAAGGGTGCATTGCCGGCGATCGTCCCGGCGATCCGCGCGACTTCCGTTTCAAGTTCCGCTTTCGGATAGATGCGGTTGACCAGACCGATCTTCTCCGCGTCTGCGCTGTCGTAGCGCCGCCCCGTGTACAACATTTCCCGCGCGGCGGCCGGGCCTGTCAGGTCGACGACCCACTTTGCCAGGGTCGGTGAATAGGCCAGACCGAGCCGGGCCGCCGGGATGGAGAACTGTGCGTCGTCGGCGGCGTAGCGGAGGTCGCACGCCGCGGCCAGGGCCACGCCGCCGCCGAAGCAATAGCCGTGGATCGCCGCAATCGTCGGCTTCGCGCAGGCGGCCACGGCTTCGAACAGTTCGCCGCCCAGAGCCAGATACCGGCGCTCCGCCTCGTCCGCATCCCGTCCTTTTTCGAACTCCGCAAGGTCGGCGCCGGAAACGAAAGCCCGGTCGCCGCCGCCGGCCAGCACCAGCACGCGCTGATCTCCGCTGTCGGAGAAGGTGCGCACGGCATCGAGCGCATCCACGATCATTCCCATCGACAGGGCATTGTGCTTGGCCGGCTGGTCGAAGATCAGCCACCGGACCATGCCGTCGTCGCGCAGTCTTATCTTGCCGGTCGGTTTTGCAGGCGGTTCGGCGGTCGGGTCGGCAGTCATCGAAATCTCGTTCGGCCGTTGGGTTCCGGATCGCCCGGAGCGATGGCGGGCGCGTGTTCGTGCCAGTCCGTAACCTTCCGATAGGCGTGGCCCAGGCGCAACAGCGTGCGTTCCGCGAACGGCCGCCCGATCAGCTGGAAGCCGGCCGGCATGCCGTCGGGCTGGAAACCGCAGGGGATGGACATGGCGGGCAGGCCGAGGAAGCTGAACGGCCGGGTGCAGCGGCCGAACCGGGCCATGACCCTTGCGGCGCCGTCGGAGCCGGTGACGGCGCTTTCGGCCAGCGTCGGGGTCGGATCGTCCAGCACGGGCGTAAGCAGGGCGTCGGCCTGCGACAGGGGACCGGCGAGCCAGCGCTCCAGGGCCGGGCCGCGCTCGCGCAGGGCGCGCAGATAGTCGACCGCGGATACGGACAGGCCGTCTTCCATGCCTTCCCGGATGCCATGGTCGTAATCGCCCGGCCGGTTGCGGATCCAGTCTTCGTGGACCGCGGCCGCCTCCGCCTTGAGGACGATCAGGGCCAGCCGGAAGAGCAGGGACGGATCCGGCGCCTCGACCGGCGCGACGGCGACGCCGAGACCGGCGAAGACCTCCTGCGCGGCCTCCAGCAGGGCGCGGATGCCGCTGTCGACCTCGTCGAAGAAATAGCGCGCCGGCACGCCGATCCGCAGCCCGGCGACCGGCTCGCCAAGCGCCGCGCTGTAGTCGGGAACCGGAACGTCCTCGGCCGTCGGGTCGCCGGAGTCGGGTCCGGCGATCGCCCGGAGCACCAGGGCGGCGTCTTCGGCGGTCCGGGCGAGCGGCCCGGCCGAATCCATCGACCAGCTGCGCGGGAAGATGCCGTGGCGGCTGACCCGACCCTGGGTCGGGCGCAGGCCGACCGTGCCGCAGAAATGCGCTGGCATGCGGACCGATCCGCCGGTGTCCGTGCCGAGCGAGGCGAAGACCTGCCGGGCGGCGACGGCGGCGGCCGAGGCGCCGGACGACCCACCCGGAATCCGCGCCCGGTCCCAGGGATTGCGGCAATCGCCATAGTGCCGGTTGTGGCCGGTCGCCCCGGCGGCGAACTCCGACGCGCCGAGCGTGCCGATTTCGATGGCCCCGGCGGCGTCCAGCCGCTTAAGAACGGTCGCCGTCCGGCCGGGTATGCGGTTCTTGAGCAGGATGCTGCCGGCGGTCGTGACGCGGCCGGCCCGGTCGAACAGGTCCTTGTGGGCCACCGGAATGCCGTCCAAAGGGCCGCGGGTTTCGCCACGCGCCCGGCGCCTGTCCGACGCCGCCGCGGCGGCGCGGGCGCCGTCCCGGTCGACGGTGAGGAAGGTGTTCAGGAGGGGTTGCTGGCGTTCGATCCGGTCGAGACAGGCCTCGACCAGTTCGCCGGCCGAAACCCTGCCGGCCCGGAGCAGCGCCGCCGCGGCCGACAGCGTCAGATCGGCAGGGTTCCCCGTCACGATCCCGATTCACGTCCGGGCGGCGCGGACAAGCCGGCGCCGCAGGTCCGCGCCGGGTTCCAGCGCCGGATCGGCCGGCCCGATCTCGTCGAGGGCGGCGCCGTAGGCGTCCGGTTCACCCTCCCTCGGCGGTCGCGCACCGGTCCCGGCGTCCTTGGACGGAGCGGGGTTTGCCGCCGGGTTTGCCGCCGGGTTTGACTGACCATCGCCTGTCATGCACGGTCTCGAATCGCGGATAGGGTCGGCGCAATATTGACCTTGCCCCCGCCTTCTCGCAAGGTTCTCGCGCCGCGCGGCGGCCTTTGGGAAAGGCCCCGGGCGCGCATGCTGGAGGCGCGCGTGAAAGCCATCCGATTCGACCGCTTCGGCGGACCGGAGGAACTGAAGCTGGTCGACCTGCCCGATCCGGAGCCGGGGCCGGACGAACTGCTGATCGAGGTCCATGCCGTCAGCGTGGTGCCGGGCGACTGGAAGCTGCGCAAGGGCCTGCTGACCGGGATGTTCCCGGTCCGCCCGCCGAAGGTGCCGGGCCGCGACGGCGCCGGCATCGTGCGCGCGACGGGCGCCGATGTTTCCGGCTTTGCCGTCGGCGACCGGGTCTGCTTCACCTGCCAGCATGTCGACCAGGGCTCCTATGCCCAGCTCGCCGCGCGTCCCGCGGCCGATGTCGTCGCCGCGCCGGACGGGCTCGGCTTCGTCGAATGCGCCGCCATCATGCACGCCGGCGTCTGCGCCTGGATCGCCGCGGTCGAAACCGCCGGCGTCAAGGCAGGCGACAAGGTGCTGGTCCATGGCGCCGCCGGCGCCATCGGCGGCATGGCCGTGCAACTGTGCAAGCATCTGGGCGCCGAGGTCAGCGGCACCTGCAGCGAACGGAACCGCGAGCATGTCGCCGCGCTGGGCTGCGACCGGATTATCCCCTACGACAAGGTTGCCTTCGAGACGGCGGTGTCCGGCCAGGATGTCGCGATCGATCTGGTCGGCGGCGAGGTTCACAACCGCTCCTATGGCGTATTGCGGCCCGGCGGCCTGCTGGTCTGGCTGATCGCAGACAAGTTCGAAGACCGCTCGGCCGGTCTGGATATCGAGGTCCGCCAGGCGATGATCGTCGACAATCAGGAAATCCTGAACGCCGTTGTCGGTCTGGCGGGCGCCGGCCATCTCCGGCCGCTGGTCAGCCGGGTCCTGCCGCTGGACCGGGCGGCCGAGGCGCACCGCGTTCTCGAAGCCGGCGAGAACAGCCGCGGCCGGCTGGTGCTGGCGACGCAGCGATTTTCGCCATGACCGATAGAGCCTACCGCCTCGGCGTCGATATCGGCGGCACCTTTACCGACCTCGTGCTCGCCGCGCCGGACGGCGCGCTGCACACCCACAAGCTGCTGTCGACGCCGGACGACTACGGCGAGGGCATCCGCGACGGCGCCGCTGCGCTGCTCGGTGAACTCGGGCTCGAACCGGCGGCGGTCGGGCGGGTGGTGCACGGCACGACCGTGGCAACCAATGCCGTGCTGGAAGGCAAAGGGGCGCTGACCGGCCTTGTCACCACAAAGGGCTTCCGCGACGTGCTGGAAATGCGCCGCCTGCGCATCCCGGAAATGTACACGCTGAACTACCGGCGTACGGACCCGCTGGTGCCGCGCCGGCTGCGCCTGGAGGCCGACGAACGGATGGGGCCCGAAGGCCAGGTCTGGCAACCGCTCGACCCGGCGAGCGTCGAGGCCGCGGCCGGGCGGCTGGCGGCAGCCGGGGTCGAGGCGGTCGCCGTCTGCCTGCTCCACGCCTACGCCAACGCGGACCATGAGCGCCAGGTCGCCGCCATCCTGCGCGAGCGGCTGGGCAGCGATGTGTTCCTGACCTGCTCGAGCGATCTTCTGCCGGTGATCCGCGAATACGAACGCACCAGCACGACGGTCATCAACGCCTATCTCGGCCCGATGATCCGCGGCTATCTCGGCCGGCTCCGGGAGCATCTGCACGGTATCGGCGTGACCGCGCCGATCCTGGTGATGAAATCCGACGGCGGCATCATGAGCGCGGCGGCGGCGGCCGAGAAGCCGGCCTACATCGTCGAATCCGGCCCGGCCGCCGGCGTTATCGGCGCGGCCCATACCGGCGCGCGCGACGGCATGGCCGACTGCATCAGCCTGGACATGGGCGGCACCACCGCCAAGGCCTCCATCGTCGAGGCCGGCGCGGTCGCCCGGACCGGCGACTACGAGGTCGGCGCCGGCATCAACCTGTCGAGCAAGCTGGTCATGGGCGGCGGCCACGCGCTCAAGCTGCCGGTCATCGACATTTCGGAGATCGGCGCCGGCGGCGGCAGCCTGGTGCGGGTCGACGCCGGCGGGCTGGTCCGCGTCGGGCCGGAGAGCGCGGGCGCTGTGCCGGGCCCGGTCGCCTACCGCCAGGGCGGCACGGAGCCGACCTTCTGCGACGCGGTGCTCACCCTCGGCTGGCTCAATCCGGACTACCTGGTCGGCGGCGGCCTCGCCATCGACGCCGAGGCTGCGGCACAGGCGGTCGGCGAACGGATCGCCGCCGTGCTGGGCCGGGACGTGCTGGACGCCGCCCACGGCATCCTGGAGGTCGCCTGCGGCACCATGATGCGCGCGGTCAAGGCGGTCTCGACCTACCGCGGCCGCGACCCGCGCGACTTCGCCCTGTTCGCCTTCGGCGGCAACGGCCCGGTCGTGGCCGCGGCGATCGCCGACCTGCTGGAGATGACGACGGTCGTCGTGCCGCCCAACCCCGGCGTGTTCAGCGCCTACGGCCTTCTGCTCTCCGACATTGAGCAGGAGGCCGCGCGCAGCCATCTCGCGCTGCTCGCCGATACCGGGCCGGCGGCGCTGGACGCCCTGTTCCGGGAACTCGAAGCCGGGCTGGCCGCGGACATGGCGGCCGAGGGATACGGCGCCGGCGGCTATGCCGTGCGCCGTCTCGCCGAACTGCGCTACGAGGGCCAGGCGCACGAACTCGCGGTGCCGGTGGCGAACGGGCCGGACGGATTGCCGGATACCGCCGCGATGGCCGCCGCCTTCGGCGACGAGCACGAGCGGACCTACGGCCACCGGGCCGACGCCGAAGCGGTCGAGAGCGTCACCCTGCGCGCCGTCGCCACCGTGGCGGTGGAAAAGCCGGCGCCGCAGCCGAAGCCCGGCGCAACGGTTTCCGCCTCAACGCGGCCGGCCTTTTTCGGCGCCCCGGCCGGGCGGCGGACCGTCCCCGTCGTGGCGCGCGAGGGCCTGGGCGCCGGGCCGCGCAACGGCCCGCTGATCGTCGAGGAATACGATGCCACCTGCGTCGTGCCGCCCGGCTGGACGGCGCGCCTCGATGCAGCGCAGAATATCGTGCTGGAGAAGGGAAGCGTCGCATGACCCGGCCCGGCCGCAACGCCGATCCGATCGCCCTGGAGGTGGTGCGCAACGCCCTGTCGTCGATCGCCGACGAGATGGCGCTGGTTGTGCTGCGCACGGCCTATTCCTCCATCGTGCGCGATTCGATGGACTATTCGACCGGCCTGTGCGACCGGCACGGCGCGGGGGTCGCCCACGGCCTGACCATGGCGCTGCATCTGGGCTCCTTCCCGGACGCCATGGCGGCGCTGGTGGCCGAGTATGGCGACGACACGAAGCCCGGCGACATCTTCGTCTTCAACGATCCCTACAGCGCCGGCGGCATGCACCTGCCGGACGTCTACATCGTCAAGCCGCTGTTCTACGGCGGCGAACTGGAGGGCTACGCCGCAACCCTGGTCCACCAGATCGACATGGGCGGCATCGCGCCGGGCAGCACGGCGGTCTACGCCACGGAAATCTTCCAGGAAGGGCTACGCATCCCGGTCCTGAAAATGTACGAGGAGGGCCGGCCGAACGAGACATTCTTCCGGCTGATGCACCAGAACAGCCGTGTGCCCGACAAGCTGGCCGGCGACATGCGCGCCCAGGTCGCCGCCTGCAACACGGCCGAGCGCGCCTACGGCCGGCTGGTGGAAAAACACGGCAGCGAGGCCTTCCGCGCCATCCTGGCCGACCTGCACGACTATGCCGAAGCCGTGACGCGGCAGGAGATTTCCGCGCTGCCCGACGGGCAATGGTCCTTTACCGACTATCTGGACGGGCTGGGCGACGATCCCGCGCCGATCCCGCTGAAAGTGACGGTGACGATCGAAGGCGACCGGATGGTCGTGGACTGGGCGGGCACCTCGCCGGAGGTGCCGGGCGCGATCAACTGCCCGTCGCCCTTCGTCAAGTCCGCCGTCCAGCTCATCGTGAAATGCATCGCGGGGGAGGAAATCCCGAATTTCGAGGGTTTCGCCCGGGCGATCGACATCCGCCTGCCAAAGGGCACCATCGTGAACCCGCGGCCACCGGCGGCCTGCGCGGCGCGGGCGATCGTCGGCTGGCGCGCGCTCGACGTGCTGCTCGGCGTCTTCGCGCAGATCGTGCCGGACAAGATCCCGGCGGCGGGCGAAGGCGGCGTCACGTTCCCGGCGATCAGCGGCATGCACCGGGGCCGGCAGTTCGTCCTGTCGGAGACCCTGGCGGGAAGCTGGGGCGCAATGCCCGACCGCGACGGCGCCTTCGGCATCCCCAACCCCGGCGGCAACCTGACCAACCAGCCGGTCGAAATGATCGAGGCGCTGCATCCGCTCGAGGTCGAACGCTACGGCATGGTCGAGAATTCCGGCGGGCCGGGCCGCTTTCGCGGCGCGCCGGCCTACCGGCGCCAGTACCGGGTGCGGGCGCCCGGCGGCGTGAGGATGGTCATGCGCTCCGACCGGCGGCAGTTCCTGCCCTACGGGCTCGACGGCGGCTGTCCGGGCACGCCGTCCTGGAACATCGTCAATCCGGGCCCCGACCAGCAAACCGTGCCGGTCATGCCGATGGAGGCGATCCATCTGGCAGAGGGAGAGGTCTTCTGTCATATCGGCGCCGGCGGCGCGGGGCAGGGCGACCCGCTGGAGCGCGATCCGGCGCTGGTCGCCGCCGATGTCGCGGAGGAACGGATAACCGCGGACTATGCCGCGGCGGTCTACGGCGTCGTGCTCGACGGGGCCGGCGCGGCCGATCTGCAGGCCACGGCACAAGCGCGGGCGGTGCTGCGCGATGCGCGCGGCAACGGCGGCGGAACTGCGCCGGCCTATCTGCAGATGTTTCAGGACAGCCTCGGCCTGCCGGGTTTCCGGCTGGCGGGCGAACGGCGCATGGTTTACGCCGACGATGGAGGAGATCGGATCGATGCCGGGAAAACTGCTTGAGGAATTCGTCATTCCGGCCCGCCACGGACGCGGCTTCGTCGTCAAGAAAGGCCAGGTCTTCCGCATCGCGCAGGTCGAGGGCGGCCAGGTCGGCGACTGCGCCTTCTACAACGCCGACGATCCGAAGGAGACATTCCACTGCGGCCAGAGCTGGGCGATCAACGTGACCGCCGGCACCGGCACCAGCAAGGCCTTCAAGTATTTCTATTCCAAGCCGCCGCGCGAGAACGTCATGCTGACGGTGCTGGACGACACCTATCCCAACCACTGGGGCAACATGGGCGGGCGCTGCTCGACCCGGCTCTACGAAATCCGCGACAACCTTCCGCCGGGCAGCCATCGCTCGTGCCAGGAAAACCTGCGCGAAGCGGTCGAGCCGTTCGGCCTGACCGGCGACGACATTTTCGACGTGTTCAACGTCTTCATGAATGTCGACCTCTACACCGACGGGAGTTTCAAGATCCTGCCGACGGAGGCCGGACCCGACGACTATATCGAGCTGCGCGCCGAGATGGACGTCCTGGCCGCGGTGTCCGCCTGTCCGGCCGATACCTCGCCGACCAACAACTTCCGCTCCGCCCCGCTGGCCATCCGGATCTACGAGAGCTGAAGCCGGGGGCGGCGGATCGCGGGCCTCCGCCCGGCACCGCCGCCGGCGATCCCTGTTTCATCTTCGCTCGGACAGGGCGATTGCACCGCCGACGCCCGCCCGGCTGCGGACTGAAGCGGCATCGCGGTGCGGAATCCCTTCCAATAAAATCTTCTCTTCCGGAATTATATGACAGACTTAATTTTGGAATTTCTTCGACTAATTGTTATAGATCTTATAAATTTATCTTATCGTTATCCCGGAAAACCGCTCTCCGGTAGGTAATTTCTTGCGCGAGTATAATACATCCAGGACGGTCGGATGATTCGGTACGATCAGGACCACAGAGATCGGCCGTATCAAAATCAACCCGATACAATTCCAAAATGACGTATAGATGATAACTATCTGGAAAATATCGTATTTTCCGTCAACACCTACAAGATACCTGTCTAAACCGGTGTTTTTCAAACAGGAAACCATCTTGGCGAGGCTCGCAAAATCTGCGGCCGCCGTCCGGAACTTCACAGAAATTCTCTTCAAAGATTTTGAAATTATCGGGGATAATCCCTTGAACGGGAATTTCACTTACCCAAATGACATTCAATGAACAAGGAGGCGACAATGCTGAAGAAGTTTGCCGGAATTTTAACAGTTTCTGCGATTTGTGCCGCATCCGCGGCGCAGGCCCACCAGGTTCACTACGCGATGGCCGCGGCCGACGCGAAGCCCGTCATGCAGCCGATGCCGGTCAATGTCTTCACCGCCCTGGCCGGCGACGCCGGCAAG
>MPMX01000072.1 GCA_002238725.1 Rhodospirillaceae bacterium bin65
GCCGGCCCCGGTCATGGCTCGCCGGATTCCGGCCGGCCGATCCGGAGCAGATCGGCATCGGCGCCCTCTTCGTAGCGGCGCGCCCGGTCGCGCACCAGGCGCATGATGGCGGCCGCCGTTTCCTCGATCGACCGGCGCGTGACGTCGATGACCGGCCAGCCGTAGCGCCCGAACAGCCGGCGCGCGTCGGTGACTTCCTTCCTGACCGCGCCGATGTCGGTATAGGCGGTTTCCGTATCGCCGAGCGATTGGCGCATGCGCGAGCGCCGGAGATCGACCAGCCGGCGCGGATCCTCTGTCAGCCCGACCACCAGCGGCCGGTTCAGCGCGAACAGGATTTCCGGCAGCGGCTGATCCGGCACGATCGGCACGTTGGCCGCCTTGATGCCGCGATTCGCCAGATAGATCGAGGTTGGCGTCTTGGACGTGCGCGAAACCCCGACCAGGACGACATCGGCTTCTTCCAGATTCCCGGTGTGCTGGCCGTCGTCATGCTGCATGACATAGTTGATGGCGTCGATGCGCTGGAAATACTCGTCGTCGAGCTCGTGCTGCCGGCCCGGCATATCGCCGCTTTTTTCGCCGAAATGCGCGGCCATCACCTCGATGAAGGGATCGATCACCGACACGCAGGTCAGGGCGCTGCGCTTGCAATAATCCTCAAGGGTTTCGGCGAGACTCCTGTTGAGCATGGTGTAGAGCACCAGGCCCGGTTCCTCTTCGAGTTCCTCGATGACGATTTCCAGCGCCCGGGGGCTGCGCACCATCGGCCAGAGATGTTCGACGACCTCGACCTGCTCGAACTGAACCGTGCAGGCGCGGCCGATGCTCTGGACCGTTTCACCGGTCGAATCGGAAATCAGGTAGAGATGGTGTCGGCTCATGACGGGCGACGGCGGTAAAGGTCTGTGGAAAAGCGCCGCTGGAGGACGCCGGAACCGGCCCTGTTATACGCGCCGCCGGCTTCGGCCCGCGACTGCAAAATGTTTTCCCGGCAAAAGCCGGTATCCGGCCAGAGACTTTTTCGGCTGGGGATCGACTATCCCGCTATGGCGAACCGGCGCTGCGAGGTCCTTATCCAGGCTGCTGCGACGGCGCCATCCCGGCGGCATACCCACGTTGACGCCGGGCATTTCCCGAAATTTCAGGATGTTGCAATTGTTTTGCATCCTTTCCACAGGATCGGAGCGCAGAAGCGCGGTTTCCGGCCGGCCATACCGATATCCTGTGGCTAAGCGATAATCCCCGCGACTCCCCTGCCCAACATAAACAACTACAACCTTCTTATATTAAGGATTCCTTAAGAGTCTGGCGGCCCTTCGCACCGAAGCATCGCGACCGCGCCGCCGGAAGATCGCGGAGCCTTCGTTCCAATTCCCGGCAGATGACCCAATGACCGATCAGCCGATGATGCGCGTTTTGGCGGGTGAAGCCGCGAAGGTGCCGCCTGTCTGGCTCATGCGCCAGGCCGGGCGGTACCTGCCGGAATACCGGAAGCTGCGCGAAGCGGCCGGATCCTTTCTCGAACTGTGCTACACGCCCGATCTGGCGGTCGAGATTACGATGCAGCCGGTCCGGCGTTTCGATTTCGATGCGGCGATCCTGTTCTCCGATATCCTGGTGGTGCCCGATGGCATGGGCATCGGGGTCGGCTTCGAAGACGGCCACGGCCCGGCGCTCGATCCGGTGCGTAGCGCCGCCGGTCTCAGAGGCCTCGATCCGGATCGGGTCATCGGGCATTGCGCGCCGGTGTACGAGGCGGTTTCGGCGATTCGCGATGCTCTGGCGCCGGAAAAGACCCTGATCGGCTTTGCCGGCGGCGTGTGGACCGTGGCCACCTATGTCGTGGAAGGCGGCAGCAGCCGGAACTTCGAGACGATCAAGCAATGGATGTGGTCCGATCCGGCCGGTTTCGACCGGCTGATCGACATGCTGACCGCGGCGACGATCGCCCATCTGTCGCGCCAGATCGACGCCGGCGCGGATTGCGTACAGATATTCGAGAGCTGGGCCGGCGCCCTGGCGGAGCCGGAATTCCATCGCTATGTCGTCGCGCCGACCCGGCGGATCGTCGAGGCCTTGCGCGCCAGGCACAAGACAACGCCGGTGATCGGATTTCCGCGGGCCGCCGGTCGGATGATCGATGGTTACGCCGCCGCGACGGGCGTGACGGCGGTCGGGCTCGATACCGGCGTGCCGCTGAAGCAGGCGCAGGTGATCCAGAAGTCCGTGCCGGTCCAGGGCAATCTGGATCCGATCCTGCTGGCGGCCGGTGGCCCAGCGCTCACCGAACGGATTGTCGAGATCGGGACCGGCCTGGCCGGTGGCCCGCATATCTTCAATCTCGGCCACGGCATCGTGCCGCAGACGCCGCCCGATCACGTCGCCGGGCTGGTGGCGACCCTGCGCGGTATGGCATGAGCGATACGGCGGTCATCCTGTTCAACCTCGGCGGGCCGACCGCGCCGGACACGGTGAAGCCGTTCCTGCTCAACCTGTTCAACGACAAGGCGATCATCGGCGCGCCGCAGCCTGTGCGCTGGCTGCTCGCCAGGTCGATAGCCGGACGCCGGACGCCGATCGCGCGCGACATCTACGCGCATCTCGGCGGAAAATCGCCCATCCACGAGGCAACGGATGCCCAGGCCGCGGCCCTGGAAGCGATCCTGCGCGAGCGGCTGGGCCCGGAGGCCGCACCGTCTGTCCATGTCGTCATGCGCTATTGGGGCCGGCGGGCACAGGCTGTGGCGCCCGGCCTGGCGCAGTGCGGAATCCGGCGCACCGTCCTGTTGCCGCTCTATCCGCAGTTCTCGACCGCGACATCGGCGTCCTCGGTGCGCGAGTGGAGCGATTGCGCAGCCGCAAGCGGTCTTGGGCCGGCGACGGGAGGCATCTGCTGCTACCCGGTCAACCGGGGCTTTGTCGCCGCCGCCGCCGACCGGATCGTGGAAACGCTGGCCGGCTATAGCGGAGAGCAGCCGCGCATCCTGTTCTCGGCCCACGGACTGCCGGAAAAGACGATCGCCCGGGGCGACCCGTACCGCTGGCAGGTCGAGCGGACCGCCGCGGCGATTGCCGAAGCGCTGGGCGACCGCGCGGGCGACCGTGTGATTTGCTACCAGAGCCGGGTCGGCCCCCTGAAATGGATCGGGCCGTCGACCGACGACGAAATCCGCCGCGCCGGAGCGGAGGGACGGCCGGTGCTGGTGGCGCCCATCGCGTTCGTCTCCGAGCATTCCGAGACGCTTGTCGAGCTCGACATCGAATACCGCAAGCTGGCCGCCGGCGCCGGCGTTCCGGCCTATCTCCGCGCCCCGACGGTCGGCACCCATCCGGCGTTCATCGGCGGGCTCGCCGATATGGTCGAAGCCGTCCTGGCGCGCGGCGGACTGGGCCCGGAAAGCGGCGGCCGGCTCTGCCCCGAGGGGTGGGCCGCCTGCCCGGTCGCGCCGGCTTCGTGATGCGCAGCGGATAGGCCGGCGCGATGGACTGGATCGTCTGGATCAAGGCGCTACATGTTCTGGCGGTCATCGCCTGGATGGCGGCGCTGCTCTATCTGCCCCGGCTCTTCGTCTATCACGCCGGCGCCGCGCCGGGGTCCGACACGTCCGAGACCTTCAAGATCATGGAGCGCCGGCTGCTGCGCGGCATCGCCAACCCGTCGATGGCCGTCGTCTGGGCGACCGGCATCGCCCTGTATGTCGAGCTCGAATACTGGACCGAGGTCTGGATGCACGCAAAATGGCTGTGCGTGATCGCGCTGACCCTGCTGCATCATGTCTATGGGCGCTGGCGCAAGGATTTCGAGCACGACCGGAACGCCCGGTCGGCGACCTTCTACCGGGTCTGGAACGAAGTGCCGGTCCTGTTCCTGATCCCGCTCGTCGTCATGGTGATCGTCAAACCGTTCTGATCCGGCCCCGCGGCATTCGCGCCATCTTTTAATTTGGCCGGATCGTGCTATATCGGCGGTCTCTCCTTCCGACGAAGCGGTACGGCGCCTGAGACGGCGCCTCCGGGGACACCGGCCACCCCGTTCGGCGCAAGCGCCGCCACGCGGCCGGCACATCTCCCCGTCCCGCCGTTCCGTGTCCGACGCCGCTTCCAATTCCCTCCCGCGCGCCTCCGGCGCGCCGCTCCGCAATGAACCCCCCAAGGCGAGGCACCGCTATGTCTTCCGTCGATCTACAGGATCTGAAAGCCAAATCCCCCGGCGCCCTGCTGGCCTATGCCGAGGAGCTGGAAATCGAGGCGGCGAGCACCCTGCGCAAGCAGGAGCTGATGTTCGCCATCCTCAAGGAGTTGTCCGCCCAGGACACTCCGATCATCGGCCAGGGCACGCTGGAAGTGCTGCCCGACGGCTTCGGCTTCCTGCGTTCGGCCGACGCCAACTATCTGCCCGGGCCGGACGATATCTACGTCTCGCCCGGCCAGGTGCGGAAATTCTCGCTGCGCTCGGGCGATACCGTCCAGGGACCGATCCGCGGCCCGAAGGACGGCGAGCGCTATTTCGCGCTGCTGCAGGTCGAACAGACCAACTTCGAGGAGCCGGAGAAGGTCCGCCACCGGATCAATTTCGACAATCTGACGCCGCTCTACCCGGACCAGCGGCTGACCATGGAGCCGAAGGACCCGACGGGCAAGGACCTGACCAGCCGGGTGATCGATATCGTCACGCCGATCGGCAAGGGCCAGCGGGCGCTGATCGTCGCGCCGCCGCGCACCGGCAAGACGATGATGCTCCAGAACATCGCCCACGCCATCTCGTCGAACCATCCGGAGGTCTATCTGCTCGTCCTGCTGATCGACGAGCGGCCGGAGGAAGTCACCGACATGCAGCGCACGGTGAACGGCGAGGTCATCAGCTCGACCTTCGACGAGCCGGCGAGCCGGCACGTCCAGGTGGCCGAAATGGTCATCGAGAAGGCCAAGCGGCTGGTCGAGCACAAGCACGACGTCGTCATCCTGCTCGATTCCGTGACCCGCCTGGCGCGCGCCTACAACACGGTCGTCCCGTCCTCCGGCAAGGTGCTGACCGGCGGCGTCGACGCCAACGCCCTGCAGCGGCCGAAGCGCTTCTTCGGCGCGGCGCGCAACATCGAGGAGGGCGGCTCGCTCTCGATCATCGCAACCGCGCTGATCGACACCGGCAGCCGCATGGACGAGGTCATCTTCGAGGAGTTCAAGGGCACCGGCAACAGCGAGATCAACCTGGACCGCAAGTTGTCGGACAAGCGGGTCTGGCCGTCCATCGATATCGGCAAGTCCGGCACCCGCAAGGAGGAGCTGCTGGCCGACCAGGCGACGCTCGCCAAGATGTGGGTGCTGCGGCGCATCCTGCTGCCGATGGGCGTCACCGACGCCATGGAGTTCCTGGTCGGCAAGCTCAAAGACACCAAGACCAACGACGAATTCTACGACAGCATGAATACGTAGGGCGGGCGCGGACAGCCTCGTTCCAGCATTTCCAATGAAGGAAATGACTTTCTGATCTGACGGTTACAGGGCCTGGCTCGAGAAGCGCGATCTTGCACAGTCACGCGAAAGCGCAACCGTTTTGCCGCCAAGCCGATGGATTCAAACTGATCTTGCTGCCCCGGCCGACCGCAGGGAGAGCCGGGGACCAGGGTCATCCCGACGGGCCTGCGCCTGTGGCCCTGGGCCCCGGATCTCCGCTCCGCTCCGTCCGGGGCGGCACATTGGGATTGTGCCCTGTCTGTCTTGGTCGCCCCTAAACTGAATCGACCGTACCCCCGGTCGTCCACTACGCCTCCAAGTTGGTGTGAGCCCGGGCGGCGTGCGCCCGCCCCCGCTCAGGATTGCGGGTCGGAGACGAGCAGGTAGCCGCGGTTCTCGACCGTGTCGAAGGTGCGCATGGCGGCAATCAGGTCGGCGGCGCGCACCCAGACCCAGGGCGCGCGGTTCGGGTTGACATCCATGATGAGAAACGAGTCGGTGCGCGCGTCGTAGGCCCCGAGCGGCGAGATATGCCCGCCGCCCGGCTGGCCGAGCGCCTTGCGGGCATAATTGACCAGAACATAGTCGTCCCGGCGCGCCAGGTTCGCGGCGATCTCGCGCCGGACGGTTTCGGCATCGGCGCCGTCGTCCACGACCCGCACGACCGCCCTGAGGCCGTGGACGCGCAGCGCCTGCGCCAGCTGGCGCAGCTGCAGGCCGAAATCCGGGCGCAGCCGGCCGCCGATCTCGATCGGCTTTCCGAGCACCTCGACCCGGCGCTTCGTGCGTTCGTTGAGCACGTTGCCCGGCGTGTATTTGCCGTAGAACGGGCTGAAGCCCTTCGGCAGCCAGGCGCGCTCGCTTTCGGCGATCGACGCCGTGTCCTGCGGAAGCCCCTGCTTGCGCCGGAGCCGCAGCGCATTGAGCACGGTCGCCGCCGACGCCGGGCCGCAGAAAATCTTGTTGTCCTGGCTGACGAAGTGGTTGCTGAGCGGGAAGAAGTCGGCCTTGTGGCGGGACCGGGAGAGGCGCTCCACGCTGTCCGCAGAGCTCCATTCGACGAGGGGTACGGAGCGCTGCTCGGCGTTCGCGCCGGGCGCGGCAAGCAGGCCCGCGATCAGCAGGGCCGCGAAGCGTTTTCCGTGTGCGGTCATTGACTCCTCTTCTGTCGCCGGGCGGGCGCGCCCTTCGATACGCCCCGGACTACATCCGGGGCTGCTCAGGGTGAGGGCGAGTATTGGGGATTTCTCACAATTCCCCGCGTCCCGAGCAGGATCCGCAGAGCCCGCCCCGAGCTCGTCGAAGGGGGCCGCATCGAGGGCCCCTAAACCGTATACACCGTGCTCCCGGTCGTCCGCCGGCCCTCCAGGTCCGCGTGGGCCTGGGCGGCGTCTTTCAGCGGGTAGGTCTGGTTGACCTCGATCTTGACCGCGCCGCTCAGCACGACGTCGAACAGGTTGCCGGCCATTTCTTCCAGCCGAGTCCGGACCGAGGCGTGGGTGAAGAGGGTCGGGCGGGTGACGTAGACCGAGCCCTTGGGGCCGAGGATCGCCGGGTTGATCGGATCGACGGGGCCGGAGGCGTTGCCGAAGGTCGCCAGCGTGCCGAACGGCGCAAGGCAGTCCAGCGAGCCCATGAAGGTATCCTTGCCGACCGAATCGTAGACCCAGGGCACGCCCTTGCCATCGGTGATCTCCTTCACCCGCGCGACGAAATCCTCGGTGCGGTAGTTGATCGTGTGGGCTGCGCCGTGCGCCTTCGCCAGTTCGGCCTTCTCGTCGCTGCCGACCGTGCCGATGACCTCGACGCCGAGATGGTTGAGCCACTGGCAGGCGATCAGGCCGACGCCGCCGGCCGCGGCGTGGAACAGCACGGTCTGGCCGGCCTTTACCGGGCAGGTGTGCATGATGAGATATTCCACCGTCATGCCCTGGAGCATCATCGCCGCCGCGCTCCGGTCGTCGATGCCGTCGGGCATCTTCACCAGATGCGAGACCGGAATGACGCGGCGCTCGGCATAGGCGCCGGGCGGGCTGGTGCCGTAGCAGACCCGGTCGCCCTCGGCGAAACCCGTGACATCCGGCCCGACCGCCTCGACAACGCCGGCGCCCTCGAAGCCGGGCGTGAACGGCGAATGCGGCGCCGGATAGAGGCCGGTGCGGAAATAGACGTCGATATAGTTGAGGCCGACAGCGTTGTGCCGGATGCGCACCTCGCCTTCGCCGGGATCGCCGACCTCGACGGCCTCCCATTGCAGGACTTCGGGGCCGCCGGTTTCGTGCACGACGATGGCATGGGTCATGAAATCTGTCCTCGATGTTCGGATCGGTCGCGCCGCCGCGGAGCGCCGGCCCCGCGGCGGCCGGTGCGCAGGCTAGCGCAGATGGGCGTTGAAGAAGGCGGCCGAGCGGTCGTTGGCGGTCTGCGCGGCCCCGGCGTCGTAGTGCTCGCCGCCGGCGCGGGCGAAGGCATGGTCCATGCCGGCATAGTCGTGGATCGTCACCCTGGCGCGGCCGTCCAGCGCGGCATGAACCTGCGCTTGTGCCTCTTTCGGGCAGAATCCGTCTTCTTCCGCGATATGGAACATGGTCGGCGCGGAAATGTTGCCGGCCTCATCGAGATTGTTTTCGATGCCGACGCCGTAATAGCCGATATTGGCGTCCGCATTCGTGCGGGTGGCGCACAGATAGGCCAGCTTGCCGCCGAGGCAGAAACCGACCGTGCCGACCGTGCCGCTGCACGCGGCGTCGCCGCGGATCGCGTCGATCGTCGCCTGGATGTCCTCGATGCCCTTGGCTTCGTCGAAGCCCTGATACAGTTCGAACGCCCGGCCCCATTCCGCCTCGGTCTGGTCCGTGAGCTGAATGCCCGGCTCCTGGCGCCAGAAGATGTCCGGGCAGACCGCGATGAAGCCCTGGCCGGCCCACCAGTCGGAGATATCGCGCATCACCTGGTTGACGCCGAAGATTTCCTGGATGACGACGATGGCCGGAGCCTTCGTTCCCCCGGACCCGCCGGCCGGGTCGGCGCGATAGGCCATGAACTGCCCGTCCGGGCTGTTGATCGTGATGTCCGGCATGGTTCCCTCCCTGAATGGCCGCAACGAAAGGCGGCCCGGTTGTCTGACCCCGCACGAAGCGCGTGGACGATGTCGTAGAAAACCGGCGCGGCTATTGCAAGCCGAGGTTGGGCGCGGCGTCCGGCGCCGGCGTGTCGAACAGGGTCCGGGGGCGGTCGGCGGACCAGCCCTCGAGCTCCAGCAGCCACTGTTTGGTGTCCGCCCCGCCGTCGCCGGAATAGCCGCCCAGGCCGTCCGACGCGACGACCCTGTGGCAGGGAATGACGATCGGGATCGGGTTGCGGCCGCATGCCGTGCCCACCGGCCGCGGCGCGCTGCGCAGCCAGCGCGCGATCTCGCCGTAGGTCCGGGTATCGCCGTAGGGGATCGCCTGCATCTGCTGCCAGACCGCGCGCTGGAACGCCGTGCCCTGCGGCGCGAGCGGCAGGTCGAAATGGCGCAATCCGCAAAAGAAATAGGCGTTCAGCTGATGGACGGCGCGGTTGAGCAGCGGGCTGTCGTCGTCTTGCGGCCCGGGCTCGCCGGGCGGCTCCGTCTCCAGGGCCGGCCCCCAGTCGAGATGGGTGAGATGGCCGTGCGCTTCGCGGAGGCGCAGGAGACCCAGCGGGCTGTGGTAGGTCGTTTCCGCCATCGGCACTCTTTCCGTTCGCGCCCGGTCCGCCGCCGACCCGGCTGCGGTCTCCCGGCTCTAGGCCGGGATGCGCCGGGACAGCCGCTCGGTCAGCGCCGCCGGCTCGGTGATCGGCAGACTGCAGGTTGCGCCCTGGCAAACATAGGCCGCCGGCCGGCCTTCGGCGAGGCCCTTGCCCTGCGCCGGATGGCCGTCCGGCAGCGTGTCCTGCGGATCGATCCGGCGGAAGACCCGCGCCGGCGCCGGCGCCTGCCCCGCCGCCCGGACCCGCGCCCGGGCCCCCGGGTCGGCGGCCGCGCCCCCGCCACGCCGCCCGGACCAGCGCCCGGGTCCCCGGTTCGTCGGCCGCACCGACGACTACCGTTTGCAGCGCGGTCTCCAGCAGCCGCGCGCCGCTGGTGAGCAGCGGGGCCGCCAGCGCGTTGCGGTTGAGCTCGCCGGAGAGGGCCCGGACCAGCGTATCGGCCCGGTCGAGCAGCGCCGTCTGGCCGGTGAGGAGGCCGAGCCGGACCAGGTTGTGCACCATCAGGCCGTTGGACGACGGCGTTGCGTTGTCGTGCACGGACTTGGCGCGGACCAGCAGGCCCGGCACATCGTCCGCCGCCAGGAAATAGCC
Organism: Rhodospirillaceae bacterium bin65; assembly: GCA_002238725.1. Lineage (GTDB taxonomy): Bacteria > Pseudomonadota > Alphaproteobacteria > Bin65 > Bin65 > Bin65. Next base: position 9,784 of record MPMX01000072.1, read on the forward strand.
GCCGTTCACCGGATCGAGGAAATGCCGGTCGATCGTCCCCGTCCAGCGCCCGGCCCGGTCGAGGTAGCGGTCTTCGCCGGTCGCCTCGAACAGGGTGAGCGCAGCGCGGATCAGGCTGGCATAATCCTCGGCGGTCGCGGGATGGGCGCCCTTGCCGGCACGCCAGCTGTGGACCAGCCGGTCGCCACCCGAATCCGTGTTTAGCGTCATCTCGTCGAGCACGAAATCGAAGGCGCCGGCCGCGAGATCGATCCAGGCCGGCCGGTCCACGATCGAGCCGGCGAGCGCCAGGGCGTGGATCATGTAGCCGTTCCAGTCGGCCAGCACCTTGTCGTCGAGGCCGGGCCGCGCGCGCTTCGCGCGCGCCTCGAGCAGCACCGCCCGGCACCGCTCCAGCATGGCCTCGTGCGCGGCGTCGCCCGGCATCGGCCGCTGGGAGCGGTTGAGGATCGCCTTGCCCTCCCAGTTGCCGTCCGCCGATACGTCGTAGGCCTCGCAGAAGGCCGCCGCGTCGTCGCCCAGCAGGCCTTCGATCTCGGCGAAGGACCAGACGTAGAACTTGCCTTCCTCGCCCTCGCTGTCGGCGTCGAGCGCGCTGGCGAAGGCCCGGCCGCCGATGAGCATCTCCCGGGTCAGCCAGGCCACGGTCTCCTCGGCGCGCGCCAGGTACAGCGCGGACCCGGTGTCGGCCCAGGCATGGGCCAGCAGCTCGAGAATCTGCGCATTGTCGTAGAGCATCTTTTCGAAATGCGGCGCGAGCCAGAACATGTCGGTGGAATAGCGCGCATAGCCGCCGCCGAGATGATCGTAGATGCCGCCCTGGGACATGCGGTCGAGCAGCAGCAGCACGGCGTTGCGGTACTGCGGGTTGCCGGTCTCGGCCCAGGCGCGCCAGATCAGGTCGAACAGGGCGCATTGCGGAAACTTCGGGGCGCCGCTGAGGCCGCCATGGGCGTTGTCCAGCCGGCTGAGCAGAAAATCGGCGATTTGCACGAAGGTCTGCCGCGCGACGGCGCCGCCGGGATGGTTCGTTCCGAGGCCGGCGAGCGCGGATTTCAGCGTGTCGGCGTTGGCGCGCACCTTGTCGCCCTCGTCGCGGTAGATCGCCGCGATGCGGTCGAGAACCCGGGGAAAGCCGGGCCGGCCCCAGCGGTCCTCCGGCGGGAAATAGGTGCCGCCCCAGAACGGCTCCCGCTCCGGCGTCAGGAACATGGTGAGCGGCCAGCCGCCCTGTTCGCCGAGCAGCGCCAGGGCGTGCTGGTAAATCTGGTCGACGTCCGGCCGCTCCTCCCGGTCGACCTTGATGTTGACGAAATCGCGGTTCATTGCCGCAGCGATGCCGTCGTCCTCGAAGCTCTCATGCGCCATGACATGGCACCAGTGGCAGGCCGAATAGCCGATCGAGAGCAGCACCGGCTTGTCGGCGTCTTGCGCCGCGGCAAAGGCCGCCTCGGACCAGGGCTGCCAATGGACCGGGTTGTCCCGGTGTTGCAGCAGGTAGGGGCTGGTTTCGTCGCCGAGGGTATTGGCGGCGATGGTGTCCGGATCGGAAACGGGGGCGGTCATGGCGATGGCGGGCAGCGAAATCGGGGCGCGGAGTGCGTCGGACCTATATGGTGTCGCGGAGCCGGCCGGGGAATGTCGGGGCGGATGCAGCGCTTCCTGCGGCGGTGCCCGGCCCGCTCCCGTCCCGATAGTTGATGCCGCCAACCGACCCTCAGTGTCGCCCCGGATGGAGCGAAGCGGAAATCCGGGGACCAGAGTCGCTGGCACGGCCCTGCCATACGGCCCTGGGCCCCGGATTAAATCCGGGGCGGCATCGTGGTTTTTTGGTATCGACGGATGCGCGGCGCCAGCAGTTTTCGCCAGGCACAGTCAAAAAGCATGAACCCCAGGGACGCCTCCGCTCAACCATGACCGACCGCGACACCATCGTCGCCCTGTCGTCCGGCGCCGGGAAGGCCGGGATCGCGGTGATCCGGGCGTCGGGTCCGGGCGCCGCGTCCTGCGTCCGCCATGTGGCCGGCGGCGACGTGCCGCCGCGCCGGGCGGCGCTGCGCGCGCTGCGCGACGGTCCGGCCGGCGCGGCGGTTGACCGCGGGCTCGTGCTCTGGCTGCCGGGGCCGGGCTCGGTCACCGGCGAAGACGTTGCGGAATTCCAGGTCCACGGCAGCCCGGCGGTCATAGGAAAATTGTTGTCGATCCTGTGCGCGCTGGACGGCGTCCGGCCCGCAGAGCCGGGCGAATTCACCCGCCGGGCCTTCGAGAACGGCCGGATGGACCTGTCCGGGGCCGAGGGGCTGGCCGACCTGATCGACGCCGAGACCGAGGCGCAGCGGGTGCAGGCGCAGCGCCAGATGGAGGGTGTGTTCGCGGCGCATTGCGCACAATGGGGCGGAGAGCTGCGCCGCAGCCTCGCCTGGCTGGAGGCGGCGATCGATTTTCCCGACGAGGCGCTGCCCGAGGACCTGGCGACGCAGGTCCGGCCCGCGGTCGAGGCGGTTGCCGCCGGACTGGCGGACTGGCTCGCCGCGCCGGACCGCGGCCGCATGGTGCGCGAGGGCTACCGCATCGCCATCGTCGGCGCGCCCAATGTCGGCAAATCCTCCCTGCTCAACCGGATCGCGCAGCGCGACGTCGCCATCGTCGCCGAGACCGCCGGCACGACCCGGGACGTCATCGAGGTGCGGGCGGACCTGGCCGGCTACGCCGTGATTTTTGCCGATACCGCCGGGTTGCGGGACGACGACGCGGCGGGAGCGATCGAGCGGGAAGGCATGGCGCGCGCCCGCTTCCAGGCCGGGAACGCCGATCTGGCGCTGCACATCGTCGATGCGTCGGCGCCGGCAGTTCCCGCGGCGGCGCCCGGGGCCGATCCGGCGCGCCTTCTCATTGTCGCCAACAAGACCGACCTGGCCCCGGCGCCGGGACGTTTGCCGCCCGGCGCGGATTTCGCGGTCAGCGCCCGGACGGGCACCGGCATTGGCCGGCTGCTGGCGGAGATCGAGGCGCGGGTGACGGCGGCGACGGCCGCGGCCGAACACCCGGCCCTGACCCGGCTGCGCCACCGGCAATGCCTGGAAGACGCCGCCGCGGCGCTGACCCGTGCGATGGAGGCCACCGAAGCGGAACTCACTGCCGAAGACCTGCGCCTCGCCCTGCGCGCGATGGACCGGCTGATCGGCCGGACCGACGTCGAAGACCTGCTCGACCTGATCTTCCGGGACTTCTGCATCGGGAAGTAGGCGCGCCTGGACCTCGCGGTCAGCACTCTTTAACCGATTCAACAAGACGCTTCCCATGACTGAACCGCGTTGTGAAGCATAGGCCGTTGGCTAAGCGAAAGACCCACTTTCCGTGCTTCTCGCCGTTTACATAGAGACCTTCGTCACGCCCCCCGCTATCGGGGCGGAAGCCCCACATTCCCTGCCGCTTGCCGCGGACCATCGCGCCTGTTTCCTCGCCGAAACGGCCCAGTGATTTCCACCGCCACGTTCCGCGTCCGACGGCGAGACCGTCGGCACACGCGCCGGACCAGGTCACCGTCGCGGACGGATCGTAGAGAGAATCGAAAGCATAGCAGCCGGGCCGGTTGGCGAATTCCCGCCAGCACTTGGCGCGTTCGCCCATCCCGGCGCATTTCGGCGACGGGCCGGCCGCGGGGCCACGGTCCTGCGGTTGCTGCTCCTGCCCTGCCGACGCGACAATGAAATCCCCGTGCACAAAGGCCGTACCGCCGCCCGGCGCGGCGATGCGCAGCCAGTCGCCGGCCCGGCCGGTCGCCCGGACCGCCTGTCCGGCCGCCAGCGAACCGACAACCCGGTGGTTCGTGCCCGGCCCGGCGCGCAGGTTGACGCGTGTGCGCGCCTTCATCCGCCGATCCATCGGCGCGATGTCCGGACCGCGTTCCGGTTCGCCGCCTTCCTCAACGACCGTCGCGGTCACCGTGCAGGCGAAGCCGGTGAAGTCCCCGATGCGCGCGGACCCGGCACCCTGGCACTTGTAGGCCTCGCTGCGGAAGTGATCCGCACAGACTCCGGCCTGCTGCCGGAAGAGCGGCAGGCAGCCCGGATACTTCCGGTCCAGGGTGTTGCTCACGAAGCTCGTGTTCTGGCGGCACAGCGCGATCTTGTTTTTGATCGCCTGCCGGCAGGCCTCGCGGTTCTGCGACACGTCGGTGTAGTAGACGCCGCCGATATCGCCGAATTTGGGTTTCAGCTCCTTGGCCGAGGCCATCCCCGGAACCAGAACGGCCGCAACCAGCGCCGCGCAAACTCGAAGCATTCTCATCTCCCGCGTCAATCGATTAGCGGCTTCCCGCTGCGGCGACCGTACAGGCACCGGCGCGTGCGATGCAACGGCGCCGCGCATGACCTACTTTCAATGCTGCCCGCCCCCTCCCCGGCGGGTGTTGTCTTTCGGTTTAGCTCGATAGCAGCCCAGGCTTTTTTCCCACATTGAGCGCCCGGTGGATTTGGCGGGAAGGTGGGCGAGCGTGGGACATGCCGGTCTTGCGGCTTTGCGCTGCCGGGTTGG
>MPMX01000014.1 GCA_002238725.1 Rhodospirillaceae bacterium bin65
GCTGCTTCGCCTTCCGGTTCACCAGAAGGCTCGCGGCATCCAGGACAACCGTCTCGAGGGCCATGGCGCCGTCGAGCCAGCGTGCCAGCCAAAAGCCTTCATAGCCCGCCTCGTAGCAGTTCAGAACACGTACCTCTCGCTCGAGAACCCGCTCGGCCTTGGCTCGATTCCGCTCGATCAAATCCTGCAGTGCATCGACGTTCGCGGCTTCGATCGTGTGCAAGCCGATCCGCTCGTTCACCGGGCTCTTGATCCCGACCACCCAGCTCGTCCCGCTGATCTCGATCGCAACGTACAGCGTGCAATTCTCCGCACCGGCCGGCGCGGCGGTTTCGTTCCTTGGAGGCATTCCGAATCTCCTGATGAGGGTTGGAAAGAGCGGCACCGTAGCGCCGGTCTCCCGACTGGCCCTCATAGGATCTCTCGGCGGCGTTGCGGACGGGGGCGGGGTGCGGCGGCGGTAACAGGCTCAGGGGCCGGGAGCGCGGGCGCTCTACTTCCCTTTGTCGGCCTCGGCCCGGTCGGCCGCCTGGTCCAGCAGGTCGGCGGCGTTGCGCAGTGCGGCGGCGGCATCCCGGATGCAGCGGACGCTCACATGCGGTGTGGGCGCGAGATCGGGATCGGCTGTCCAGGCGATCCAGAAGGAGAGCTGCGACAGCGCCTTCAGCGCGCGCCTGAGCGCCTCGGCGGGGGCGCCGTGGATCGCGCGCGTCATGACGGGGCTCCCCGGTCGGTGGCGATGTCGATGCGCTCGCCCCAGGGCTCCCGGTTCCAGTTCTCCGGCGGCTTCGACCAATTACAGAAGACGACCGGAAACGGCGGTTCCGCCTCGGGGTAGCTGGAGCACTCCATGTCGGTGAAGTAGAGGCAGACGGCGGGCTGGATCCCGTGCTCTTCGAGCCATTGGAAGCCTGGCCGGAAGTCGGTGCCGCCGCGCCCCTTCAGCGCGATTTCCTCGGGCAGCTCGTCGGGCGCATACTCCGCCGCGTCCTGCAGCACGGCGTCGACCTGGAGCACGACGACGCTGTCGGGCCTGACTTCGGCCGCGATCTCGCGGAGCTCCGACCAGAACTCGGACAGGGTCGTCGCCGGCAGCGAGCCCGAGGTATCGATGATGACCGCGACGGTCTCGATGCCCTCGGAGCGGATTGAGGGCAGGTAGAGCCCGGAGTCGATGAAGCGCCGGTTGGGCAGGCTCCAGGAATAGTCGCTCTTCGCCGCATCGGTCATGTAGCGGCGAAGCAGGGTCCGCCAATCGAGCGTGCCGGCATGGGCGCCCTTCACCGTCTTTTCGACCTGGCCCGGAACCTTGCCTTCGGCCCTCGCGATGTTGAGCGCCTGGTGCATCGCTTCGTCCCAGGCCTGCTCCTCGGCGGCGACGTCCACCGGCGTCTCGCCCGATTCGCCGGCGTCGCCCGCCCGCGCGCCGGCGTCCATAACCTCGCCGGTGCCGGACGGGTCGTGACTCGGCGGCGCGTCGGACGCGCCATCCTCGCCCTGGTCGTTGCCGTCCCGGCTCTGGCCGTGACCGTCGCCTTCGTCCGGATCGCCACCGCCGCCGTCCTGGTCCTGGGGGTCCCCGTCGCCGGTGTCATCGTCATCGCCGTCGGGTGACGATTGATCGGCGGCCAAACCGCCAGCACCGGCTGCGCCGGACGGTGCGTCCCCCTCGCCCTCGGAACCGCCGTCCTCGGGCGTCGGCAGGCGGTCGTAGGCCTGTTCGACGCTGAGGTCGTCCCAGGCTTCCGCGTCCGGCGGCAGCGTGAACCCGGCGTCGCGGATCAGCGCATGGGTGACGAGCTGCGAAGCCATCTGCCAGCGCTCGGGATCGCGCTCGCCCCGCCGTGTGTGGTGCTTCAAGGCGCAGGCCATCACCACCCGCGCCATCGCGGTCTCGATCAGATGCGCCTCGGTCTCCGCCACCCAGCGGGGCGAATAGCGGATTTCGTGGCCGTCCGTCGCCAGCGTCTCGCGGGTGGGATCGGGGCGGAGCGGCAGCCGCAGCACGAGGCTCCCGAAGAAGGGCTGCTTGCGCAGCAGCTCCGTCACGCAGTCGCTGACCCGGAGAGCGGACTCGCTGAGCACGCGGGCGGCCATCAGGCGGCCTCCCGCACCGGCTCGGCGGCAGGCTCTTCGGCGCGAGTCCCGAAATACCCCGCGAACTTCTCCGCCAGCGCGTCGGCGTCGCGCTTAACCTGGGCCCGGGCTGCCGGGTCGAAGGTCCTGGACGGCCTGAGCGCGTCGGGCTCGACGCTGGCGATCTTCTCCTTCACCTGCTCGCAAAGCTGCGCCAGCTCGTCGTCGCCGAAGATGTTGAGACGCGGCACCACGTCGACCAGGTCGCGAATGTTCGAGATCATGGTGTCGCGGAACACCAGCGGCTTGCCGTCGTCGTCCTCGCGCAGCCGTTCGGAGACGCGTTCGACGGCCTCGCCGATCCGGCGGTAGAGATCGCGCACCGCGCCGTGGAGCTGTTCCTCGACATGGCGCTCGATGTCGCGCTTCACGCGCTCGGTGTCGTCGGAGGCGAGCTGGGCGATGAAGTGATCGGCGTCCGGCACCGGCGTAATGCGGTAGCGGATGGCGAACTTGCCCTGGAGGTCTTCCTTGGAGGGATAGTCCTCGATGCGGAAGAGCTTGCCGAGGTCGAGCCGGGACTGGTCGATGTAGTCGTCGTAGTCCTCGATGAAGCGGGCGCGCTGGCGCACCACGCGCTCCCGCAGCCCGTCCATCAGCTCGGTGTAGTGCTCGTAGTTGGCGACGGTGAGAAGGCGCGCGCCCTTGTCGTCCCAGGGAAGCGAGTTGGCGTAGTGCTTCGTCCTCGCCTCGCTCATGGTGGCGGTGAGCGCGGCGAAGGCGGCCTTGGGCAAGAGGCGCTTGTTGTAGCGCCCGGCCCCGGTCGAGGCTTCGTGGGCGACGGCGACATGGTCGCTCGCCTGGCGGTCGTAGAGCCGGCCGGACCAGGCGGCGATGTGCAGGCCGACCAGCATGGCGTCGCGGTTGAGGTCCATCGGGTTCTCCTCTCGGGTTAGCGGAGCGTCCACACCGGGACGTCGAGAAAGGCGGCGAGCTTGCGCCTGGCCGCGTCGAGGCTCGGGGCCCGCACGGCGTACTTGCGCGACGGGGCATCCCCCGCCGGGCGGTGTGTGACCCACCAGTACATGGCGTCCTCCTTCACTGGGTCTTGGCCGCCGCCCAGCGGATGAAGGCTGGCGATCGCTGGAGCGCGGGCTCCCGGCGCACGCAGGCGCCGACCAGCGATTCCCCGACCTCGCGGCGGAGGCGGGTGGCGTAGGTGACGATGGCGTCCAATGTGACGTCGGAGGCCATGCGGTAGAGCGAGCCGCAGAGGGCCATCAGCGTGCTGGCGTTCTCGGGGATGTCGGCGTTCCCGGGGTCGTTGATGACCGCCCGCGGGTGGGGCAGCTCGCGCCACACCTTCAGGAACGCGGTGAACTGCACCGCCGCGGCCTCGCCGACCGTCCCCCGGAACAGGGCCCGCTCGACTTCCGGATCGAGGCCGTTGCGGTGCTTGACGATGTTGCTGGCAAACTCCCAGCTCCGGGGGCTCGGGAAAGCGTGCTCCTTCGACTGGGGCTCGAAGGCGTGAAGCAGGTCGGGCTCCAGCTCGATGAAGAACAGCACCTCCGGGGCGATCCCGTTCGCCGCGCCCCAGGCGCACCAGTCCTTCGCATCGACCCGGATCTCCAGATGGACGAGACGGTTGCTGAGCGGCGTCGGCATGCGGTGCACCACGGCGCGATCGGCATCCCGGTTGCCGCAGGCGATCAGCGATGCGCCCTCGGGCAGCGCGTACTCGCCGCACTTGCGCTCCAGGAAGAGCTGATAGAGGGCGGCCTGCACCATCGGCACCGCGGACGGCAGCTCTTCCAGGTTGATGAGCCAGAGGCCGGGATCGTCGGACGGCGGCAGGAACACCGGCGGCGCCCACCGCGTGCGGTCGGCGCCGTCGCGCCACGGGATGCCGCGCAGGTCGACGGGGTCGAGCAGCAGCGCCCGGACGTCGACATAGCTGCGGTTGGCGGCCGCGGCGACCTGCCGGGCGATCATCGATTTCGCCGCCCCGGGGGGTCCCCACACCATGGTCGGCTGGCAGGCCTCGACCAGAAGGGCGAGCACCTCGGCGAGCTCGCTCGGGCGCAGCGTGTAGTCGGCGGAGATGGTCTCAGGCAAAGTCATGGGCATGCTCCGGAATGGCGGGGAGACAGCCCGGGCCGCCCCTCACCGGGCGCCCGGATTCACCCGGACCCCTGCGCCGCTCCACTCTCCGGGCACGGAGACTTGAGGTCGTTGCGCCGCGCGAGGGGCCGCCGCGCCGCCGCCGGCCGGGATCGGAGGCGGCCGAGATCCATCGCGTCCGCGCCGTCGCCGGACCCGGACGGGGAAATGCCCGTGAGTTCCGGCAGGGAAACGCCGGAGGGCGACAGGGTGTGGCCGATGCGGCGCTCGATCTCCACGTACTGCCGGTAGAGCTTGGGGTGGAGCTCGGCCGCGCGGCGCAGATCGGCGCGCGAGGCCATGATGCAGAAGCTGCAACTCAGCCTCGACATGCCGGCGGCGTAGGCCCAGTGCGGGGTCTGGCCGGCGGCGCGGATCACGAGGAAGACGTCCTCGGTCGAGAGGTCGAAGATCGGCAGCCAGTCAAAGGCCTCACGCCCGGCAACGCTCAGGCGCTGGTTGCGGCGCCAGGCGACACGTTTGGCGCGGGCGGCGCTTTCGTCGCGGCGGATGCCGAGGCAGTTGACGAGCCGGTTGCCGAAGCGGGGATTGAGATTTAGGTATCGGCGCAATTCTCGCTCGATAGGCGTTCTCTTGAAATCGGAAGTACACCAGCGGGCTTGGCTGCTAGGCCACATGCCGCGCTCCTCGACCCGATCGAGCAGGGTCTTGCCGGACGAAACCGGCGCCATGATGAGCGGCGCGGCGGCATGGGGGCCGGCGCCCTCCCAGCCGACTCCGCGGGGAGGGGCGTGGACGGCGACGAGCTGGGCGCGCGGAACGATCCTGGACAGCAGGATGGTCATCGATTGTGAATCCTTGCCTCCAGAGTGATTCACCGCCACGAGGGCGCCGGCCCGGATCATTTCCCTGCACTGCGGGGGAACGCGGATTTCGGCGATGCGGCTGGACATGGGTCGGTCTCCCCGGCGGTGGCGCGAGAGGCCGCTCTCCGGCCCCGAATGCGCCCCGCCGAGGCCGGCCCCTGCCTCCTGCGGATGCCACGCGGCCGGGGTGTTGAACGTCGAGCGATGGGGAGATGCTGCGGCGGAAGCGTGTCGGGATCGGCGGAAGGGAACGGGAAGCGCGGCGGTTGCGAGGCGCGGCGCCGGAGTGCTAACTGCCGGTCGCGACCGACCGGCGGCTACGACCGGAAGCGAGGGAACCTCGTGTTCGGCGGAAGGGGGGCCGGCTGGCGACAGTGCCACGGCGCGGGATCGGAGGAAGCGGGGAGATGAACAAATCTGCGATCGTCGCCCGCGTGGCCGCGCGGTTGGGTCTGGACAAGTTCACGGCGGAAGGCGCTGTCGAGACTGTTTTCGAGGCGATCGCCGAGGGGCTCGCGAAGGAAGAGGCGGTGCGGATCGCCGGGTTCGGTACGTTCGGGACGCGTAGTCGCGCCGCGCGTACGGGCAGAAATCCGCGCACCGGCGAGAGCCTGCCGATACCGGCCTCGAAATCGCCGTCGTTCAAGGCGGCGAGACGGCTGCGGGAGGCTGTGACGCGGGGCTGGCAGGAGGAGCAGGAGGAACCGGGTGACGATCGCCATGGTCGGCCCGGCAGCGCAGGCGCGATGCTGGAGATGTCGGACTGGCCGGGTGGCGTGGAGCCGGTCTGGACGGTGCTGGAGCCGGAAAGCATGGAGGCGCTGCGGGCCGAGCCGTTGGCGGACAATCCGACGCTGCGCCTCGCGGCCGATCTGCCGGACGAGGCGTTCGCGGAATCGGCGTTCGTGCGCAATGCGCTTATCGCGCTGCGCTGCATAAACGACGAGTTCCTGCCGAGGCTCACCATGAAGGGACATTTCGGGCGCGACATGGTTGCGGCGATGCGCGAGGCGATGACCTGGCCGGGGATGGAGGCGACCGAGCAGTACCGCGCGGGAAAGGCGCTGCGCGAGGGCGACGTGTGGGAGCTTCACCTGCTGCATCGGTTGATGGACCTGGCCGGGCTCATCGAGGGGGAGGCGGTGCTGTGCCGGTTGACCCCCCTGGGGCGCGAGATGCTCGAACCGGAAAGACGGGGCCCCCTCCAGGCGCTGCTGTTCAGACACCTCTACTGGCACGCGAACCTCTCGCAATTCGTGGTGACGTTTCCCCGCGGGCTGCCCGGCCGGTGGCCGCAGGACGATATCGGCGTGATCCTCTGGGGGCTCTCGAACGTGGCCGGCGAGTGGCAGGGCGTGGACACGCTCAGGACGCTGACCGCGGTCCGCGACGATTCGGTGGCGGGACTGCACTGGAATGCGGAGGACACGATGTTCGCGGGCCGGGTGTTGCAACCGCTGCGCTGGTTCGGGTTGCTGGAATACCACGGGCCTCCGGAGAGGGCCGAGGTGGGCTGGCGCAAGAGCGCTCTCTTCGACCGCTTCCTGTCGTTCGATGTCCAACTCGTTGGGGAGCGCGGGACCGGTCACTGAATGAGGCCTACAGCGTGAAACCGGCCGCATCGGCGCTGGGTCGCGTACGGACCCGGCAAGCGCTAGGTGAACCGCCGGCGGGCAGTCGTGCAATCGCCGGCCTCCAGAACGGCCCGTCGCTGCGAGTTCAATTCGGAGCTGGAGGAAAGCCGGGCGCTGTCGATGACGAGGCGGTAATCACGAAGATCGGCAGGAACCTACCCTGCCCTTGTGGCAGCGGCAGGAAGTACAAGCGCTGCTGTTGGCAACGCGACCGAGGCGCGCACGTGCCTGCCACGCCAGCGGTATCGCCACATGGATACCACCTGGCCGAGACCGATCTCGACCGGCTCTCGAACAGCGTCGTCAGCTTGCTCGACGAAGGTCGCCTCGATGAAGCCGACGCCGCCTGCGAGCAGTTGAGGACCCGCTCTCCCGAGGTGCACGATTGGCTGATGCGCAAGGTGATGGTCTGCGAAGCGCGCGGCGAAATCGAACGCGCGATCGAATACTGCGAGCGGCGCGGTCCTGCGCCAGCGTGAGGACGAGAACCCGGTCTGCGTCTCCGCGGTGCGCCTGCTCCTGCTGGCCGCATGCGGGCCGGGTGAGATACGTCGCCTGCGGTGGTGCGAGGTCAAGCCGGAGCGGCTCGCCCTGATTGACGCGAAGACGGGACCGAGGCACGTTCTGCTCGGCGAGGCTACGCGGGAGCTGCTGCATGGCCTCGCCGAAACGGCGTCCGGCGAGTGGGTGTTTCCGGGCGGCAAGGGGAAGAGACCGTTGAGTACGAATGACCTTTGGGCGTTCTGGACCAGGGCACGCGACGGGGCTGGAATCGTGGCGGATGCGCGGCTTCATGACCTGTGGCATGGGCACGCCTCGCGCTCGGTCATGAACGGCGAAAGCCTACATGTCGCCGGACGCCTGCCTGGGCACCGGCGGGCCACCACGAAGAATCGCTACGTCCATCTTGACTACGGGACGCTAAGCCGAGCCGCCGAGCGGGTGGCGACGGCGCTCAATCTAAAACTGCGCGGAACCATAGTCACATGATAGTGTCAGGAATGAACTGCAAGGACCACTCTCCCGTGTCATGGCCATCAGCATACGACATTTCGAACCAACCTACCGACTCTATTTTGACCGGTTCACCTCGGCGGATTTGGAATTGGCAGTGAAGGCCATGGTCGCCAAAGATGAAGAGTATTTGCAGATCGTTTTGGACGCGATCAGAGTTAGTTCACAATACAAGCCCAAGTTCGGTCAAGGATCAAAGGGTGGCGGGCTAACGCTTGAGCAATTTCGAGAGTTGTATCAAGGAGATGCCTTTTACAGTTGGTTTGGACTCGACAACCCGATGATGTACGCAGCCCACAAAGCAGCGGGCGGCATGACAAGCGTATATCGGCAAATCGGAATCGGGTGTGAGAGGCTGTTTCGTAGGGTTGTCAAAGACTCCATGGAACTATCAGAGGAAGATGTTACATGGTCTTATCAGGTGACATTGCCAAGTGGACGGAAGCGGACTCTGTATCTGGATGGGCGAGTTCCTCTTGACAAGATCAGCGACAAGGCAAAGCGAGACCGTTTCCACCAATGGATGAACGAATCTGCAATAATGCTGGATGTCGACGATAAGGTGTTTGGGAGTTTATCGGGAACGATTTTCGAAGTTCGGCAGGGTTATAAGAGTAAGGACTCAAAGCGACAAAACGCCGACATTGCCAATGCTGCCACGGCCTACACCAGAGGTTACTTTCCTTGTGCCGTCATTCTATCTGGACAGATAGACGGCGATGTGCTGATGCGCTACCGAGCGGAAAAGTGGTCCGTTGTAACTGGCATACTTGGTGCTACAGATCCATTAATATCTACCTATGACTTCATGCGGGAAGTCATAGGATACGATCTCGCTGCATTCTTTGAGCGGAATAGCTCGACGCTGCGAGAGGAAATTGACACCATCTTGCACTCCTTACTCGCACCGGAGGCGATGTGAACGTCATTGCCAGAGAGAAGCTTCGACAGCGGGCGGACTACACGCACAAGTTCAATGCGAACACAGGCCGGCATGGCTGGCTGCGGCTAACGCCTGCATATTCGGTAAAGATAGTAGAAGAGCTTATAGCCCAGTACGACCGACCCCGACGCGTGCTAGACCCGTTTTGTGGAACGGCCACAACCGCCCTGAGTGCTGCGTACCACGGGCACGAAGGTATCACGACAGACATCAATCCTTTCTTGGTGTGGCTTGGAAACGTGAAGACCGCGCATTTTCCCAGTACCACGACAGCGTCAACGCGCTGTGCATGTGCTCGGGTGATTGATGCGGTTAAGCGGAACTCGGTCGAACCAGCCGGAACGCCGCCCATCCACAATATTGAGCGATGGTGGTGTACGGAAGCATTGGCGTTCCTGTGTAAGCTAAGGTCTGCTATTGAGGCTGAGAGTGAGAAACAATCTCCTGAAAGAAACCTTCTATTGGTGGCGTTTTGTAGGACGCTGATTGGTCTTTCCAATGCTGCGTTTAACCATCAGTCAATGTCCTTCAAAGATAATGCTCAATTGAGCATACCGTTCGGCGCAGAGATGGAACGGAGGTTCAGTGAGGACTTGTATTTTGTATTGGATGGTGCAGAGGATAACCCGAGCGGGACGGGACAAGTGGTGTTCGGAGATGCCAGAAAGTTGGAGCGCGCAGTCGATGGTCCTTTCGATTTGATAATTACCTCGCCACCATATGCCAATCGGATGTCGTACATTCGCGAATTGCGACCGTACATGTATTGGCTTGGATTTCTGGACAACGGTCGCGAGGCAGGGGAGTTGGACTGGTCGGCAATTGGCGGCACATGGGGCGTTGCGACTAGCAGACTTATCGATTGGGAACTGCCGAGCCAATCTTTTGCACATCCGCTACTCGATGCACCTTTAAGCAAAATTGCGCATGACAAGAATAAAAATGGAGTTCTGCTCGCAAAGTACGTTGCCAAGTATTTCAGCGATATTTGGGAACACGTGAATTCGTTAGTATCGTTGGTCCAGAAGGGCAGCGAATTGCACTACATCGTTGGTAACTCGACGTTTTACGGGGTGCTCCTGTCGGTGGAACGAATTTACGCGGCAATGTTGGAAGAAGTGGGGTTCGAAAATGTCAATTGTAGTGCAATCCGGAAACGAAATTCAAAAAAGGAATTGTTTGAATTTAATGTTTCTGCTCGGTGGCCTGGCTGAGATGGAGTGCGGCCTGCACAATTCTCGAATGGTCCTTGGTGGTGGCTGTGAAGGTCGGCCTAACGGAGAAGGAAGTATACGCATAAAAGAAGTTGCTGCTACGACTCATGTTGTCCTCCGTCGGTTCCGTTGAGCTGTTGAAGCCATCATGGCGCTAATTCCACCAGGTTATCTGAACGCGGTTGTTTCTTTGGGAACATCCGGTGAGTCGTTCCAACACATCGGTACGGGGTTTTTGTACGCCCATCCCCTAGCCGAAAAGCAGGGCCAGACACTGTATCGGGCATACCTGGTCACCAACAAACATGTGGCCGCTAATGCCATTACAGCTAATGCCATTACACATGTCCGGTTCAACGACCCAGAAGCGGGACTGACGGTAATGCGCATTGGATCCGTCGGGACTGGCTCGTGGACCTTCCATCCGAGAAGTGCGGATATAGCCGTGATGCCTCTTCTGGAGCATAGCCCCTTATGGAAGGGTCGGGATTTGCGAGAGCCGGGAATGTACTTGGGCGACGTATGCACAACCTTTGGTGAAGGCGTTCAACCACTGGAGGGTGAAGGTGTATTCGTGATCGGTTTTCCTCTCGGACTGGTCGGTGACGCTCGCAACTACCCTATCGTTCGATACGGAGCCATTGCGAGAATCCAAGACTGGGTTCGTCGCCACCAAGATACGTTTCTTATTGATGCTCCCGCCTTTCCTGGCAACAGTGGCGGACCTGTAGTCCTAAAACCGGAAACCACCGCCCTTGCAGGAACAAGGCCGATCACGCACTGTCTCTTGGTCGGGGTTGTGAGCAAGCAACTTCGCAGTCGCGAGGTCGCTGTTAGCGAGCGGACTGGCGAGCCGCGTGTTGTATTCCAAGAAGATTCCGGACTTGCGGAAGTGGTACCGGTGGAAATGGTACATGAGACCGCCATAAAGGAAGTCTCGGACTACGAATCGCAATAGATGGGAACCCTGAGCGACGCAGAGGTCGTGAGAGTTGAGGGGAAGGTAGCGCAACATTGATCTTGTGGTAAGGTCGTGTCCTGAGAGTAACGCCGGTTTGCAGGGTGGAGGAGTCGGAAGGAAAGGCCAATATTCATAAGGCGTCGAGAATACGAGGGTTTATGCTGTAACTAGTAGTGTTTCCGAAAGCTCTACTAGCATCAACGGTGCGTCGGGTGGCTTAGGTCAATCTATGTCCTGTCAGGAACAATGCCGGAGAGCGACTCCCCCACTCACATATCAGTGGGCTGGATCAGCGGAGACAACTAATTGTTGGCATGGACTGCAACTGGTCACGATGAACGGAGCAGGGGGCAGCATCAGTTCGCGCTCGGCGACGGTGATGAAGTTGTTGCGCAAACCGTCGAACCAGAACTGGGTCCCGCCCGCCTCGCCGATGCGGGCGTAGAGATGATGCGGGTCCTGGACATGGCCGGTCGCGCTGGTCGGCGATGGGAACACCCAGTCGCGAACGCCTTCGGGCAGATCCGCGGCGGCGGTTCGGCGGCGTTCGAGTATGGCTGCGAGCTGATTGGTGATGGGAAGCTCCAGGGGCACGCCCGTCTTGGTCTCCTCGACGCGGAAGGTGAGCGCGTCCATGTCGACCCGCTCCCAGCGCAGCGTCAGCACCTCGTCCCGGCGCATGCCGGTGTAGAGCCCGAACCAGAGAGCATCGCGGATCGCAGGGTTGTTGACCTCCGCCTCGATACCGGCACGCCAGCACGGCAGTACCTCCGCCGGCGCCGAAATCTTGCGCCGCGCTTTGCGGTGAAACTTGCCGCCGCCGGCGAGCCAGAGATCGACCGGGTTGCGCAGCCCGTCATGGTCGACACAGGGCCTGCGGTAGATCGAGCGCAGCAGGGACATCGCCCGGTTGGCGGCCGACCATCCATGGTCGGCAGTGATGCTGTTGAATCGGGCCTCGACATCCGCGCGGCTGATGGCGTCGAGCGGGCGGGTGAGCCAGTCACCCAGATACCGGTTGGCCTCGTAGCGGTAGAGATCGTTGGTCCGCTTCGAGCGGTTGGGGTTCATCATGTCGCTAACGCCGAAGATGATCGGGCCGTGTCTTCCTCCAACCGTCAGCATAGCGCCGCATCGGTGGGTAGCGGATCAGGCGGAACATGTCGCGTAGAAGCGCGTCTCTGGACGGTGGCCGAAATCGCATATGGCGACCTGATCCTCCAGCAGGTCCGGACACTGGGCTTGGATCTTGTCGGGATCGCCATAGGTGAGTGACGGGGCCGCTTGAGCGATCGAACCCTTTCGCTTCGACTGGGCACATCGCAGCGACCCCCACAGATCTCGAAGGTCGGCGATTAGCTCTTCTATTTCGTTTCCGCGTCCCTCACGAGCCACGTCGCCATCCAAAATCATTCGCAATGCCGTGAACTAGACAAGAGTCCTCTTTTTTTGTAGATGCGGGTCCTCCGAGGATGCCGTGCTCGTTTCGAGTACGAATCCCTCGTTCGGAGATGCACATGCACAAACCTCGGGCATGACAAGAACAGGCTGATTCAAACTGAAACTCCATAGGTGGAAGGAACGTTAGAAATGGGTTACGAAGTCGATGTAATCGGTGTCGGAAAGGAGTCGAAGAGTGGAGATGCCATCGCCTTACGGTGGGGGAACCTTCATGGCGATAGGAATGATCAAAAAATAGTGCTTATCGATGGCGGCTTTAAGGAAACAGGTCAAGAAGTCGTCGATCACATCAAGAACCACTACGGGACGACATCAGTCGACGCCGTAGTCTCTACCCATCCGGACCAAGACCACGTGAATGGCCTGCATGTCGTTCTGGACGAACTCACCGTGAAGGAACTGTGGATCCACAAGCCGTGGGAGCACAATCAGGGACTTGCGGAGAAATTCCTGGACGGCCGGGTGACAGACGAAAGTATTGGACGGCGCCTTAAAGAAAGTCTCGACGTTGCGGCTGACTTGGTAGCTAAAGCAGAGAGCAAGGACATACACATCGTTGAACCATTTTTGGGTGTTTCACTTTAT
Organism: Rhodospirillaceae bacterium bin65; assembly: GCA_002238725.1. Taxonomy (GTDB): domain Bacteria; phylum Pseudomonadota; class Alphaproteobacteria; order Bin65; family Bin65; genus Bin65. The sequence goes on from MPMX01000014.1 coordinate 12,879, forward strand.
GACCAAGAGGAGTTCCGTGTGTTGGGCCCTACGCGCGAGTATTACGAGAGTCTCATTCCGGAATTCGATGGTATGCCGCAGGCGAGGGCCACAATCGCCTCAATGCTTGCCGAGTTAACGGGGTCAGTGGCGCGTACGATGAGACGCTTTAAATCCACGTGGGGTGTAGACGCGCTGGATGATGAAGACACGACATCCGCCAAGAACAATTCAAGCGCCATTACTCTGTTGACGGTAGACGGCCGTAACCTCCTCTTAACCGGAGATGCGGGGATCACGGCCCTGACTTACGCAGCCGACCAACTAGGCGCACTTGCAAGCGGTGGGAACTTGCGATTTATTCAGATACCACACCATGGGAGTCGACGGAACGTCGGACCCGCTATTCTCAATCGGCTAATCGGAGCGCCTGTACAGCAGGGTAAGTTACGCAACATAAGTGCAATCGCCTCGACTGCCAAAAAGGGGGAACCAAAGCATCCGAGGAAGGCCGTTATGAATGCTTTTACGCATAGAGGCGTGAGCGCGAAAGCGACAAGAGGCAACACCATCTGTCATCACTACGATGCGCCCAAGCGAGAGAGATGGTCGGCCATGGAGCCTGAGGAATACCACTGGAATTACGAAGACGAGGAGTAGTCCTGAATGGAAAAGGACTTGAAGGCTCAGAACGCCTTGCCTCTGACAGCAATCTATGCTGGCACGTTTGTGCTGGTGGCGCTGGTTCACTGGGGCGTGGAGAAGGTGTTCGAATATTCCGATCAAATTGGTCAGCAGGCGCTCATGGTAGCAGCGATTACAGCATTCGGGGGAGCTCTTTCGCACGTCCTGCCGAATAATTGGAAGCATCCATTGGTGTATTGGCGACTGCGAAATGTCTTGTCGGGCCATCGTAGTCGGAGGATTTGCGAAAAGGACCCACGATTGTTGCCCGGCGACCTTCAGCGAAGGTGGCCCGCGCTTTTCCTCAACGAGATGACCGAAGACGAGCAAAACGGTTACTGGTACAAGGAGATCTACCGCCCAGTGAGGAACGAGCCTGAAGTGTTGCAGGCTCACCGTAGCTTTCTTCTATTCAGGGATGCCGCAACAGGACTATTCTTGCTCCTCTTGGGCCTCCTGTCTTGGAAGGTGGTCGGTGAAGCCGTCCCGGTGGAGTCCGTGTCCATGTGGTCGGCGGGGATTCTCGCAGGAACGTTCGTGTTGGCAGCGCTGGCCGCGCGACAGAGTGGTGATCGAATGGTGGCAAATGCGGTGGCGGTCGCATCGCGGTCGGACGGGGGCTCTGAAGAAGGCTGAATGGCGAGGACGCTAATGACCGATACGAAGGAGGCTTCCGTGACAGGGTGGAGTAGGTTGTTCCTGGATGACGATGGGAATCCGTCGTCGATGCGTGTCATGTCGGCCATCGCGTTTGTGGCATCGGCATACTTGGCGGTTGTCGAGGTCAATGCTGAGGTAACGGAACAGGCCGGTGATACTGAGCTGGTGTTCTATTTCTTGGCTGCGGCGTTCCTGCCGAAGGCACTCCAGAAATTCGCAGAGGGGTCGACGGGAGCGCCTGTGGAGGAGGACGCAGAAGGCAAGAAGGGGTGGTTCACCGACAAGAACGGCAATCCCTCATCGGTACGTTTCATGGCGTTGGGCGCGCTGGTGGTGGCCATAGCCCTTGCCGCAATTGAGGTGCATGGTTGGGGATCCGGGCAGGAGAAGAACGAGCTTGTCTTGTATTTCCTAGCGGCGGCGTTTGTACCGAAAGCGATCCAGAAATTTGCCGAAGGAAAGAAGCCGAAGTGAGAGCAGCGTTGTCGCTTGGATTCGGGCTACGCATCGAAACGCGCTTGTGCTTGTTCTGTCGTAACCTGCTGACAGCGGCCCGGCTGACCGCCGGAATTCCAATCGGGGTCTCGGTTCTCCGGTCCGCTCGAAACAATGGGTCACGACGCCGGTCATCGTAGCGAAATCGCGCGCGTGCAAACTCGGGGGCCCGTTTGTCCGCCTGTGTCCGTCGAACATCTATCGCTCCGTCTTGCGCCGATCAAGCCGCGCGGCGGTGTTTACATGTTGGATGTTCGGCCGCGAGACGTCGAGGGTTCCGTCGGCGAAGCGGCCGAGGTGCAGGCACGAATGGGGGGCACCGCGCGTCACATGTTTGCGTTCGGGGGAGCGAGGCGATGAAGGAGCAGTTAGGCAAGCCTGTGTCCACGCTCGAAGTGATGAATAAGGACTCGATGAACATGTCGTGGTCGCTTGCGAGTCGGCTCAAGCTGGCATTGGCGGCGACGGAGTTCTTCGATGTCGAAAACCTCGAGCAAACGCGGCGGTTTCTAAAGGACGAGGTGGGAGCGGATCACCTGGGCGGGTCGCCAGGGCTCTCTTTGCTGGATTTCGTGCAGTATTTGGAGGTTAAGACGATCTTTCCGAAGAAGCCAAACTACTTGCGGGTTCGGCATATTGTGGCCCAAATGGCGTCGCTGGGGATGCTCGTTCCGGTGAGCCCAATTCGGCCCGGGCCGCCAGTGTTCGGAGAACGGTATCTTTGCTTCCGTGGAATGTTCGGAGAGCACTTCCGAGGGAACCTTTGGCTCGCTCCGCTCTTGGGGGCGGAACTGCTCTATGAAGAATGCAAGTCCAGTGTAGTGCAAATAACTGGACAGAAGAATGGTCGAACGGTCGGCGGAAGCGGCGTAATCATCCACTCGAACTACGTTCTAAGCTGTTGCCACGTGGTCGAGGAAGTCGAACTCGACCGGACGCAGACGTTCCAAGGACGACAATGCTCGCTGGACGTTAGCTCCATCCGCATTCATTCCACCGAGGACATCGCCCTCATAGGCATTGAAGATGGTCTGGATCCACTCAACGGAGCGGTGTTCCGGAAGCCGATCATCGCGCAAGGGGTCTACACAATGGGGTACCCGAGATTGCCGAACACCCGAGATGCCTCGCTCACGATTCAACAGGGAGCGGTGACCAACGAGCGCGTAACTTCGCTTGGCGGACAAGCTCTGTTTCTCTACTCGGCGATTTCCAGGCCCGGGAATAGCGGCGGGCCCGTGCTCTCCGAGGATGGCTATGTGGTTGGTATGGCCGTCGAAGATCACGCGGCGTCGTACGAGTCCGACGAGCTGTTTTCGCCGCACTACGCCGGCGTGCCCGCAGACGTGGTGGTGGAAGCCGTCGAAGAACTCGCACCCGATATCCAGTTGGTGGTCGAGAATCTGGAATAGCGGACGTCAAGATACTGTCGGTTTCTGGCCCTCGTCTGACAATGGCCTTCGGGGCTGTGAACGGGTCCGCATCGGCTACGGCAGGGCCTTATGATGGTGGCAAGCACGAAAACTGGTGCCCGGAGATTTCGAACTGGCGCACCACCCAAGATTGCTGTATCTGGACGCCGCGACACCACGGTACACCCTAAACGGAGGATGCCGTCATGCCTCACGTTAATATTCGCAGGTCGAGCGAAGCGGTGGCGATTGAGACCTTGAACGAGCGTCCCACTATTGCTCTCGACGACGAGGCATGGGACGGCTTCGTTGCTGCGCTTGACGTGCCGGTGGAGTTGGAGGCCGCGGTCAAGGCACGCTACGCGCACGCGCGGCAGTGGGACCGTTAGATTCACTCACCTCTTCATATGATTCATGATCCAGTCGTAAATCCTCATCGTCGCATGCACCAGACGCATGCGATCGAGTTCGAGGCTGCTTGAGACCCATCAGGGTTGACTGCTTGAGGCATGCGGCACGGCATCCAGGTCGCTCTCTATGCTGTCGCCGATGCGAGCGGCGGAAGCTTTCACGGTGTCTCGGGCCAGATGAGCGTACCGGGCGGTCGTCTGCACCTGTGTGTGACCGAGCAGCTTGCCGATCATCGGCAGGCCTTCGCCGAGCGCGAGCGCGCGCGAGGCGAAGCTGTGCCGAAGGTCATGGATGCGCACGTCGTCGAGACAGGCGCGGTCCCGGATGCGGCGCCAGGGATGCTGAAGGTCGGTGAGGTGGCTGCCGGGTTTCCTGCCGGCGATCACCCACGGGTTGTCGTCATCGCGCGGCAACGACTCCAGCAATCGCACTGCCGAGGGCGCAAGCGGCACCGCGCGCCCGCCAGTCTTGGTATCGGGCAACCGCAGCTCGCCGGCCTCCATATCGACATGCTCCCATCGCAGCTTCTGGACTTCGGAAAGCCGGCAGCCGGTGAGCATCAGCAACCGGACTGCCGTGACCGCCGAGCGGGTCTCGGAACCGTCCTCGAGGATTTCGTCGAGGACCGTGCCGAGGCGCTGGAACTCCTCGGCGCTCAGGAACCGCTCCCGCTTCTCCTCCTTGAACCGCTTGACGTGCAGGCAGGGGTTCGAGCCGTCGGGACGCAGGCCCCACATCTCGGCGAGGTTGAACATCTTCGAGAGCACGCCCAGCGTGCGGTTGGCCTGGTAGGGCGTCTTGCGCAGGCCATGATGGAGCTCGGCGATGTCGCTTCTCTGGATCTCCGTCACCTTGCGGCGGCCGATCCTGGGGTCGATGAAGAGCTCGACGGAACGCCGGTACTCGTAGGCCGTGCTCGGCTTGCAATGGGCGGGGACATACTCGTCGAGAAAGCGCTCCCCGAGAGCCTTCACGGTCGCGGCCTTGCGGTCGGCGTCGCGCTGCGCGGCCGGGTCGCCGCCGCCCTTGGCCTCGGCGAGCAGCGACATCGCACGCCGGCGCGCGTCCTCGGGCGCAAGGGCCGTCACGGGGCCGAGGGTCATGCGGCGAAGCTTGCCTTTGGCGCGGAACTGGGTGACGAAGAACTTGCGACCGGACGCCCGGACACGCAGGCCGAAACCGGGCAGCTCCCGGTCCCAGTAGAAGCGGTCCGAACCGTCGCTCTCGATCCGGTCGATGGCGCGCTTGGTGATCTTGATCTGTGCCGGCATGGCGTCGCCCGTTATTCAGTCGTCTGCGGGAAGCACTCTACCACGCTGGGAATCGCATGGGAATCACCGGGAATCAAAATCGCGGTGGGTGCGTGTCGTGGATTGTCGACGAACAAGGGTCTGGTCAGTTCCTATAACCTGTTGTAGAATATTACTAATGTCGAAGGATGGCGGCGGGAAGAGAAAAGGTGTCAGGGTATGTCGACAGGCACTTAGGCAAACTCATAACCTGAAGGTCGTAGGTTCAAATCCTACCCCCGCAACCACCGAGACCGACATTCCCGAGATGGGCGTGTCGGTCTTTGTCGTTTCGGGGCGATTTCCGGTCCATTCCAGGATCCGGGCCAGGTTTCCGCGCAGCGCGATGTCCAGATCGCCCCGCTTTTCCCCGGAAGGCAGCATGGTTCGCGCGTTCAAGCCCCGGATGGAGCGAAGCTGAAATCCGGGGTCCGGGGCCAAAGGGATAGGCCTGTCGGGTCGGCCCCGGTCCCCGGCTCGACCTGCGGCCGGACGGGGCGGCAGGGAAAAATTGGGCGGCGATGTCGCGAGCGACATGCGAGGCTGTTGAACGGCCCCGTTACCCCCGCGCGTCCTCCAGCGTCATGGCGGCGCCTTTTTCCGCGATCATGATGGTCGGGCTGTTGGTGTTGCCGGAGGTTACCGTCGGCATGATCGAGGCGTCGATCACGCGCAGGTTTTCCAGCCCGTGCACCTTGAGACGGTCGCTGACCACGGCCTGCGGATCGCTGCCCATCTTGCAGGTGCCGACCGGGTGGAAGATCGTCGTGCCGATATCGCCGGCGGCCCGGACCAGTTCGTCCGCGGACTGCATCGCTGCGCCGGGCAGCACCTCCTCCGGCGCGTAGGGGTGCATCGCCGGCGCGGCAGCGATGCGCCGGGTCAGCCGGATCGCCTCGACCGCGGTCTGCCGGTCGCCGGGCGTCGAGAGATAATTGGGCGCGATCGCCGGCGGCTCCTTCGGGTCGGGCGATTTCAGCGTGACCGCGCCCCGGCTCTCCGGCCGCAGGTCGCACACCGATGCCGTCAGGCCGGGAAAGCGGTGCAGCGGCTCGCCGAACCTGTCGAGCGACAGGGGCTGGACGTGATATTGCAGGTTGGCGGTCTCGCGCGACGGATCGGATTTCGCGAACACGCCGAGCTGGCTCGGCGCCATGGTCAGCGGCCCGCGCCGGAACAGGACGTATTCCAGGCCCATCGTCATTTTCCCCAACAGGCTGTTGGCCTGCTGGTTGAGGGTGACGACGTTCGAGACCCGGTAGACGATGCGCAGTTGCAGATGATCCTGCAGATTGCCGCCGACGCCGGGCAATTCCTGCAGCACGCCCACCCCCTTGTCCTGCAACAGCGCGCCCGGCCCGACGCCGGAGACCTGGAGCAGGTGCGGCGAGCCGATCGAGCCCGCCGCCAGGATCAGCTCGCCGTCCACATCGACCCGGGTTTCCACGCCCTTGCGCCAGAAGTCGAGGCCGCTCGCCCGCGCGCCGTCGAAGCGGATGCGCTTTGCCTGGGCATGGGTCAGGATTGTCAGGTTGGGCCGGTTGCGCGCCGGCTTCAGGAAGGCCTGCACCGTGTTCCAGCGCGCGCCCCGGCGCTGGTTGACCATGAACCTGCCGGTGCCCTCGTTGTCGCCGTCGTTGAAATCCGGCGTCCGTGCGATGCCGGTCTCGTTGCAGGCGCGCTCGAAGGCGTCGAGGATCTCCCAGCCGACCCGCGGACGCTCGACCCGCCACTCGCCGCCGGTGCCGTGGAAATCGTCCGGCGGGCCGAAATGATGCTCGGACTTCTTGAACCAGGGCAGCACATCGTCCCAGCTCCAGCCGCGGTTGCCCATCTGGGCCCAGCCGTCATAATCGCGCATCTGGCCGCGCATGTAGATCATGCCGTTGATCGAGGAGCAGCCGCCGAGCACCCGGCCGCGCGGATAGTTTAGCGCCCGGCCGTTCAGCCCGTCTTCGGCTTCCGTCTTCAGGCACCAGTCGGTGCGCGGGTTGCCCTGGGTATAGAGATAGCCGACCGGCACCTTGATCCAGAAATAGTTGTCCTTGCCGCCGGCCTCGAGCAGCAGCACCCGGTTGCGCCCGTCCTCGGACAGCCGGTTCGCCAGCACGCAGCCGGCCGAGCCGGCGCCGACGATGACATAGTCGAAGCTGCCGAGGCTGGCGGGTTCGGTCATGCTATGCTCCGGCGTTGCGCCGGGCCGCACTGTCTCGCGGCGACGGCAGAATGGCCCGAATACCCTATTCCCGAAGCCCCCCGATCAACAAGGGGCCGGCAAAATCCGCCAAAAGGGGAATGCAACTTGACTAACCGTCCAGACCCGCCGCCGGCTGCCGCCGGCCGGCCGGACAAGCGAACCGTCCGCGAGATCATCCTCGACCTCGCCGAAGCGGCCGGCGACGGCACGGTCGGGCCGGGCGACGTGGCGAAGGTCTTCGCCGAGGAACGGCGCAAGCCCGGCGCGCCGGCGCAGTCGGCGCATCGCTGGTCGCGCATCGTGCGCGAGGAGGCGATCGGCCTCGCCCGGGCCGGCCGGGTGGCGATCCTGCGCAAAGGCAAGCCGGTCGATCCGCACACGCCGGTGAAGGGCGTGATCCGCATCCGGCTCGTTCGCTGAACGGCGGCGGCCGGAAATCGTTAGGGCGGACTGGAGAAGAGCCGGATAATCGCCCCGGAAACGGGTCAGGGCGCGACGGGGGCGGGCCCTGCCCGGCCTATTTCAGGACGCCCGGCCAGTTCTTGTCGGCCGTCCGGATATAGCCCGGGATATCCTGTTTCCAGGTCCGCTGCACGCTGCGGTTGTAGTTGAGGTAGAGCTTGCCGCCGACGACCGACCACTGGTCGACCTCGATCTTGACGGCATAGCCCTGGGCCACCCCGTAGGCGCAGTAGCCGCCGTACTGCGGCGCCCAGCGCTCCGGGTTCTGCCTGAACCGGTCGCGGTTGGCGGCGCTGGCGAAATACCAGGTCGCGCCCTTCCATTCGTGGGTGAAGTCCGGCTTGCCTTCTACTGGCTTGCCCTGGGTGAAATAGGCCACGGGATCGTAGCCGCGGATCGCCTTGCCGCCCGGCGCGAAAATTTCCGGCTTGGCCGCCGTTGCCGGGCCGGCGGCGTAGAAGGCTGCCGCGGATACGACCGGAACGGCGAGCGCGGCGGCGAGCAGGGTGCGGCGGGTCAGGATCATCGGAGCCTCCCTACGATCTCGGGGATCGAGTTCGATTGCCATGTGGGAATGGCGGGCAGAACATTCATTACAAATCATTATAACACGGTTGTGAGGCCGCGCCGTGCCGGTGTCCGTGCGCGACGCGGCGTCAGGGTTGATCCGCCGCCGGTGCCATCTAAAAAAAGCATCGAACGATCTTTTCCGCCACAGGCGGGACGCAGAGGAGGTGCCGGGTTGAGAATCCGTCGCACGGCCGGCGCTGCAACGGCCGGGACCGGGAAGCCAGATTGCCTGCCGGAGCAACAGCCATGACCGCTTTGCCGGAACCCGATTCGCCGCTCAACCGGCTGCGCCGGCGCGTCGGCATGTTCATGGAAAGCCGGAGGACGACCCGCGTCATCACCGCGGTCATCGTCTTCAACGCGATCACCCTCGGCCTCGAAACCTCCGGCAGCGTCATGGAGCGGGCCGGGCCGCTGCTGCTGTTCCTCGACGAAGCGGTGCTGGCCATTTTCGTGACCGAGCTGCTGGCCAAGCTGTTCGCCTTCGGCTGGCGCTATTTCACCAACGGTTGGAACATCTTCGATTTCGTCATCGTCGGGATCGCGCTGGCGCCGTCGAGCGGCGACCTGACGGTGCTGCGTTCGCTGCGCATCCTGCGCGTGCTGCGGCTGGTCGCCATCGTGCCGTCGATGCGCAAGGTGGTCATGGCGCTGATGACGGCAATTCCCGGCGTCACCAGCGTGATCGCCCTGCTGATGCTGGTCTATTACGTGTTCGGCGTGATGGTGACCAAGCTCTACGGCGCGGCCTTCCCCGACTGGTTCGGCACGGTCGGCGAGAGCATGTATTCGCTGTTCCAGATCATGACCCTGGAAAGCTGGTCCATGGGCATCGTCCGCCCGGTGATGGAGCAGTACCCCAACGCCTGGCTGGTTTTTGTGCCCTTCATCCTGATGACCAGCTTCGCCGTCATCAACCTGTTCATCGCCGTCATCGTCAACGCCATGACCGAGCAGAGCCAGGCCGAATCCGCGGCCCTGAAGGAGGAAATCCACGCCGTCAGCGAGGCCGAGGCCTCGGCCCTGATGCAGCGCATGGAAGCCCTGCAGCGCCAGATGGACGAGATCAAGGGAATGCTGGAGAAGCGTTAGCCGGCAGCTTCGAGCAGCAGCGCCGCGGTCTCGTCCGGGTGCGAGATCATCAGGTCGTGGGGGCCGTCGATCCGGCGGCGCAGCCAGTCCGGTCCGGACGCAACGCCCGCGTGGATCGCGTGGAAGGGCGACGGGTCATTCGCGCTTGCCAGAACGTGCATCTTGCAGGCGACGGTCGCCCAGGCGCCGCTCAGCGTCAGGGGCTCGGTGAAGCAGCGCAGCGGATGCGGCGTCACCTTGGGCTCGACCCAGGCCTGCTGCGCCGGATCGTCGAGCCAGGCGCTGGCCGGCAGCGGCGGCACCTTCCAGCCGCCGCCCCGTTCCGCGGCGGCCCGTTCGAACGCCGCGACGCGCTCCGGCGGCGCCATCTCATGCAGGCTTTGCCCGTCGGCCGGGACGAAGGCGTCGAGATAGACCAGCGCCCGCAGCTGTCCGGCTGCGCGGTCGGCGGCGCCGGTGACGACCATGCCGCCATAGCTGTGGCCGCACAGCACGACATCGTCCAGTTCTTCCCAGTCGAGCAGGTTGACGATGTCGAGGATGTGGGTGTCCAGTCCGGTCTCGCGGGTCAGCAGGTGGGAGCGCTCGGCGAGGCCGGTCAGCGTCGGCGTGTACACGACATGGCCGTTTGCGCGCAGCCGGCCCGCCACGTCCCGCCAGCACCAGCCGCCGTGCCAGGCGCCGTGCACCAGGACGAAATCGGTCATCGGCCGGCCTCCCCCTCGGCGCCGCCGCCCGCCAGATCGTCGGCGATAAAGCCGCGGACGATGTCGTCGATCGTAGCGTCCGGCGCGATGCCGAGCGCTTCGGCCCGGGCGCCGCGGGCTTCGCCCGGCCAGCCGCCGACGATCCGCATGGTCGCCGGGTCCGGCTTCCAGCGAATCGCGCCGGTCCGGCGGTTGCCGGCGTTATGCGCCACCGCATCGGCCATGTCCGCCGCCGTCGCCCGGATGCCGGACAGCAGCAATGTGCGCTTCAGCCCCAGCCGCTCGCCCGGCAGGTTGTGGACGGCGATGAAAGCATCCACCGTGCGTCGCGGCGACAGGCAGGCCATCGCGACATGGGGCTCGACCGGGCAATCGTAGTCCCGGCCCTGCAACGGTTCGCGGATAATCGAGCTGGCCCAGGTCGAGGCCGCCCGGTTCGGCGCCGGCCGCACCATGATCGTCGGCAGGCGCAGGGCCCGGCCGTCGATATAATCCTTGCGGGTGTAGTCGTGGATCAGCTGCTCGCCGACCAGTTTCTGGATGCCGTAGGAGGTCTGCGGCAGGGGCGGCGTGTCGTCCTCGATAACGTCCGGCAGGTCGCCGCCATAGACCGCAATCGAGGAGGCGAACACCAGACGCGGCGGGCGGGCCAGCGCACGGCAGGCCTCCAGCACATGGCGCGTGCCGTCCAGGTTGACCCGGTAGCCGAGCGCAAAATCTTCCTCCGCCCCGGCGCTGACGATGGCCGCGAGATGGAAGACACTGGCCGCATCGGCGCCGATCAGGCGGCGCACCGCCGCGCCGTCGCCGATGTCCCCGGTAACCGCCTCGGCCCGCCCGCCGAAGTCGTCCGGCGTGACGTTGTCGAACAGGACGAGACCGGTAACCGGCGTCTCAGAACCCTCCGGGCCGGTAAGCGTCCCGCGCTCCAGAATCGCCTTCGCCAGCTTCCGCCCGAGAAACCCGGCCCCGCCGGTGATGATGACGCGCATGTGTGCCGCCTTTGGCCCTTTGGTGCTCCTCGCGGTTTCTCCGACAGGGGCCTCGTCCGGTCAACCGTGCTGGAGATTTGCGCGAATTGGTCATCGCAGCGTCGTCCGGAATCCGTATTGTAAATTGTCAACTGACAGGCGACGGATTAGACTTGCGCGATGATCGCTTCGTTCCGGCATCGCGGACTGAAGGCGCTCTACGAGGGCAGGACGGTGCGGCGTGTGGCTCCGGCGCATATTGAGAAGCTGCGGGACATTCTTGCGGCGCTCGATCTCAGCCGGGAACCTGGGGACATGAACCTGCCGGGGTTTCGCCTGCACGAATTGAAGGGCCGCCTGAAAGGGCACTGGGCGGTTTCGGTATCGGGCAACTGGCGCGTAACCTTCCGGTTCGAGGACGGCGCGGCGGTCGATGTGAATTACGTGGACTATCACTGAGGAGACGGCGACATGGCCATGCACAACCCGCCCCATCCGGGCGGCATCGTGAAGCGGCAGTGCCTTGAGCCCTTTGGCCTGACCGTGACGCGGGCCGCAGAAGGGCTGGGCGTCACGCGACAGGCGCTTTCCGAGCTGGTGAACGAGCGCACGGGAATATCGGTGGACATGGCAATACGGCTGTCGAAGGCCTTCGGCTCGACGCCCGAGACCTGGCTCGGGATGCAGATGGCCTGGGATCTCTGGCAGGCCCGCGACCGCGCAGGGCAGATCGCGGTGGAGCGTTTCGCGGCGGCTTGACCGGCGAAGTAGACCGATGCCGGGTTAGCCGCATGCGCGCCGCGTCGAAGTGCAGTATTCTGGGGCCGCCTGGCGCAAGGGCGCATCCGAAGAGAAAGCGATGACCGATACACTCATCGACAGGAATCCGGATATCCTGGGCGGGACTCCGGTATTCGCCGGCACCCGGGTGCCGGTGCGCATCCTGATGGAGCATCTGGAGGCCGGCGACCGGCTCGACGAATTTCTGGAGGACTATCCGACCGTTTCGCGGCGCCAGGCCGTTGCGGTGCTGGAGCGCGCAACGGCGATGCTGGTGTCCGGTGCCGATGAAGCTGCTGCTTGACGAATCCGTGCCGCGGCGGCTAGCCGGCGACTTTCCGGAATTGTTCACACTGCACACTGTGCAGGAGATGGGCTGGACGGGCGCCGAAAACGGCCTTCTGCTGTCCCTCGCCGCCGGCAGGGGATTTGCCGCCTTCATTACAGTCGACCGGTGAATCGAGCATCAACAGAACGAAAACGAACTACCGTTCCCGGTCGTGATCATGATCGCTGCCCGTAACCGGATGCGGGAATTGCAGCCGCTCGTTCCCGGCGTTGCCGCTGTTTTGTCCGGCGGCTTGCAAAAACGCGTTTACCGCGTTCAGGGTTGAAGCGTTGCACGCCTTCCGCATTACCTGAGACGCATTGCAGGCAACAGGGAGACCTTGAGCTTTGGCTGCCCTTTCGCACGACCTCCCCGCCGACCGCATTCTCGCCACCCATGTCGGCAGCCTGCCGCGGCCGGACGACCTGATCGACCTGCTCGTCGCGAAGGACCGGGACCGGCCCTACGATCCGGCCCTGCTGGCGCGCCGCGTCACCGAATCGGTCGCGGAGATCGTCCGGAAACAGGTGGAGTGCGGCGTCGACATCGTCAGCGACGGCGAGATGTCGAAAATCTCCTACACCAACTATGTCAAGCACCGGCTCAAGGGCTTCGGCGATCCGGAGCCGCTGCGCTGGATGCCATCGGACCTGAAGGCCCATCCGGACTACGCCGCCAGCATGCGCGCCAACGCCAAGCTGCCGAACCTCGATCCGCCGGCCTGCCGGGCGCCGATCGGGCCGGGCGATACTGGGCCGCTCGAAACCGATCTCGCCAACTACCGCGCGGCGGTGGACAGGGCGGCCCCGGCCGGCTCGTTCATGAACGCCGCCTCGCCCGGCGTGGTCGCCCATTTCATGCCCAACGCATATTACGAGACGCGCGACGCCTATGTGCTGGCGCTGGGCGAAGCGCTGGCCGACGAATACGAGGCGATCCACAACGCCGGTTTTCTGCTCCAGATCGATTGTCCGGACCTCGCCATGATCCGCCACATGGAATTCGCCGACCGGACGCTCGACGAGTTCCGGCGTACCGCCGAAGTCGGCGTCGAGGCGCTCAACCACGCGACCCGCAACATCCCGGCCGAGGCCATGCGCATGCACATCTGCTGGGGCAACTATCCCGGCCCGCACACCCACGACGTGCCCTTCGCCGCCATGGCCGACATCGTGTTCCGGGCGAAACCGGCGGTCGTGCTGTTCGAGGGCGCCAATCCCCAGCACGGCCACCAGCACGAGGACCTCGCGGACCTCGCAATCCCCGACGGCAAGATCCTCGCACCCGGCGTGATCGACACCAACACCAACCATGTCGAGCATCCCAAGCTGGTCGCCCAGCGCCTGTGCGCCTATGCCGATATCGTCGGGCGCGAGCGGGTCCAGGCCGGGACGGATTGCGGCTTCTCGACCCTCGCCGGCCTGCCGCGGGTCTGGCCCAGCATCGTGTGGGAGAAGCTGCGCGCGATGGCCGAAGGCGCGGCGATCGCAACCGACCGGCTGTGGGGCTGAAGGTCGGTCTGGCGCGGTCAGCGAACGTAGATAAGCTGCGGCAGGAGAACGGCCATGACGACCGGACTGGTCTGGGACGAACGCTTCATGTGGCACGACACCGGCACGCGCTTCGGCCCGATCGGCGCGCTCGACTGGATGGAGCCGATCGAGCCGCCGGAGAGCGCGCCGGGCAAGCGGCGAATCAAGAACCTGCTCGACGCCAGCGGCCTGTCGCGCGCGCTGGTCATGCTCGCCCCGGCGCCGGCGGGCGACGCCGACCTGCTGCGCGTGCACACGCAGGCCCATCTCGACCATGTCGCGGCGGTGAGCGCGGCCGGCGGCGGCAACCTCGCGCGCCGCTTTGCGACCACGCGGATCGGCGCGGACGGGGAGGGAATCGCCCGCCTCGCCGCCGGCGCCGGCATCGCCGCGGTCGATGCCGTGCTCGCCGGCCGGGTCGACAACGCCTATTGCCTGCACCGGCCGCCCGGCCACCATGCCGAGCCGGACGAGGCCATGGGCTTCTGCATATACGGCAACGCGGCGATTGCCGGCGCGTATGCGCTCGACGACGCCGGGCTGGCGCGCATCGCGTTCGTCGACTGGGACGCCCATCACGGCAACGGCACCCAGGCGGCCTTCCGGACCGATCCGCGGGCGCTGACGATCTCGCTGCACCAGGACCGGAGTTTTCCGCCGGGCAGCGGCATGGTGGAGGAACTCGGCGACGGCGACGCCGTAGGCACCAACATCAACATTCCGCTGCCGCCGGGCTCGGGCGAGGGCGCCTATCTGGCGGCGTTCGAGCGCGTCGTCCTGCCCGCATTGCACGCCTTCCGGCCGGACCTGATCTTCGTGCCCAGCGGCTTCGATTCCGGCGGCCACGACCCGCTCGCCCGCATGATGCTGACCAGCGAAAGCTTCCGGCGGATGACGGAACTGCTGATGGCGGCGGCCGGCGACCTGTGCGGCGGGCGCATCGTCATGCTGCACGAGGGCGGCTACGCCCCGCATATCGTGCCTTTCATGGCGCTGGCGGTGTTCGAGGCGCTCAGCGGCGAGACGACGGAGGTGGCCGATCCGTTTCTGCCGGCCCTTTCGGGCAACCCATGGCAAGCCCTCCAGCCCCACCAGGACCGCGCCATCGTTGCGGTGGAACAGGCCGGGCTGGCGGCGCTGCTGGCAAGGTGAGCGGGGACGCTTCGCGCTTTACCGTCAATCCGGCCGAAACGGCCCGAAGAGCCTGTCCTGAGCGAAGTCGAAGGGGTCGTGAAGTGGCGATATCTTTCCTGCGCGGTACAAGGGTCAAAGCGCAGTACCGAAAAGATTTGGGGATTATATGCTTGATCATGCAGCGCCGGGTTTCCCTCCAACGGCGAGAGGAAGCCGGTGGAAACTGCAAAGGCCGCTCGTTTGTCGATGTCCGAAAAACACCAACATTGCCGCCCCGGACCCCGATCCGGGGCCCAGAGCCGCAAGGCGATGCCGTGCCGGGCGACTCTGGTCCCCGGATCTCCGCTGCGCTCCGTCCGGGGCGGCAACGAAGGGTGCGTCGGGAGCCTGCCCTGAGCGAAGTCGAAGGGGCGACTGGCCCGATCGGGCGACTCCGCGCCCCGGACTGCCGCTCCCCGGATCGTGTTCCGGGGCAGGTCGCTCCATCCGGGATGGCGCCGAGGGGAATTTACGGCATCGGCTATCGGAGCGGCAGTGGGCTGCAAACGTATAGTCGCAGATATAGTCCCTAAAGATTTCTCCGCTCCGACCCGGACTAAGTCCGGGGCTCCCGCCGGAATGACGGCCTGGGGAAATCGCCCCGCTCTGACCGTCCCGCGCATCAGCCCATTGCGCTTCCGTGCAAAAATCGACACTCTTCAGGCGATTGCGAACCTTGATGGGAGAGGGCGAGATGAGCGACGACAGGACCAACGATTCGGTGCGGGCGGCCCGCGCTTCCGGCGGCATCGGGCCGCGCTACCAGCCGCGTTCGCTAATTGACCGGGATGGCGGCGCGCCGGCGGGCCGGCCCCCGCTGGCGGCGCCCGACCGCCCCGCGCCGGCCGCGGCCTCGGGCGGCGGCAAGAAGGACATCTTGTGCGCCATCGGCGTCGACGTCGATGCGGTCGCCGGCTGGCTCGGCTCCTACGGCGGCGAGGATTCGCCCTGCGATATCTCCCGCGGCCTGTTTTCCGGCGAGATCGGCTCGCCGCGCATGGTCCGGCTGTTCGACAAGTTCGGCATCCGGACGACCTGGTTCATCCCGGGCCATTCGATCGAGACCTTCCCAAAGCAGATGCAGATGGTGGTCGACGCCGGCCACGAGATCGGCATGCACGGCTATTCCCACGAGAACCCCATCGCCATGACGCCGGAGCAGGAAGAGGCGGTCCTGGACAAGTGCATCGAGCTGATCGAGCGCATCGCCGGCCGCCGGCCGACCGGCTATGTCGCGCCGTGGTGGGAGTTCAGCCCGGTCACCAACGAACTGCTGCTGAAGAAGGGCATCAAGTACGACCACAGCCTGATGAACAACGATTTCCACCCCTTCTACGCCCGGGTCGGCGACAGCTGGACCAAGATCGACTATTCGAAGAAGGCGGAGGAATGGATGAAGCCGCTGGTGCGCGGCGTCGAGACCGACCTGGTCGACATTCCGGGCAGCTGGTATCTCGACGACCTGCCGCCGATGATGTTCATCAAGTCGGCGCCCAACAGCTTCGGCTTCGTCAATCCGCGCGATATCGAGGACCTGTGGATCCAGCAGTTCGAATGGGTCTATCGGGAATACGATTACGCGGTCTACGCGCTGACCATCCATCCGGACGTCGCGGGCCGGCCGCAGGTCCTGCTCATGCTGGAGCGGGTGTTCGACTACATCAGCCAGCATGCCGGCGTGCGCTGGTGCACCTTCGACGAGATCGCCGACGATTTCATCCAGCGCTATCCACGCGAAGGGGCGGCGCGGCCGGAATCGGTGCTCGTCTGAGCCTCGGGCCGCGCCGGAGCGGCCCCGGAGAGGCAGACGGCCGATGTGCAGCCTGTGCGGCGTGCTCGGCGGGCGCGGCCACTGGACCGAGAGCAGCAGTTCGCCCGAGGCCTTCGCCAGCCGGCAGGAGGAAGTGACCCGGCGGCGCGAGCGCCAGGAGCGCATCCGCCTCGCCAACCGCGTCCTCGGGCATTACGGCCTGAAGCTGACGGACTTCGGCGGCGGCGCCTATGTCCTGTCGACCCGCACCGGCCGCTCGAAGATCGTCGACAACATCACCGAGGTCTGGATCGCGGCCGAGGACCTGACCGGGCGCGGCTGCGATCCGCTCGACCCGTCCCTGCTGGCCGGCCTGCCGGCGCGATGACGGCCTACGACACGCTGATCCCGATCAACATCGTCACCGGCTTCCTCGGCAGCGGCAAGACGACCCTGCTGGCGCGGCTGCTGAAATCGCCCGCCCTGCGCGACACCGCCGTGCTGGTCAACGAGTTCGGCGAAGTCGGCCTCGACCATCACCTGATCGAGCATGCCGAGGAGAGCGTCCTGCTGATGGACAGCGGCTGCCTGTGCTGCGCCATCCGGGGCGACCTGCAAGGCGCGCTGAAGAGCCTGTTTTCCCAGCGCGAGCGCGGCGAGATCCCGGCCTTCCGGCGCGTCGCCATCGAGACCTCCGGCCTCGCCGATCCGACACCGATCGCCTACACGATCCTCGCCGAACCGGTGCTCCAGCATCATTTCCGGCTCGGCAACGTCGTCACCGTCGTCGATGCGGTCAACGGCGCAGCACAGCTCGAGCGCCATCCCGAATCGGTCAAGCAGGCGGCGATCGCCGACCGGCTGGTGCTGACCAAGACGGCGATGGCCGACGACGCCGGCGCAGCGGTGCGCGCCGCGGTGCGCAAGATCAACGCCGCCGCGCCGGTGCTCGACCTGGATGCCGAACCGCTGGACCCGGACGCCCTGCTGACCGGCGACCTGTACTCGGCGGACGGCAAGCGGCGCGAGATCGCCGGCTGGCTGGACGGTTTCGCCGGGGCGGCCGGCGAAGACGGCGACGGCCACGATCACAGCCATGGAGTCGGCTCATTCTGCCTGTGGTTCGACGGGCCGATGGACTGGACCGCGTTCGGCCTGTGGATGAGCATGCTGCTCAACCACCACGGCGAGCGGGTGCTGCGCGTCAAGGGCATGCTGAACGTCGCCGGCGTCGCCGATCCGGTCCTGATCAACGGCGTCCAGCACATCGTCCATCCGCCGACCCACATGACCGGCTGGCCCGACGGCGACCATCGCTCGCGCATCGTCTTCATCGTCCAGGGGATGGACCGCGCGGAAATCGAAGGCTCGCTGGCCGCCTTCAACCGGATGGCGGCGCACCCCCCCGCAATCCTAGGTCCGGCCGGAGCCGGTCGCGCCGCCCCGGCCGACCGGCGCCCGCCTCACCCGTTCCACTCGAACGCCGGCTTGCGCTTTTCCAGGTAGGCGGCGATGCCTTCCTTGAGGTCGCCGGCGTCGTAGGCGCCGAGGCGCAGTTCGCGCAGCGGGGCGGACTCCTCGGTCACGCCGGCGGCGATTTCCCGCAGGGCGCGCTTGGCGAAGCGCACGCTGTACTGGCTGTTGCGGCAGATCGATTCCACGAAGGCGCCGGTCTCGCCGTCCAGCGCGTCCGGGCTGCAGACCCGGTCGGCGAGGCCCCATTCCTGCGCCGTCGCGGCGCCGATCAGCCGGCCGGTGAACAGCAGGTCCCTGGTCTTCGACGGCCCGATGGCCTGGCTGACCCGTCGCGTCGAATTCATGCTGTAGCAGATGCCGAGCCGGGCCGGCGTGATGCCGAAGCGGCTCGCGCTGCTGCAGAAGCGCAGGTCGCAGGCGATCGCGATCTCAACCCCGCCGCCGACGCAATCGCCGTGGATCATGGCGATCGCCGGCTTGGGGCTGTTCGCCAGCGCACCGGCCGCGCCGTTCACCGCGTTCATGTAGGTCAGCGCCGTGTCGCGGGTGCGGAAGCGCTCGTGGAACTGGCTGATGTCGGCCCCGGCGGCGAAGGCCGTGCGGTCGACGCCGCGCACGATGATGACCTTGACCGCCGGATCGGCCTCGGCCTGCGCCACCAGCGGCGGGATCGCCTGCCACATCTCCAGGTTCAGCGCATTGCGCTTCTCCGGCCGGTCGAGGATGAGATGGGCGACGGCCCCGATGGTATCGAGGCGGACATGGCGGCTGGTCCCGGATTCGGTCATGGGCTGGTGGCTCCTGCGGCGGTTGGGTTCGGTTATTTTAGCCCGCGGCGCGGGCGGGGAGCAGCCCGAAGCCCTGCGTCCCGAAGCCCCGCCCCGAAGACCCGTCCCGAAGCCCCGTCCCGAAGCCCCGTTCCGAAGTGTCGCCCCTTCTCACCTGCCACGGCTTTGTCTATAGCCTGTGGCCGGAACCAGCTACGCAGCGAGCGGACGGCCGATGGAACAGGTTTACGCCACCGACTATGTCACCGTTTCCCGGCAGGGCCGGATCGCGGTCCTCACCCTGGACCGGGAGGAGAAGCGCAACGCGGTCTGCGACGGGCTGATCCGCGATATCCGCGCCTTCGTCGACGACCTGGACCCGCAGGTAACCAGCGCCATCGTCATGCGCGGCGCCGGCAACCATTTCTGCGCCGGCCTCGACCTCGCCGAACACAAGGACCGCCCGCCCTTCGACAGCGTGCTCCATTCGCGCTTCTGGCACGAGACGCTGGACCTGCTGGAATTCGGCCCGGTGCCCGTGGTGGCGGCGATGCAGGGCGGCGTGATCGGCGGCGGGCTGGAGATCGCGACGGCCTGCCACGTCCGGGTTTCGGAGCCGTCGGCCTTCTACCAGTTGCCGGAAGGCCGGCGCGGCATCTATGTCGGCGGCGGCGCCAGCGTGCGCGTCCAGCGCATCATCGGCGCCGACCGGATGCGCGAGATGATGCTGACCGGCCGGCGCTACGATGCCGAAGAAGGCCTGCGCCTTGGCCTCGGCCACTATATCGAGCCGGCCGGGACGGCCTTCGACAAGGCGATGGCGCTCGCTGACGATATCGCCGGCAACGCGAAGATCAGCAATTACATGATGATCAACGCCCTGCCGCGCATCGCCGACATGGACCGCATGGCGGGCAGTTTCACCGAGAATGTCGCCAGCGCGCTCTCCCAGACCAGCGAAGAGGCGCGGCGCGGCATCGAGGCCTTCCTGAACAAGCAGGACATCCGCTTCGACAAGAAGTAGCCGGTGGCGTCCCTCGATACGCCCCGGATTAAATCCGGGGCTACTCGGGATGAGGGAATCTATTACTTGCCTACAACCGCACCCTCACCCTGAGCCTGTCGGAGGGGCGTCCCCCGGCCGCTCAGATGATCTCGGTGTTCGGCTCGAGCCCCAACAGCGTCCGGCCATAGAGTTCGGCGCTGGTGTCGTAGGCCAGCAGGCCATGCATGTTGATGGCGTGCAGGTTGCGCCAGGCGCGCTGCATCGAACCCTTGAGCGACAGGCCCGAGGCTCCGGCGGTGTGGAACAGCTTGTCCACCGCTTCCATGCAAAAGCGCACGCCCTGGGCGCAGTCCATGCGGATGCGGCCGCGCATTTCCATCGGCATCCGGTCGCCGGCCCTGGCGTAGCGGTCGATATCGTCGGCGATCCGGTACAGCAGGAAGTGGGCGCAGTCGATCAGGGTCGCGGCCCCGGCGAGGTTGATCTGGGTGCCGACGAATTCCTCCGCCGTATAGTGGGTGTAGGCGAGCGCCTTGCCGGGCACGACGCGCAGATATTCCGGCAGGGCGGCGCGGGCGATGCCGAGCGCGCTGCCGGTAATGCACAGCGCGAGCACCGGCACGGCCTCCGCCCGGTAGAGCCAGCCGTCATAACCCTCCAGGCCCGGCGTATCGAGGTCGAAGAGCTTCGGCATCGAGAGGAACCGGTGCGCCGGGATTTCGAGGCCCTTGCAGGTCAGCGAATTGCTGCCGGTGCCCTGGAGGCCGGCGACATACCAGTCGTCGCGGATCTCGACGTCGCCCGCCGGCACGGCTAAATCGCCGGGTTCGATGAGTTCGCCGGCCGCGTCGAACACCTCGGCGCCCAGGATCAGCCAGTCGGCGTGGTGGCAGCCGGAGCCGAAGGGCCAGAAGCCCTCCAGAGTGTGGCTGCCGTCGGCGTGGCGCACCGCCCGGCCGCGCGGGCCGATCACCGCGGCGACCAGGTTTGTCGGGTCCGCGCCGTAGACGTCCTGGAGCGCCTGCTCCGGGAAGTGGCCGAGCATCCAGCTGTGGGCGTGGGCGACGCCGGCGACCCAGGCAGCCGAAGCGCAGCCTTCCGCCAACGCACCGATCACGTCGAGATGGGCGCGCAGCGACATTTCCCAGCCGCCGGCCCGGCGCGGCTGGAGGACCCTGAGCAGGCCCTGTTCCTTCATCAGCCGGATCGAGTCGTCCGGCACCCGGCGCAGGTCGTCGGCCTCGGCCGCATTGTCCCGGAGCGCGACCGCGACCCGCTCGGCGCGTGCCACGATCTCGTCGTGGGACGGAATATCGGTGGTGGAAGGTTTCTTGAGTGTCTCGACCGCCATCATGACCTCCCCGGTTCGAGGCGCCGAACTGTCGCATGACAGTTTCAGTTGTATCATGCAATTCAGATTGTGAATTGCAGTCAAGTTTTAATTATGTTCATATATGAATGATCTTCGTAACCGGTTGAAGGGACTTTGCTCTCAGGTCGGAAAAAGTCGTGCCTCCGCACGGATTCGATTCTGAATGCGGGCCGGGACCGGCGCCTGACGGAAAAACCACCATGAATTCAGCTTCCGGCCGGCCGGAAACTCGCAGCGAGCGCCGGCGGCGGCGCAATCGCGAGGCCCTGATCCAGGCCGCCTACGATGTCGTTTCGCGCAAGGGAATCGACGCGACGACGGTGCACGATATCACCGAGCAGGCCGATGTCGGCCTCGGTACTGCCTACAACTATTTCCCGTCGAAAGACGACCTGATCCTTGCGGCCATCGAGCAGAGCATGGACCACCTCGCCAAGCGCATCGAAACCGTGACGGACACCTTCGACGATCCCGCACAGGTCTTCGCTTACGGGACGCGAACCCTGATGGATACGGCCACCACCGACCGACGCTGGCAGTGGCTGATGCAGCGCTCGGAGGTGATTGCCGATGCCATCTATCGCTGTTTCGGCCCCTATGCGCTGCGCGACCTGCTGAAGGCGCGCGAGGCCGGCCGATACCGGTTCGACTCGGCCGAACTGACTTGGCGGCAGGCAACCTGGTCGATCGTCGGCACCAGTCTTGCCGTATGCGAAAACAAGCTGTCGAACGACGATCTGACGGAAGCCGTCGTCAACCTGCTTTGCTTGGCCGGTATGGATCGCGCAGGCGCATGGCAGGTCGCGAGACGGCCGCGACCGCCGCTGCCCACTGCGTCGGCATTGGCCGCGCGCATCGATCCCGCGCGTTGACCGGCCGTTGCCCGCGCCGCTAACGTGCGTCCGCCAGGCGCCGCTGCATATCCCGCGGCGCGAGACCTGCCGAAAGCCCGCCGCCTCCCGTGTTCGAACGGCCAGCCCCCGACCGCCCGAGACTTGCCGAGACGCTGCTGGCCGTCCGCCCGCACCATCTGGCGAACGCCGTCGTCGCCTTCCTGTTCGCCTCGACCGGGCCGGTCGCGCTGATCCTGACCATCGGGATCGCCGGCCGCCTCTCCACCGAAGCCATGTCGTCCTGGATCTTCATCGGCTTTGCCGGCGGCGGCGCCATCACCTTTGCGATGAGCTGGTTCTACAAGCAGCCGCTCGCCTTCGCCTGGACGATCTCCGGCACGGCCATCGCCGGCCAGGCCCTGCTCAAATACCCGTTCTCCGAGATCGTCGGCGCCTACATGGTGACCGGCGCCGTGATGATCCTGCTGGGCCTCAGCAGCGGCTTCAAGGCAATCATGCGCTTCGTGCCCCAGCCGATCGTCATGGCCATGGTCGCCGGCGTGTTCCTCAAGTTCGGCATCCTGGCGGTCGACGCGTTCGACAAGGAGCTGAAGATCGCACTGGCGGCCCTTGTCGCCTGGATCGTGTTTTCCTTCTGGAAGCCGGTGGCGCGCGTCCTGCCGCCGGTGCTGATGGCGCTGCTCGCCGCCGGCTACATGGCGGTCGAGGGCGGCCAGTTCGCGCTCAAGGAAGAGCTTGCGCTCCAGATCGCCCGGCCCGAGGCCATCCACCCGGTGTTTTCGAAGGCCGCACTGCTCGATCTGGTCCTGCCGCTCCTGGTTTCCGTGCTCGCCCTGCAGAACGCCCAGGGCATCGCGATTCTGCGCGTCGCCGGCCACGATCCGCCGACCAACACCAGCACCTTCGCGTGCGGCGCCGGCTCGCTGCTGTTCGGCGCCTACGGCAGCGTCAACACCTGCATGACCGGGCCGGTCAACGCCATCCTGTCCTCGTCCGGCCGGGTGCGCTTCCATTTCGTCGGCGCCTACCTGTGGGCGGCGCTGGCAGTCGCCTTCGGCCTGCTGTCGCCGGTCGTAACCAAGCTCGCGCTCTCGGTGCCGGAATCCTTCATCTACATCATCGGCGGGCTGGCCATGCTGCCGGTGTTGCAGCAGGCCTTCACCGCCGGTTTCGGCGGCCGCTTCGCCATCGGCGCGACGGTCAGCCTCGTCGTGACGGTGACCGACCTGATCCCGGGCGTGAACGTCAACCTGCTCGGCATCGGCGCGCCCTTCTGGGGGCTGGTCTTCGGCGCGGCGACCTCGCTGCTGCTCGAACGGCGCGACTATGCCGAGCTGATCGCCTCCGGTAACGGGAAGCCCGCCGAACCCGCACCGGAGGCGAAGGAAGAAGCCCCGGCGCGCAAGGCGCTGAGCGGGCCGGGCCCGGGGCGCACACCGGCCGACGCCGGGCAGCTTCCCGACGGCCCGGTCGCCGTGGTCTCGCCCGCGCCTGGGCCGGACACCAGCCGCGTGCTGATCGCGCTGCGCGAGAAGGGCCTCGCCTACCGGTTGGTCGAAGACATGACCTGGCGGCCCGGCGAGGGCGTGTCGGAGAATCCGCTGAACCGCAACCCGCTGGTCCGCTTCGGCCCGGAAGCGGACGGCGGCGTCGCCCTCTGGGATCCGCGGACGATCCTCGACTATCTGGAAACCGTCCGGCCCGTGCCCGCCCTGATGCCGCCGGACCCGGCGAAGGTCTTCGAAGTCAAGACCTGGGAGGCGCTCGCCGAAGGCGTGAACGCCGCCGCGGTCGACCTCTACATCGCCTCCGCCCGCAACGCGACAGCGGAGGGCCTTGGGGAGGACGGGGACTGGCTCGCGCGCCGGCGCACCCGGGTGCAGGACGGCCTGGCAACGGCGGAAAACATGCTCGGCGACCGGCCTTTTGCCGTCGGCGCGCAGTTCTCGCGCGGCGACATCGCGCTCGCGGCCATGCTGGGGCATCTCGACCGGCAGCTGCCCGGCGAGGACTGGCGGGTGGCCCGGCCGGGGCTGGCTGCCTGGTTCGACGAAATCCGAAAGCGCGGCACGGTCGCCGCGGTACTGAACGGTTGAATGTCCGATGCCCGGCAGCGCCCCCTTCGACAAGCTCAGGGCAGGCTCTCGATACGGCCCCTGCGGGACCTACTCGGGATGAGGCCCCTCGATACGGCCCCTGCGGGACCTACTCGGGATGAGGGTTATTTGGCCTCGTCCTCACACTGAGAAACCGCCGAAGAGCCTGCCCTGAGCGAACCGAAAGGCGGCGGATCGAAGGGCGGGACCGGAGAGGACGCAACAGCGGATTCCGGGTCTTCCTGTCGGATCGATCAGGTTCCCGGCCGGCAGGCATAACCGAAATTTACTGGACTCGTACAGACTGTCCCGACAGGTTCGGGCCGGAAGGCGCAAGACGCGGCCTGGACAGGAGCAACGATGACGGCAGATCGACAGGCGGCCAACGCGGCGCTGGCCGCAAAAATTCGCAGGCGCGAGTGGATTTCGGCGCCCGGCGTGTTCGAGATGATCTCCGCGCGCGTCGCCGACGCGACGGGCTTCGACGCGCTCTACATGACCGGCTACGGCGCCGTTGCCAGTTATCTCGGCATCCCCGACGCCGGTCTCGCCACCTACACCGACATGGTCGGCCGGGTCGGCCAGATCGTCAGCGTCACCGGGACGCCGCTGATCGCGGACGGCGACACCGGCTATGGCGGGCTGCTCAACATCGAGCACACGGTGCGCGGCTACGAGGCCGCCGGCGCCGCGGCGATCCAGCTCGAAGACCAGGAGTTCCCGAAGAAATGCGGCCACACGCCGGGCCGCCGGGTTATTCCGCTCGACGACGCGGTCGCCAAGCTGAAGGTCGCCGCGGCAACCCGGGAGTCGAAGGATTTCCTGATCGTGGCGCGCACCGACGCGCGCGGCCTGTACGGGCTCGACGAGGCGCTGCGCCGCGGCGCGGCTTTCGCCGAAGCGGGCGCCGATATCCTGTTCATCGAATCGCCCGAAAACGAGGAAGAGATGCGCCGGATCGGCGAGGCGTTCCGGGGCCTGCCCCTGCTCGTCAACGTCGTCGAGGGCGGCAGCACACCGGTCTTGCCGACCGCTGACTACCAGGCGATCGGCTACAGCTTCGCAATCTATCCGGCGGCAGGCTTTCTCGCCACCGGCGCAGCGCTGCGCGAGGTCTACGGGCAGATCCGGGACACGGGGTCGAGCATCGGCACGGATGCGCCGCTGTACGATTTCCAGGAGTTCAGCAGGCTGATGGGGTTCGAGCATGTCTGGGAATTCGAGAAGAAGTGGGCCGAGGCCGTCTGAGGCCCGGCGCAATCGGCCGGGCGCGGCGATTCTCGCGCTCGCCCTCGCCGGCGCGCCGCTCGCCACTACAGGACTGACGGCCGGACTGACGGCCGGACTGTTGGCCGGCCTGGCCGCCGGCCTTCCGGGCGCGGCGCAGGCGCAGGAAGCCCTGACGCCGGCGCAGAAGGCCGAGCGCGTGTTTCACACCTACGGCCGGTCCGGCGCCAAGTACAGCTACGGTCCGGTCGCTGAGAAAGACGGCGTTCTCACAATCCGGAACCTGAAATACGCGGTCGCACTGCCGTCCGATGCTGTGGTCAAGCCGGGCGCCCCGAAAAAGACCGTGACCATGACGTTCACCGTGGAGACGGTTACCGTCCGCCGCTACGACTACCGCAATCCGGAGCTGCCGCATTTCATGGACCTGACGTTCGAGGGCATGCGGTTCGGCGGCAGCATGTTCGACGCACCGGAATTGCGCAGCGCGCTGGCCGTCTTCGGCCGGCAGGATCTGGTGGTGGACTTCGTGCAGACCTACGAACTGGACCGGGCGGCCGGATCGATCGATCTGGACGCCTTCGCGGTTACGATGCGCGGCCTGCTGCGTCAGGAGATGAGCGGCCGGTTCGACGGCGTCGAATTCGCCCGGCTGACGGATCCGAAACTCCTGGAAAAGCTGGGACCGGGCGCCGCCGGGTCGATGCCGCCGGATGCCGCCGGACGCATAATCCTCGATCTCCTGGCTGCGACGCGAATCCATCGCTTCTCCTACGCGCTCACCGACCTCGGCGGCATCGGCAAGGCGATGGCGGTCATGGCCGCGGCACAATCGAAGAAGAACCCGGACGCCCCGAAGATCACGACGAAAGCGATGCGGCAGGCGCTTGCGGGCGCACTGGCCGGCATGATGGCCCGCTTTTCCGGGACCTTCGCGCCGGTCATGCTGCAAGCGACGGCCCGGTGGATGCAGGCGCCGGGCACGCTGACGATCGCGCTCACGCCCGGACGGCCCCTGCCGGTCGCCGGCATCGTCGGGTATCTCGCCACCTTTTCCCGACAGGCGAAGCAGGCGAAGGACCAGAAAATCGATCTGGACCCGCTACAGAAGTTCCTCGGCCTGAGTTTTTCCTATATGCCGTCGCCGCGGTAACACGCGCCGGTGGGGCGGCGCGCCGATGGTTCGTGACATGCCATGAGCCGCCCTGATTCGCCGTCCGGCTGCCGCGCTGCGCCGCGCGCCTTCGCCGGCCTGCCTGCGCCGTTCGCCGGCTGGTTCGACGCCCGGGGCTGGGCGCCGCATCCGCATCAGCTGGAAATGCTGGCGGCGGTGCAGGGCGGGCTCGACGCGCTGCTGATCGCGCCGACCGGGGCCGGCAAGACGCTCGCCGGCTTCCTGCCCAGCCTGATCGATCTGGCCGGCCGGGGCAGCCTGGAGCGCGATTTCGGCGGCCTGCATACGCTCTATATCTCGCCGCTCAAGGCGCTCGCCGTCGATATCGCGCGCAACCTGGAGGCGCCGGTGCGCGAGATGGCGCTCGACATCCGCTGCGAGACCCGGACCGGCGACACGCCCCACGCCAAACGCACCCGCCAGCGCAGGCGGCCGCCGGACATCCTGATGACGACGCCGGAATCCCTGTCGCTGCTGCTGACCTACGCCGACGCATCGCGCCTGTTCGGCCGGCTGCGCTGCCTGATCGTCGACCAGCAGCACGCCCTGATGCCGAACAAGCGCGGCGACCTGCTGGCGCTGGCCATGGCGCGGCTCGCCACGCTGGCGCCGGACGCCCGCCGCATCGGCCTGTCGGCGACGGTCCATGACGAGGCGGCGGGCGGGCCCGCGCCCCCCCGCCGCACGGGCCTGTCGGGGCCGGTCCAGGACGAGGCGGCGGCCCGGCGCTGGCTCGCCGCCGATGGGGCCAAAGATTCGGGGGGCGGCGCCGTGCAGATCGTGCGCGCGCCGCCGGGCGCGGACCCGGAGATTTCGATCGTCGACTCCGAGGCGCGGATTCCCTGGTCCGGCCACATGGCATTGCACGCCCTGCCGGCGGTCTATGCGCAGATCGTGGCCCACCGCACCACGCTGGTCTTCGTCAACACCCGCGGCCAGGCCGAGAGCGTGTTCCGCCAACTCTGGCGCATGAACGAGGATGGGCTGGCGATCGCCCTCCATCACGGCTCGCTGGAGCGCGAGCAGCGCCGCAAGGTCGAGGCCGCGATGGCGCGCGGCGCCCTGCGCGCGGTTGTCTGCACCTCGTCCCTCGATCTCGGCATCGACTGGGGCGACGTCGATCTCGTCATCCAGATGGGCGCACCCAAGGGCGCCAGCCGGCTGTTGCAGCGCCTCGGCCGGGCCAACCACCGCTACGACGAGCCGAGCAGGGCGATCCTGGTGCCGGGCAACCGCTTCGAATTCATGGAAAGCCGCGCCGCCATCGAGGCGGTCGAAGCCGGCGAACTGGACGGCGACCCGCCGCGCGAGGGCGGGCTGGACGTGCTGGCCCAGCATCTGGTCGGCCTGTGCTGCGGCGCCCGGCCGACCGCCGACGAGATGTTCGCCGAGATCGGCCGCTGCGCGCCCTATGCCGGCCTGTCGCGCCGGGCGTTCGACGACGTGCTGGATTTCGTCGCGACCGGCGGCTACGCGCTCGGCGCCTATGAGCGCTTCAAGCGGCTCACCGTCGACGAGCGGGGCCGCTACCATATCGCCGGGCCGCGCTTCGCCCGCCAGCACCGGATGAACGCCGGGGTCATCGTCGAGGCCCAGATGCTCAAGGTGCGCGCCGGCGGGCGCACCCTGGGGCAGGTCGAGGAGTATTTCGTCAACGGCCTGGTCAGGGGCGACACCTTCATCTTCGCCGGCGAGATGCTGGAGTTCAACGAGGTGCGGGAGATGACGGTCTACGCCCGCAAAGCGAAGGGCGTCGACGCGCCCAAGGTGCCGGCCTATGGCGGCGGACGCCTGCCGCTCACCACCGACCTGGCCGACCGGGTGCGCGCCATGATCGCCGACCCGGCGGGCTGGGGCGCCTTCCCCGACCAGGTGCGCTTCTGGCTCGACCGCCACGCCGAACAGTCGGTCTTTCCGCAGGCCGACGGTCTGCTGGTCGAGACCTTCCCGCGCCAGGGCAAGATCTACACCGTCGCTTACTGCTTCGAGGGCCGCAACGCGCACCAGACCCTGGGCATGCTGCTGACACGGCGCATGGAGCGGGCCGGCCTGGGGCCGCTCGGCTTCGTCGCGACCGACTACGTCATCGCGGTGTGGTCGCTGGAGCGCCCGGAGGACCTGGACGGCCTGTTCGACCCGGACATGCTGGGCGACGACCTGGAAGCCTGGATGGCCGAGAGCACATTGCTCAAGCGCACCTTCCGCACCGTCGCGACAGTCGCCGGGCTGATCGAGCGCAACCATCCCGGCCAGCGCAAGACCGGCCGCCAGGTCACCTTCAGCGCCGACCTGATCTACAACGTGCTGCGCCGGCACGAGCCCAACCACATCCTGCTGCGCGCAACCCGGCAGGACGCCGCGACCGGCCTGACCGACATCCGCCGCCTCGGCGAGATGCTGACCCGGGTCCGGGGCCGCATCCGCCACCAGAAGCTAGACAGGGTGTCGCCACTCGCCGTGCCGATCCTGCTCGAAATCGGCCGCGAATCGGTCGCCGGCGAGGCCGTCGAAGACCTGCTGGCGCGCGAGGAGGCGCTGGTGGCGGAGGCGGGGCTGGGCGGTGGGGCGAAACTGTGATTGCTATGGCCGGCGCGTGCTCGG
The DNA here is from genome assembly GCA_002238725.1 of Rhodospirillaceae bacterium bin65. Classification (GTDB taxonomy): domain Bacteria; phylum Pseudomonadota; class Alphaproteobacteria; order Bin65; family Bin65; genus Bin65. The sequence continues at coordinate 41,944 of MPMX01000014.1, forward strand.
CCTCGAAGACGGTTAATGCGTCTCCGTTTCAATCGGAACCGCAGGCGCGGCTGAGGTTGCGCCCCTTCGACAGGCTCAGGGCAGGCTCCTTCGACAGGCTCAGGGCAGGCTCCTTCGACAGGCTCAGGGTGAGGTCGAATAATTAGGAAATAAATCAAAAACCCCTCATCCCGAGTAGGCGCGCTTGCGCGCCGTATCGAGGGACGCCCCGCCCGCTTGCCCCGCCCGGCGGCGGGCCGTAGATTGAGCCCTCCGCACCGTTGACGCCGTGAGAGACGCTCCATGCCGCTGGACGCCGCGCCCCTGGGCACGAAACCCGAGATCGTTCCCTCGACCTGCCCGCACGATTGCCCGAGCACCTGTGCGCTCGACGTCGAGCGGCTCGACGCGCACACCATCGGCCGGGTCCACGGCGCGAAGAGCAACGACTATACCGCCGGCGTGGTCTGCGCCAAGGTCGCCCGCTATGCCGAGCGCGTCCATCATCCGGCCCGGCTGACGCAGCCGCTGCGCCGCATCGGCGCCAAGGGCGAGGGCATTAGCGCCTTCGCGCCGATCGGCTGGGACGAGGCGCTCGACGAGGTCGCCGCCCGGCTCAAGGACATCGCGGAGGAATGGGGCAGCGAGGCGGTGTGGCCCTATTTCTACGCCGGCACCATGGGCCTGGTGCAGCGCGACGGCATCGACCGGCTGCGCCACGCCATGCGCTATTCGCGCCAGCATTCCACCTTCTGCAACACCCTGGCCGACGCCGGCTGGCTCGCCGGGGTCGGCGTCAAATACGGCGTCGATCCTCGCGAGATGCAGGACGCCGACCTGATCGTGGTGTGGGGCGGCAACCCGGTGAACACCCAGGTCAACGTGATGACCCACATCGCCCGGGCCCGCAAGACCCGCGGCGCCCGGCTGGTCGTGATCGATCCCTACCGCACGGCGACCGCCGAACAGGCCGACATGCACCTGGCCCTGCGGCCGGGCACCGACGGGGCGCTCGCCTGCGCCGTCATGCATATCCTGTTCCGCGACGGCCACGCCGACCGGGGCTATCTGGAGAAATTCGCCGATTGCCCGGCGGAGCTGGAAGCGCATCTGCAAAGCCGCGGCCCGGCCTGGGCGGCGGACATCACCGGCTTGAGCGCGGACGAGATCGAGGCCTTCGCCGCGCTCTACGCCCGCACCGAACGCGCCTTCATCCGCATCGGCTACGGCTTCACCCGCTCGCGCAACGGCGCGGCCAACCTGCATGCCGTGACGAGCATCCCGACCGTCGCCGGCAAGTGGCGGCACCACGCCGGCGGCGCGCTCTATTCCAACGGCGGCCTTTATCCGGTCGACGCCACCCTGATCCGCGGCCTCGACGTCATGGACAAGGCGACCCGCCTGCTCGACCAGTCGCGCATCGGCCCGATCCTGACCGGCGACCCCCAAGATATCGGGGGCGACATCGGCAGCAGCAGCGACGCCGTGCCGGTCAAGGCCCTGTTCATCCAGAACACCAACCCGATGATCGTGGCGCCGGAATCGGCCAAGGTGCGCGACGGCTTCCGGCGCGACGACCTGTTCGTGTGCGTGCACGAGCAGTTCATGACCGAGACCGCCGCCATGGCCGATATCGTCCTGCCGGCGACGACCTTCCTCGAGCATGACGACCTGTATGTCGCCGGCGGCCACACCTATCTCCAGGTCGCGCGCCGGGTCATCGAGCCGCTTGGCGAATGCCGCTCGAACCACGCGGTGCTGTGCGGCCTGGCCCGGCGCTTCGGCAACAACCATCCCGGCTTCCGCATGACGGAGTGGGAGATCATCGACGCCACGCTGAAGGCCTCGGGCCTGGGCGACGCCGACACGGTCGCCGACGGCCGCTGGATCGACTGCGCCAAGGCCGGGGACGAGATGCATTTCCGCAACGGCTTCGGTCATGCGGACGGCAAATTCCGCTTCCGCCCGGACTGGTCGAAGGTCGGCCGGGACAGCGGCCGGATGCCGGACCTGCCCGATTATTTCGCCATCATCGACACGGCGGACGAGGCGCACCCCTTCCGGCTGGTGACCGCGCCGGCGCGCAACTATCTCAACAGCAGCTTCACCGAGACGCCGACCTCGCAGAAGCGGGAGGGCCGGCCGACCATCAAGCTGCGCCCGGAGGACCTCGACGCGATCGGCGCGCAGGACGGCGGCCGGGTGCGGGTCGGCAACCGCCGGGCGAGCATCGTCGTCCATGCCGAGGCCTTCGACGGCATGCAGCGCGGCGTCGCCATTATCGAGAGCATCTGGCCCAACGCCGCCTTCGAGGAAGGCCTCGGCGTCAACGCCCTGACCAGCGCCGACCCCGGCCCGCCGCTGGGCGGCGCAGTGTATCACGACACCGCGGTGTGGGTGCGGCCGGCGTAGGGGGTGGCGGGCTTGAGTTAGACCGGCCAGATGAGTGTAGTGAAAGCCGGCGTTCGCTTTCGAGTGGGTAAATCAAATCCAAGCTGTCCAACCTTGCGCAGTTCCATCGCGATCTTGTTCAGGTGAGATGTTCGTACTGGTACATCTTCCATCACCGCGCCAGCCAAACTCACGAACTGAATGCCCGGGTTATCCGACACTATCTTTAGCAGCCGTCTTTCTGCTTGGTCGCGATGCTGTCGACAACCGACTCCATCCCGCTCGGATTGCAGTTCAGCTACTTGGTTGCTAGGAAACAGAAAAGGCTCTCTACTATCTTCTACTGCAATGTTATGCCGAACCGAGACGGCTTCCTTCTCCACTTTTTCCTGAATCCTGCGGAATACATCAACACCATGTACGCTGTGCGTTCCCAATATCAAACGCATCTTTATTCTGTTCTTGCGCGGCCGCAATATAGCCATTTCCGGCAGATAAGTTGCGATACCAAGCTCTTTCATTCTCGCTTTCAGCAAGTGAAGAGTTTTCCTTTCATTAGTCCATTCTATAGGTAATTCGAAGAACTTCCTTTTCCATGCCGGTTCTGCGAGAAAGCGACCAAATGATTCCGATACACCATCCCATCCCGCATGTCGGTCGATTTCTTCGGCCATGAAGTTGAAAAGAAATTCACCATTGAGATTTTTCAGAAAAGAGAAAACTTTTTCTGATTCTATATTCCACCCGGTCGGATCGATAAATGTGAAGGTAAATCCATCGCGACAAGCAGAGCTGATATCATCAATACAGTGCTCGAACGAGCCTTCAAAAATCTGAATGTCGAATTCCTGTTTGTCTGTTGAAAATCGCCGGAGTTTGGCAGCTGAGTCTGGATCTCGCTCGCAGAATCGATATCGTATTCTGAGGCCGCTATGGCCCATTCCAGCCAATGCCCGTCGAACGGCCTCCAATGTGTCGATTGCCTGAGAAAATGAAGCATCGGAGAATTTGTCGTCATCCGATACCCGCCATGGCCCGGCGAACGCGTCCACGAAATTGAAAACAGGTGCCGCTCGCCTGGACTGAAGAAGCTTATATGCCGCCGCCTCAAGATACTTGTTGAGAAAGAGGTGCTTGATATAGGACTGTTCGCGTCCCCGGTATTGTTCGATCTCAGGCGGCATCAAGCTTTCGCGGCCTGTAGCGGACCCGTGACGGGCTCCGACGCAAAGTGCCAGGGAAATTCATTCCACTCCCTGCCGTCGAGCAAACGCCCTCCCGACTTGGCGCGCGTGCCGCCCCACTGCTTGAAGAAGAACGGTACGCCCTCCGAAGCGCAGCGGTCGCGGAGGTCGCGGATCCACTCGAAGCGCAACTCCCGCGCATTGGGCCCGCTCTCGCCGCCGGCGATGACCCAGGAGATGCCGTCGAGATCGATGTCGCCCAACGGACCGATGAGCGGCTCAATCGAAAGAAAACGGATCCTGGCCGGCGCTTCTTGCAGATGCCGGATTCTGGCACCGCCCAAGCGGTCCTCGACCGAGACGCCGCACCAGATGTGCGCCGGCGCCGCATCGCCGGAATATCTGTCCCGCAGGTAATCGCGCATGAGCGAGCTGCGCTTGGTCAGTACCTGGTAGATGTGGCGGTCGGTCTCCTCCATCCGGTCGAACACCTTGTCGATGAACTCGCGCGGGACGTCCTTGTGGAACAGGTCGCTCATCGAATTGACGAAGATCATGCGCCGCTTTTTCCAGCGATCCGGCTGGTCCAGCCGCGCCGGCCAGAGGCGCAGGTCGAATCCTTGCTCGTAGGGATGGCCCTCAATGCCGCGCCAGCGTTCGGCGAAGCGCGCCGCATAGCAGTTGTCGCAGCCGCGCGTGATTTTCGTGCAGCCCGTCACCGGGTTCCACGTCGCGTCGGTCCACTCGATCGCCGAATTGTCGGCCATGGCAGCCTCCCCCTGCAAACACCGCCCTTTGAGAAGGCGAGTCGGCCCGGCATCGGCCGCGCACGCCTCCGGTTCATGCCGCCCCGCAGCACGGGATGCAACCCGCCTACCGAACAGCAGGACTGGCCCGAAACGATCCTCAACAGCCGCCAAATAGAACATAAAAAGAACAAATATAGCATCCGCCGTAGCGGGTCAACGGGAATCCGCTAAGCCCGACAGGCAGGGGTTAGGTATTCTCATATCGATCCAGTATCTTTTTCGCTTCGATTCGGGCAAAGAGCGCGGCGAACGATTTACCCCCCCACGAACGCACACGGATCATCTCGGTCCGCCGCGCCCGCAGAGAGGAGATTGCGCGTTATGAAGGCCCATGAACTGAAAGCCGGCGACTTCGACCGGGCGTTCGAGGCCGGGGAGGATGTGAGCGGGCATGTCGACTGGGCGCAGGCGCGGCGGGCCGGTCTCGAGGCCCGGCGGGTCAATGTGGATTTCCCGGCCTGGGTCGTCGAGGCGCTCGACCGGGAGGCCCGGCTGCGCGGCGTTCCGCGGCAGTCGCTCATCAAGCTGTGGATCGCCGAACGGCTGACGGACACCGCCTGAGCGCGCCGGCGGCGGAGCATGACCTCGTGCTCGACGCCTTCCGGTTCCCGGCCGCCGGCTTTCGGCGTGACGCCGCGGCTCTTACTTCTTCATCGGCGGGGGCGGGGGCGGGGGCGGCGGTTTGACGATGGTGGCCGGTTTGCGCGCAACGCCTCTCTGCACAACAACGCGCTTCATCGGCGAGACGGTCGGTTCCTTCGCCATGGCCTAACCTCCATTCCCGTATCCGAACGGCATGAACTCTATCATGGTAACCTCTGTCGCCGGAATCAAGACGGCCGATACGCCCTCCGCCGGCGTCCTCTCGCCTTCATCGTCCAACCATTCGGGTTCGGCAATCCGGAAATGGCCCCGCTCCGGATTGCTCGGCCATTCTTCGGCATAGCCGTAGAGGCGCCGTTCCCCGGCCAGGTGCAGAACGATCCAGTGGCTGTCCCCCATCTGCGCGAATGTCGAATACCATTCCGACGGAAAGGATGTTTCGCGGGTGAGGCGGACCCGGCGAAGCAGCCGGTGCAGAAGGTCCGTATTCGACAGAATGGAGGCGCCTAAACCCAACGCGACGGCGACGATAATGGACAGAAGCGGTTTCCATTCGCCGGCGGGCCGGGAGTTCTCGCTGGTCCCGGCAAGCGCGGGAAAGCCGTATTCGGTTATCGTCTGGCCAACCGCGGTGAATATCAGCGCCACAACCACGCGGTCGAACGCGCCGGGCCGGGGAAAGGATGTAAGGGAGTAAAAAATCGCTGCCGCGACGAATCCCGGCAGCAGGAATACGAGGAGGCCGACCGCTTCGCTGGACGCCCAACTCACGGCTCTTGCCCGTTGCCGAAGGCGCGCAACGCGAATCGCGAAGCGCTGCCCGCCCGGCGCGCGCCGTCAACGCATATCCGCCGCCACGCCGCGTTCGTTACGCCTGACGCAGCGCCGGCCCCGACAATTCTCCTGGCAATCGTTGGCTTGAACATATATAGAACAAATACAATCTGCGTCGTTCCGGGTCAACGTCGATTTCCCGGCCTGGGTCGTCGAGGCGCCCGACCGGAAAGCTACCGGGAGGCCCGGCTGCGCGGCGTTCCGCGGCAGTCGCTCATCATGCTGTGGATCGCCGAACGGCTGACGGACACCGCCTGAGTGCGCCCGAGTTGTCGAAGGGGCGGCGCGGAAGGGGTGTCGCAAGATAACCGCTTGACAGCGGGAAAAGAACATTATATGAACAAACATGCGTTTCCGGCGGGCGGTGCGCTGCCATCCGGGTACGATCGGGGGCGCTCGGCCTGGAGCGCCTGACGTGGCGCGCGCGGCTTCGGAAGGAGGGGCCGGCGTGGAAAAAACGATGGGAAAATTAACCCTGTATACAAAAAAGTGCTCACATGCCCCGGGTGACGAACCGCGATATTTTGTGGCCGCCCCGGCCGGAAACCGCAAGATATGCCGTTCCCGGCAGTCTTTGGCCATGAGCCCGCAAAAAAAACAATATGTACAGAACGGTCTGTCTAACTAAAGCATCGGGACGCGGCGGCGCGAAACGGGAGGCCGTCGCGCCGGACCATGACAAATCATGACATTTCCTGACACATCCGAACCCCCTCCCTTGTCACCCCGGATGGAGCGAAGCGGAAATCCGGGGTCCAGGGGCCACGGCGAAGATCGTGCCGGGCGGCTCTGGGCCCCGGATCGGAGTCCGGGGCGACACTGCGTAGCGTTCAGGACGAACCCGAAGCGCCATGACGAATCATGACAAGTCATGACATTTCATGACACATCGTGACACCGGCGGCGCAATGGCGGGTGCGCGGGCCGCCGCCCGGCCGCCCGCCGCCGGCTCACTCCGGCGGTTCGTAGCGGACGACCTGCTGCTCGATGGCGCCGAAGATGGAGGCGCCGGCATCGTCGAACATCTCGACCCGGACGGTGTCGCCGAACGCCATGAAGGGCGTTTCGGGCGTGCCGCGCTCGACCGTCTCGATGGCGCGGATTTCGGCGATGCAGGAATAGCCGTCCTTCGGATCGACGTTGGAGACGGTGCCGGAGCCAACGATCGTCCCGGCGCCGAGCCGGCGGGTCCTGGCGGCGTGGGCGATCAGCCGCGGCAGGCTGAAGTTCATGTCCACCCCGGCGTTCGGCCGGCCGAATTCTCTGCCGTTCCAGTGGGTGACCAGCGGCAGGTGGAGCTTGCCGCCGCGCCAGGCATCGCCGAGCTCGTCCAGGGTCACGGCGACCGGCGCGAAAGCCGTGCTGCCCTTGCCGTTGAGGAAGCCGAAGCCCTTGGCGAGTTCGGCCGGGATCAGGCCGCGCAGGCTGACATCGTTCAGGATCATCGCCAGCCGGATGCGCCCGGCGGCCTGCTCCGGCGTCGCGCCCATCGGCGTGTCGTCGACGACGACCGCGACCTCGGATTCGAAGTCGATGCCGTAGCTCTCGCTCGCCATCGGGATGTCGTCGCGCGGGCCGTAGAAGGCGTCGCTCTCGGCCTGGTACATCAGCGGATCGTCGAGGAATTCCGGCGGCATGGTGGCGCCGCGCGCCTTGCGCACCAGCGCGACGTGGTTGAGGTAGGAACTGCCGTCGACGAACTGGTAGGCGCGCGGCAGGGGCGAGGCGCAGGCCGCCGGGTCCAAGTCGAACGCACCCGCCGCCCGGCCGGCGTTCAGTTCGTCGGAGAGGCCTTGCAGCGGCGCTTCGGCCGCCGCCCAGCCGTCCAGCGCCGCCTGCAGGGTCGGCGCGACGGCGTCCGCCTTCACGGCGCGGCGCAGATCGCGCGAGACGACGACGAGTGTGCCGTCCCGGCCGCCGTCCTTGAGAGTGCCGAGTTTCATCCGGGAAAAGCCTTTCGCAAAGACGCCGCAGCCGTTCGCGGGAAATGGCGCGGCGGGATCGGGGGTTCAGGCTTTCAGCACGCCGCGGCGAATCTGGTCAAGCTCGATGCTCTCGAACAGGGCCTGGAAGTTGCCCTCGCCGAAGCCCTCGTCGCCCTTGCGCTGGATGACCTCGAAGAAGATCGGGCCGACGGCGTTTTCGGTGAAGATCTGGAGCAGCCGGCCGCCGTCTTCGGTCGGCGCGCCGTCGATCAGGATCTGCAGGCGCCTGAGCTCGTCGACCGGCTCGCCATGGTCCGGCAGGCGCGCATCGATGCCCTCGTAATAGGTGTCCGGCGTCGCCATGAAGGCCGTGCCGCGGGCGCGCATGGCCTCGACCGTGCGGTAGATGTCGGCGGTCGAGAGCGCGATATGCTGGATGCCCTCGCCGTTATAGGCCTCGAGATATTCCGCGATCTGGCTGCTGTCGTCGGAACTCTCGTTGATCGGGATGCGGATTTTGCCGCACGGGCTGGTCATGGCGCGGGATTTGAGGCCGGTCAGTCTGCCCTCGATATCGAAAAACCTGATCTCGCGGAAATTGAACAGCCGCTCGTAAAAGGCGGCCCAGCTGTCCATCCGGCCGCGGTGGACATTGTGGGTCAGATGGTCGACCGCCGCGAAGCCGACGCCGTCGTGATCGAGCGAACCGTCGATCCCGAAATCGACGTCGTAGATCGTGCCGCCCGCGCCGTAGCGGTCGACCAGGTAGATCAGCGAGCCGCCGATGCCCCTGATCGACGGGATGTTGAGCTCCATCGGCCCGGCCTGGTCCGGCCCCGGTTCCGCGCCGAGGTCGAGGGCGCGCCGCCAGGCCTTGGCGGCGTCCTTCACCCGGAACGCCATGGCGCAGACCGAGGGGCCGTGCACCCGGGCGAAGGATTGGGCGAAGCTGTCGGGCTCAGCGTTCAGGATGAAGTTGACGTCGCCCTGGCGATAGAGGGTGACGTCCTTGTGCCGGTGGCGGGCGGCGGCGCGGAAGCCCATGCGCGCGAACAGGCCGGCCAGCGCCTTCGGGTCCGGCGCGGTGTATTCGATGAATTCGAATCCGTCGGTGCCCATCGGGTTGAGGGCGTCGATATCGCCGCCGGCGTCTGCGGCGGGCCGGGCCGTTTCGGTCATGGAACTGCTCCCTTGATCTCACCCTGAAATCATAATAGTTTCATTTGAAACTAAATCAAGAGGAACCATGACCGGTCCCGTTGCGGCCCCGCGCCTCGATCTCGCGGCCTACCTGCCCTATCGGCTGTCGATTCTGTCGAACACGGTGTCCGGCGCGATCGCGGCGATCTACGAAACCCGCTATGGCCTTTCGGTCGCCGACTGGCGGCTGATGGCGGTCCTGAGCATGGAGCCGGACCGGCCGCTGACCCAGAAGGCCCTGTGCGCCCGCACGCGCATGGACAAGGTCCAGGTCAGCCGCGCCGTGAAGCGACTGCTGGAACGGGGCCATATCGAGCGGGAGGTCGACAACGGCGACCGGCGCAGCGCCCTTCTGCGGCTGACCGGGCAGGGCCGGGCGGTCTACGACGATGTCGCGCCGGCAACGCTGGAATGGGAACGGGAACTGCTGTCGCGCCTCACGCCGGCCGAGGCGGCGATCCTCGATACGGTCGTCGCCCGCCTGCAGCAGGTCGCCGACGAGATGGCGGCCGGTTCGTAGCGCGGCCGCAACCGGCCTCAGGCCCGCGCGGCGATCGCCTCGATTTCGTCGTCTTCCGGGAAGCGGCCCAGCGCCTTCTTGGAAAAGACCGGCTCGCCGTCGAGGCTGATCTCGAACACGCCGCCGCCGCCCTTGACCAGTTCGACCTCGGCGCCGTCGATTTCAGAGAACCTGTCGCTCACACGGAGCGCCCTGGGTTCGTAGTTTCAAACGACGCAGTATTCGATCCTGAATTTCATCCGGTTCTCCTGTTTCGGGCCTGTTGCGGGCCGGCGCGTCCGGCCGGCGACGAAACCCGGCGACTATAAAGCGCGGCAGCCCGGCGGACCAGCATCCTGCGCGCCCGCAGACCGCAGGCGTCGCCGGGCGTGGCGCGTCCTTGCCGGCGCGCATGGCGGCGCGCTAGGTTCCGGCCAGTTCAGGACAGAGAATTCTGCATCCGAAAGGAAGGCCCCCGATGAAGCTCTATTACGATCCACGCACCGTGAACTGCCGCAAGGTTCTGGCCGGTTTCAAGCATATGGGCGTCGCGTTCGAGACCGAGAATGTCGACTATTTCGCGCAGGGTCAGCAGTCGCCCGACTACATGGCGATCAACCCGAACGCAGCCCTGCCCGCGCTGGTCGACGGCGATCTCCAGCTTTGGGAATCCAACGCGATCCTGCAATACGGGGCCGACAAGGTCGGCGCCGAATCGGCCTATCCGAGCGATCTGGCGACCCGGGCCGACGTCAACCGCTGGCTGCTCTGGGAATCGAGTGCCTGGTTCCCGACCTGCTACGTCTACCTGGTCGAGAATGTCGTCAAGCCAATCCTCGAAGCCGAGCCGGACCAGGCCATCCTCGACGGCGAGGGACCGAATTTCCACAAGCATGCCGGCATTCTCGACGACCGGCTCGACGGCCAGGACTGGCTGTGCGGCACGCCGGAGCCGACCATCGCCGACATCGCGGTCGCCTCGCCGATGCATCTGCACCGGTTTCAGCAGCTGCCCCTCGACGCGCATCCGAACCTCAGCGCCTGGATCGGTCGGATGGAGTCGGTGCCGGCCTGGGAAAGCACCGACGTCGCCCCGCTGCTCGGCCTGGCGTGAGCGGCGGAGACGCGGCGGAGACGCGCCGGACGCCATGACGGACCCCGGGACCGATGGGGAGTTCGAGGGCCGCACAGCCCTGGTGACGGGCGGGTCGCGCGGCATCGGCCGGGCGATCTGCCTGCGCCTGGCGGCGAGCGGCGCCCGGGTCGCGGTCAACTACGCCGCCAACCGGGAAGCGGCGGAGGAAACCCGCGCGGCCATCGAGGCCGCCGGCGGCACGGCCGCAATCTACCTGGCCGATGTCGGCGACCGGGAGGCGACTGGGGCGATGTTCGACGCCGTCGAGCGCGACCTCGGCCCGGTCGACCTGCTGGTCACCAACGCCGGCATCGCGCGGTCAGCCGATGCGCTGTCCATGACCGCCGAGACCTGGCGCGAGATCATGCGCGTCAACCTCGACGGCACCTTCCACGCCGTCTGGCGCGCCAAGGACGGCATGGCCGCGCGCGGCTTCGGCCGGATCGTCTGCATCTCCTCGGTGCTCGGCCTGGTGCCGAACCCGATCTCGACCGAGCGCATGTTCGCCTACGGCACGTCGAAGGCGGCGGTCATCGGCTTCGTGCGCCAGTGCGCCGCCGCCCTCGGCCCGGCGGTGCGGGTCAACGGCGTCGCGCCCGGCTATGTCGAGACCGACATGACCGCCGACGTGTCGGACGAGGCGCATGAGCGGCTGACCGCGGCGGCGGCCCTCAAACGCTTCGGCCAGCCGGAGGAGATCGCCGAACTGGTGCATTTCCTGCTCAGCGAGCGCTCCAGCTTCACCACCGGCCAGACCCACATCGCCGACGGCGGCACCAAGTTCGTGCCGTAAGCATTTCCGTCCTGGAGGAAGCCGTGACGTCGTAGCGCCCCTCGATACGGCCCTGCGGGCCTACTCGGGACGAGGGGAATTGTGAGAGATGCCCAATACCCACCCTCACCCTGAGTAGCCCCGGATGTAATCCGGGGCGTATCGAAGGGCGCGCCTCAATCGCGTCTGCGGTTCCAACAATAGCGGTCACACTTTACTCCAGCACCGGCTCGGCGAGCGCCCAGGCGTTGCGCGGGTCTTCGATCTCGATGACCCAGAGGTCCGGGTCGTAGCCGCGCTGGCGGGCGATGTAGGCGTCGGCGTCGGCTTCCGGCACTGCATCGTCGCCGGTGCCGCGGCGCCAGGCCCGGCCGCCGTCCGGCGAGGTCGTCGGCACATAGACGGTGCAGCCGGCCTCGATCCGGTTGTGCTTGATCAGGATGGCGCCGGCATGTTCGTCGCCCCGGCGCACCAGATAGGCGTCGATGCCGTTCACCCGGCAGCGCCGGATCTCCGCATCGACCCAGATCGCCGCCTTGATGCGGGGGATCATGGCCGGGGCCGCGCTGTCTCAGAAATCCCGAATTGTCACCCCGGCCGACCGAAGGGAGAGCCGGGGTCCAGAATCGCGGGCAGAGTTTCCGCCTGTGGCTCTGGACCCCGGATCGTCGCTGCGCTCCGTCCGGGGTGGCAAGTTTGGGAAGAGGGTTTCACCTTCGATGCCCCGGCGCTCCCGACCCTTGCGGCGTCCGCCCCTAGATCACGCCGCCGGCGCGCAGGGATGCAATCCGCGCGGCGTCGTAGCCCAGGCCTTCGAGCACGCTCTCGGTATCGGCGCCCAGGTCGGGGGCCGGGCGGGCGGGCGCGGGCTCGGCGGTGTGCACCGGCGGCGCCACCATGCGGAACGGGCCGTCCGACGGGTGCGGCAGGGTCTGGAGCCGGCCGGTCTCGACGACATAGGGGTTGTCGAGGGCCGCGGCGACATCGTTGACCGGCGCGGCCGGCACGGCGCCGGCGAAACGCTCCAGCCAGTCGGCGGTGGTGTGCGCCTGCAAGGCTTCGTCCAGCATTTCGGTGAGCAGGGCGCGCTGCTCCAGCCGGTCCGCAAAGCGCAAGAAGCGCTTGTCCTCCGCCCATTCCGGCCGGCCGATCGCGTCGCACAGGGCCGGCCAGAACTTCTCCTTGTTGCACATCAGGAAAATCCAGCCGTCCGCCGTTTTGTAAAGCTGGCAGGGCGTGAGCGACGGATGGGCCGAGCGCGGCAGGCGCGGCTGGTTGAAGCCCTCGTTGAGATACCAGGTCGCCAGGTAGCTCGTGTTGTGCAGCGCGACGTCGAACAGGCTGACGTCGATGTCCCGGCCCTGCCCGGTCGCCCGCGCACCGGTCAGCGCCGCCAGCAGGCCATAGGCCATCGCCAGCCCGGTCATCATGTCGACGATGGACAGGCCGAAGCGCGACGGCGTGCCCTCCGGCTCGCCGGTCAGCGCGAAATAGCCGGCCTCGGCCTGCATGACGTAGTCGAAACCGGGCCAGGCCGCGCGCGGCCCGTCGCGCCCGTAGGCCGAGAGGTGCGCGCACACGATCTGCGGATTGTGCGCCTTCAGATGGGCGTAGGTGATGCCGAGTTTTTCCGGCACGTCGCCGCGCATGTTGCTGGCCAGCGCATCGGTCGAGCGGACCAGATCGTGCAGCACGGGCCGCGCCTCCGGCCGGCTCAGGTCGAGGGTCAGGCTCTTCTTGTTGCGGTTGAAGCTGTGGAAGAACTGGCTGTCTCCCGACGGGAAGAAATACGGGCCGACGGCGCGGGACATGTCGCCGCCGTCGCGCGGGTTCTCGATCTTGATGACCTCGGCGCCCTGGTCGGCGAGGAACATGGTGCCGAACGGCCCGGCGCCGTATTGCTCGACCGCGAGGACGCGGACTCCCTCGAGCGGCAGCATGGCGGCTACACCGGGTTCCGCGCGATCAGCTGCTTGGCGATGATCAGGCGCTGCAGCTCGTTGGTGCCCTCGCCAATCGCCAGCAGCGGCGCGTCGCGGTAATAGCGCTCGATATCGAATTCCTTGGAATAGCCGTAGGCGCCGTGGATGCGCATGGCCTCCAGGCTGTTCTCGACCGCCGCCTCGGTGGCGTACAGCTTGGCCATGCCGGCTTCCATGTCGCAGCGTTCGCCGCGGTCGTAGGCCTGCGCCGCCGCTTCCGTCAGCAGCCGCGCCGCCTCGACCCGCGTCGCCATGTCGGCGAGCTTGATCTGGATCGCCTGGTGCTCGGCGATCGGCTTGCCGAAAGTTTTGCGGATCTGGGCGTATTCCACGGCCTTCTCCAGGCAGACCCGGGCGATGCCGACGCCGCGCGCGGCCACGTTGATCCTGCCCAGTTCCAGGCCGGCGAGGATCTGCTGCAAGCCGCGCCCCTCCTCGCCGCCGACCAGATTGTCGAACGGCACCTGGCACCGGTCGAGCACGACCTCGCCGGTATCGACGCCGCGATAGCCGAGCTTGCCGAGCTTGCTCGCCGCCACACCTTCACCCTGCTCGACCAGCAGCAGGCTCATGCCCTTGTGGCGCGGCTCGGCCGCCGGGTCGGTCTTGACCAGTACGGCGAGGATATCGCCTTCGACGCTGTTGGTGATCCAGGTCTTGGTGCCGTTGACGATGTAGGCGTTGCCGACGCGCTCGGCGCGGGTGCGCACGGCCTGGAGGTCGGTGCCGCAGTCCGGCTCGGTGAGCGCGACGCCGCCGCGCAGTTCGCCGGTCGCGAATTTCGGCAGGAAGCGCTGCTTCTGTTGTTCGGTGCCGAAGCGCTGGACCGCCGCCGCCATGATGAGATGGGAATTGATAATGCCGGAGATCGACATCCAGCCCGCCGTGATCCGCTCGACGATCGCAGAATAGGTCACCGCCGACAGGCCGAGGCCGCCATAGTCCGGCGCGATGGTGGCGCCGAACAGGCCGAGTTCCTTCATTTCCTCGACGATTTCGTGGGGATATTCGTCCTTCGCTTCCAGATCGTGGGCGACCGGCAGGATGCTGCGTTCGACGAAACGGTCGATGGCGTCGAGGATGGCGCCGTCGCCGTCGGCATCGGCATGCGGAACGGATACGTCCGGAGGCATCGGTGCTCAGGCCACCCTGTCGTCGACGCCGAAACCGCGCTTCGGCACCAGCATGGAGCGCCGGTAGGTCATGAACACCGTGCCGTCGGCCTTCGTGCCGGTGGTGCTGGCGGTCACGATCCCCTGGTTGGGCCGGGATTGCGATTCGCGCTTTTCCAGCACCTCGGATTCGGCATAGATCGTCTCGCCGACGAAGACCGGCGCGGTCAGTTTAATGTCCGTCCAGCCCAGGTTGGCGATGGCCTTCTGGCTGAGGTCGCTGACGCTCATTCCCGCGACGATGGACAGCGTGAGCGCGCTGTTCACCAGCAGCTTCCCGAACTCGCTGTGCTTCGCGTATTCGGCGTCGAAATGGATCGGATGGGTGTTCATGGTCAGCAGCGTGAACCAGGTGTTGTCGGCCTCGCTGATCGTCCGGCCCGGGCGGTGCTCGTAGATGTCGCCGACCGCAAAATCCTCATAGTAGCGCCCGGCGGACTCGCGGAACCGCCCGGCCGCCACCTCAACCATCGTCGCGACCATGCCGTTTACCCGGCCACGGCGCGGATGGCCGTTTCCCGGGCCGGCCGGCGGGCCGAGAGCCGGAGCACGGCCGAGACGTCGTTGGCCTTTTCAAGCGCCAGCAGGCCGTCGGCGAACGCCTCGCGGTCTGCCGATTCCAGATAGGGCGCGACCAGGCCGTCGAACTTGGTGCGCAACTCATCTTCGGTGAGGAAATTGTCCGGCTCGCCCTTGGGCACGGCGACGAAGTCCTCGAACGTGCCCGCCGATGTCGTCACCTTCACGGCCGCGGCCAGATTGGCCGGATACTCCGCCTCGGCGCGCGGATCGACGACCGGGCGGACCTTGCGGTACAGCGCCTTTGCGTTGTCGTCGGCCAGCAGCGGCGCGTAATCGTCCCACACCAGGCCGCCGTTGATCAGGGCGGCGGCGGCGACGAAGGGCATGGAGAACTGGCCGTCGACGATTCCCTGCGGGTCCTGCTTGTCGGCGAGCGGATCGGCGACGATGCTCCAGCCGGTCTCCGGCAGGCCGACCTCGATTTCCTGCACATCGTCCGGCCGCAAACCGTGCTGCTTGCGCAGGCCGATAATCGCATCCATCGCGGCATGGCCGTAGCGGCAGGACGGATAGGGCTTGACGGCGATCTGCATGGTTTCCCAGACCGCGCCGAGGCCGGCGACCGCCTTCGCCGGGTCCGGGTTCGGCGCGTGGCTGGCGAGGAAACCGGCCTTGCCCTCGAAGGCCTGGGCCGGGCCGCGATAGCCTTCGGCCGCCAGTGTCGCGGCGATCAGGCCGGTCATGGCGGCGTTGCCGACATGGGAACGCTTGGTCCAGGCGCCGTCGGCGAGGAACTGCATCGAGCCGGCGGCCTGGCTGAGGCAGATGCCGAAGGCGCTCTCGATCTGCCCGGCATCCAGGCCCATGACGTTACCGACCGCCGCCGCCGCACCGAACGCGCCGCAGGTCGCCGTGGGATGGAAGCCGCGCTCGTAATGGTCGCTCGGGCCGAGGGCCATGCTGAGCCGGATCTGGATCTCGTAGCCGGCAACGATGGCGGCGATGGTCCGCGCGCCGCTGACGCCGGCCTCTTCCGCCGCCGCGAGCGCCGCCGGCACGATCGGCGCGCTGGCGTGGATCGAGCCGCGGGCGTGGGTGTCGTCGAAATCGAGCGAATGGGCGAGCGCGCCGTTGATCAGCGCCGCGCCGGCCGCGGTGTAGCGCGCCGGGTCGCCGATCGCCGTCGCCGTATCGCCGGTCATGCCGAGGCGATTGACCGCCGCGATCAGGCTTTCGGTCGATTCCGCATCCCACCGTGCGCGCAGGGCGATGCCGAGGGTATCGAAGATCAGCAGCTTCGCACGCCGCGCGACTTCCGGCGGCAGATCGCCATAGGACAGGCCGGCGGCGAATTCCGCCGCGGTGCGGGTGATGGAGGACATGGGGCGGTTTCCCGGTCGTCGATTGCGTTCAAGGCGCCGACAATAGCATGCGCACGGCATCGTTCGACCCTCTTTGTCGGGCCGAGGCGTGTTCGATTTCCCGGGACCGCCGATGCGGCCGGGGCAGCCCCTCGATACGGCCCCTGCGGGGCCTACTCGGGATGAGGGAATTTGGAATCGAGTTTCTGTCCTCACAACAACCCTCTCCACCCTCATCCCGAGTAGCCGCCGCAAGGCGGCGTATCGAGGGGCCTCATCCGGAGTCGGCGCGCTTGCGCGCCGTATCGGGGGCCTGCCCTGAGCCTGCCGGAGGGGGCGGCAGGTCGATGCCGAAATGGCGATCGAGGATATCGGCGATCAGCTCGTAGCAGGACCCGAAGCGGACGACCTCCAGGGTCATCACGTTGAGCAGGGTCGAGGACGCCTTGTAGAGGTGATATTTGCGCAGGCCGTGGTCGACGACGATGTCGGCGATGTTCACGATCTCGGGCTCGATATTCCCGACCCGGAACTTGGTGCCGGCCAGCGACAGGTTGGCCGACGAGCCGAACAGCGGGTGTCCCTCCTCCCGGCTCAGGCGGCAGAGTTCCCGGTGGAACGGCCCGGCGTTGAGCAGCATGACGATGGTGCCGTCCTTCTGGCTCGCCTCGATGGCCGGGCCGGACAGCTTCGTCAGCAGCGGATGGTCCATGCGCGCCGGGGCGACGGCGCCGAGCGGCAGGTCGTAGTCCTCCGTGATGCAGGCGACGATTTCGGCCCCGCGCCGGTCGACGATGTGGATGTCCCGGTGGATCTCCCTGTCCGCCACCATGGCGTTGAGCTTTGACGGCGCGCGCCGCTTGGCGTCGAAGATCCGCTTCAGCGCTGCCGCGCTGCCGCCCAGCGCGGTGTAGCCGACATCCATCGGCAGGATGCCGACGCCGCCGGCCCGGATGACATCGAACGCCCGCCGCGCATCGCCGGCGATATCCGGTCTCGCCATTTCTCTTCGCCCCTCGCCTGAACCGATGCCGCAGCAATCCCCGAAGCCGCCCCGAATGCAAGTCCCCGAATGCAAGCCCCCGAATGCAAGCCCCCGAACGCAAACCCCGAAAGCAAACCCCGAACGCAGACCTTGTGCAAATCGGCCGCGGTCCTATTCTGGCCGCCGCCTGAGGAGCAGGGGGGAGCAGCGTGTTCGAAGGCCGGCCCATCGCGGAAGACGCAGCGCGCATATTCGAGACCGTTGGCAGCGGCGGCGTCGCGATCTTTCCGGTCAGCGTCGGCTACGCCATCGTCGGGCACGAGGAAGAATCCGTCCAGCGCATGTACCGCGCCAAGGAGCGGCCGTTCAGCAAGCCCTGCGGCAACTTCTGCGACTGGCAGCTCTTCACCGAGGCCGTCCGGATCCCGGACCGGGCGCGCGACGTCGTCAGCGCGGTGATCCACGACCACGACCTGCCCTTCTCCATCGTCGCGCCGTTCGATGCGAACCACCCGGTGATCCGCAGCCTGCCGCCCTTCGCGCTGAAGAATGCGACGCTCGCCGGCACGATGGACATGCTGCTCAACGCCGGCCCGCTGCACGACGAGATCGCGCGGCTGGCGCGGGAGAACGCCTATGCCGTCGTCGGCTCCTCGGCCAACCGGTCCGGCACCGGCAGCAAGTTCGTCTACGAGGATATCGAGGCGCAGGTGACGGCGGCGGCCGACATCGCCATCGACTACGGCCTGACGCCGTTCCACAACAAACGGGGGCTGGGCAGCTCGATCGTCGACCTGATCTCCTGGGAAACCATCCGCGTCGGCGCCGCCTACGACCAGATCTGCGAAATTCTGCTCGAAGGCTTCGACATCGACCTGAAGGCCGTCACGGCCGCGAAAGGCTAGAGGGCATCCTACCTTGAAACAATTTCGCACGGTTGCCATTGCCGTTCGATTCTATCAGATTACCGGATCGGCCCTCAAAGCGACACACCATGGCCACAACCGCGATCGACACGCTGCGCTTCGCTCGCAAGCTCAAGCAGTCCGGCCTGCCGGACGAGCAGGCCGAAGCCATGGCCGCCGCGCTCGGAGAGGAGCTTACGGAACATCTCGCGACGAAAGCCGACTTGCGGCTGCTCCAGTGGATGGTCGGCTTCAATCTTGCGTTCTCCGCCGCCATTCTCTGGCGTATTATCGATCTTGCCTGATGCGGTGGGGCGGAGGGCCGGTTTTCCGAATGAACCGCCCGTGCCGCCGCCCGCTTCCGAACCCGAATGCCGGGATGCGGCGCTCCTGAAGGACAGGGACCGATGGACCGCGAACTGGACGACCTGCAAACCAAGCTGGAAGACGCCTTTGCCGCCGCGACGGCGCTGTACCGGGAGCGCGGTTTCCAGCGCCGCGTCGGCTTCGGCCGCAAGCCGGCGCTGATCAACGTCGACCTCGCCAACGCCTGGACCCGGCCGGGATACCCGTTCACCTGCGAGGGCATCGACGACCGGATCATTCCGGCGACCCGCCAGCTGATCGACGCCTGCCGCGCGAACGGCCATCCGGTGGTCTACACCACGGTCTGCTACCAGAACCCGGACCCGGACGACCCGCGCACCGACATGGGCCTGTGGCACAAGAAGATCCCGATCGAGATCGCCGACCAGAAGAACGAGGACATCTGGGCCATCGATAGCCGGATCGCGCCGATCGACGGCGAGCAGGTGATGATCAAGAAGCGGGCGAGCGCCTTCCACGGGACGTATCTCGCCGGCTGGCTGCGCGCCGCCGGGGTCGACACCATCCTGGTCACCGGCGTCACCGCCTCGGCCTGCGTGCGCGCCACGGTCACCGACGGGCTCGCCGAGGGCTTCCGCCCGATCGCCGTGCGCGAGGCCATCGGCGACCGGATTCCCGGCGCGACGGAATGGAACCTGTTCGACATCGACGCCAAATTCGGCGACGTCGAGCCGCTGGAGGCGTGCGTGGCCTATCTCAACTCGGTGAATTTCAGGAACGATTGAGGAAGCGCGGGGGCTCTATTCGCTACCCTTGCTCGTCATTTCGACCGGAGCGGCGAAGCCGTGGAGTGGAGAAATCCGGCTGGCGACGGGCACCGGCTGCGTGCAACGCGTCGGCGTCGGCGGAGCGCCGGGTAGATTTCTCCACTTCGCCGCCCGTTGGGCGGCTTCGGTCGAAATGACGGGCGGAGGGTACGGCACGAGCGAGCTAACGCCCCCTACTCCGCGGCCTGCTGCAATGGCTGGGCCTGCATCCATTTCTGGAACACGGGCTGGCGTGGCGGGTCGAGGGTGGTGTCGGCCTTGCAGCGGGCCTTGAGTTCCTCGACCGTGCCGCCGGTGTTGAACAGGGCGACATCGCCGCGCTCGGCGGCCATGCGGCTGCGCAGGGTTTCGGTCTCGCGCGCGTTCACGCCCAGGTCGTCATTCAACACCACGCCGTAGCGCCGGGCGCCGTCGCGCGTGACCAGGCCGCGCCGCGCGTCAAGCGCCACTTGCTCGGCGTCGCGCTCCAGCGGGTCGCCCCAGCCGCCGCCGCCCCAGGTGTTGAAGTAGAGCGTGTCGCCGGGCTCGACATGGACGCGGTCGCACTTTGATTCCATCCATTGTTCGGAACCGTCGGCGCGCACCATCAGCTTGTCGCTGCGCTGGCCGGGCAGGCCGCCGCTGACGCCCCAGGGATGGGTCAGCCAGCGATCGTCATGGATCGAGATTTCGCCCGTCTCGAGGAACTGGTAGCCCATGGAGAGGCCGTTGCCGCCCCGGTGCAGGCCGGGCCCGCCGCTGTCGGCGATGGTCTCGTATTTCACGATGCGCAGCGGGAAATAGGCCTCGAGGAACTCGTTCGGCACGTTGGTGAAGGACGGCCACAGGGAATGGCCGTCCGGCCCGTCGCCCGCCGGCCGGCCCGGCACGCCGCCGAAGCCGATCTGGTAGAGCTGGTACCACTCGCCGCTCTTGTCGTAGCCCGAATACATGAAGTGCGGGCTGTCGGAGAAGCCGGCGGCGCACAGGGCGTCCGGCGAACCCTGGCCGAGCAGGCCGCTCATGATGTCGAAGATGCGCGCCAGCATGTGGGTGCGCGAACTGAGCGCGGCCGGGCGGATCGGCTTCAGGATGGTGCCACGCGGAATCCGCACGTCGACCAAGTCGTAGAAACCGTCGTTGAACAGGATCTGCGGATCGAAAATGTTGATGAAGAAGGAGCCGAGGAACATCTTGAACATCTCCTCGTTGAGGAGAAAGTTCACCGAACTGATCGACTGGGGATCGGTGCCCTCGAAATCGAAGAACACCTTCTCGCCCTCGCGCCACATGGTGCAGGCGATCTTGTACGGCCCCATGCCGAGGCCGTCGTCATCGATGAAGTCCTCGAAATACTGGCGCGATTCCGGGATCACCATCTTGAGGATCGCGCTCATCGCCCGCTTGTTGCGGTCGAGCATCTCGTCCATCGCCGCGGCCAGCTCGTCGACGCCGAAGCGCTCGGCCATTTCGTGCACGCGGCGCTCGGCGAGGCGCAGGGCGGCGACGACGGCGTTGAAGTCCGAGCGGTTCCAGTGCGGCAGGCGGCAGTTGCGCAGGATGAGTTCGAGGATCTCCTCGTTCAGCTTGCCGTTGCGATAGATCTTGACCGGCGGGATCTGGATGCCTTCCTCGAAGATCTGCGCCGCATCGGTCGGCAGGCTGCCCGGCACCTTGCCGCCGATATCCGTCATGTGGCCGAACATGGCGGCCCAGGCGACGATCCGGCCGTCGATGTAGATCGGCATCATGGTCAGCCAGTCGTTGAGATGGCTGATCGCGCCGTTGCAGGAATAGGGATCGTTGGTCAGGAAGACGTCGCCTTCCTCGATCTCGCCGTCGTAACCCTGCTGGAAACCCCAGAAGAAGGAGCCGAACTGGCCGACGACCATCTTGCCGTCGGCGTTGGCGATCATCGGGAAGGCGTCGTGCTGCTCTCGGATGCCGGGCGACATGGCGGTGCGGAACAGCACGGCGTCCATCTCCGTGCGCGCGTTGCGCATGGCGTTCTCGATGATGTCGAGGGTGACGGGATCGACATCGACCTTCTTGAACGGGGCGGTGTTGGTCTGGATAAGACGGGCTGGCATGGCTGATCTCCTCCCTATCGGCCGTTCATCGGGCGGATCAGGATGTTGCCGACCTCGTCCACGGCGCCGGTGTGGCCGTTCAGGATCAGGGTGGTCGAATCCATCTCGGTGACGATGGCCGGCCCGGCGATGCGGTCGCCGGCCTTGAGCAGGGCGCGGTCGTAGATTTGCGCCGGGTGCTCGCGGCCCTCGATATAGACCTGGGTCTGCTCGCGGACGGCGCCGGACGGGTCGCCGGTGCCCTGGGGCAGTTCCTGGGCGCTCGCCGCGCTCTCCCTGCCCTGCACCAGGGCGCGCAGATTGTACGATTCGTGCATCGTGTCGAGCCGGAAGGTGAAGAGCTGCTCGTGCAGCTCGTCGAAGCGGCTCGCCACGTCGCGCAGGCCGCCCTGGGCGAATTCCTCCGGGGTGACATCGACGGTGAGCTGCATGCCCTGGCCGTGGTAGCGCAGGTCGATCTGGTACAGCGTCGTCTGCTCGTTGCGCGGCACGCCCTCGGCATTGAGCGCCTCGGCTGCCTGCCGGGCCAGCGCCTCCAGAGCCTCGGCAACCTCGGCGTCCGTCGTCTCGTCGAAGCGGCGCACGAAGGTGCGGGAGGCCTCGTCGCGCACCCGCGTGGTCGCATCGCCATAGGCGCACAGCACGCCCGGCCCCGGCGGGATAATGACCGGCCAGGAATTCATCAGCCGGCTGAGCGCATTGGCGTGCAGCGGGCCGGCGCCGCCGAACCCGATCAGGGCAAAATCGCGCGGGTCGAAGCCCTGCTCGACCGAGACCAGCCGCAGGGCGCCGAACATGTTCTCGTTGACAATGTTGACGATGCCTTCGGCCGCGGCCTTGAGCGGCAGGTCCATCGCCTTGGCGACCTTGCCGACCGCTGCCTCGGCGGCCCGGTAATCGAGCTGCATTTCGCCGCCGAGCCGCGCGCCGGACGGCAGATAACCGAGCACGACATTGGCGTCGGTCACGGTCGGCTCGTCGCCGCCCCGGCCGTAGGCGGCAGGCCCCGGCTCGGCCCCGGCGCTCTGCGGGCCGACGCGCAACGCCTTCGTGAGTTCCGGCACATAGGCGATGGAGCCGCCGCCGGCGCCGACCGTACGGACATCGACGGAGGATGCCCGCACCGTCACGTCGCCGACCCGGGTTTCGCGCCGTGTCTGGGCGACGCCCTTCTGGATCAGCGCCACATCGGTCGAGGTGCCGCCCATGTCGAAGGTCAGCAGATTGTCGTAGCCGGCCTGCCGGGCCATCCAGATGGCGCCGGAAACGCCGCCGGCCGGGCCGCTCATCAGCAAGTTGACCGGGGTCGCTTTGGCGGCGTCCGCGCTCGCCAGGCCGCCATCGGAGCGCAGGATGTGCAGTTGCACGCCGTTCATGCGCCGGTCGAGTTCGGCGTTGAGACTCTTGATATAGCGGGAGACGACCGGGCGGATGTAGGAGTTCACGACCGTCGTCTCGGTCCGCTCGTATTCGTACATTTCCGGCACGACTTCGGAAGAAAGCGAAATCGGCACGCCGGGCAGGATCTCTTCGGCGATGCGCCGGACGCGCTGTTCGTGGACGCCGCTGGCATAGGCGTTCATCAGCGAAACGGTCAGCGCCTCGATGCCCTCGCCGGCCAGTTTCTGCAATTCGCGCCTGAGCGCATCCTCGTTCAGCGGCTCGACGATCTCGCCCTTCGCGCCGACCCGTTCGTCGGCCTCGACCGTCAGCTCGAGCGGCGCCAGCGGATCGGCCTTGTTGAAGATCACCCAGCCGCCGAGGCCGCCCGGCACATAGGAGCGCGCGATCTGGAGGGTCTGCTTGTAGCCCTTGGTCGTCACCAGGCCGACCCGGGCGCCGCTGTGGGTCAGGATCGTGTTGGTGGCGACCGTCGTGCCGTGCATTACCGCGCCGATATCGGTCGGCTCGATCCCGGCATAACCGCAGATCCGCTCGATGCCGTGCAGCACGCCCTGCGCCGAATCCTGCGGCGTCGACGGCACCTTGGCGGTCCAGGCGTGCCCGGTTTCCTCTTCGATCAGCAGCAGGTCGGTAAAGGTGCCGCCGACATCGACGCCGAGCCGGTAGCCGCCGCCGGTAGTTACGCGCCGGCGCGGCCGCGCCATCGGGGCCGGCCGCCGGGCCGCAACGGCGCTGTCGGAAAGCGAGCGGGCCTCGCGCGGTTCGATCGCAGCCGCGTCGCCGTTGCCCCGGCCCGTATCGCGGGCGGTCTCCGGAACCGGCTCGCGGGCCGGCGCCGCAGGCGCACGCGCTTCCATGCCGCCGTTCGTGCGGGCGGCAGGCGTGGGCGCCGATGGCGGAGTGCCCGGAGCGGACGGCGTCGCAGGCCGGGCGGGTTCAGGGGCGCGGGCGGCGGCATCGCCGTTGCCCAGTTTTTCGATCTGGTCGTGCAGATCGGCCAGTTTGCTGTCGAACCAACTGGTCAGATCGCTATCTGAACTGCTCATCGGGCGTCTCTCGTATTTCGTCGGCTAGTGGCGGTTGCGGCCGCGCCAGTCTTCCAGCCAGTCGATGACCGCGTCAGCGGCCGTAATATCACAATAGCGCCGGCCGATATCGCGGAGATTATCGCGGTGCGGCCCCTCGTGATGATCGCCGACGCAATCCTCCGGGACGACGGTGCGGTAGCCCCACTGGAAACTGTCGACCGCCGAGGCGCGCACGCAGCCGCTTGTCACGCAGCCGGTGACGATCACGGTATCGACCTGTTCTTTGGAGAAGAAGGAAACCAGCGGCGTCTGGAAGAAGATCGACGCGCCGGATTTGCAGAAGGCGACATCGTAGCCGGGATCGTGGATCCGCGGATCGAGCTGCGTCGCGGGATGGCCGTGCACCAGGTCTTCGATCACGGCCTGCACTTTCCAGTATGGACGGTCCCGGCCCGTCTTCGAATAGGCGGTATAACAGGAGGCGACTGGCACATCCGCCCGGCGCGCCACCTCCAGCAGCCGCGCCGTGTTGCCGACCGCGCGTTCGATCAGCGGCGCGCCGCCCAGCGCATACTGTGCTTCGGTAAAGGCGGTCTGGAAATCGACGACGATTATGCCCGGCCGGTCGCCGTAGCCGATCCCGGCCGCGCCATAGGTCCGTTCAATGTAGGTTTCCGTCGAATTGTCAGTCATGGCCGACAGCAAAACAGATTCCGGGGCCTGAGTCCAAACCGTTGAACGCCCGATCCGATCCCGACCTATCCGGTTTGGCATTCGCTGCCGAACAGGCTAACGTCCCGCCGGCGGACCGGATGGCCGGCCGCTCTTCCGACCCGGATTATCGATGGACGCCAGGTCAGCCGCCTTTCTCGAAATCATGATCGGCATCGCCGTCGTCGGCGTGCTGGCCTTCGTGGTGCTGTTTTTCGCCGGCCGTGTCCGCATGACGACGTCCGCCGGTGCGCGGCAGATCAACATCCGCTGGCCGCAGATCCTGCTGGCGGTCGTGTTGCTGATCGTGGTCGCGCTGATCGTCCTGTGGCAGTTTCCGCCGCTCGACGGGGCCGAAGGAACCGCGGGCGGGGGGCGCTGGCGCAGCGATGCCGATGCGCGAACCTTCTTCATCATCATGCTGGCGGTCGCCGCCGGCGCGATCCTGGTCTTTCTGGCAACACTGGTCATCCGGGCCAATCCCAGACTGGCCGCGCCGCCCGCCGACGATAACGAAGACTCGGTGGCGCAAGCCGCCCCCGCAACGGTCGAGACACCGTCGGCGGCGCGGCTGTTTGGGCTGCTGCTTCCGATCGCGGCAGTCCTGCTGCTGTGCTGGATCTATCTGAAACCGGAACAGCAATACGCGCTGATGCTCTACCTGCTGTATCCGGCGACGCTGGCGGTCGCTCTCGTCATGCTGTTCGACAAGGCGAGCCGGACCTGGAGCGCCAAGAATGGCGGCGAATCCTTCCGCGAATGGCTGCTGTGCGATCTGCTGGTCTTTTTCCTGATCCTCGGTTTCCTGAACCTGCTGGACTCGAATGCAGGCGCAAAATACGAGGCGCTGATCTGGGACATTCTCCATCTGGCGGCGTTCCTGCTGGTCTTCTGGCTGCTGGACCGACGACTGGCGCGCATCCGCTTTCTCGCCGCCTACCTCTACCTGATGCTGCTGCCGATCCTGCTCCTGATCTGGCGCGCCGTGCAGGGCGTGCCGGCCGCCAAGGATGCGGACTGGTGGAGCACAATCTGGCCGCTGTTCTTCCTCGGCGTCATCTTTTTCGTCCTGGAACTGATCGCCGTCATCGCGTCGAGCGACCGCGAGAAACAGGCCGTCCCGGCGATCAAGGACGCACTCTATGTTGTCCTCGTCGGGATTACGCTGATCTCGGCGGTCCCGGCTGCCGAAGGATAAATGGCGCAATGACCGATCTGGCCTGGATGTCGATTGCCGAACTGGCGGAAAAGATCCGCGAGCGGCAGATCTCGCCGGTCGAAGCCATGCAGGCCTGTCTCGACCGGATCGAGCGCCTGAACGCCGGATTGCGGGCCTTTATTTCGGTCTATCCGGAGCAGGCGCTGGCAGAGGCCCGTGCGGCGGAGGCCGCGGTCATGGCCGGCGGCGAACTCGGCCCGCTGCACGGCGTGCCGCTGGGGATCAAGGACCTGTTTGCCGTCCGCGGCATGGTGCGGACCTGCGGCTCGCGCCTGATCGACGAAGGCCCGGGCCGCGCCGACGCCGAATCCGTCGCGGCATTGCGCGCGGCGGGCGGCATTGTCGTCGGCCTGGCCAACCTGCACGAGTTCGCCTTCGGCCCGACCGGGATCAACCCGCATTTCGGCACGGCGCGCAACCCGTGGGACCGGACCAGGGTATGCGGCGGCTCGAGCAGCGGATCGGGCTGTGCCGTCGCGGCCGGCCTGGTCGCCGGCGCCATGGGGACGGACACCGGCGGCTCGGTGCGCATCCCGGCGGCGCTGTGCGGCATCGTCGGGCTGAAGCCGACCCATTTGCGCGTCAGCCAGCAGGGCATCTATCCGCTGGCTGCCGAGTTCGACACAGGCGGGCCGATGACCCGGTCGGTCGGCGACGCCGCGCTGATGATGCAAGCGCTCGATCCGGGAGGCGGGTTTGCCGGGCATCGGGCGAGGCCGTCGCTGGACGGGATCCGGATCGGCGTCCTCGAATGCCTGTTCGATGAAGGCGTGGACTCCGATATCGACCGGCTGACCCGCGCCGCAATCGGGATTCTCGACGATCTCGGCGCAGAGACGGAGATACTTGACCTGCCGTTTGCCGCCGAGGCGACGGCGGCGTGGAACACGATCGCGCTGGGCCGGACCTATGCCATCCACGGCGAACGCGCCGAGGCGCCGGACAGCAAGCTTGCGCCCAGCGTGCGCGACCGCGTGCTCATCGGCCGGGACATTTCGGCGGC
Organism: Rhodospirillaceae bacterium bin65; assembly: GCA_002238725.1. GTDB lineage: Bacteria > Pseudomonadota > Alphaproteobacteria > Bin65 > Bin65 > Bin65. The sequence goes on from MPMX01000014.1 coordinate 68,790, forward strand.
GGACATCGAAAAGGCGCTGGCGGTTCGGCAATCCGTCCAGGCGCAGATTTCCGACCCTTTGCGCCGGTTCGACGCACTCGCCCTGCCGACCGTGCCGATCCCGGCAGCCGACGCAGAAGACGGCCAGGGCGAACTGAACGGCGCGCCGGTCGATGGCGCCGCAGTGCTCGGCCGCCTGGCCCGCCTGGCATCCTTTACCGGACAGCCGGCAATTTCGGTTCCGACCGGCCTGACGAAGAAGGGACTGCCGGCCGGTCTGCAATTGATCGGCGACTGGAACCGCGACGAGGCGCTGCTCGAAATCGCGGCCTGCTTCGAAGTCGCAAGCGGTTGGGCCGCCCGCCGCCCGCCCGCGGAGGACGGGCAGTGATGGCAGGATCGACACTGCCGATTTGCCTAACCCTTCCGTCTTCGGCTATTCAGCACGAACCGGCGCGGAAGGCATTCCGGCCGGCCGGGAACGGCGGCAACGGGGGTGAGCGATGAGCGGTTGGGGGTGGTTCTGGACGCTCGTCGGATTCCTCGTCTACATCGTCGTCCTGATTTTCCTGTTCTTCTACAAGCCGTTCGAAGAGCTGTTCACATTCATCATCGAGGACACGACCTTCGACAACGTCGTGTTCTGGGCCGCGTTGCTCACCGGCATCGTCGGCTTCTGCGGCTATCATTGGCGGGCCTACCGGCTGCATATCGTCGAACAGCGCAGCATGGAGAACATGGTGCTGAGTTCGCTGCGCGGCTCGACCTTCATCGCCATCCTGATCGGCGCCGGCGCCACGCTACAGTCGGTCCAGACCCTGATCGTCTATCTGGTCCGCGAGCCGGTCGTACTCGGGCCGGACCTCGGCAAGCGGATCGCCGCCGTCCTGGCCCTGATCGTGCTGACCGGCGTGTTCTCGATCATCTTCTGGCTGCTCAAGCTGGTCCGCTTCCACACCGAGCGCGCCTGAGCCGCCTCCGCTGGAGTGTTCGGGCTGCGCGGCTTTTCGGTTTGCGGATTTCCTGTTGGCTTGTATGGTGTGACAAGTTGTGCCGTTCCGCGTTGCCGTCCCGCCGCCGGGTGGGTGCGCCGGCGGGGCGAAGCGCCTTTTATTGGACCGAGTATGGGAGGAAAGAAAGAATGACCATGCCGACGAAACCGACACTGCACGAGATGAAGACGGGGCTGTCGCGCCGCCGCTTCGTGCTTACCACCGCCGGCGCCGCCGCGGCCGGAACGATGGCCGGCGCGCCGGCCATCGTCTATGGCGCGGAAACGATCCGGACCATCGGCCTTGGCGTCAGCATCATCAACCAGATCCAGAGCCGGGCGTCGAAAGACACCGGCGACAAGATCCGCGGCCAGGCGCTGGGCTACGGCGCCATGGTCGGCAAGATGCTGAACCAGAACGACCAGTATGAGGTCGCCGAAGGCTACTTCAACGATATGGACGTGCTGGTCCCGGCGAAAGTCTTCCAGGCCATCGACACCAAGCGCATCAAGGACTGGGACAAAGTCAGCAACCTGACGAAGACCGGCCGCCTGACACCGGGTTCGAGCCTGGGCGACGGCGATGCGCCGTTCCGCCACCTCTGGGTCGACAAGAACGGCGCCCCGACCAAGGGGCCGTCGCGCTACATTTCCATGCTGCCGGGTTGGCACAACGCCGATTCGATCGGCTACAACCCGGAGGAGACCGGGCGCAAGATCGAGAGCTGGGCCGAATTGTTCAGCCCCGACTTCAAGGGCAAGGTCGCGCTGGTGAACGCGCCGCAGATCGGCACGATGGACGCCGCCATGGGCGTCGAGGCGATGGGCCTGATGAAGTTCGGCAACAAGGGCGACATGACCAGGCCCGAGATCGACAAGCTGATCGCCTTCCTGATCAAAAAGAAAAAGGAAGGCCACTTCCGCGCCTTCTGGGAAACCTTCGGCCAGTCGGTGAACCTGATGGTGAGCGGCGAAGTCGCGATCCAGAGCATGTGGTCACCGGCGGTCACCGCCGTGAAGGCCGAAGGCGTGCCCTGCATCTACGCATCGCCGAAGGAAGGCATGCGTGGCTGGCACGGCGGCTGCGCCATCTCCGCCAGGGTCACCGGCAAGAAGCTGGACGCCGCCTACGAGTATCTCAACTGGTGGCTCGACGGTTGGGCCGGCGCCTTCGTGGCCCGCCAAGGCTATTATATGTCGGCGCCGGACAGTTCGAAGAACCATCTCTCGAAGGAGGAATGGGACTTCTGGTATCTCGGCAAGCCGGCCGCCAAGGAACTGACCGATCCGTTCGGCACGCCGATCGTCAAGAAGGGCGAGATTCGCGACGGCGGTTCCTACGAGGCGCGCTTCAAGAATATCGCCGTCTGGAACTCGCTCATGAAGGAAAACGACTACCTCGTCAAAGGCTGGACGGAATTCCTGAGCGCCTGACGGGCTCAAGCACTCCGGTCTTCATGATAGAAACGGCAAGGCAGGGGCGGGACCGGTTCCCGCCCTTGCGGCGCTGTCCCGCTCCTTCTTTTCCCGTCCGCCCGGCCGCTTCGGCCGGCGCCGCGTGACGCCGACATGCTCCAGACTGCGCCACCGCACGCAAAACGGCATCATGGCGGCTTGATCGGCGACCAGCCCGCGCCACCGCCGCAGGACGTCGTTCGCCTCAAGAAAGGCAAACGCGACCAGACCATCCACCCGGGCTGGCTTGTCGCGCCAGCGTCGATCTGGCTGATCGTCTTCCTGGTCGTCCCGCTTGCCGGCATCGTCGTGTTCAGCTTCTGGACGCCGGTCAGGGGCGGCATGACGCCGGACTTCACGTTCATCAATTTCGGCAATTTCTTCCGGCAGGATGGGTTTTTCGATCCCGAACACCGCAATTTCCTTAAGCTCAGCATTTTCATCACCACCCTGTGGACGACCTTCCGTTTCACCGTCACCGTGATGGTCGTCTGCCTGATCATCGGCTACCCGATCGCGTTTTTCCTGGCGATGCAGGTGAAGAACTTCAAATGGCAGCTGGCCCTGTTCCTGGTCGCGATGGTGCCGTTCTGGACCAGTTACCTGATCCGCGCCGTGGCCTGGCTGCCGATGCTCGGCCGGCGCGGCCTGTTCAACAAGATGCTGATGAATCTCGGCGTCATCGACAAGCCAAGCTCCTTCTTCCTGTATTCGGAGTTCGGCTACACGATGGCGCTGGCGCAGCTCTATGTCGTGCTGTGCGTCGGGCCGATCTTCTTTTCGCTCGCCAAGATCAACAAGGACATCCTGGAAGCGGCCCGCGACATGGGTGCCAGCAACTTTCAGGTGTTCCGCGAAATCATCCTGCCGCTTTCCCTTCCGGGCGTGGCGATCGGCATGATCTTCCTGTTCGTCATGCTGATGGGCGAGTTTGCCACCGCCGTCGTGGTTTATGGCGGCAAGACCTCGACCACCGGCACCGTGATCCTGAACTATTACGCGACCGCGAACTATCCGTTCGCGGCAGTGAACGCGATCATGCTGATGCTGGCGATGATGATCGGCGTGTTCTTCATCCTGCGCGTCGTCGACATCCGGAAGGAGCTGTAGGCGATGGCGCGCTGGACGCCGCGGCGAACCCGGGCGCTGGCCGTGAAGACCGGCTTCAGCATCTATTACGTCCTGTTCATCGTCTTCATTTTCGGGCCGATGATCGCGATGTTCGCCCTGTCCTTCCAGGGCCGGCGCGGCGGCACGAGCTTCCCGATGCGCGGCTTCAGCACCTATTGGTGGGAGAAGCTGCTGGAGCCGTCGTCGATCGGCGACCTGCAGGGCGCGCTCGCCCGTTCGCTGATCCTGGCGCTGGTCGTGATGGTCATAACGGCGCTGTTTTCGACCATGCTGGCGATGGCCTTCCGGCAGAAATTCCGCGGTTCCAACCTGCTGTTCTACACGGTCATGCTGGGCCTGATGGTGCCGGGCGTGCTGCTCAGCCTCGGCCTAGCCACCCTGATGCGCCAGATCGGCATTCCTCCGGCCTGGTGGTCGTCGGGCCTCGGCGTCCATGTCGTCTGGACGCTGCCGTTCGGGTTCCTCGTGATGATGGCGGTGTTCAACCGCTTCGACAGCCGTCTGGAGGAGGCCGCCCGGGATATGGGCGCCGGCGAATGGACGGTGTTCCGCGAGATCACCCTGCCGCTGATCCTGCCCGGCATCGTGGCGGCCGGCCTGTTCGGCTTTACGCTCTCCTACGACGAGTTCGCGCGCACGACGCTGCTGTCCGGCGAGTACAATACCCTGCCGCTCGACATCAACGCCTCGATGACCCAGCGCATCCGCCCGACCCTGTTCGCGCTCGGCACCGCCTCAACGCTGTTTTCCCTCTGCCTGATCGGGCTGTTCATCGTCGTCTACACCATCCTCTACCGCCGCTCGAGATGAGGCGGGGCATGCCGGGCCGGAGCGATTGCCGGCGCCGCTACAGCGATCGCCCGATGATGTATTTCATGATTTCGTTGGTGCCGGCATAGATCCGGTGGATGCGGGCGTCGGCCCAGGCCCGGGCGATCGGAGTCTCCCACATGTAGCCGTGTCCGCCGTGGAGTTGCAGGCATTCGTCGAGCACCCGGTCGGCAAGCTCCGTCAGCGCGAGCTTTGCCATTGCGGCGCGCTCGGCGCTCAGTTCGTCCCGGGCCAGCAACCGGATCGACTGGTCGACGAAAGGGCGCATGGCCGTGCAGGCCGTCGCCAGTTCCGCCAGCTTGAACTGGGTGTTCTGAAAATCGAAGATACGCTGGCCGAAGGCTTTTCGATCCTTGGTGTAGGCGACGGTCTGCTCGAGGGCGGCCTCGGCGATCGCCATGGAACGCACGGCAACGACCATCCGTTCGCGGGCCAGGCCATGCATCAGCTGGCTCCAGCCCTGCTCCGAATCGCCGAGCAGCGCCGATCCCGGCAGTTGAACGTCGTCGAAGAAGAGTTCGGCGGTATCCTGCGCCTTGTTGCCGATCTTTTTCAGGTTTCTGCCGCGGGTAACGCCGTCCGAATCGAGCGGCACGATGAACAGGGATATGCCCTTCGCGCCGCGATCCGGATGCCGGTTCGCCGCCAGAAGGATGTAATCGGCGATGTGTCCGTTCGTAATGAAGGTCTTCGAGCCGTTCACGAGGAAACCGTTGCCGGACGGCGTCGCGCGGGTCCGCAGCGCAGCCAGGTCGCTGCCCCCGCCGGGCTCGGTCAGGCCGATGCAGAAGATCGATTCGCCGGCCGCCATGGCCGGCAGGATTCTGCGCTTCTGCTCCCCGGTGCCGTGCGCGGCGATCATCGGCGCGATGATGTGCCCGTGCATATCCCAGGCCGGCGCTGCAAGGCCGTATCGGCCCAGTTCCTCTATGACGATGGCATCCCAGAGGAAATCGCCGCCGGAGCCGCCAAATTCCTCGGGTATGCCGGTGCCGAGCAGACCCATCTCGCCGGCGCGCCGCCAGATGTCCCGCGGCGTAAATCCCGCCTCTTCCCAGTCCGCGTAATGCGGGACGACCTCGGCTTCCAGAAACGACCGTACCGAGTCGCGGAACATTTCGTGGTCCGGCGAAAAGAGGGTGCGCGGCAAATCGGAAGACACGGTCATGGTTCGTCCCTGGAAAGCCTCAAGGAAGCTTAGGCGGCGTATGCGTTCCCAAACCCGCCTCCGCAGGATCGGGCTACCGCCGATCCGGCCCGGCCGGATACTGCCGTTCGACAGCGACGCGGCGCGGGTGTGTGAGGACACCGGCCGCGTCGAACTCCATCCGTCATTTCGACCGGAGTGGCAATGCCGCCGCCTCCACCGTCATTTCGACCGAGCGCAAGCGAGCGGGGAAATCTTTCCGGCACGGCGCTTCAGACCTGGCGCCGCGCGTGAAAGATATCTTCACGTCGCAGGCCTGTGGCCTGCTCCGGTCGATATGACGGCAAGGGAGGCGCGCCCTTTTCCCCCGCCCCTACGGCGTCTGTTCCAGCAGGACGCCGGCGTCGGCGGGCCAGCACACGGTTTCGCGCTCGCCGGGGTCGTACATCCGGTCGGCGACGCCGCGGTGCTGCTCGACCGATATATACGCCTCCGGCGCGATCTCGAACACGTCGGTCTCCAGCGACCCCTTGAACTCGGTCGTGACGTAGGTGCCCTCGACTCGGTTCGCCATGTCCGGATGCTCGCCGGTGTGCATCAGGTCGGCGCGCACCGAGAAATGGGCCTCGCGGTCGACATGGACGGCGGCGATATACTCCGGCACCCGGACGTAGAACATCTTGCCGTAGGCCTCGACCAGGACGATGGAGCCGGAGCGCGACCGGACGGTGCCCTGGAACAGGTTGTTGTTGCCGATGAAGGAAGCGACGAAGCTGGTGCGCGGCGCTTCGTAGATTTCCCGCGAGGTGCCGGTCTGCTGGATCAGCGCATCGCTCATCACGATGACCTTGTCGGCCATCGACATGGCTTCCTCCTGGGAATGGGTCACCATGATGAAGGTGATGCCGGTCTCGCGCTGGATTTTCTTCAGCTCGATGATCATCGAATGGCGCAGGTTGTAGTCCAGCGCGCCGAGCGGCTCGTCGAGCAGAAGCACCGTCGGCTCGCTGATCAGCGCCCGGGCCAGCGCCACGCGCTGCTGCTGGCCGCCGGAGAGATCGTGCGGCCTGCGGTCGGCGAGCGGCCCGAGGCCGACCATGTCCACCATGTCGCGGGTCCGGCGCGTCCGCTCTTCCCTGGGCACGCCCTGCATCTTGAGGCTGAACTCGACATTCTGGTGCACGTTGCGGTGCGGGAACAGCGCGAAGCTCTGGAACATCATGGACGTGTTGCGCTGGGACGGCGGCAGGTCTGTCACATCGATGCCGGCGAGCCAGATCTTGCCGCTGGTGACTTCTTCGAGGCCGCCGATCATGCGCAGCGTCGTCGTCTTGCCGCAGCCGCTCGGGCCCAGCAGCGCAACGAACTCGCCGTGCCGGATTTCGGCGTTGAAATCGATCACCGCACGAACGCCGCCCGTAAAAGTCTTGTTGACGCCTTCCAGGACGACGTCGAGTTCGCTCATGGGCTGTCCTGCCCTCCGGCCGTTCGGGTATCGCCGGCGAGCCTTCCGGCCGATCCGGCCGCCCGGTCAGTCCGTCTTTTCGGTCAGCGCGCTCAGCAATGACCAGATCGTGTCGAACGGCACGTTGGCGAAATCGCCCTGGGCCGCCATCTGTCTGAGCATGCCGACGGCGCGCTGATGCGCCGGGTCGTTGCCCGCGGCTTCCTCGAGTTTCGCGATCGCCTCGCCGAGCGGCGCCTGCCGGGCGTCCCGGCTGCCGAGTTCGCGGTCGACCAGCACCTTGAGCTGCCCGTGGGTCTGCAACAGCAGGCCGCTGTCCGCCGGCCGGCCGAACAGGCCGCGCAGCCCGTTGGCGTTGAAGCGCTCGCGCAGGCCGTCGGGCATGGAATGGGCCAGGCCCTCCATCGCCTCGCCCAGGCCGAAGCCGGAGTTGAACAGGCCGCGGATGGTGTCCATCGTGCCGTCATTGCTGCCGCCATACATGCGGATATGCGCGCCTTCCAGGGCGTTGCCCATGGCCTTGGCCTGGTCGATATGGACGTCGCGCTCGGCCTCGATGAACAGCTTCGACAGCTCCAGGAACATCGCGGCTTCGTTGTATTTCTTCAGCGCGTCGGCCTTGGCTTCCATGCCGGCGGCCTCGGCCCTCAGCTTCTCCTCGACCCGCTGGACGCGCAGCGCTTCCACTTCCATTTCGGCCCGGCCCCGGGCGCCGGCTTCGCGCTCGACGCCTTCGGCCGTTATCTTCTGGGCCTCGCTGCTGGCGTTTGCCCGCGTTAGCGTCGCCGCAGCCTCTCTTTCAGCCGCCTGCTGGCGCGCCTCGGACTGGGTCACCATGTGCATGCTGGCGATCTGCGCCTTGGCCTCCTCGGCGACGCGTTCGGCCTCGGCCTGTTTCTCGGCCTCGATGCGCCGGATTTCCTTCTCCGTCTCCGCATTGGCGAGATGGCCGGCGGCCTCGGCGGCGTGCGACGCGCGGATCTTGTCGGCAGTCGTGGCGAGTCGGCTCGCTTCTGCGGCTTCCAGTTCCCGTGTCTTTTCCTCCAGCGCGATTTCCCGGTCCCGCTCTTCCTTTTCGCGCGTCAGATAGCGCCGGATATCGACGACCTCGCGTTCCTGCTCCTTGCCGATCAGGGCAATCTCGCGCTCCCGTTCCTCGAGCTCGATGGCGAGCTGGCGCTTGATCTCGGCGGCTTCCCGCTTCGTGCTCTCGTCGATGATTGCCGCTTCCTTCTCGATCCGCGCCGCTTCCAGGGCGCGCTCCTTTTCGAGTTCCTCCTGCTGCACGGTCCAGCGTTGCTCGATGACGAAGCGCTGGGTCTCGCTCATCGCCTTGGCCTTTTCGTTGGAGACTTCGCGCTCCTGGTTGGCCGCCGCGAAAGCCTCCTGCTTGTCCAGGTCCAGCAGGTTCAGCCTGGTCGCCAGACTTAGCTTGCGGGTCTCGATCGCGGCTTTTTCGGCGGCCTTGTGGCGCTCGATCCGGGCGGCTTCCTCCTCGGCAGAGATGGCGGTGGCCTGGGAAATATCGGCCTTCTGGCGCTGGACTTCCTTCTGGATCAGGTCGATCTGCTTGTCCTTCTCGGCCTTCTCGCGCGCCAGGGCCCGGTCGATTTCGGCCAGTTCCTCTTCCTTGGCCTTGGCGATGATGGCGATTTCCTTGTCGCGGCGTTCCTGCTCCAGCCTCAGGGCCTTCTGGATCTCCGACGCCTCGCGCTTCTGGGCCTCCTCGGTGATCGCCAGTTCGCGCTCGGTGCGCATCTGTTCGAGCTCGACCTCGTTCTCGATCTCCTGCTCTTCCACCGCCTTGCGCTGGTTCAGGATGAAGACCTGCTTCTCGCGCATCTGGAGCGCTTCTTCGTTGGAAATCGCCTTGTCCTGGTTGGCCCGGGCGGTCGCTTCCTGGCGCTCGATTTCCAGCAGTTCGAGCTGCGTATCCAGATCCTTCTGGCGGATCGCGACGGTGGTGCGTTTTTCCGTGTCGTGGACCTTGCGCCGCGCGTCGCTGGTGATTTCGGTAATGATCTTCAGGCCTTCGGCGTCGAACACGTTGTCGGCCTTGAAATGCTCCTTGCCGGTCTGTTCCAGGGAGACGACGGTGACTTCTTCCAGGGTCAGGCCGTTGGCGCTGAAACTCTCGGTCACGTTGGCCTTGATCGCTTCGGCCATCGCCTCGCGGTTTTCGTGCAGCTCCTGCAGCGACTTGGTCGCGGCATAGCTGCGCAGGGCGCCGACCACCTTGGCTTCGAGCAGGCTGCGCACCTTCTCCGGATCGAAGGTCTTTTCGCCCAGGCTGCGGCCGGCGGTCAGCAGTTCCTGCTCGCTCCGGCCGACATGGGTGTAGAGCTCCGCCGCAACGTCGACGCGGACATTGTCGTGGGTCAGGACTGCCTGGTCCCGCGAGCGGCTGACGATCAGCTTGATCGTCTCCATCGAGACCCAGGTCACCTCGTGGAAGACCGGCAGGACGATCGCGCCGCGCCCCAGGCACACCTTGGTGCCGAGAAAGCCGGTGCGGATGAAGCCCATGTTCGACGGCGCGCGCTTATACACCCAGATCGACAGGATGTAGATGATCGCGATGACGATGATCGCCAGCACAATGCCGACGATGATGTTCTCAACCATGCTTCCGCCCCTCTGCGTCGCGCATCCTTCTGCGGCAGCCCGAAAGCCGCTCTGTTTTATCCGTCTCCGGCCGGTAGCGGCCGGTCATTCCGATGGCGCCCTAAGTCACCGGGCGCCCCTGCCGCGGGACCGGCCGAGCAAGGCGCGCGTGTCCTGCGTCGCTTTCTCGTCCACCGCGCAGGCCGTTGCAATGCCCGTAACGACGACACCATACCGATCCTTGGCCGCCGCCGTCGAGACCAGGCCGCGGCGGACATCTTCTTGAACCCGTTCCGGCTCCCGGTCCAGCGGGTTGCCCCATCCGCCGCCGCCGGCCGTACGGAATATCAGCCGGTCGCCGGCCGCCACCTTCAGGCGGTCGACCTTCGATCCCGGCTGTTCGCGGGCGCCGTCGGTCCGGACGACGATCCTGGTGGATGACGCTCCCGCTTCGCCGCCGTTGCGGCCCCAGGGTTGCGAATGTTCGCGCTCGTCGCGCCAGCTCACCTCGCCGGCCGCCCGGAAGCGGTAGACCTTCTCGACGCCGCAACCGCCGCGCCGCGCGCCGCCGCCGCCGCTGTCGGCAATCGCCTTGACGCTCTCGACGGTAACCGGATGGTCGGTCTCAAGCTGCTCGACCGGCCGGGTCCGGGCGCCCGACGAGAGCGAACGGCCGTCCTGCCCGTCCCGTCCCGAACGCGCCGGCCCGCCGCCGAACAGCCGGTCGCCGAAGCGAACGGCCCGGCCCCGTGCGTCGCGGCCGCTGAAGGCAACGAACGGGCTGGAGCCGTAGCCGGCCGCCGTTGCGGCCTCCGCAACGCACTGGCCGAGCACGCCGTTCAGCACATCGTGGACACGGGCCAGGGTCTGCGCCCCATTGCCCAGCGGTGCGGGAAAGTGCGGCCGCAGCAGGCTGCCCGGCGGTATGCTGACCCGAAACGGCGCCAACAGCCCGTCGTTGATGGCGATTTCCGGATCGAAAGTCCGGATCAGCAGGTTGCCCGCGATGTGGGCGAAGGCGGCATCGTCGAGAAACAGGTTGACCGGGCCTTCGGCCTGGGCCGCGGTGCCGGTCCAATCGAAAAACGCCTGCTCGCCCTCGCGCCAGACCGCCAGCTTGAGGGTGAACGGGCCGTTGCCGCAGCCGTCGTCATCGAGCGTGTCCTCGAAGGATTTCGGCTCTTCCGGCAGGCGCTCGGCGATGATCTTGCGGATTGCGCGCCCGGTTCGCTCCAGCGTGGCCTTGCAGGCCTGCCGGTAGCTTTCGGTCCCGAAGCGACGGCACAGATCCGCAACCCCCTGCTCGCCGGTCTGCGCCGCCACAACCAGCGCCCGAAGCCCGCCATGGGCGGCATCGGAATCGGGCATGTTGTTCAGGATCACGTCCAGTGCAGCCCGGTTGGCGCCGCCGTGTTCGAAAATGCGGATCGGCGGGACGCGCATGCCTTCGCCATAAGCCGACGTCGCGCCGTTCGGGCTGCTGCCCGGCGCCGCGCCGCCGCCATCGGCCACCGGCGCCGAGGCAACGCTGAAACCGACAAGCTCGCCGCCTGTATCCCGGTCGAATACCGGGACGATGACGGTCCACATGCCCGCCGGTGCGCCGGCGTAGGGATCGCTGAGCAGGAAAACGTCGCCGGGACGGAAATCGCGCGACCGGTCGCGCAGCAGCGCGGCGACGGCCGGCGACGGCCGGCCGATCAGCGTCGCGCCGCGGGCGTCGGTCAATGTCGGGGCTTCGCCGGATTTTTGACGCACCGAATCCGCCATGGCGCCATGCGCCAGAACGATGCCGGCTTCCTTGCGGATCTGGCGCCAGGCGGCCTCGATCCGGTCCAGCGCCAGCGCGTCCAGCGCGCCGCTGGCTGCCGGGGCAGCCCGCGGCGACGCCGGTTGAGCAACCGGCGGGGTCCGCTCGGCGGCAGTTGCCGAAGGTCGCGCGCCATGGGCCAGGGCATCGGCTGCCTTCGCAAGCGCCGACTGCCGCGCCGCTTCCAACGCCGCATCCCGGTCTTCGCCGGCCGGCGCATCGCCGAATTCGAGGGCCGAACGGCCATCCGCCGTCAGCCTGTAAAGCGCCGAGAGCGTGCCGCCGGTAACCTGCGTCTCGACAAGTTCTGCGGACCAGTCCGCGCCGAAACGCCGGTTCAACACTGTATCGATATCGGGATCGATATCGGGATCGATACCGGGCGCCGGTTCGGCGTGCGGCCCGGCCACCGGCGCTGTCCCCCGCGCTGGCGAAGCCGCCGGCCGGTTCTGCCGGTTGCTCAGCCCGGCGGCATCGGCT
>MPMX01000015.1 GCA_002238725.1 Rhodospirillaceae bacterium bin65
CCCCCGACCCCCTCCCCCGGAGGGGAGGGGGAGCTTCGTTCCGGAAACGCCGCGCCAAAGCCGAAAACCGTCGCAATTCCAAGACATTGCCCCCCTCCCCTTGGGGGAGGGGCAGGGGGAGGGGTATCGCGGGGAAGAATCCACCGCTGCCTATTTTTACTCTGCCCGACTTTCGCAGAGAAATCCTCTTCAGAGGGGGAGACCAGGTGGGGGTGGCGTGCCGCAAGACGCACGTCGCCCCAAGGCGATTCCGCCGGCGGCCCTATACACCCCCATCCCCTCCGCTTCGCTCCGGGACTTCCCCCTCTGAAGCGGGATTCGGGCGGCGCTTTCTCGCAGGGAATTCGTACTGCGGGGGCCGCGAAGCCCGGCTGCGCCCGTTCCCGGCTATCCGGCGCGCTTCGCCTGCCAGCGGCGGACCGTTTTGACCACCGCCGCCATGTGATAGGCCGCCGGTTCGCGCTCGTAGGCCCAGGGCCGCCCGACCGGGCAGGCGCGGCGCGCCAGGCAGCCGACGGTGCGGCAGCCGCGCCCGGCCGGGCTCTCGACATGGTCGACGCAGGCCGGCGAATCGAATTCGGCGAAATCGCCGCCCTCCGGCCCGTTCTCCGGCAGCGCGAAGGCGTCCGCCGGGCAGGTCGTGAGGCAGGGTTTTCCGGCGCAGGTCTCGCACGGATTGTCCAGTGCCGGCGCGTCCGGCAGGGGCAGGGCGTCAGCCGTCAGCAAAGCGCCGCGGAAGGTGTGCCACAGGCCGTATTCCGGGTGGATGACCAGATTGACCGGCGCGCGATGGCCGGCGCCGGCGCGCGCCGCCCATTGCTGGATCGGCGGCCAGGGCGCGCGCATCGCATCGACGACCTCGGCGCCCAGCGCCTCGGCCGCAGCGCGCAGGTATCCGGCAACCCAGCGATCGAGCGGATGGCGGGCGGTCATGTCGGGGCCGCTCGCCCGGAAGGCCCGCCACAGGTCGTTGCCGGCATTGCCGATCAGCACGACCGTCCCGGCGGCCCGGCCGTCGGACAGCGGCGGCACCGCGTCTTCCGGCACCGGATGGAACGCGCCGCGCAGGAACAGCCCGCTGCCGGCGAGCGGGCCTTCGATCCGTCGGGTCCAGTCCGGCTGCGTCATCGCACACCTCCAGCGCCGCCCGGCCGCGCGCGGCGTGGCTCAGGCCGGGCGCTTCAGGCCGCCTGGGCGGCGTCTTTCAGCGCATCCTCGATCGCGGCCAGCGCCGCGTCTGCCGCCGCCGGGTTGGGGCCGCCGGCCTGGGCCATGTCGGGCCGACCGCCGCCGCCCTTGCCGCCCAATGCCGCCGAGCCGATGCGCACCAGATCGACGGCGCTGACCCGGTCGGTCAGATCGTCCGTAACGCCGACGACGATCGAGGCCTTGCCGCCGCTGCCGGTAACCAGGGCGACGACGCCGGAGCCGATCTGCGCCTTCAGGTCGTCGGCCATCGGCTTGAGGTCTTTCGGCGAAGCGCCGTCGAGGGCGCGCGGGGCGAAAGCGATGCCGTTGACCTGTCGTGTCGCCGGCCCGGCCGCTGCGCCGCCGGCCGATCCTGCCGCGGTAACCAGGGCGCGCCGGGCGTCCGCCAGCTCTCGTTCCAGCTTCTTGCGCTCGTCGAGCAGGGCCGCGATGCGCGACGGCAGGTCGGCCGCGCCGGTCTTCAACACGGCCACAGCCCGGGCCAGTGCGTCGGATTCGCCGCGGGCAACCTGCTCCGCTGCCGCGCCGGTCACCACCTCGATCCGCCGCACGCCCGCGGCAACCGCGTTCTCCGAGACGATGCGGAACAGGCCGATATCGCCGGTCCGCCGGACGTGGGTGCCGCCGCACAGTTCGGTCGAGTAGAAATCGCCGGCCTCGTCCGGGGCAGGCGGCCCCATCGAGACGACGCGCACCTCGTCGCCGTATTTCTCGCCGAACAGGGCGAGCGCGCCAGCCTCGACGGCGGCGTCCGGCGTCATCAGCCGGGTCAGTACCGCGCCGTTGGCGCGGATACGGCGGTTGACATCGTCTTCGACGGCGGCGGTCTCATCCGGCGTCAGCGCCTTGGGATGGCTGAAATCGAAGCGCATGCGCTCCGGCCCAACCAGCGAGCCCTTCTGGGTCACATGATCGCCCAGCACCCGGCGCAGGGCTTCGTGGGCCAGGTGGGTGACCGAATGGTTGGCGCGCACCCGGGTCCGGCGTTCGCCGTCGACGCTCAGCCGCACGGCGTCGCCGACGCTGACAGCGCCCTCGACGACCCTGCCGAAATGAACGTGCAGGCCCTCTGCACGCTGGACGGTGTCGCCGACCTCGATGCGGCCGGCCTCGGCCTCGAGAATGCCGGTATCGCCGATCTGGCCGCCGGATTCGGCGTAGAAGGGGGTCTGGTTGGCGATGACGGAGACCGCGTCGCCGGCTTCGGCCCGCTCGACGGTTGCGCCGTCCCGGACCAGCGCGAGGATCTGGCCTTCGGCGGTCTCCGTTTCGTAGCCGAGGAACTCTGTGGCGCCGTGACGGTCGCGCAGGCCGAACCAGATGCTGTCCTCGGCCTTGTCGCCGGAACCCGCCCACGCCTTGCGCGCCTCGGCGCGCTGGCGCTCCATGGCGGTATTGAAGCCGTTGAGATCGACCGCCCGGCCCTGGCCGCGCAGCACGTCCTGGGTAAGATCGAGCGGAAAGCCATAGGTGTCGTAGAGCCGGAAGGCGACATCGCCGGCCAGCGTTTCGCCGTCGGCCAGTCGGCCGGTCTCTTCGGCGAGCAGCCTGAGGCCGCGGTCCAGAGTCTGCCGGAAGCGGGTTTCCTCCAGCTTCAGCGTCTCCGCGATCAGGGCTTCGGCGCGCAGCAGTTCCGGAAAGGCGTGGCCCATGATGTCGTTCAGCACGCCGACCAGCCGGTGCATCAGCGGGTCGCGCGCGCCCACCATATGGGCGTGGCGCATGGCCCGGCGCATGATCCGGCGCAGGACATATCCGCGGCCCTCGTTGGACGGCAGCACGCCATCGGCGATCAGGAAAGCCGAGGCGCGCAGATGGTCGGCGATCGCCTTGAAGCTGGCGCGCTGGCCGCCGTCCGGGTCGCCGTCGGTGGCGTGGGCCGCGGCGTCCATGATCGGGCGGATCAGGTCGCTGTCGTAGTTGTCGTGCTGGCCCTGGAGGATCGCGGTAATCCGCTCCAGCCCCATTCCGGTATCGATCGACGGCCGGGGCAGCGGTTCGCGGTTGCCGTCCTCGAACTGCTCGAACTGCATGAAAACGAGATTCCAGACCTCGATGAAGCGGTCGCCGTCCTCGTCCGGGCTGCCCGGCGGCCCGCCGGGGACATGGTCGCCATGGTCGTAGAAGATCTCGGAACACGGCCCGCACGGCCCGGTATCGCCCATCGACCAGAAATTGTCCGAGGTTCCGATCCGGATGACCCGGCGCTCCGGCAGGCCGGCGATCTTGCGCCACAGGTCGAAGGCCTCGTCGTCCTCGGCGTAGACCGTGGCGAGCAGCCGGTCCGCCGGCAGGCCATACTCATTCGTCACCAGGTTCCAGGCCAGATCGATGGCGACATCCTTGAAATAGTCGCCGAACGAAAAGTTGCCGAGCATCTCGAAAAAGGTGTGGTGCCGGGCCGTATAGCCGACATTTTCGAGATCGTTGTGTTTGCCGCCGGCGCGGACGCATTTCTGCGAGGTGACCGCCCGGCTGTAGTCGCGCTGTTCGAGGCCGGTGAAGACGTTCTTGAACTGCACCATGCCGGCGTTGACGAACATCAGCGTCGGGTCGTTGCGCGGCACGAGCGGGCTGGACGCGACCGGCGTATGGCCGTGTCGCCCGAAGAAATCGACGAATGCCGAGCGGATTTCGTTGCCTGTGGACATGGCGACAATCTATGGCTGGGGGCCCTGACAAGAAAGCGGCAAGAAAGCGGCGACCGAACCGGCGCCCGCCCCGTGGACACGCCCAATCGCCGCACAACCCCGAACATGGATGGGAGCATGACATAGATGAGCAAGCGGGAAAGGAACGCAAGAGCGTCGCGCTGGTTCGAGGATTTCAGCCTCGGCGAGGTCTACACCCTGCCGTCACGCACCCAGACCGGCGGCCTGTTCGCCATGTTCCAGGCGGCGTCGGGCGACAACGACCCGATCCATTACGATGCGGAATACTGCCGGGCGCGCGGCCATCGCGACATGCTCGCCCACGGCATGCAGGTCATGATCCAGTCGGCGGCGGGCGCCGGCTCATTCCCGTCCGAGGTGGCCGATTCGCTGGTCGCCATGCTCGACGTCAGCGGATCCTTCCTCAAGCCGGTCTACCGGGAGGACACGCTCTACCCGCAGCTCGAGATCGTCGCTTTGGAGCCGCAGAACAGCACCGGCATCCTGACCATGCGCGCGACCATTCATAACCAGGACGATACGTTGGTCTTCGAAGGCCAACACCGCTACCTGATCCGCAAGCGCCCGGACGGCGGCGGGGCGTAGCCCGTGTGCTCGATTTTTGCGCCGCGACGGGGGCGCGGCGCTGCCCGATCCACCCCCTTTTGCCGCCCCGGACGGAGCGCAGCGCAGATCCGGGGTCCAGGAGCCTGCCCTGAGCTTGTCAAAGGGGCCACGGGCCGAAGCCTTTCGGGTCGGCCCTTCGGCTTCGCTCAGGGCAGGCCCTGGGCCCCTTTCCGATAGCCGACGCCTCAAAGTGCCCCCTCTGTGCCACCCCGGACGGAGCGCAGCGGAGATCCGGGGTCCAGGGGCCACAGGAAAGGTCGTGCCGGGCGACTCTGGGCCCCGGATCAAGTCCGGGGCGGCAATGATAGCAATTGTCAGGCATCGCCGAACGGGCGGCGTTTGCAGGTATCGCCGCCCCCCCCCGGCCGTAGGCGGAAATCCGGCCCTGCACGGTCAAAAGCAGGAGACCCTAACCCTCCCGCGGCGGCAGCGGCGCGCGGTTGTCGGAGGCGGCGGGGAAATGGTGCCGGTCGGGCAGGTCGTAGTAGTCACCCTTGTCGTCGGCATAGATGCCGAAGGCGGTCCTGAGGCCGGTCGCCCCGTCCAGGGTTCCGGCGGCGATCGAGATCTTGCCGGAGCCGGTGAACTCGAAGAACAGCGTCGCGCCGCAGCGCTCGCAGAAGCCGCGCCGGCTTTCCGGCCCGGAGGCGTACCAGCGCAGGCTGTCGGCGGACTCCAGCTCGAAATCGTCGGTCCAGGCCTGGGTCGCCGCCAGGTAATGGCCCGTGGTCTTGCGGCAGGCCGTGCAGTGGCACTCGATCACGTCGCGCATCGGGCCGCGTATCCGGTAGACCACGCCGCCGCACAGGCAGGAACCGCGCTGGCCGGCCGCCGCGTCCTTTTCTTCCGGACCGCCGGAGCCGCCGGCGGCCATTAACGCGCCTGTCCGTGCGGTGCGGTCATCCGGCCAGCTCTCCCGCCGGTTCGGCATCCGTGGCGGCGTTGATCTCGAGCTTCGACGCCAGCAGGCCGGCGCTTTCGAGAATCCGGTCCTGGATCTGGCCGGCGATGTCCGGGTTGTCGTGCAGGAACTTCTTGGCGTTCTCGCGGCCCTGGCCGATGCGCTGGTTGCCGAAGGAGAACCAGGTGCCGGACTTCTCGACGATGCCGGCGGCGACGCCCATGTCGATCAGCTCGCCGGTCTTGGAGATGCCCTCGCCATACATGATGTCGAATTCGACGACGCGGAACGGCGGCGCCATCTTGTTCTTGACCACCTTCACCTTGGTCTGGTTGCCGACGACCACGTCGCGGTTCTTGATCTGGCCGATGCGCCGGATATCGAGCCGCACCGAGGAATAGAATTTCAGGGCGTTGCCGCCGGTCGTGGTTTCCGGGCTGCCGAACATCACGCCGATCTTCATGCGGATCTGGTTGATGAAGACGACCAGGCAGTTCGACCGGGAGATCGAACTGGTCAGCTTGCGCAGCGCCTGGCTCATCAGGCGCGCCTGCAGGCCGACATGGGTGTCGCCCATCTCGCCTTCCAGTTCCGCCCGCGGCACCAGCGCGGCCACGGAATCGACCACCAGCACGTCGATGGCGCCGGAGCGCACCAGCGTGTCGGCGATCTCCAGCGCCTGCTCGCCGGCGTCCGGCTGGGAAATCAGCAGTTCGTCCAGGTCGACACCCAGCTTTTCCGCATAGGTCGGGTCGAGCGCGTGTTCGGCATCGACGAAGGCGCAGGTGCCGCCGGCCTTCTGGGCTTCGGCGATCAGATGCAGGGCGAGCGTCGTCTTGCCCGAGCTTTCCGGGCCGTAGATCTCGACGACCCGGCCCTTGGGCAGGCCGCCGATCCCGAGCGCAATATCGAGGGAGAGCGACCCGGTGGAAATCGTCTCCACTTCCACCTGCCGGTCGGTCTCGCCCATTTTCATGATCGAGCCCTTGCCGAAGGCGCGTTCGATCTGGCTGAGGGCGGACTCGAGGGCTTTCTGGCGGTCCATATCGTTCGATTCGACAATCCGGAGGGCAACCTGAGACATTGAACGCTCCCTTATTCCATATCTGCCGCAGTGTGACGAGGGGGTCGCGGCAGGCTCCAAACCTCATGAAGCCCGAACGTATCGCATTTGTTCCGGTTCTTCAAGTGTTCATGTTGTGTTTATTTTTGTTCTTTCGGCAATATCCGGGGGAGGGCAGGAAAAAGCGTCAGGCGCCGTGGCGGCGGAAGACCAGGCTGCAGTTCGTGCCGCCGAAGCCGAAGCTGTTGCTCATCGCCTGGTGGAGCCCGGCGTCGTCGATCCGCTCGGTCACCAGCGAAAGGCCGTCGGCCGCCGGGTCCGGCTCGTCCAGATTGGCCGACGCGGCGACGAAATCCTCGTTCAGCATGATCAGGGAATAGATCGCCTCATGCACGCCGGCGGCGCCCAGCGCATGGCCGGTCAGCGATTTCGTCGACGCGATATACGGCTTCTGGTTGCCCTTGCCGTTGGTGAAGACGGCCCGGATCGCCTCCAGCTCCGTGGCGTCGCCGACCGGCGTGGAGGTGCCGTGGGTATTGATGTAGTCGACCGGCGCGTCGAGCCCGTCCATCGCCATCTTCATGCAGCGCGCCGCCCCGTCGCCGGAGGGCTGGACCATGTCGTAGCCGTCGGAGGTGGCGCCGTAGCCGACGATCTCGCCATAGACCTTCGCACCGCGCGCCGCGGCATGCTCCAGTTCCTCGACGACGACGCAGCCGCCGCCGCCGGAAATCACGAAGCCGTCCCGGTTGACGTCGAACGGGCGCGAGGCCTTCTCCGGCGTGTCGTTATAGCCGGAGGACAGGGCGGGCATGGCGTCGAACAGCATCGACAGCGACCAGTGCAGCTCCTCGCCGCCGCCGGCGAACACGACATCCTGCTTGCCGAGCTGGATCTGCTCCAGCGCGTTGCCGATGCAATGGGCGCTGGTCGAGCAGGCCGAGGTGATCGAATAGTTGACGCCCCGGATGCCGAACGGCGTCGCCAGGGTCGCCGAGTTGGTGCTCGACATGGTCCGCGGCACCATGAACGGCCCGATCTTGCGGGTCGTGCCCTTGTCGCGCAGCAGGTCTGCGGCCAGGACCTGATTCCGGGTCGAAGGCCCGCCCGAACCCATGATGAGGCCGGTCCGCTCGTTCGAAATGTCCGCCGGCTCCAGCCCGGCGTCGGCGATGGCCTCTTCCATCGCGACATAGTTGTAGACCGCGCCGTCGCCCATAAAGCGGCGCAGCCGCCGGTCGACCGCCTTGTCCGGGTCCATGCGGATCGCGCCGTGGATGTGGCTGCGGAAGCCCATGTCCCGGTAGGTCTCGCAGAAGCGGATGCCCGAGGCGCCGTCGCGCAGGGACTCCGTCACCTCGCCGCGATTGTTGCCGATCGCGGAGACGATGCCGATCCCGGTGATGACAGCGCGCCTCATCCTGATGCTCCGTCAGCCGGTGAACAGGCCGACCCGAAGGTTGCCGGCCTCGTATATGACCTTTCCGTCCGCCAGTACCTGCCCGTCGGCCACGCCGAGAACAAGTTTCCGCGCAATCACCCGGCGGAAATCGATCCGGTAGGTCACCAGTTTGGCGGTCGGCAGCACCTGGTCGGCGAACTTGACCTCGCCGACGCCGAGCGCCCGGCCGCGGCCCGGATGCCCCAGCCAGCCGAGATGGAAGCCGACGAGCTGCCACAGCGCATCGACGCCCAGGCAGCCGGGCATCACGGGATCGCTCTCGAAATGGCACTCGAAGAACCACAGGTCCGGCCGGATATCGAACTCGGCCGTCAGGGTCCCCTTGCCGTGCGCCCCGCCGTCTTTCGCGATATTGACGATCCGGTCGAACATCAGCATGGGCGGCAGGGGCAGCCGCGCGTTGCCCGGACCGAACAGTTCGCCATGGCCGCAGGCGATCAGGTCTTCATAGTCGAAGGCGTTGCGGTCGCGGAAATCCGTCATCGTGCCGTCGGCGGGCTCTGGCGTTGTTGTCAGGCACACCAAAACCCTACGCACTCACCGGCTTCCATTACGCAGGCCGCAAGTCCGCAGAGGGCATCGACGCGCCCGGAACTGTCAACATGTCCTTGAAAAAACGCATATAGGAACCGGTTCCGGAAAACGCCAAGAAAAATTACAGCGCCGCGGCAATCGCACCGGGACAATCGCTGAACACGCCGGTGACGCCCCAGGAAAACAGGTCCCGCGCGCGGCCGCCGTCGTTGACCGTGTAGACGCCGATTTCGATGCCCTCGGCAGTCAGTTGCCGGACCGGGTCCGCGGCCAGTCCGCGGTCGCCGACATGAAGCGCTGCCGCGCCCAGGGTTTCAAAGGCCTCTCGCCATTCGTCCGCGAGTGTGGGTGTTACCACGGCGACCGGCAGGTCGGGGGCGGCCTTGCGCACCGCCACGAGGGCGGCATGGTCGAAACTGGAGACCAGAGGCGGGTCCTGCGCCCGCCATGCCCGTCCGAGCACCGCCACCAGCGCCGCAGCTGCGGCAGACGAATCGCCTGCCTCGCATTTGAGCTCGATATCGAGACGCAGATCCAGCGCGTGCGCCGCATCGATGGCATCGTCGAGCGACGGGACGGGCTCGCCGGCAAAAGCTGCGCCGAATCGCGTGCCGGCATCCATCGCGGTAAGCCGCGCCAGCGGAAGTTCCCGGACCCGGCCGGTCGCCGTCGTCGTCCGGTCGACGCTCGGGTCGTGCATCAGCACCAGCCGGTGGTCGGCGGTCAGGCGAACGTCGATCTCGACCCATCGGCAGCCCTGCCGGGCCGCCTCACGCAGCCCGGCCAGGGTGTTCTCAGGTGCATCCAGCGCCGCGCCACGATGGCCGATGACGCGGGGCAGCATCGGCCGGCCGCCCGCCCGTGCCGGCACTTCCGACGGCCCGGGCGCGCAAGCGCAGTAAAGCGGCTGTGCCCGCAGCCTAGTCCCGCCGGCGCGGGCCGCGGTCCCGATCCCTGTCCCTGTCGCGGCGGGGGCCGCTGCGGCGCGGCTCCGCCACCTCGACATCCATGCGCTCTTCGCCGGTTTCCTGATCCACCTTGCGCATGGACAGCTTGACCTTGCCGCGGTCGTCGAAGCCGATGCAGTAGACTTTCACCTCGTCGCCCTCGTTGACGACATCGGTGACCTTGCCGACCCGGCCATCGGTCAGTTCGCTGATATGGACCAACCCGTCCTTCGCACCGAGGAAGTTCACGAAGGCGCCGAAATCCATCACCTTGACGACCTTGCCGGTATAGATCGTGCCGGCCTCCGGCTCGGCGACGATGCCGTTGATCCAGTCGATGGCGGCCTGGGTGGCCGTTTCGTCGGTCGCGGCGATCTTGATCGTGCCGTCGTCGTCGATGTCGATCTTGGTGCCGGTCTGCTCGGTGATCTCCCGGATCACCTTGCCGCCGGTGCCGATGATGTCGCGGATCTTGTCCTTGTTGATCTGGATGGTCGTGATCCGCGGCGCATGGGCGCTCACGCTCTCGCGCGAGCCTGCGATCGCCTTGCCCATCTCGTCCAGGATGTGCAGGCGGCCGTCGCGCGCCTGGTCCAGAGCGATCTGCATGATCTCCCGGGTGATCGAAGTGATCTTGATGTCCATCTGGAGCGAGGTGATGCCGTCGGCCGTGCCGGCGACCTTGAAGTCCATGTCGCCCAGATGGTCCTCGTCGCCCAGGATGTCGGACAGGACGGCGAAGCGTTCGCCGTCCTTGATAAGGCCCATGGCAATGCCGGCGATCGGCTGTCGGATCGGCACGCCCGCATCCATCATGGCGAGCGAGGTGCCGCAGACCGTCGCCATGGACGACGACCCGTTCGATTCCGTGATCTCCGAGACGACCCGGACCGTGTAGGGGAAATCCTCGTCGCCCGGCATCATCGGGCGGACGGCGCGCCAGGCCAGCTTGCCGTGGCCGACTTCGCGCCGGCCGGTGAAGCCGACCCGGCCGGTTTCGCCGACTGAGAAGGGCGGGAAATTATAGTGGAGCAGGAAGTTTTCCCGATACTCGCCCTCCATCGCGTCGATGATCTGCTCGTCCTGGCCGGTGCCCAGCGTGGCCGTGACCATCGCCTGAGTCTCGCCGCGGGTGAACAGGGCCGAGCCGTGGGTGCGCGGCAGCACGCCGACTTCGGCGACGATCTGGCGCACGGTTTTGGTGTCCCGGCCGTCGATCCGGTTGCCGGTGTCGAGGATGTCGCCGCGGACGATTTCCTTTTCCAGCTTCTTGAAAGCGTCGGCCGCAACTGCCTGCCGGCTTTCATCGTCGGCGACGGCGGCAAAGGCCTTGTCGCGCACGGCGCCGATCTTCGTATGGCGCTCCTGCTTGACCGTCTCGGCATAGGCCTCGCGAAGATCCTTGTCGATGCCGGCTTCGCGCCAGAGGCCGTCGACCTCGGCAAGCGCGGCCGGCGGCTCCGGCACGTCCCGGGGCTCCTTGGCCGAGGCTTCGGCCATATCGATGATTGTGTCGATGACCGGCTGGAAGTGCTCGTGGCCGAAGCTCACGGCGCCGAGCATGATGTCCTCGCCCAGTTCCTGCGCTTCCGATTCGACCATCAGTACGCCCTCGCGCGTGCCGGCGACGACCAGCTCCAGGTCCGAGGTTTCCAGCTGGTCGAAGGTCGGGTTGAGAACGTATTCGCCGTCGATATAGCCAACCTTGGCGCCGGCGATCGGGCCCATGAAGGGGATGCCGGAGATCGTCAGGGCCGCCGAGGCGGCGATCATCGCCGGGACGTCGGCGTCGTTCTCCATGTCATAGCTCATGACCTGGAGCATCACCTGGGTCTCGTTGCGGAACCCGCTGGCGAACAGGGGCCGGATCGGCCGGTCGATCAGGCGCGAAACAAGCGTTTCCTTTTCGCTTGGCCGGCCTTCGCGTTTGAAAAAGCCGCCGGGAATTTTGCCGGCGGCGTAGGTTCTTTCCATGTAGTGGACGGAGAGCGGAAAGAAATCGATGCCCTCGCGCGGGCTGTGTTCGGCGACTACCGTCGCCAGGACCGAGGTCTCTCCGTAGCTCGCCAGCACGGCGCCGTCTGCCTGACGGGCAATTCGGCCGGTTTCGAGCGTCAATGTGCGGCCGCCCCACTCGATGGAGCGTTTGCAGATGTCGAACATGTAGGGTGTTTTCCTGTAAACCTTGCGTTACCCGTCGGCCGGATTGCCGGCGGGGTTTTTCCGGGCCCGCCGCTTGGGGCGGGCCGTTGATTGGCATCGCTTCGGGGGCGGTCCCGGCGGCGCAGTGGCCAACGGGACGGCAGGAATCCTATCGCCGGATTCCGAGGCTCTCGATCAGCGATGCATACCGGCTCTCGTCCTTGCTCTTCAGATAGTCGAGCAGCCGGCGGCGCTGGCCCACCATGATCAGCAGGCCGCGACGCGAATGGTGATCCTTGCGATGATCGCCCAGATGGTCCGTCAGGTTGCGGATGCGTTCGGTCAGGATGGCAACCTGGACTTCCGGCGACCCCGTGTCGCCGTCATTCCGGCTGAAATCCTTGATCAGTTCCTGCTTCCGCTCGGCGGTAATCGACATCGGACGCCTCCTTCGGGGGCTAAAGATTGAAAACCCGCACCGGTTGTGCCGAACGGCCGTTCAGTCGCATCAGCGCGATCGCCTCGCCGTTCAGCAACGCACACAGGGGGGCGTTGTCGGGAAGGCCGTCGATCCGTTGGCGGTTGCCGGTCCGAAGAACCGGCACCGGTTGTCCGTTGCGGATCCGGGCGGCCTCACTCTCGGTCACGTCCAGGGCCGGGATGTCGTCCAGCGCCTTGGCGACCGGTTGCAGCAGGGCTGCACTGTCGATGGCGGGCGATGGTGCATCGCCGCCGTCTTGCGCGCCCATATGGCGCGGGGTCGGCAGTTTTTCCAGAGGAATCGCGTCGCAGTCGCGAAACGGGCCGTTTCGGGTGCGCCGCAGCCGGCTGACATGGCCGACGGTGCCGAGCGCGACCGCCAGATCGCGGGCCAGGCTGCGGACATAGGCGCCCTTGCCGCAATCCAGGTCGAAGACGGCATGGTCGGCATCGACGATCTCGATCAGTTCCAGCCGGTCTATGACGACCCGCCGTGCCGCGAGGTCGACGGATTCGCCGGAGCGCGCCAGCCTGTAGGCGCGTTCGCCGTCCACCTTGACGGCGGAGAATTGCGGCGGCGTTTGTGCAATCTTGCCGAGGAAGGCCGGCAGGGCGCAGGCGATCTCGGCCCCGGCCGGCCGCCGGTCGCAGGTCGCGACGACCGTCCCCTCGGCATCGTCGGTGTTTCGCGCTTCGCCCCAGCGGACGGTAAACCGGTACGACTTCCGCCCGTCCATCACGAACGGGACCGTCTTGGTCGCTTCGCCCAGGGCGATCGGCAGGACTCCGGAGGCGAGCGGATCCAGCGTTCCGGCATGGCCGGCCTTCTGCGCGTCGAACGCGCGCCGGACAATCCCGACAGCCCGGGTGGAACCCATGCCGACCGGCTTGTCGACGTTGACCCAGCCGTGAACCGGCCGCCCGCGCCGCCTACGCGCCATCTTCCGTCGCGTCCGGCTTGCCCGGCAGGTCCCTCGCCACCCGGTCGTCGGTCAGCAGGGCATCGACGGCGCTGGCCGTGTCATACGACCTGTCGGCGTGAAAGCTCAGTTGTGGCGTGAATTTCAGATGGACGGCCCGGCCCAGCCGCCCGCGCAGGAAGGGCGCGGCACGGTTCAGCGCCGCTGCAACCTCATCCGCCGACCGGCCGCCCAGGGGGTAGACGAAGACTTTGGCCGTTTTCAGGTCCCGGCCCGGCCGCACTTCGCTGACCGTGATCGAGATATCCCGCAGGACCGGGTCGCGGAAATTCTCTTCCGCGAACAGCCGTACCAGCGCATGGCGGATTTCCTCGCCGACGCGCAACTGCCGCTGGGTCGGGGGCTTGCTCGTAGCCATAGATCGGTACGCTCGAACCCGTAAGGGCAGGCCGCGCCGGATTACAGCGTGCGCTGCACTTCCTCCACCTCGAAACACTCGATCTGGTCACCGATTCGGATGTCCTGGTACCGGTCGAAGGACATGCCGCACTCCATGCCGCCATGGACCTCGCGCACTTCGTCCTTGAAGCGCTTGAGGGTTGCGAGCTTGCCTTCGTGGATCACCACGCTGTCGCGCAGCAGCCGGACGCCGGAGCCGCGCCGGACAACGCCCTCGGTGACCCGGCAGCCGGCGACGTTGCCGACCTTCGAGACCTTGAAGACCTCCAGGATCTCGGCGTAACCCAGGAAGGTTTCGCGGATTTCCGGCGCCAGCATGCCCGACAGCATCGCTTTGATGTCGTCGTTGATGTCGTAGATGATCGAATAGTAGCGGATATCGATCCCGTCCCGCGCCGCCAGGTCGCGCGCCTGGCTGTTGGCCCTCACGTTGAAGGCGAGGATCATCGCTTCCGACGCCTTGGCGAGCGTGATGTCCGATTCGCTGATCGCGCCGACGCCGCTGTGCAGGATCTGGACCTTGACCTCGTCGGTCGACAGCCTGTCCAGCATACCGGAGATGGCTTCGGCCGAGCCCTGGACGTCCGTCTTGATCAGGATGGGAAGCTCCTGCGCTTCGCCGGCCTGGATCCGGGAGAACATCTGCTCGATCGAGCTGCGCGGCAGGCCGGCGTCTTTCTTGGCGACGCGCTGCCGGTATTCGGAGATTTCCCGCGCCCGGCCCTCGTCGCCGACGACCAGAAAATCGTCGCCGGCGCCCGGGGTGCCGTTCAGGCCCAGAACCTCGACCGGCGCTGACGGGCCGGCCGCCTTTATCGGCTCGCCGCGGTCGTTGACCAGCGCCCGCACCCGGCCCCATTCCTGACCGACGACGAAGATATCGCCGACCTCGAGCGTGCCGCGCTGGACCAGAACGGTCGCAACGGCGCCGCGCCCGCGTTCCAGCTTGGCTTCCACCACCACGCCCTGGGCTTCGCGGTCGGGATTGGCCCGCAGATCCATCAGCTCGGCCTGCAGAAGGATGGCCTCTTCCAGCTTGTCCAGGTTGGTCTTCTCGGTGGCCGAAACCTCGATGCACAGGACATCGCCGCCCATCGGTTCAACCTGGATGTCGTGCTGCAGCAGCGCGGTCATCACCCGGTTCGCGTCGGCGCCCCTGGTGTCGATCTTGTTCACGGCGACGATGATCGGCACCTCGGCCGCCTTGGCATGGGCGATGGCCTCGATGGTCTGGGGCTGCACGCCGTCGTCGGCCGCCACGACCAGGATCACGATGTCGGTGACCGTCGCGCCGCGCGACCGCATTTCGGTGAACGCCGCGTGGCCGGGCGTGTCGAGGAACGTGATCTGCCCTCCGCTTGCCAGGTTCACCCGATAGGCGCCGATATGCTGGGTGATGCCGCCGGCTTCGCGCCCGGCGACATCGGTTTCGCGCAGGGCGTCGAGCAGCGATGTCTTGCCGTGGTCGACATGCCCCATGATGGTGACGACGGGCGCACGCGGTTTCAGCGTCTCATCCGGGTCCGGCGCGCCTTCCAGGCCGATTTCCACGTCGGCTTCCGACACGCGGCGGATCTTGTGGCCGAATTCCTCCACGAGCAGTTCTGCGGTGTCGGCGTCGATCGACTGGGTCATCGTCGCCATAACGCCCATCTTCATCAGCGCCTTGACCAGGTCCGCGCCCTTTTCCGCCATGCGGTTGGCGAGTTCCTGCACCGTGATCGTTTCGGGAACTACGACCTCGCGGCTCTGCTTCCGGTGTTCGATCGGGCCTTTCTGGGCGCGTTGCTTTTCCTTTTCCCGCCGCCGCCGCGCCGCCGCTTCCGAGCGCTTGCGCTCCATCCCGGCATCGCCGATCTCCAGCGCCTGGGTGATGGTCAGGCGGCCGGTCCGCCGGCGCGGTTCGCCGCGTTTGCCGGCAGCCGGACGCTTCGGTTCGGCCTTGCGCCGGCGCTCGTCGCGGTCTTCTTCCCGGCCGGGGTCCGCTGCGCCGGCAGCGGCGCCCCGGTCCGGCGGCGGCGCGCTCGGCCGTACCGCCGGTTTCGGCGCCACTTTCGAGCTCGGCGTGAAGCCGACCCCGAGTTCCTGGGACGCGAGTTGGCGCGCCAGATCGTCGGCCTTGGCGCGTTCTTCGGCGAACCGGCGCGTCTTCTCTTCATCTGCCAGGTCGGGCTGTTCGTCTTCCGGCTGCACCACACCCGGCACTGCCTCGGCGACCGTCTCCGTCTCGGCCGGCACGGCGTCCTCCGGCGCGGCGCCACCCAGATCGGGCTGTGGCGCTTCGCCGGGATCGACGGATTCGGACACTTCGACGACGACCTCCGGATCGGCCTGGAGATCCGGTCGGTCGATTTCGACCGGTTCGTCCGCACCGGCCTGCGGGTGCTCCGGGCGTCCGTGGGTGGCGTCGGCCTGCTTCAGGGCGCGCAGCCGCGCCTCCCGCTCGGCCTGGCTCAGCATCGGGCCGGCGCTGCTCTTCTTCTCGGCGAAGGCGCCTTCCGCGCTCTGCGCCGCTTCTTCCTTGACCTCGGCCATCCGGCCGCTTTCGCCGCGCCGGAAGGTGCGTTTCTTCTTCACCTCAACGGCAACGGTCTTCGACCGGCCGTGGGAGAAGCTCTGCTTCACGACACCGGATTCGACCGTCTTCTTGAGTTCGAGGCGGCCGGGCCTGGATAGCGTCAGCGGCTTCTTTTCTTCGTCCTGTTTCGTCTCAGCCATGCCGTTACCGTTCCTGCGCCGCTTCGTGCGCCGTTTCGCCGTCCTCCAGAGAGGCGGCGCCTGCAGTCTGTCTCACGCCGGCCAGCCGCTGCAGATCGCGATACAGACGATCGGCGAGCGGACTCGCTGCCACTGCAACATGAACCAGCCGTTCCCGGCCGAGCGCTGCGCCCAGTTCAGCCGAATCCAGCGCGGTGGCGATCCGGACGCACTTCGATCCGGCCGCTGCACGCCGGGCGAGTTCCCGGCCGTCCCTGCCTGCGCTGTCCCGCGCCGTCAACATCAGTGTCGCGCCGCCGGACACAATCGCCGCGCGGACCTTGTCGAAACCGCTTTCGACCAGCCCGGCGCGGCGCGCCAGGCCGAGTGTCGCCCGGCACCGTTGCGCCAGCAGCCGCTCGACCGTATCGGGCAGTCCGGCCGGCACCGATACCCGTTTGCGTACCGACCGCGCCGCCGCTTTCGTCAGCCCCGGCGCTGCCAGCGCATCGCGGGACGCCGTAACCCACAGGCCGCGGCCGGGAAGCGTTTCCGCCAGATCCGGCGTCAGCGTTCCGTCCGGCGCGACGACGAACCGAATCATGCCGTCGCGCGGTCCGGTGCGGCGCGTGACCGCGCAGCGGCGCGGATTGCCGCCGTCGGTAACGGCCCGGCCGCTTTCGTCCCAACCGCTTTCGTCCCGGCCGCTTTCGCCCCTACGGCCGCCGGCGCCCCGAACATTGCGGTCCGGGCCGGAGGCATCGGGGTCGGCGGTATACGCCGGCAATGGCATCGCAGTGTCGATCGCCTGCGGTCCTTCCTGTCCGTGCCGGGGCTATGCCGCCGTCGCGGCTTCGCCTTCGGCGGCTTCGTCCGCCTCGGCTTCCGCCGCCAGGGCGGCCAGGTCTTCGTCGGTCACCCATCCGGCGGTCTTGCGGGCGTTCATGACAATGGCCTCGGCTTCCTCCGTGTCCAGCGGGCTCGGCTGCACCATGGCGGCGAGCTTGTAGGGCTTGAGAAAGTTGAGCATGTCGAGGGTCAGGTCGATCTTGTTGTCTTCGTCCGGAGTCTGGCCGGCCATCAGTTGGGCCCGGCGTTTTTCCTTCACATGGCCGAGATCGTCCGCCGAAATGCGCGCCTCCTTCGTCAGCACGATGAAACGCAATTCCTCGGAACTGAGATCCGCCAGGTCGTCGATTTCCCGGACCGCGGCTTCGCCGAGCTGCACCAGCATGGCGGGCGTAAGCCCGTCGATCTCAGCCAGCGCATCCGCGACGCCCAGCGTCCGCCGCCGCTCGGTCAGTTCGGCGTCGCGGCGCTCCAGGAATTCCCGGGCGCGTTCGCGCAGGGCTTCGGCAATATCCTCGTCGAAGGCTTCGATGGCCATCAGGTCTTCGAGGGGCACGAAAGCGACTTCCTCGATCGTCGAGAAGCCTTCGGTCACCAGCAGGTGCGCGATGACATCGTCGACGTCCAGCGCCTCGATGAACATGGCGCTGCGGGTGCGGAACTCTTCCTGCCGGCGCTCCGATTCGGCCTGTTCGGTCAGGATGTCGATGTGCCAGCCGGTCAGTTGCGAGGCGAGGCGCACATTCTGGCCACGCCGGCCGATGGCGAGGCTCTGCTGTTCGTCGGGGACGACGACCTCGATGGTCCCGGTGTCCTCGTCCAGAACCACCTTGGCGACCTCGGCCGGCGCCAGGGCGTTGACGACGAAGGTGGCATGGTCGCGCGACCAGGGGATGATGTCGATTTTTTCGCCCTGCAGTTCCTGGACCACCGCCTGGACACGGCTTCCGCGCATGCCGACGCAGGCGCCGACCGGATCGATCGAGCTGTCATTGGAGATCACGGCGATTTTCGCGCGCGAACCGGGGTCGCGCGCCACGGCGCGAATCTCGATGATGCTGTCGTAGATTTCCGGCACCTCCTGCGCGAACAGTTTCGCCATGAATTGCGGATGGGTGCGGGACAGGAAGATCTGCGGGCCGCGCAGTTCCTGGCGCACATCGTAGATATAGGCCCGGATACGGTCGCCCTGGCGGAAATTTTCCCGCGGAATCAGCTCGTCACGCCGGACGATGGCTTCGGCCCGTCCCAGATCGACCATGACATGGCCGAACTCGACCCGCTTGACGACGCCGTGGACGACTTCCGTCACCCGGTCCTTGTATTCCTCGTATTGCCGCCCGCGTTCGGCCTCGCGGACCTTCTGGACGATGACCTGCTTGGCGGTCTGCGCCGCGATGCGGCCGAAATCGATCGGCGGCAGTGGATCGACGATGAAGTCGCCGACTTTCTTTTCAGGATCGATCCGGGCCGCGTGCTCGGGGGTGATCTGCGCGCCCTCGTCCTCGATTTCCTCGGCGACCTCGCGATAGCGCGCCAGCAGGATTTCGCCGTTGTTGCGGTTGATGGTGGCCCGGATATCCAGGTCGTGGCCGTATTTCGAGCGGCCGGCTTTCTGGATGGCCTGTTCCATCGCGTCGATAACCTCGTCCCGTTCGATACCCTTCTCGCGGGCGACGGTGTCGGCAACCTGGATCAGTTCCGGCCGGTGCAAAGTCGTTACGACGTTCATTTCGCGATACCGTGCATGTTCATTTCCATGGTTCCTCACGCATTGGGCCGGGCTCGCTGCCCTGCCGCCGGCGCGCCCGGCGCGGCGGCCGGTGCGATGGCCGGGACAAGCCGGGCCTTTTCGATGTCCGCCAGGGCGAGGCGCCGGGCGCCGTCGCCGGTGTCCAGCAGGACGGCGTCGTCGTCCAGGCCGCGCAATACGCCCTTGAAGCGCTTCTGGCCGTCGACCGGCAGGCTCAGCTCCAGTCGCGCCTCGCAGCCGGCGAAGCGCTCGTAATCCTTCGGCCGGGTCAGAGGCCGGTCGAGCCCGGGGGAGCTGACCTCCAGAGTGTATTCCCCGGCGATCGGGTCTTCGACGTCCAGCACCGCCGACGCCAGACGGCTGATCCCGGCGCAGTCGTCCAGCGTGAGCGGCTGCCCGTCCAGCCGGTCGCACATGATCTGCAACGTCGGGCTGCGCCGGCCGCCGCCCAGCTGGACGCGCACGATCTCATAGCCCAGGGCGGCGAGGCCCGGCTCGATCGTCGCGGCAATCCGGTCGGTCAACTGCATGGCGCTCCGTGGCGGCTGGCCGCCGGGAAAACAGGGTGTCGAACGGGGTTGGGAAGCGCAGCGCTGCCGGCGAGCCCGCGCCCGCGCGGTTTCGCCAACAAAAAAGAGCGGGCCGCCAGGCCCACCCTTTGCACCGGGCCCCTCAGGGACCCATCGGGTTCTTGTTTTAGGCCGCAATATACGTGCTTGCGGCAATCTGGCAAGAGAATTGCCGCGCCCGATTGTCTGCCCGTCTTTTCTTTGAACCGGATTGCTACTTCTCTTTGAACCGGATTGCTACTTCGGGCATGAATGCCGGCGGAACCGGGAACACCGGGCGCGGGTTCATCGAAGACGGTGCAGCGGCATGACCGAGGGACGGCTGAAATTCTGGGGCTGGGGCTGGGACGGCGAGGGCGCGACGGCGGAAGAGGTCGCGACCCTGAAGCGCCGCTACGGCGCGGCGCTCGGCATCGACAGTTTTCCGGACGCTCCGCCGCCGCGCGAGGACGAGTTCGACCTGCCCGCGCCGCGGCTCCGCCCGCCGCCGGCCCTCGAAGCGATCTGCGCCGCCGATCCGCACACGCGGCTGGTCCACGCGATGGGCAAGTCCCTGCCCGACGCCGTGCGCATGTTCGACCGGCAGGCGCCGCATGTCCCCGACGTTGTGGCGTTTCCCGAGAACGACGAACAGGTACTGGCGGTCATGGACTGGGCGGCCGGCGCCGGCGCGGCGCTGATCCCCTTCGGCGGCGGCAGCTCGGTGGTCGCCGGCGTCGAGCCCGATGTCGGCGACGGCTACAAGGGAGCAATCACGCTTTCCACCGTGCGCATGGCCGGCGTGGTCGAGATCGACCGGACGTCCCGCGCCGCGCGGATTCGCGGCGGCACGCGGGTGCCCGACCTGGAAGCGGCGCTCAAGCCCCACAGCCTGACCTTGCGCCATTTTCCGCAGAGTTTTCCGATGGCGACGGTCGGCGGCATGATCGCGACCCGCTCGGGCGGGCATTTCGCCATGCTCTACACCCACATCGACGATTTCGTCGAATCGACGCGCACGGTAACGCCGGCGGGCGCCATGGAGAGCCGCCGCCTGCCCGGCAGCGGCGCCGGGCCGAGTCCGGACCGCTTCGTCATCGGCTCCGAAGGGTCGGTCGGCGTCATCACCGAGGCCTGGCTGAGATTGCAGGACAAGCCTGTATTCCGCGCCAACGCGGCGGCGGCATTCGACGATTTCCACGAAGCCGCAGAGGCCGTGCGGGCGGTCGCGCAGTCCGGCCTGAACCCGGCCAACTGCCGCCTGGTCGACGGCGAAGAATGCCGGATCAACGGCGTCAGCGACGACGGTCGGCACCTGCTGGTGCTCGGTTTCGAATCCGCCCATGCCGATGTCGCGCCGGCGATGGCGCGCGCCCGGGAGCTGGTGCAGGACCATGGCGGGCTGGTCGACGACAGCGGCCATGCCGAGGGCGCGGTCGGCCGCTGGCGCACCGCCTTCATCCGCATGCCCTATTTCCGCGAGGTCATCACGCCCTGGGGCGTGCTCAACGACACCTTCGAGACCAGCATCACCTGGGACCGGTTTCCCGAATTCCACCGCAACGTGATGGCGGCGACCCGCGCGGCGATCCGCGCGGCAACCGGCCGCGACGGCATCGTCACCTGCCGCTTCACCCATGTCTATCCGGACGGGCCGGCGCCCTATTTCACCCTGCACTGCAAGGCTGACCGGGCGCGCATGATCGACCAGTGGACGCCGATCAAGCAGGCGGCGTCGGACGCGGTCATCGACAATGGCGGCACGATCACCCACCACCATGCCGTCGGCCGCGACCACCAGCCCTGGTACGAGCGCCAGCGGCCGGACCTGTTCGGCACCGCCTATGGCGCGGCCAAGCACGCGCTCGATCCGGCCGGCATCATGAACCCCGGCGTCATCGTCGGCTGACGAAACCGCGGGCGGACGGGCGAAGCCGATGTGCGGCCGCTATTCCCTGACCGATCCGGACGAGGCGATCCGCCGGCTGTTCGGCTATGACGGCCCGGCGCTGAACTGGCCGCCCATGTACAACGTGCCGCCGACGCAGGATGTCCCGGCCGTGGTCAGGGGCTCCGGCGATGCGCCGCGCGCGCTGGTCAAGGCGCGCTGGGGGCTGATCCCGTCCTGGGCGAAGGACATGAAGATCGGCGCGAAACTGACCAACGCGCGGGCCGAAACGATTGCCGAAAAACCGAGCTTCCGCAGCGCTTGGCGAAAACGCCGCTGTCTGATCGCCGCCGACGGCTTCTACGAATGGCAGCGCGACGGTGCGGTGAAGATCCCCTATCGCGTGACCTACGAGGACGGGCGGCCTTTCGCCTTCGCCGGCCTGTGGGAACGCTGGGACGGCCCGGACGGGCCGCTGCGGTCCTGCACCATCGTCACGACCGATGCCAACGCCGTACTGGCGCCGATCCACCACCGGATGCCGGTCATTATCGACCCGCCGGAATTCGGGCGCTGGCTGGGCCTAGAAGACGCGTCGGACGACGATCTGCACGCTCTGCTGGCGCCGAGGGACATCGCGGGCTTCCGGCCCTACCGGGTCAGCGACCGGGTCAACAAGGTGCAGAACAACGACCCGGCGATCCTGGAGCCGCTGGCCGCCTGAACCCGGACCGCCCCGGCGGCAGCGTTCCTGCCTGCGCTGCGATCCCGGCAAAAATTGGCGCAGCGCGACCGTGCCGCCTGTCCCCCGGGCCGGCCCATTGCCATCTTCTCAGGCAGGGCAGGCGTCCCTTCCCCGCACCTTCCCGGCGAATGAGGCAGGCATGCCGAAGACCGCGCTACAGGCTCTGCTCGTTGCCCTGATTGCCGCCGTTGCCGTAGCCGCCGGCGTTTATCTGTGGCGCGCCGGCGACGATGCCGGGCAATCGGCCGAAACCCGCAGCACGGGCAAGGCCCTGATCGGCGGCCCGTTCACGCTGGTCGATCACACCGGAGAGACCCGGACCGAAAAGGACCTGCTCGGCAAATTCGCCGTCGTCAATTTCGGCTTCACGAACTGCCCGGACGTCTGCCCGACGACCTTGCAGACCATTTCGGACGCGCTGGAGATGCTCGGGCCGGCGGCGCAGCGGATCCGGCCCGTGTTCGTCAGCGTCGATCCGGACCGCGATACCGTGGCGCGTCTCAAGACCTACCGCAACGCCTTCGACGACCGCTTCCTGATGCTGACCGGCAGCGAGGCGGCAGTCGCCCGGGCCGCCAAGGCCTACAAGGTCGGCTACAGCCGGATGAAGCCGGCGGCCGACGGCGGCTACATGGTGAACCACACGGCGCTGATCTACCTGATGGCTCCGGACGGCGCCTACATCACCCATTTCCCGTTCCGGATCGCGCCGGAGAAACTGGCGGCGGCCCTGAAGAAATGGGTCGGGCGCAGTAGCTGAGGCCGGCAATTTTCGCTGGCGCACCTTGCCTGTTCGGCGCCGTTGCGCCATTCTCCAGACATGAGCGCGCCTGCCATCCTTGCTGCCTCCCTTGGCGCAACGGGCCGACCGGTTCTGCGGTCCCTGGCCCGCCGGCAGTGGATCCTGGTCGGCGCCGCGCTGGCCGGCGCCGTGCCCGGCGCATTGTTTGCGACCGAAATCGTCCAGGCGGCGACCGGCCTGTGGAGCGTCTATGTCGTCCCGGCCTTTTTCGAGACGATGCTGAGCGGCATCCCCTTCTGCGGTTGAAGCGGGAAACCGCTACAGGCTTGCGCGCGCCTGCGCGGCGCCCGCGGTCATGGCCGCCAGTTTTTGTTGCGCGATGTAGCGCGGCAGGGCCGAGAAGCCGCAGTCGGCGGTGATCCAAAGAGATTCGGCGGGAATGTGGTCCAGGCAGAGGGCGATCCGCCCGGCGACCGTTTCGGCGTCCTCGACCAGAAAGTTCTTCACGTCGATCACGCCGGCCGCGATGGTGAAGCTGCCGGCCAGCGACGCCATCAGGTCCAGTTCCGCCATTTCCCGGTTGGCGAACTCGAACATCAGCAGGTCGCAGCGCAGGGATTCGATGGCGTCCATCATCGGCGCGATCCGGCGGTCGGCAAACGGTCTTCCGGTATTGTTGCCGAAGCAGACATGGACGGCGGTCTTCGCCGGCACGCCTTCGAGGCAACGGCCGATCGCGTCCGCGCCTTCCGCAATAGAGAGGCCGTGCGGCGCCCGCGGTAGCCCGGGTTCGTCGATCTGGACCAGGGTTGCACCCGCATCGGCCAGCGCGGACACTTCGGCATGGGCAAGGGCAACCAATCGCTCCAGCACGCCATCGCGGTCATCGCCGTTCAGTTCGATCGCCTGGAGGAAAGTCAGCGGGCCGGGAATTGCCACTTTGACCGGAAAATCGGGCGCCATGGCCTTGAGCAGAGCGAACTCCTCGACCGCGCCCAGCCCGTCCGGCGCCTCAAGCTCGCCGGCGACCCTGAAATGCGGCGCCGAATCGTATCCGGCGATGCCGAGGCGCCGGCGCGGCGGGACGCGCTCAAGGCCGCTCAGGCGGTCGAACATCTCGTAGACGAAGCGTTGGCGCCGCAATTCGCCATCGCTGATAACGTCGACTCCAGCCTCCATCTGGTCCGCCACGACGATCCGCGTTGCGTCCTCAAACAGCTCCTCGATGTCGTGGGCGCCCCATTCGCCCTTTCGCGCGGCGCGCCAGGAGGCGATAAACCAACCGGGCGCCGCCATCGAACCGACCCCCATCGTCGGCAGAACCGGCAGCGCCGGAAACGGAAGATGGTTCATGCAGATCGCTCCCTCGACTGACCGGACCGACTGTCGCAGCGCCCGCCGCGCGAGGCAACGGCCTTCGATTTGTCGTTGCGGCCGTCTGGCCTCCATGTTCGAACGGAGAGGATATATCCGGAAATGAGCCGGCAACCCGCGGTCGAAACCTTTTTTCACGAGCCGACCTTCACCGCGACCCATGTCGCCTGGTGTACGGATACCGGCAAAGCCGCCATCGTCGATTCGGTGCGCGATTTCTGCCATCGGTCCGGGCGGCTGACCGACGATTCGGCGGCCGAGGTAGCCGCCTTCGTCCGCAGCAACGGGCTGACCGTTGAGCGCATCCTGGAAACCCACGCCCATGCCGATCACCTCAGCGCCGCGCCCTGGCTGAAGCAGGCGCTGGGCGGACGGATCGGCATCGGCCGCGGGATCGTCGACGTGCAGCATGCCTTCGCCGATGTCTTCGACAGCGGGCCGGATGGCGGCCCGGACGGTGCGCAGTTCGATGATCTGTTCGGCGACGGCGCGCGTTTCGGCCTCGGCAATCTCGCGGTCGAGGTATTGCACACACCCGGCCATACGCCGGCCTGCGTCAGCTATTCGATCGGCGACGCGGTGTTTGTCGGCGACACGATCTTCATGCCGGACTATGGCAGCGCGCGCTGCGATTTTCCCGGCGGCGACGCCCGCACCCTGTACCGCTCCGTGCACCGCCTCTTCGGGCTGCCGGACGAAACAAGGGTTTTCTTGTGCCACGACTACAAGGCGCCCGGCCGCGACGCCTTTGTCTGGCAGACCACGATCGGCGAGGAGAGACAGCGCAATATCCATATCCGTGAGGGGGTCGACGAAGACAGTTTCGTCGAAATGCGGATGAACCGGGACCGGACGCTGGACATGCCGTTGCTGATTATTCCCTCGATTCAGGTCAATATGCGCGCCGGTCATATGCCTCCGGCGGAAAGCAACGGTACGATTTACCTCAAAGTGCCGCTAAACCGGCTGTAGCCGGCGCTTCGGGCCGGCGTCCAGAATCGAAGGTCCGACAGGCACAATGGCCCAATCCCCGCAACCGGCTCTGCAAGTCAGGGAACAGCCCTATGGCTGGGTCATGGTGGCTGTGACCTTCCTGCTTTCGGTGCTGACCTTCGGCGGATTGCCGGCTGTCGCGGTATTCCTCAAACCGCTGACCCTTGAGTTCGGCTGGACCCGGGGCGAAACCTCACTGGGCTACACGGCCATTGCGGTTTCGGCTGCCGTGGCCGGGCTGGGCTACGGGGTTCTGGCCGACCGGTTCGGCACGCGCGCCATCATTGTGATCGCCGCGCTCGGCATGGGCGCCGCCTATCTGTTGCAGTCCGGCCAGTCGACGCTGACCGGATACTATCTCGCCCACATCCTGTTCGGCGCGACCGGCCTTGCGGTGGTCAGCGGCCCCCTGCTGATCGGGATCGGCTACTGGTTCGGCCGCAACAAGGGCCTGGCGATCGGCATCGTCGCTTGCGGCGGCGGCGTCGGCCAGGCGCTCATGCCGGTCGTCAATCACTGGTTCATCGAGGCCGGTGGATGGCGCGACGCCCTGTTCAATCTCGGCCTGATCTATCTCGCGCTGGGCGTCCCCCTGGCGCTGATGGTGCGCGATTCGCCGGTCCGGCTGGCGGCGCGTGCGGCCGGCGGCGATGCGTCCGGCGCCCTGACGCAGAGCCAGACAGGCCTGCCGGCGCGCGAAGTCATCGCCTGGCTGTCCGTCGCCGTGTTCCTGTGCTGCACCTGCATGGCGGTACCGATCGTGCATCTCGTCCCGCTGATGACGGACCGCGGCGTCGATTCCTCGACCGCCGTCCAGATTCTGTCAGCGTTGATGCTGGCCGGCGCGGGCGGGCGGCTGGTCGGCGGCACGATTGCGGACACGCTCGGCGTCCTGCCGACCTATTTCGCCATGTCGGTAGGGCAGACCGCGGTGATCTACTGGTTCGTCGCGGTCGACAGCATGGTTCTGATCTGGCTGCTGGCCATCATTTTCGGCCTGTTTTTCGCCGGCGTCATGGTCTCGTTCATCACCTGCTGCCGGGAATTCATCCCACCGCGCATCGGCGGCCGGGGCATGGCGGTGGTCGGCCTGCTCGGCTGGGGCGGCATGGGCTTCGGCGGCTTCATCGGCGGCGCCGGATACGACTGGGCCGGCAACTATCGCCTGGCCTTTGCGCTTGCTGTCGCGGCCGGTATCGCCAACCTGATCGTGCTTATCGTCTTCGCCAAGAGGATCGGCGGCCGCGGCAGCATGAAACTGTGGCTGCCGCGGCGCGTTGCGGCATAAGACACACAAGCCGGGCGCGACCGATTTCGAGCGGCTCCGCCGAAATAAATTTATTGCCGAATTGAATTCCACAGAAAATTCAAATTAGACCGCCTGCCGGACGTCGCTACGTTTGTCTCCTTCGTGAGGCATTAAACGGCAAGCAGGTCGGGCAATGCGTTCAACGGAAATATACGGCCTCCGATTCGAACGAATTCCTCGCGCCGGTCGTTGTGTCCAAAGCCGTCCGGACCCGGACCGGCGGGAAGGGCGACAGGGCGCGCGGCCTGAAGCCGAGGCGCACCTGGGCGCGCAATCGGCGCTCCGGCGCCCTTCATTCGCTTTGTCGAACATCGGTCAGAAGGCAAGGTCGCCCGAACGGGTTCGTCGGCGCGCGCCGACCGAACGCGAGTCGCGCGGGACGGCCGTCGGCGTCGCCGGGTTCTATTCCGGCGCATCAGCCCGAAAGCATCCGGCGGCCATACCGGGTCTGGTTCTTGCAGCCCTGATAGGTCTGGTGCCGGTGACGGCTCATGCCGACCCGGCCAAGACGCTGATCGAGCGCCTCGACCGGCTCGAGCGTGAGAACCTGCAACTGCGCAGGGAAGTCGATGGGCTCAAGGCCGTACTGGCGGGGAACGAAACGAAGAATCTCCGTGGAACGCCGCCGCCGCCGAATGGCTCGGAGTTGCCGCGCTCCGTCAAAGCGGCGAAGGCTGCGAATTTGCCGGAAGCTGCCAATAGTCCGCCGGACAAACCGAAGGAGTTCGTTCGGCTGGACTCAAAATTCGGGTATCAAATCCTCGACCCGACAACCGGCATAAATCGCAAGCAACGTCTGATCTTGAAGGCGAGGCAAAGCAAAACGCTTCGCCCGGATACGGTGCATCTTCAAGGCGCGGTGACGGCGATTTCCAACGTCCAGTCGAGCAACAGGGCCGGCAAGTTCGGCTATCTGATGCGTCATCCCACCGATAAGAATCAGGTCGGAAAAACCGTTTCGGAAGCGGCGATCCATTCGGCCAGGCTCGGCCTCACGGGGATGCTCGGTGACTGGATTACGGCGCATGTCGAAATCCTGTTCGATCCGGAGCAAAGCTTCGGCGAAGGCATCAACACCGACATCAGGCGCAACCGGCTCCAGATGCGCCGCGCCTATGTCCTGTTCGGCAATCCCGACCGCGCGCCCTTCTATGCCAGCATCGGCAAAATGACCGTTCCGTTCGGCCTGACCGATACAGTCAACCCGTTCACGGCGTCCACCGTCTGGCACGCATTCGGCGGCTTGGCGAACGGTGCGACGGTCGGCTACGCGGACGGCCGTCTCAGCCTGTCGGCCATGGCGGTCCAGGGCGGCGCGCAATTCCGTGCCGCCAACGCGCCGGTGGACGGGACCGCCGTACCCAGCCGGCTGAACAATTTTGCGGTGGACGCCAACTACCGGTTCGGGCTGGGCGCGGCCGGCGCGCTGCTGCTCGGCGGCTCCTATCTGCACGGGTCGGCCTATTGCCAGGACTATCCGGTCCGGCACTTCGAGCCATGCCAGCGCAACAACCCGGCGTTCGATGTCTACGGCAAGCTCACCGTCGGCAATCTCACGCTCAAGGGCGAGTTCGCCCGGACGCTCGACGTATGGCCCGGCACCTTCAACCCGGACATTCCCGAATTCGCGGCCAGCAAGGTGACGGGTTTCGACGCCGGCGTCCGCTATCGGGTACCGTTCGAAGACGGTCCGCTCGACATTTCCGTCGAATTCGGCCGCTTCCGGGCGGGCCCCGGCGGCGCGCCCTGGGAGCGCCAGGACCAGCTCGTGTTCGGCGTCGCCTGGTTTCCCCGGCCGAGCGTGAAACTGTTCGGCGAAATTATCCGCACCGAGGGCTACGCGCCGCTGAACTCCATCAGCGGCGGCAGCATCAGGAACGCGGACGGCGAGGTCGTGAACGACCGCACGCACAGCGACAGGTCGGCCCGCACCCGTGTCCTGCTGCTCGGAGTCAACGCCGGGTTCTGAGCGACGCGGAGGCCAGCGGAGCCCCTGCCCTGCGGCGCCCCGCTACTGGAAGTGCGGCATCACTTCCTGCGAGAACAGGCGCATCGAGGCGAGCGCTTCCTCGTAGGAAACGGTGTTGAAGTTGACCTGCAGGGACGCGACTTCAAAGCCTCCGGTCAGATCCTGATAGTCGGCGATCCGCTGGCGGACCGCTTCCGGCGTGCCGACCCAGGCCGCGCCCTTCTCCACCTGGCTATCGAAGGATTCTTCGGCGAGCCCGGCGATGATCTTGTCGTAGCCGGGATAGTCTTTCGAGGTCGTGCCGCCGGTCCAGTGCGATGCCGCGTCGACCAGCGATTTCAGATACCTGTTCATCGGCTGGCGCGCGATCTCCGCCGCCCGTTCGGCGTTCTCGTGGCACAGCATGTGGAAGGCGAGCATGACCTCGCCCCTGCCAGGGTGGCCGGCCTCCTGCCAGGCTTCGCGATAGAGCGCCAGCAGCTCCTTCATCTTGCCGCCGGCCAGCGGGATCGCCATGACCTTGTGGCCCGCCCTGCCGGCGTTGACGAAGCTCTCCGGCGTCGCGAAGGCTGCGATCCAGAAGGGCGGGCGCGGCTTCTGGGTCGGCCGCGGCAGGGAGGTGACATGCTCGAAGCTGTGGAAGCGGCCGTCATAGGAGACGTCCTCTTCCTCGAGCAGCCGGCGCACGATCTCCATGCCTTCCTCGAAGCGGGCCCGGCTCTCGTCCAGGCTCACTTTGAAATTCTCGAACTCGTGGGGCAGGAAGGCGCGGGCGAAGCCGCATTCCATGCGCCCGCCGGTGATCGCGTCCATCATGCCGATCTCGCCGGCGATCTTGAGCGGATGGTTGAACGCCGGCAGAACCGCGCCGGTGATGAAGCGCGCCTTTCGGGTGCGCATCGAGGCCGCCGACAGGAAGAG
Source organism: Rhodospirillaceae bacterium bin65 (assembly GCA_002238725.1). Taxonomy (GTDB): domain Bacteria; phylum Pseudomonadota; class Alphaproteobacteria; order Bin65; family Bin65; genus Bin65. Next base: position 29,184 of record MPMX01000015.1, read on the forward strand.
GTGCGGATTGGGCGAATAGCCGCCGTAGGGCAGGAAATAATGCTCGACCGTGCGCAGGTTGGTGTAGCCCAGCGCATCCATGTGGTCGACCAGGCGCAGCGCCTCGCCCCAATAGTCGCGGGCAGACTGAATGTCCGGCCCGACATCCGGGAAAAACTGCAGCCCGAAATCGATTCTGCCTGCCATGAACGCCTCCCTCGGCCGACCGTCCGCGCCGGCGCCTTACGGATCGATCGTCAGTATACAGACGAGTTGTGCGCCGGCAATCGGTTTTATCAGTATACGGAGGAAATTTTCGGACCTATGATCGGCCCATGAACAGACCGAAACCTGCCGGCGGCGGTCCCGGCGCGCGCGCTACCGTACCGCCGGATGCCGCCGGGCGGCCCATCGACGGCGTTGCCCTGCACGAAACGCCCGGCCACCTGCTGCGCCGCGCGCAGCAGCGCGCCGTCGACCTGTTCGTCCAGGAGGTCGGCGAACGGGGGCTGCGCCCGCCGCAATTCGCCCTGCTGCTGGCGGCCTGCCAGAATCCGGAGGCCAACCAGAGCGAACTGGTCCGCATCACCGGGATCGACCGCAGCACGGCCGCCGACATGATCACGCGCCTGGCCGGCCGCGGCCTGATCCGCCGGGCCCGCACCGAAGCCGACGGGCGCGCCAACCGGCTGAGCGTCACCGCCAAAGGCGTTGCGGCGCTCGAAGCCGCTGCGGACCGGGTCGCGCGCGCCCAGGCGCGCATCGTCGCGCCGATTCCTGCCGGCCAGCGCGCGCAGTTCCTGAAGAATCTCGCACGCATCGCCGATTTGCCCGATCCTCCGGCCGGCCCGCCTGCGGCGAACGAATCCCAAGGGAAAGGAGGCTGACCATGCGCCTGTGCCGCTACAACGACAACCGCCTGGGCCTGGTCGAGGGTGACCGGATCGCCGACGTCACCGCCGCGCTGGATGCAATCCCGCAATCGTCCTGGCCGCTCCCTCCCGGCGACCTGCTGATCCGGCACCTGGACGCCGTCCGGGCGCGGGTGAAAGAGGTCGGGCCCGGCGCCGAGCGGACCCCCACGGCCGGCGTCCGCTTCCTCAGCCCGGTCGCCAACCCGACCAAGGTGATCGGCATCCCGGTTAACTACCAGCTCCATATCGACGAGGCGATGGAGGACAAGGGCCTCTCGGCCGGCAACCGGATCCTGAAGATCGAACAGGCCGGGCCGTTCCTGAAGGCCTGCTCCGCGCTGGTCGGCCCGTCCGAGGGCGTGGCGCTGCGCTTCGCCGACCGGCGCAACGATCACGAGGTCGAGCTGGCGGCGATCATCGGCAAGACCGCCGACCGGGTGCCGAAGGAGGGCGCGCTCGACCATATCGCCGCCTACGCCATCGGCCTGGACATGACGGTGCGCGGCAGCGAGGACCGCTCGGTGCGCAAGAGCATCGACAGCTACGCGGTGCTCGGCCCGTGGATGGTGACGGCCGACGGGATCGCCGATCCCGACAATCTCGACCTGGAAATCCGGGTGAACGGCGAAACGCGGCAGAAGTCGAATACGCGGAACATGATTTTCTCGGTCGCGCGGCTGATCGAATTCTGCTCCGCCTTTTACACCCTGCATCCCGGCGACGTCATCATGACCGGCACGCCGGAAGGGGTCGGACCGGTCGAGGCCGGCGATGTCATGCACTGCTTCGTCGAAAGGGTCGGATCGATGGACGTGCCAGTGCGTAACGCCTGAGCGTAACGCCTGAGCGCGACCTTCCGCCCGGCGCCGACGCCGTCTCCCGGACCTCTTGAAGCCGGGCCGATAATCCCCAAATGAACCCTGTTCCGGATGCCGATCGCGGGTCCGGGGCCTGTCAAAACGGCCGCCGACCATGGTGGTGGCGGCCCGTGCCCCGGCTTCCGGGGCCGTCACATTGCTTCGAAGGAGGATGTGCAATGACCCGACTCGATTTCTCTCCGCTGTTCCGTTCCACCGTCGGTTTCGACCGCGTTTCGCGCCTGCTCGAAGCGGCGCTGAACGATAACGGCAACGCCGCACCGGCCTATCCGCCCTACAATATCGAGAAGCTGTCCGACGACGCCTACCGCATCGTCATGGCGGTCGCAGGCTTCGGCGACGAGGACATCGCCGTCACGGTGAAGGAAAACACCCTGTTCGTCGAAGGCCGCGTTGCCGACAAGGACGAAGGCGGGCGCTATCTGCATCGCGGAATCGCCGGCCGCGCGTTCGAGCGCCGTTTCGATCTCGCCGACCATATCCAGGTCGAGGGCGCGTCGCTCGAGAACGGCCTGCTGGTCATCGACCTGCGCCGGGAAATTCCGGAAGCGCTCAAGCCGCGGATCATCGCCGTCAAGTCCGCCAAGTCTCCCAAGGCGATTTCCGGCAAGGCTGCGTAACCCTCTCCGCGGCCCGATCGCCGAACCTGAGCGCCGGCCGCCCGGGCAACCGGGCGGCCGGCGTCCATTTGCGCCGGAAATTCCGCGTACGACCGGGCGAAAAACGGTTGGCAGGCAGCATAATTGAGCGCACACGGCGGCCGGGCCGAACAGGGTGCGCCACAGCCGTCTTTTTCCGCTTTCCTTTCGCAGAAATTTCAGGCATTAGCCGCGCCCGGTCCGTGCATGGCCACGGGCCTGTCCCCGGTGCTCGATCAGAGGTGCGGGCATGTTGGACTATGAGGCGATTGCCGCCGATTACCGGCACAACGGCTTCGTCGTGATCGAGCGGTTCCTGCCCGAGGGCTTGCTCGCCGAACTCCAGGCCGAAACGAAAAGCAAGGTCGCCGCCGCCCGCGAGGGCAGGCTTTCCGGCCCGCATTACGATGTCATCGGCACGCCCGGTGGCGGTTTCGATCTGCGTCGGATTGCAAACCCCGAAGAGGCCGGCGCCGTTTACGACCGTGTCATGCGGTTCGAACCGCTGATCGATCTGGTGGCGCATCTGCTCGGCGGCACGGTGCGCTTCGATCATGCCAAGCTGAATTTCAAGCCTCCGGGCGGTGGCGGCGCCCTGGAGTGGCATCAGGATTTCGCATTCTACCCGCAAACCAACGACGACATGCTGGCCGTCGGAGTCATGATCGAAGACAGTATTCCGGAAAACGGTCCGCTGCTGGTCGTGCCGGGCTCCCATCGGCACGAGGTTTACGATCACCATCAGAACGGCGTTTTCGTCGGCGGGATTCCGGCCGACCGCCTGAACGGGGCGGCGCACGCCGCCGTGGCCCTTACAGCGCCGGCCGGCTCGATCTCGATTCACCACGCCCGGACGCTTCACGCCTCGGACCGCAACCGGGGCGGTACGAACCGGCCCCTGTTATTGCTCAACTATTTCGCCGTCGACGCATTTCCGGTTTTCCACGGCTACGACTGGGACAAATTCAATGCCCGCATCCTGCGCGGCAGCCCTGTCGATTGCCCGCGTTTCGCGCCAGTCCGTTGCAAGGTGCCGTTTCCCGCGCCGGTGCCCGCCGGCCGCCACACGACGGGCTCGATCTTCGATACCCAGGCCGACATGACGGGCGGACTGGTCCTCGAGCGCCAGAGTGCCGCCCCATGATTGCCGCAGCGGCACTGCCGGAACCTCAGGACCTGGCGACGGCGTCGCCCATGACCGATACCCCGGCTTTGGCGGAACGCTATCGCCGCGACGGCTTTGCCGGTCCGATCCGGATCGTGCCGCCGGAACGCTCCGGCGAGTTGCAAGCCATGTTCGAAGCCTATGAGGCGCATTCCCTGGCAGCGCGCGGCCGGACCAGCCATATCAAGCCGCATCTGGTCGACCCGGCGTTTGCGAAACTCGTCCTGTCGCCGGCGGGGAAAGCGGCGGCCCGGGCGGTGCTCGGCCCGGAAATTCTGCTGTGGAGCACCGGTTTCTTCATCAAGTCAGCCGGCGCCGGCCGGTTCGTGAGCTGGCACCAGGACGCCTGGGACTGGGGTCTGACGCCGCATCTCGGCATTGCAACCCTGTGGCTGGCGCTGTCGCCGTCGACGGTGAAAAGCGGTGCGGTCCGCTTCGTGCGCGGCTCCCATACCCGCGGCTTGGTGCGCCACGAGGAAACCTTCGGGGCCAACAACATCCTGTCGCTCGGCCAGTCCATCCCGGTGAATGAAGATGCCGAGGACATTGCCGATGTCGAATTGCAGCCCGGCGAGGCGTCGCTGCACAACGGCCTGACGATCCACGGCGGCGGGCCCAACCGTTCGTCCCGGGACCGGATCGGTCTCACCATGACGTTCATCCGGGCCGACGCGGTTCAGCACAAGGGACGCGATCTGGTGACGGCGGTCGACGGGTGCCGGCCGGACCGCTTCGACTATGAATCGCTTCCGGTCGAGCGTTTCGGTCCGGCGGAAATTGCCATGCTGGAGGAGTCCCTGCGCCGGCCCAGCGGATTTGGCGACATGACGGTGAAATAGGTTTCCCGGCGCTTTCGGCCTTGCGCTTGCGATGGGTCGTCCGGTTCCCCGGCCGCACTCAACCAACCGACGAAGCCGGCAGTCCGCTACAGGTCGGGCGCGTTGAGCGGTTTCCAGTCTCCGGCCAGCCGGAGGCGCGCCTCGGCCTTGTCCTGCAGGCCGGCCAGGTCGATGCCGCCGATCATTTCGCGCACAACCGGGCCGTCTTCGGCGATATCGATCACGGCGTAGTCGGAATAGATCCGGTTGACGCAACGCTCCCCGGTAAGGGGATAGGTGCAGCGCTTGAGGATTTTCGGCGCACCCTTCCGGGTGCAGAGTTCCATCATCACGTAAATGCCGCGCGCGCCCATCGCCAGATCCATGGCGCCGCCGATCGCCGGCAGCCGGCTTTCGTCGCCGGTCGACCAGTTCGCCAGGTCGCCTGCGGCCGAGACCTGGTAGGCGCCGAGAACGCAGAGGTCGAGATGGCCGCCGCGGACCATCGCGAAGCTGTCGGTGTGGTGGAAAAAGGCGCCGCCCTCCACCAGCGTGACCGGCTTTTTGCCGGCGTTGATCAGATCCCAGTCTTCCGCGCCTTCGGCCGGCGACGGCCCGAGGCCCAGAATGCCGTTCTCGCTGTGCAGCATCACCTCGCGGTCGTCGGGCAGGTAGTTTGCGACCATCTCGGGCATGCCGATGCCCAGGTTGACATAGGCCCCGTCCGGGATGTCCTGGGCGATGCGCCAGGCGATCTGGGGCCGGCTGAGCGGTTCTGCCATGCTCATCGATCCACCTTTACGACAGCGTCGACGAATATTCCGGGCGTTACGATCCGTTCGGGGTCCAGCCCGCCGTCTTCGTGGACCTCGCTCACCTCGGCGACCGTGCGCCGGCCCGCCATGGCCATGGAAGGGCCGAAATTGCGCGCCGCCTTGCGGTAGGTGAGATTGCCGAAACGGTCGGCGACATGGCCCTTGACCAATGCGACATCGCCGCGGATCGGCAGTTCGAGCAGATAGTCCTTGCCGTCGATGCGCCGGACCTCCTTGCCGTCCGCGACCTGCGTCCCGACGCCGGTCGGCGTGAAAAAGCCGCCGAGCCCGGCGCCGCCGGCCCGGATGCGCTCGCTGAGCGTGCCCTGGGGCACAACCTCCAGCTCGATTTTCCCGGCTGCGTACAGCTCCGGGAAGACGACGCTGCCCACGCTGCGCGGGAAAGAGCAGATCATCTTGCGCACCCGGCCCGCCGCCAGCAGCGCGGCGATGCCGTGGCGGCCGACGCCGGCATTGTTGTTGACCAGCACGAGATCGCGCGCGCCCTGTTCGATCATGCCTTCGACCAGGACGTTCGGCACGCCGGCCTCGCCGAAGCCGCCGATCAGAACGGTAGAGCCGTCCTCTATGTCCTCGAGGGCGTCCGAAACGGAACGGGCGATTTTGTCGATCATGCAAACCCTGTGTTTCGGGGCGGGACTGCCGGGACCGGGGGTGCCACAGTAGCAACCCGCTTTCGGGAATAGCAGAATTCGCCCGGCCGATTTCGTTCTTTCTAGCGGTTCGGTGCGGATTATTGGCGCAATCCGGTGTCGCAGCGGCGGCCGATCGAACGCGGATTGTGCCGGCGCAAGGCGCTCATGCGCCGAACGCAAACAGGGCGCCCGCCACGACAGCTGCAGCGGCGAGGGTAAAGGGGCCGTTCCAGCGCCAAGAAAGCGTGGTTCCCCGGACGCCGGTTGCGCGTGCCACCAGCAGCACGGTCGTCCCGAACGGCGAGCCGGTCAGGTTCAGGCACCAGCCCATAATGAAGGCGAAGCCGAGCAGCGTCGGATCGAGGCCGAGCGCCGGATTACCGATCAGCACGCTGCCGAAAAAGGTGACGACGAGGATCGGCGGCGCCGCCAGCTGGGGCCGCCGAGGGCCCCCCGGCGGGGCGGCCCCGCGAGCGGGGACGGCGGCGGCCCCGGGGGGGGGGCGAGCAGGTAGATCGCCTCTGCCGGCAGCCGGTCGAGGTGCAGCCAGGCGCCGACCCGCGCAGGCTCCAGCAGGCCGGCCAGCATCAGGCCGCAATAGCCGCCGGTCGCCAGGGTCAGAGCCTCCGGCATGCTGTGCGGGATCGAAACCGTCGCGAGTTCGCGCACCCGTGCGGCGAAGGAGCCGCCTTCGTCCGGATCCTTGCCGGCGCGGCGGGCGGCGCGGGCCTGAACCCGGAGCCAGGCCAGCGTGACGAGCGGCGCCATCGGCATCAAGGCGACGATCACGGTGACGCCCGACGCCAGGACGACCAGCGCGCAGCCGCCGATCAGCGTCAGGCAGACCAGCGAGAACCGGACCGCCGCCGCGCGCGGGAATTCGCGCCGGAGCCCGGTCGGCAGCTTGCCCTCCCGCGCCAGGCGCCGGCGGGCGCGCCGGCCGACGATCCGGTCGTTCAGCCAGCCGAGCGGCAGCATTGCCGCCGCCACCGCCGCACCCATGCCGGCCAGGGCGAGCGGATCGGCGCCGATAACGGCGACCGGAATGAGCGCCTGGGCGACAGCCGTCGGCGACCAGGCGATGACCCAGGAAAAGCCCCGCATTAGCGCCGACAGCTGCCGCTGCTCGCGAACCGCCGCCGCTGCCGGCTCGTCCTTGCGCGTGGCCTCGACGCCCCGCACGATCAGCGGACCGAACAGGCTGAGCGTGCCGAAGTTGAGCAGCACGCCCATGGCGTGGCTGCCGGTATGGATCGCCAGATAGCGCCGGCCGGGCGGCTGGCGGGTCAGGTAGTCGCCCAGCGCCAGTACGGCCGAAGAGCCACCGGCCCCGACCCGGAGCAGCGCGATCAGGATCATGAAGGCGGCGAGGAATACGGCCCGCTGCAACGACTGTTCGACCAGCACCGCCGGCGCCGGAAGGGTCGCCAGGGCGACGGCGGTTACCGAAAGGGCGGCGGCAAGCAGGCCGCGTTCCCGCCATCCGATCTGGCGCTGTCCGATTGCGATGCAGAGCACCAGGCAGGCCGACGAGGTCAGCGCGGCGGCGCGGAAACCGGTAAATTGATGGACCAGAACGCCCGCGCACAGAAGCAGCAGGCCGGCGCACAGCAACCAGTGCAGGGCGGCGCCCGGTGCGGTGCTCGGACCGACGGTCGCCGGTGCTTCCCCGGATGCGTGCTCCCCGCTCAAAGCCGGCGGATATGGACGGATTGCAAGGCCACTACCGCGCGCCGAGCTGTCTCAGTTGCAGGGCGCGCCGGCGCTGCGCCAGCAGGGCTGCCCGGCTGCGCAGGATCAGTACGGTCACGAAATAGGCCATGAATCCGGCAATCATCAGCAGCAACGGCCACAGCATCGAGGGGTGAATGGTCGGTCCGCCGAGTTTCAGGATGCTCGCCGGCTGGTGCAGGGTACTCCACCAGTCGACGGAGAACTTGATGATCGGCAGGTTGATGACACCGACCACGGCGAGCAGGGCCGCTGCCCGCGCGCCCCGTTGCGGATCGTCGAAGGCCCGCGCCAGCGCCATGTGCCCGAGATAGAGGAACAGCAGCACCAGCACCGATGTCAGGCGGGCGTCCCACACCCACCAGGCGCCCCACATGGGCTTGCCCCACAACGATCCGGTGGCGAGCGCCAGCACCGTGAAGCAGGCGCCGATCGGCGACGCGGCCTGGGCCACGATGTCGGCGACCGCGTGACGCCAGATCAGCGCGGCCGCGCTTGCGCCCGCCACGACGAGATAGATGAACAGGGCCATCCAAGCCGACGGAACATGGACATACATGATCCGCACGCTTTCGCCCTGCTGATAATCGGCGGGCGAAAAGACCAGCGCCCAGGGGATGCCGACGCCGAGGCAGAGCACCGTCGCTGCCAGGCTCCAGGGAAATACGGCGCGGGCGAGGCGGCGGAACCGCGCAGGATTGGCGAAACCGTGGAACATGGGCGAAAGATTAGGTCCGGTCCCGCCGCCGCACCATCCCGGCGCTTTGTCGCCGCCGGTTCGGCGTTCGCGGCGAGGGCGGTCGCTGCAATCCCTGTATCCGGCCGGAGCGCCGTTGGGGTAATGGTGCCGTGCGCCGGTTTCGCCCTCGCGGCAGCGCCGGAACAAGGCCGCGCAAGAAGGATCTGACACCCCATGGAATTTCTCGAAACGCTCAAGAGCGTCATGAATGTCGAAACGTCCGGCCAGTTGATCTGGGTGATGGTCGGCTTCCTGGGGCAGGCGATGTTCTCGGCCCGCTTCATCGTCCAGTGGTTCGTCAGCGAGAAGGCGAAGGAAAGCATCGTGCCCATCGCTTTCTGGTATTTCAGCATCCTCGGCGGCATGACCCTGCTGACCTACGCCATCTGGCGCCGCGATCCGGTGATCATCTGCGGCCAGGCCGGCGGCCTGCTGATCTATGCCCGCAACCTCTGGTTCATTTACAACAAGCGCGCGCGCGCGGCCGACCGGGTGCCGACGGACAGCGACGCCGAATGCCTTGCGGTCGGGTCCGCAGCGGCCGAAACGGAGAAGAAAAGGGGATAAGGCCGCGCGCTCACCGGCCTCCGGCCGGCGACAGCATTTCGATCTGCTCGGGATGGGTGGCGACGATCAGCGGACCGTTGCGGCTGCGAACCCAGCCGCGCACGCGGATGTTCCGGCCTTCCAGCGCCTTGAGATCGATGCCCGCTGGACCGAACAGGCGGCGGGCGCGATTCCCGATTCGCACGGTGAAATCGGTCCGCCAGTCATCGCCGAAATTCAGATAGGCGACGTTGCGGAAACTGGCGACGGCCTTCACCCGCCCCTCGACGATCTGCCATGATTCAAGATCGCGCCGGACGGTATCGAGGGTCCGGACGGCGTAGCGCCCGTCGGCCCACAAGCCCAGGCCGGCCCGCCGCGCCGCAGCTTCGCGCACCAGCAGTTCGGCGATGCGCAGGCGGTTGTCGGCATAACTGCGCACCCGGACATGGCCGGCCGAGACGAGATCGCCCTGGACCCAGCGCGGCCCGACGAACAGATGGACGAGCAGACGACCGTAGCGGTCGGTGCGGCGGCCGGCGTAGAACAGCCGGACCGGCCTGTCGAGAACCAGGGCGGCGAGCGCGCGCCGCGAGGTTTCGGCGTGGGGCCACGGCCGCCGGTCGCGCCCGCCGAGGCGCGGCGCCTCGACGCCGGCAAGGCGCGCCGTGTCGCCGGTCGCCAGCCGCACGGTCGCACCGTTCACGACATCGACGACCCGCGCCTCGCCCGCCGGCCGCAGCGCTTCGGGCGCGGCAGATGCCCCCGGCGCGGCCAGCAACAGGAGGAACGGCAGCGCCGCCGCCGGGCTGCCGCGGCGCACGGAACGGGTGACCTTCCGGGCGCGCTCGGCTACAGATGCGCGTCGCGTCTCTTCCAACGCTGGCAAGCCGCTCGCCCTCTCATGCATGCCGAAGCCAATCCGTCCGTTTCCCGATCCGTTTCCGGATCCGCTTCTGGATCCGCTTCCGGCGCCCGGGCCGATCTGTTCCCGGCGATCGAGCCCTACGACTGCGGGTTCGTCGCGCTCGATCATGGCCACAGGATGTATTGGGAGCAATCGGGCAATCCGGCCGGAGTCCCGGCCGTGTTCCTGCATGGCGGGCCGGGCGCCGGCACGTCGCCGACCCACCGGCGCTATTTCGACCCCGCCCATTACCGGATCGTCCTGTTCGACCAGCGCGGCGCCGGCAAGTCGACGCCGCCGGGCCATATCGAGGCCAATTCGACGCAACATCTGATTGCCGACATGGAACGGCTGCGGGCGCTGCTCGGCATCGAGTCCTGGTGGCTGTTCGGCGGCTCCTGGGGCAGCGCCCTGGCGATGGCCTACGGGGCGGCCCACCCGGCGCGCTGCCGCGGCTTCGTCCTGCGCGGAATTTTTCTCGGCCGCCGGGCGGAGCTGGACTGGTTCCTCAGCGGGATGAAGCGGATCTTTCCGGAAGCCCATCGTCGCTTCGCCGAATTCGTACCGGCGGCAGAGCGCGGCGATCTGCTGACCGCCTATCTCTCGCGGCTGACCGATCCCGATCCGGCGGTCCACCTGCCTGCCGCCCGCGCCTGGAGTGCGTATGAAGGCGCCTGCTCCACGCTGCTGCCGAGCCCGGACACCGTCACGGCCTTCCAGCAGGACCGCATGGCGCTGGGTCTGGCGCGGATCGAAGCGCACTACTTCCGGAACGGCATGTTCCTGGACGGCGAGGACCTGCTGCACGGTATCGGCAAGCTCCGCCATCTGCCCTGCACCATCGTCCAGGGCCGCTACGACGTGGTCTGCCCGATCATGACGGCGGACGAACTTTCCCGGGCCTGGCCCGAGGCCGTCTATGTCGTGGTGCCCGACGCCGGCCATTCGGCGATGGAGCCCGGCATCCGCCGGGCGCTGCTGGAAGCGATGGAAGGCTACAAGAAAACCTGACGCCGAATTGGCGGGCCTACCCGGCCGCGGCGTCGATGAAGCGGGCGAGCGCGATATCCTTCTCGCTGACCCCGCCGGCGTCATGGGTGCTCAGGGTGATTTCGACCCGGTTATAGACATTGAACCACTCGGGATGATGGTCGGCCCGCTCGGCAAAGAGCGCCACGCGCGCCATGAAGCCGAAGGCTTCGTTAAAATCCCGGAAGCGGAAATTTTTTGCGATTGCGTCGCGTCCATCGACTTCCGACCAGCCATCGAGGTCTGCCAGCGCGTCGCCGCGCGCCGGGCCCGTGAGCCTTTCCGTCATCGTCGTCCTCCCACGCCGGGCCGAACCCGGCCATGCCTTGTGCGCCGCGCTGCGCTTCCTATCTCGGCGCTATGAGCGCACGAGACCGGATAACGCCCCGCCGGAACCGGGCAACGCCCGTCGTAACACCGCAGAACCGGCCGCGGCAAGGCGCGCCTGCGGTGGGGCTTGCGGCCGGGACGGGCGAACCGGATGACAAAATCCTGGCGATCGCGGAGCGGTGCTACGCGGCGCTGCCCGCCGATTTCCGGCGATATGCCGACAATGTCGTCATCACGATCCAGGATTTTCCGGATTCCGATACCCTCGCGCACATGGGCTGCGCCACCCGCTGGGATCTGCTCGGCCTCTACAGCGGCATCGCGGTGGGCGAGAAAGAATCAGGATACGTTGCGCCGGCGCCCGACCGCATCTTTCTCTATGCCCGCCCGATTGCGGCCTATGCCAAGGAAACCGGGGAGCGGCTCGTCGATGTCGTCCGCCATGTGCTGATCCACGAAATCGGCCACCATTTCGGCCTGTCCGATGCCGATATGGAACGGATCGAGGCGGCATGCCGATGAGCCGCCTGCCGCCTGCCGCGGTGCGCGATGGCGGGAAATGGCCTTCGGCAACAGGACGGGATTGACCATGGCCTCCACCGATCCGCTGACGCCCGGGGAGCTGCGCTGGACCTGCGATCCAGCATCCCTGGGATTCGAGACCACTGCCGGGTTGCAGCCGGTCGGCGATGTGGTCGGCCAGCCGCGCGCGGTGGCGGCGCTGGAATTCGGCGTCGGGATGGACCGGCAAGGCTACAACCTGTTCTGTTTCGGCCCGCCCGGCGCCGGCAAGCATTCCATCGTGCGCAACCATATCGTCGGCGCAGCGCGGGACCGGCCCGCGGCCGCGGACTGGGTCTACGTCCACAATTTCGACGAGCCGCACCGGCCCGCGGCGCTGAAACTGCCGACCGGCCGCGCCGGCGCCTTTCGCGATGCGATGGACAGGCTGGTGCGCGAACTCAAGGCCGGCATCCCGGCCGCCTTCGAATCCGACGAGTATCAGGCCCGCCGGAATGTCGTGGAGCAGTCTTTCCGCAATCGCCAGGCCGGGGCGTTCGGCGCGCTGCAGCGGGCGGCGGCCGCGCAGAATATCGTCATGGTCCAGGGCGAACAGGGATTCATGTTCGCGCCGGCGGACGATGGCCAACCGATGCAGCAGGACGCCTTCAACGCGCTGAGCGAACGGGAGCGCACCGCCTTCCAGAAACTCGTCGAGGAATTTCAGGCCCGCCTGCAGGAGACGATGCGCCAATACCCGGCCTGGGAGCAGGAGACCCGGGCGGTCCTGCGCGCGCTCAACCGGGAAGTCGCGCGCAATGTCACAACCGTGCTGGTCAGGGGCGTCCGGGACGAATTTGCCGACCTGCCGGAAATCGTCGCCTTTCTCGGCCGGGTCGAAGACGATGTCGTCGACAATGTATTCGACTTCCTGAAGGCGTTGCAGGAACAGCAGCAGGGCGGCGACGGCGGCCGGCAGATCGCCAATCTGGTCGGCCGGCCCAACGAGTTGACCGGCCGCGACGAGAACGCCGCTTTCCGGCGCTACGCCGTCAACATCGTCGTCCAGCACGATCCGTCGGGCGGCGCCCCGGTGGTGACAGAAGATGCGCCCGTCCTGGGCAACCTGGTCGGCCGGGTCGAGCACACCGCGCGGTTCGGCACCCTGGTGACAGATTTCTCGCTGATCAAACCCGGCGCGCTCCACAAGGCGAACGGCGGGTTCCTGATCGTCGATGCGCGCAAGCTGCTGATGCAGCCGATGGCGTGGGAAGAATTGAAGCGTGCGTTGATTGCGCGCGAAATCAGGATCGGCACGCTGCCCCAGCTCATGGGCCAGCAGACCACGGTCACGCTCGACCCGCAGCCCATCCCGCTGAGTGTGAAAGTCCTGCTGATCGGCGAGCCCGGGCTGTATTACTCGCTGGCAGCGCGCGACCCGGATTTCGACACGCTATTCAAGGTTGCGGTCGAGTTCGCCGGCCATCTGGACCGGACGCCGGAAAACATCGGCCTCTACGCCCGGCTCATCGCCCGCATCCAGCAGCGTGAAAGACTGTTGCCGCTCGCCGCTCCGGCGGTGGCGCGGCTGCTGGAACACGCGGCGCGCAGGGTTTCGGACCGCACCAAGCTCTCGGCGCAGGTGGCCGAAATCTACGACATCGTGCGCGAGGCCGAGCATGGCGCGCGCAACGAAGGCCGGGATGCCGTCGGGGCCGACGATATCCGGTCCGCCATCGATGCGCGGATCTATCGGTCCGACCGCATCCGCGAGACGATGTACGAGCAGATCGAGCGCGATTCCGTGCTGATCTCGACCGACGGCGAGGCGGTCGGCCAGATCAACGGTTTGAGCGTTCTGGCGATCGGCGGTTTCTCGTTCGGCAAGCCCTCCCGGGTTTCGGCCAGCGTCCGGTTCGGCAAGGGCGAGGTGATCGACATTGAACGGCAGGTCGACCTCGGCGGTCCGCTGCATTCCAAGGGCATTCTCATTCTGCAGGGGTTTCTGGGCCAGCGCTTCGGGCAGGACCGGCCGATCGCCATGGCGGCGAGCCTGGTGATGGAGCAATCCTATGGCGGCGTCGACGGCGACAGCGCCTCCTCGACCGAGCTCTATGCCCTGCTCTCCGCGTTGAGCGGCATCCCGATCCGGCAATCTCTCGCTGTCACCGGTTCGGTCAACCAGTTCGGCGAGGTCCAGGTCATCGGCGGGGTCAACGAGAAGATCGAGGGCTTTTTCGATATCTGCAGGGCGCGCGGCCTGACCGGCGAGCAGGGCGTGCTCATCCCGCAAGCGAACGCCGCGAACCTGATGCTGCGTCAGGATGTTGTCGACGCCTGCGCGGAAGGAAACTTCCGGATTCACGCCGTCGCGTCGATCGACGAGGGGATCGAGGTGCTGACCGGGACCGGCGCCGATACGGTCAACGAGCGGGTCGGCGAAACCCTCGACCGGTTTGCCGAACGGGCCAAGGAGTTCGCCGGAAGTTTCTGACCGTCGCGGTGCAGGCTCCCCCACCCGGGCGGACGCGTTACGATAACCCGGTCTCGATGACAACCTTGCCGGTCGATTTGCGCCCCAGCAGCATGGCCATCGCGGCCGGCGTTTCCTCCAGCGCGAAAGTGGCCGAAATGTGCGGCTTGAGCAGGCCGTCGGCGTACCAGCCGAGCAGTTCCTCGAAGCCGCTCAGGATCACTGCCGGATCGTTCTTCATGTACGCGCCCCAGAACACGCCGACGGCGGCGGCGTTCTTGAGCAGCAGATAGTTGGCCGGCGCCTGCGGAATGCGGCCGGCGGCGAAACCGATAACCAGCAGCCGGCCTTCCCAGGCGATACAGCGCAGCGACGCGTCGAACACGTCGCCGCCCACCGGATCGTAGATGACGTTGGCGCCCTTGCCGCCGGTCAACTCGAGCACCCGGCTGCGGATGTCTTCCTCGGAATAGTCGATCGTTTCCCCGGCACCGTTGGCTTCTGCAATGGCGCGTTTCTCGGCGCCCCGAGCCGTGCCGATCACGCGCGCGCCGAGCACCTTGCCGATCTGCACGGCGGTGAGCCCGACGCCGCCGGCCGCACCGTGGACCAGCAGGGTTTCGCCGGCCTGCAGGTGCCCGCGATGGCGCAGCGCGAGATGGGATGTGCCATAGGCAACCGGAAAGGCGGCGGCGTCGGCAAATCCCATGCTGTCCGGAATCTTCAGCACCCGTTGCGCCTGTACGACGCACCGCTCGGCAAAACTGCCATGACCGGTCAGCGCCATGACCCGATCACCTTCCTTCAGGCCGGTCACCCCGGCGCCGACGGCTTCGATCTCACCGGCCGCTTCCATGCCCGGGCTGAAGGGAAAAGGCGGTTTTTCCTGATATTTGCCGGCAACGATCAGCGTGTCGGCGAAATTCAGCCCGGCGGCGTGTACGGCGACCCGCACCTCGCCCGCGACCGGATCGCGCACCGGCAGCGAATCAACCGTCAGATCTTTCGGATCTGTCCATTCCCGTACAACGACTGCCCGCATGGCGTTTCCTGCCCCGTTCGATTGTCAATGTTTGCCCAGCCAGCCGGGCGCGATTTCGAAACCTCCGACGATGTCGCCGGCAGTGTTGCGGATCGGCGGCTCCACATAAGGGCTGAGCGCGGCCCAGTCCCTATCGTCGAGCAGTTCGAGATACCGCAAGACGGCGGCCATGGCCACTTCCGCCGCGCGGCGGGCGCCATCGTCGATTTTCAGCGCCACACCGAGGCCGAAATAGGGCAGGGCCGCCGCATAGACGCCCTCCGCACCGGTCTTGGCGATCAGGCCGTTGCCTTTCCGCCTGATCAGCGCCGTGTCGAAACGTTCGCTCCCGGCGACATGTTCCGGATGGCTCACAATCGCGACCTTGAGCCGCCGGATGGCGGACTGGCGCGGCACCGGCATGCCGCGGGTATCGCCGAACCGGGCATAGGCGCGGGCAATGGCTTCCAGCGGGATGGCCCAGCAGGGCGCGCTGCAGCCGTCGACCGTCACCGCCGCATCGCTCAGGTCTGCGTCGGTCATTTCGCAGAGGGTTTCCCGGATCCGCTGCTGCACCGGATGATCCGGTCGTGCGTAACCCTCCGGGGGCTGGCCGGAATGGAGCGCCGCCGCGATCATCGCCAAATGTTTGCCGCTGCAATTATTGTGGAGCCGCGACGGCGCCTCGCCGGCCGCCTCCATCCGCGCCGCGGACATGCGACCCAGAGGCAAATGCGGTCCGCAGGCCAGTACAGCCTCCGGCAGGTCCAGCCGGCGCAGCCAGGCGCGCGCAGTGCGCAGGTGGGCCGGATCGCCGCTGTGCGAGGCGCAGGCAAGCGCCAGTTCCTCGCCGGTGGATTTCCAGACGTCTGCCGCGCCGTCTTCTATGTAGGGAATCGCCTGAAGCGGCTTGACCGCCGAGCGCGGCAGGATCGGCCGGCCGACATCCCCGGCGGCGAGCACGGTGTCGCCTTCGACGTCGATCACGCACACCGCTCCGCGATGGGTGCTTTCGACGAAGCCAGAGCGGACGACGTTGATCAGCACGGGATTAATGGGCGGATCGACGGTCATATACTTCAGTCTTCAATAAGAACAGACCGGGCGCGTGATGGGCATGGTCGGTTTTCGCAAAATAATCTTGTCCGCTTCATAGAGACAGACCAAATCACTGTCCATGCGCGGTTATTTTGGCATCGGTGCGGAAGGCGTTTCGAAAGCCATGAATGCAGGTGCACTGTTTCGCACTGCTCATGCATTCGGCGCGAGTTTTCTGTTCACGGTCAACGCCGCCTGCAGCCGGCGTGAGCTCGGCAAGTCCGATACGTCGAAAAGCTGGGCGCACGTTCCGCTGCATGATTTCGCTTCCTGGCAGGATATTCGCCTGCCTGCCGGGTGCAGCCTTGTCGGCATCGAATTGACGGACAGTGCGATCGACCTGCCCAGCTTCAGGCATCCGCCCCAGGCCGCCTATATCCTGGGTCCGGAGCGCGGCGGCCTGTCGCCGGAAGTCACTGCGCTCTGCGCCCATGTGGTGAAGATCCCCACCAAATTCTCTGTGAACCTGGCTTTGGCCGGCGCCATCGTGATGTATGATCGCCTTCTGTCGATGGGCCGTTTCGCGCGGCGGCCGGAAACGCCGGGCGGGCCGGCGGAACCGTTGCCGTTGCCGGAATTCGGCCAGCCCTTGTGGGTCAGGAAAGAGCAAAACCGGGAAAAGCACGGTGGATAGGGATAGTCCTGCCGCAATGTCCGTCGCGAACCGGCGGCACCTTGTCGCGATAGCCATTCTCGCAGGCTGGGCGCTGCCGGCATCCCTGGCGACGGTCGTACAGGCGCAGTCGGGAACCGGCAGCTTCATCGCAAAATTCCAGGACTGGGAAGTCCACAAAGCACGGGTCGGCGACGCCACCGTCTGCTACGCAGCGGCCATCCCCAAGAGGAGCCAGGGCAAGTACAAGCTCCGGGGCGAGACCAGCCTCCTCGTATCCTTCTGGCCGTCGCACAAAATTCGCGGACAGGTCGAGGTTCGCGCCGGCTACACCTACAGGAACCGCAGCGTCGCAAGGCTGAGATTCAACAATGGCGCGGCATTCAAGCTCCGCACCGACGCCGACAGCGCCTGGGGCGACAATGCGGCCCAGGACCGGAAAATCGTGAAGAACCTGTCCGATCGGGCGCGGCTGACGGTTACCGGCAGATCGTCGCGCGGCACCCGGACCGTCGATACCTATTCGCTGCGCGGTTTCCGCGCCGCATTCGCCAGGGCAAAATCGGCCTGCGGCATGTAGCGGCCGGCCGATGCGGCCGGAGGACTCCCCTTTCGCGCGCTTGCGGCCTAAACAGGGCGCTTCGCCCGGCTTTTCCGAAGAGCGCTTATGATTCGCAGAAACCCCGTGAAGTCCCGGCTTGCGGCCGGCCGGAAATGCCTCGGCCTCTGGCTGGTGGCCAACAGCAGCATGACCGCGGAGATCGTCGCCGGGACGGGAGTCGATTTCGTCATTATCGATCACGAACACGGGCCGGGCGACCTGATCGGCGCGGCCGGGCAGATGCAGGCGCTGCGCTCGGGCGGCATCGGCGCTGCTAACGACGACGGCCGCGAGCCCGGCGGGCCGGCCGCCATCGTTCGCGTGCCGTGGAACGATACGCCTTATATCAAACGGGCGCTGGATACCGGCGCCGAAGGCATCATGGTGCCCTATGTCGAAACCGCGGCAGAAGCGGAAGCCGCGGTCCGCGCCTGCAAATATCCGCCGGCCGGCAACCGGGGATGCGCCGTAAGCGCAATCCGGGCCACCGGCTTCGGTCACGACAGCGCCGAGTACTGGGACCGCATCAACGACGAAGTCTGCGTCGTCCTGCAGATCGAGACGCAGAAGGGTATCGACAACATTCCGGAGATCGCGCAGGTCGATGGCGTGGACGTCCTGTTCGTCGGCCCGACCGACACGATGGCGACCAGCGGTTTCAATCCGACCGCGCCGACCGCCGAAGCCCTCGCCATCGTCGAAAGCGCCGAAGCCGCCATCGAAGCGGCCGGCAAGCCGATGGCCGCCGTGCCCTATGGCGGCCGGTCCGCCGCGCAGATGTTCGACCGCGGCTACGATCTCGTTGCCGCCGGCAGCGACCTTTCCCTGATCCGCGCCGGCGCTCGCGCGGCGATGGACGCCCACCGCAAGCGGTGGGGTTGAGAGCCTGCCGGCAATGTCCAAGATCGTTCGAAGACGGAAGTGTCGCCCATGACCTTAATGAACCGCCAATGGCTGCTGGCCGAACGGCCGACCGGTCTGTTCGACGAATCCACGTTCCGGATGGTGGAGACGCCGGTTCCGGAGCCGGGCGAAGGCGAATTCCTGGTCCGCAATATCTGGCTGTCCGTCGATCCCTATATGCGCGGCCGGATGAACGCCGGGAAAAGCTACGCCAAGCCGGTCGAGGTCGGCGCCGTCATGGAGGGCGGTACGGTCGGCGAGGTCATCGAGTCCAACCATCCGGATTTCCAGGCCGGCGATATCGTCGACGAGCGCCTGGGCTGGCAGGAATATGCCGTGACCCGCGGCCGGGGCGCCCGCAAGATCGATCCGTCGCTCGCGCCGATCTCGACGGCGGTCGGCGTCCTCGGCATGCCCGGGATGACGGCCTATTTCGGTACTAAGGATGTGATGGGCGTCAAGGAGGGCGGCACGGTTGTCGTATCGGCTGCGTCCGGCGCGGTCGGCGGACTGGTCGGCCAGATCGCCCGGATCGAGGGTGCGGCCCGGGTCGTCGGCATTGCCGGCGGCGAGGCCAAGTGCCGCTATTGCGTCGATGAGCTGGGCTACGATGCCTGCCTCGACTATCGCGGTTACGGCAAGGATACGGCCGCGCTCGGGCAGGCGCTGGCGAAAGCCTGCCCGGACGGCATCGACGGCTATTTCGACAATGTCGGCGGTTGGATTTCGGACGCCACCTATCCGCTCGCCAATCCGTTCGGCCGGGTCGCCATCTGCGGCATGATCAGCGAATACAATCTGACCGAGCCGGAGCGGGTGCCCCGCTATACCCGGCAGATCCTCACCAACCGGCTGCGCGTGACGGGCTTCATCGTCACCGATTTCTGGAGCCGCTGGCCCGAGGGCCTGGAAGACATGGCCGGCTGGATCGCCGAGGGCCGGATCCAATATCGCGAGGATGTCGAAGTCGGCATCGAAAATGCTCCCAAGGCGTTGCTGAAACTGTTCCGCAGCGAGAATTTCGGCAAACAGCTGGTCAGGCTGCGCGACGATCCTGCGGCCTGATCCGGTTTCGGCCGTCCTACGCCGGAGCGGAGCGCCCCGGGGTTGCAGCCGGCGGCGGCGGAAAGATGGCGGTGAAGTTGCTGCCGACGCCGAGTTCGCTGGAAATTTCCAGACGCCCACCGTGGCGGGCGACGATATGCTTGACGATCGCCAGTCCCAGCCCGGCGCCGCCGGAATCGGGGGCCTGGCCGGCAGCGCCGGCAACCTCGCCGCCAGAAGGCGCCGCTGCGGCCACGGTGGTGTTGCGCGCGCGGGCAACGTCAACGCGGTAGAACCGCTCGGTCAGCCGCGGCAGATGCTCTTCGGGAATGCCGTCGCCGCTGTCGCTCACCGCTATCGCCACTGCGCCGGCGGCCGTCCCGTGCGCGTTCGGGCTGAACACCCGGACCTCGATCGCCGATCCGGGCCGGCCGTATTTGATCGCATTTTCGATCAGGTTCCGGGCGACCTGGGCAATCTGGTCTTCGTCGCCGGCGATTTCCGCCGGTTCGAGGTCGTGCATCACCACGATCCAGTTGCCGAGGCGGTCGGCGACGATTTTCAGCGCATCCACGACGCGCCGCACCGTGGCGTTGAGTTCGACCCGGCCGGTCGGCGGCCGGTGCTCGTCCATCTCGATATTCGACAGCGACAACAGCGTATCGACCAGCCGCGTCATACGCGCCGTCTGTTCTTCCATGATCCGCAGGAAGCGCTCCTGGGCTGCCGGATCGTCCGCCGCCGGCCCGCGCAGGGTTTCCAGGAACCCGGCGAGCGAGGCGAGCGGCGTGCGCAGTTCGTGGGAGACGTTGGCAACCAGATCGACCCGCTTCCGGTCGGTCTGGACCTCGGCGGTCAGATCGCGCAGCAGGATCAGCGCCCCCGGAAGGCCGCCCTGCCGGCCGACCGTCGTTTCCGGTTCGCCGGAAGAGCCGGTCTGCCCGCTTCGGCCGAGCGGCGCGACCAGCGCCTCGATATGCCGGTCCTGCGGTACGGATTCGCGGATGGTCACCTTTCGCTCGATACCGTCCTCGATGGACTGCTGGACCGCAGACAGCAATTCCGGATGGCGAATCGAATCCGGCAGCGGTCGCCGCTCGGCCACGCGCCGTAACAGATTCTCCGCCGGACGGCTGACGGCCGCGACTTCGCGGCGCTCGTCGACGAGGATGGCGGGCGCCGGCAGGTTCCTCACCAGGCCGATCGCCGCCTGCCGGACGGACGCGCCGGGATTCTCGTCGCCGGCGCTTTCCGATTCGGCGGATACAGCACCGGTCGGTCCGGATCCGGGGCGCTGCGCGAACCGCGATCCGATGGCTGCGAAGGCCAGCGCCGTGGCGATACCGGCTACGGCGCCGGCCAGTATGCCCTGCAAGGCGCCGGCACCGGCATTGACAATGCCGGCCACGGCGCCGGCGGCGGCCCCGATGGCCAGGGGCGCCGCGAGGTCGCGCCCCGATCTCTCGGGTGGGGCAGAGGCAGCGGGCACACGGCGGCGCGGCGCATCGGGCGCTCCCTGGGGGGCGTCCTCATTCGTCTCCGGAGTATCGGTGCGCGCGTCGACCACTTCCGGCCCTCTGTCGCCGATCCTGGCTGTTGTCCGGTGCGGTCCCGGCACGGCCCATTCTATCGGGCACTCTATACGCCGGACATGACATCACGGTGAACGCCGTCGGGCAACGGCCCGGCGGCCGGCCCCGGCCAGCTACCGCCCGGTTCAGACGGCATCCGCAGCGGCAAACGCGGCCAGGTTCATCAGATCGTTCACGGTCGAGCCCATCTGGGCGATCTGCACCGGCTCGTCGAGGCCCAGCAGGATCGGGCCGATCGCCGTGCCCCCGCCGATCTTCTGCATCAGCTTGGCCGAAATGTTGGCGGCGTCCAGCGTCGGCATGACGAGGACGTTCGCCGGTTCCGAGAGCCGGCAGAACGGATAGAGTTCCATCAGGGCCGGATCGAGGGCGACATCGGCCGATAGGTCGCCATCGTATTCGAAATCGGTCCGGCGCGAGTCGAGCAGCGCCACGGCATCGCGGATCCGGTTGCCGCGATCCGTCAGCGGATTGCCGAAATTGGAATGGGACAGGAAAGCGACCCGCGGTTCGTGCCCCAGATCGCGCGCCTTGGCGGCGGCCTGCTCCGCGATATCGGCAAGCATGACCGAGGTCGGTTCTTCATTGACGCTCGAATCGACGATGAACACGGTCCGGCCGCGCGCGACGATCATCGTCATGCCGAAGACCCGGGCGCCCTGGCGGTTGTCGATGACGTAGCGAATCTGCTCGTAGCTGACGGCGAAGCGCCGGGTCAGGCCGGTGAGCATGGCGTCCGCCTCGCCGCTGGCGACCAGACAGGCGGCATAGACGTTGCGGTCCTGGTTCACGATGCGCTGGCAGTCGCGGAACAGCCAGCCTTCGCGTTGTTTGCGCCGGTACAGCAGGTCGGCGAACTGCCTGTGGGAAGTCGACTTGCGGGCGTTGTGAACCTCGACGCCCGCGGGCAGCTCCAGGCCCGCTTCGTCCAGCGCCTCCTGGATCAACTGTTCGCGGCCGACCAGCACCGCCGTCCCATAGCCGGAGGTGACATAGGCGATGGCCGCCCGGATGGCCCGTTCTTCCTCGCCTTCGGCAAAGACCATCTTCCTCGGGTTCGCGCGGGCCTGGTCGAAAACGCGCTGAAGGGAGGAGGCGGCCGGATCCAGCCGGCTGCGCAGCTCCTGGCGGTAGCCGTCCTCGTCGACGATGAATTTGCGCGCGACTCCGCTCTCCATGGCGGCCGTGGCGACGGCGAAGGGCACCGCCTCGATCAGGCGCGGATCGAAGGGCACGGGAATGACGTAGTCCGGCCCGTAACGCAGGCGGCGGCCGGCATACGCAGCGTCGACCTCGTCCGGTACGTCCTCCCGCGCCAACTTGGCCAGCGCCTCGGCGGCGGCGATTTTCATCTCGTCGTTGATGGTCGACGCCCGGACATCGAGGGCGCCCCGGAAGATATAGGGAAAGCCCAGCACGTTGTTGACCTGATTCTGATAATCGGACCGGCCGGTCGCGACGATGGCGTCGGCCCGGACCGCCTGGACTTCTTCCGGCGTGATCTCCGGGTCCGGATTGGCGAGGGCGAAAACGATGGGTTTGGCGCCCATCCGCTTGATCATGTCCCGGGCGAACGCGCCCTTGACCGACAGGCCGACCGCGACGTCGGCGCCGCTCAGCGCCTCGTCGAGCGTGCGGGCGTCGGTGACCGCCGCATGGGCCGATTTCCACTGGTTCATGCCCTGCTCGCGCCCCTGGTAGATGACGCCGCGGGTATCGCACATGATGACATGATCGGCTGGCACGCCCATTGCCTTGATTAGCTCCGCGCAGGCGATGCCCGAGGCGCCGGCGCCGTTTATCACAACCTTCGCCTGGCGGATCGAACGGCCGGTCAGATCGAGCGCGTTGATCAGTCCAGCCGACATGATGATCGCGGTGCCGTGCTGATCGTCGTGGAAGACCGGAATGTCCAGCAGTTCGCGCAACTGCTGTTCGATGATGAAACAGTCCGGCGCCTTGATGTCCTCCAGGTTTATTCCGCCGAAGCTGGGGCCGAGATAGCGGACGCAGTTGATAAAGGCATCGACATCGTCGGTGCTGACTTCCAGGTCTATGGCATCGACGTCGGCGAAGCGCTTGAACAGGACGGCCTTGCCCTCCATGACCGGCTTCGAGGCCAGCGCGCCCAGGTTGCCGAGGCCGAGAATGGCCGTACCGTTGGAGATGACGCCCACCAGGTTTCCGCGCGCCGTGTAGTCGTAGGCGGTGCCTTCGTCTTCCGAGATGCGCAGCACCGGCGCCGCAACGCCGGGCGAATAGGCCAGTGCCAGGTCCCGCTGCGTCGTCAGCGGCTTGGTCGGCGTTATCTCGATCTTGCCCGGCCGCCCGGAGGCGTGCATCAGCAGGGCTTCCCGGTCGGTGACGTGTTCGGATTCGGACATGGCGTCGGCGCTGGCGGAAAAGTGGCGATTAACCGCGGTTATAGGGCGCTGCGCCGCTCATGCCCATCGCCGCCACCGTCACACCCCCGGGGGCTGGCCGGCGGGCGGGGACCGAGAACCGATATCGACAAGGGTGGCAAGCTTGGCGAGGATAGCGGCAATGACAATTGAACCGTTGCGCCAAGGCGCCATCTTTCGCTGCCCATGAACGTTCCCGTCCAGCCATCCGGAAAGCCGGGCCTCACGCCGATGCTGGCGCACTACCGGGAGGTCAAGGCGGCGCATCCGGATTGTCTGGTGTTCTACCGGATGGGCGATTTCTACGAACTGTTCTTCGACGATGCCGTGGCGGCGGCCGGCGCGCTGGATATCACGCTGACCAAACGCGGCAAGCAGGCCGGCCAGGATGTGCCGATGTGCGGCGTGCCGGTTCATGCGGCGGAGACCTATCTGGCCCGGCTGATCCGCGCCGGCTTCAAGGTCGCCGTGTGCGAGCAGATGGAAGACCCGGCCGCGGCAAAGAAACGCGGCGGATCGAAGGCGCTGGTCAAGCGCGACGTCATCCGGGTCGTCACGCTGGGCACGCTGACCGAGGACACGCTGCTCGACGCCCGGGCCCACAGCTATCTGTCGGCGCTGGCCGAGGCGGGCGGCGAACTGGGGCTGGCCTGGCTCGATATGACAACCGGAGATTTTGCCGCCCAGCCGGTCGCGCCCGGCGACCTGGGCGCGGCGCTGGCGCGGATCGAGCCCTCGGAGATACTGGTGTCGGACGCGTTGATCGAGCGGCCGGCGCTGTACGAAGCGTTCGCCGACTGGCGTGACCGGCTGACGGTTCAGCCGGCCAGCCGCTTCGACAGCCTCAACGCCGCCGCCCGTCTGACCGCGCATTTCGCGGTTGCGTCGCTCGATGCTTTCGGCGCCTTCACAAGGTCGGAGGCCGCCGCCGCGGGCGCCTTGCTGGATTATGTCGATCTGACCCAGCGGGGCCGGGCGCCGCACCTTTCCCGGCCGGTCCGCCACAGCGGCGGCGTCGGGATGGAAATCGACGCGCCGACGCGCCGCAATCTCGAATTGACCCGGACCCTGTCCGGCGACCGCAAAGGCAGCCTGCTTTCGGTGATCGATCGCACCGTCACCGGCCCCGGCGCGCGGCTTTTGACCGTGCGGCTCGCCGCGCCGCTCACCGATGTCGCCGCCATCGAATCGCGGCTCCGGCTGGTCGGCTTTTTCGCCGACGATTCAGGCGTCCGGGGCCGGGTGCGCGACCTGCTGAAACAGATACCGGATGCCGAGCGCGCCCTGTCGAGGTTGACCCTCGGCCGTGGCGGTCCGCGCGATCTCGCGGCGGTCCGCGATGCGTTGGCGCAGGCCGGCCCCCTGGCCGAAGCCCTCGGCACCACGGGCCTCGCCGATCTTGAGGAATTGACCGACCTGGTTCGCCGGCTGGGCCGTCACGATCCGCTGGTCGACCGGCTGAGCCGGGCCCTGGCCGGGGATCTGCCGCTGCAAAGCCGCGACGGCGGGTTCATCGCGCCCGGATATTCCGACGCGCTGGACGAACAGGCGGCGTTGAAGAAGGACGGCCGCGGCCTGGTTGCGCAAATGGAAACGGGCTTGCGCGAGGAAACCGGAATTCCGTCGCTCAAGATCCGGCATAACAATGTGCTTGGCTATTTCATCGAGGTGTCGACGGCCCAGTCCGCCAGGATGCCGACCGGCCCGGACAGCCCCTTCATCCACCGGCAGACCATGGCGAGCGCCACCCGCTACACCACGGTCGCCCTGTCAGAACTGGAATCCGATATCGTCCGGGCGGCCGACCGGGCGCTGGCGATCGAACTGGTGCTGTTCGACGACCTGGTTGCCGAAGTGCTGGGCCAGGCGGAACCGGTTGCGCGTGCGGCGCAGGCCATGGCGGAAGTCGATGTCGGCGCCGCACTGGCCGAGCTTGCCGCCGGGAGCGGCTGGTGCCGGCCCGCCGTGACTCCGGACACCGCCTTTGCCGTGGTTGGCGGCCGGCATCCGGTCGTCGAGGCGATGCAGCCCGACACGCCCTTCGTTCCGAACGATTGCGACCTCGGTTCCGAGCGGAATTTGTGGCTGCTGACAGGGCCGAACATGGCCGGCAAGAGCACCTTCCTGCGCCAGAACGCGTTGATCGCCATCCTGGCGCAGGCCGGCAGCTTCGTGCCGGCGCAGCAGGCGACGATCGGCATTGTCGACCGGCTGTTTTCGCGGGTCGGCGCGGCCGACGATCTGGCGCGCGGCCGCTCGACTTTCATGGTCGAGATGGTCGAGACTGCCGCGATTCTGAATCAGGCCACGCCGCGATCCCTTGTCATTCTGGATGAGATCGGCCGGGGCACCGCCACCTTCGATGGCCTCTCGATCGCCTGGGCGACGGTCGAATTTCTGCACGAAAATATACAATGCCGCGCGCTGTTCGCGACCCACTACCACGAGTTGACCGCGCTTTCCGCCCGGCTCGACCGGCTGTCCCGGCACACCATGCGGGTCAGGGAATGGCAGGAGGAGATCGTCTTTCTGCACGAGGTTGCGCCCGGCGACGCCGAGGCCAGTTACGGTATCCATGTCGCCCGGCTGGCCGGCCTGCCGGCAGCGGTCGTTGCGCGCGCCGAAGAGGTTCTGGCGACGCTGGAAGCCGGCGACCAGGGCGCCAATGTCAGCCGTCTGGCAGACGATCTGCCGCTGTTCAGCGCCGGCGTCGCAGAACCGGCGGGGCCTGCCGGCCCGTCCGAAGCCGAGCGGCTGCTGGAGAACCTCAATCCGGACGAACTGACGCCGCGCGCGGCGCTGGAATTTCTCTACCGGTTGAAAGCGGCGGCACGGGATTGAACGGCGCCGGCACGCTGCCGGATCTATTGCGCCTCGACTGAGAGGCCCAATTCCCTGGCCAGCCGGTCGATGCCGACCTGGGTGGTCGGGCGGTTCAGCGCCAGGCGCAGCAACGGGACCGGGCGCTCCGGCATCGCCTTCAGGGTGATCGTGCCCCGTTTCCTGACGAATTGGATCAGGGCGTCGAAGGCTTGCCGGACAATCGCGTGAGGCTGGGCGCCCTTTTGAAGCTCCAGCGCTCTCAACGCCTGCTCGATGACCTGTTTCTTGTCCGAGCCGGTCTCTTGGGCACGCTTCTCGGCCAGCTTGTCGATCGCGCCGCTGTCCTTGAGGGACAGGCTGAGGCCACCGATCTTCGCGCCTGCCATGAGGCCCATGACATAGGCCGGATCGATGTCACCGCCGTCTTGCATTTCCTGCAAAGCGGCGAAATCCAGCCCATGGAGCCGTGCCTGCAAGCTGAACGTTCCCCATTCCCGGACAGCGAGGTCGAAGGTTTGGAGGTCGATGATCCGTCCATCCGCCTTGTAGTCCCATCGCGCCTTCAGATCGGCAACGAAAGTCGTTGTCCCGGCTGCCACCATGAGCGCCGATAATTTCCGGTTCAAGGCCGTCAGTCCGATGACCTCGATATCGCCATGGGGCGACATTGCGACATTGTTCCAGTCGATCCGCCGGACGCGCACTTCGGCGGCCGCGACCGCCGTTGGCCGGCCGTCCCAATCCTTGCTCTCGATGCTGAGGTCGCGGATCAGAACGCCTTCCTTGCCCAGCGCCTCGGCGCTTTTCCAGGCAACGGTGCCGCCGGCCGCCTTGAATTGCTCTGAATTTTTCAGGTCTGCGAACAGTTTCTCGGCGCGGGCCTGGCCGGTGGCGGAATCGCCGCCAGCCGGCCCGCCGGGTCCGCCCGATATCACGGCGAGATAGAAAACAGCGGCGGCGACGGCGGCGAGAACGCCGGCGATTCCTGCGCGGGACAGGCTCATCATGGCTGGTGCGTCGATCTCCGGTGTTCGATAGCCGGCGGGCAGCCGGTTGCTTCTTCAGGATATGGCCGTGCAGGGCGTGTACCGGCATCCTCCTGCCTGTGCCGGAACGTCGCGGCTACGCGGACGCTGCCAGCCTACAGGACACGATCGGACGCCGAACCGCGCGATCTTCGGCGCAGTGGCTGGCCTGCATTACGCCCGGTAATAGGTTATACGACGTTAATGCGCCGTACCGGCGGCGCGTCGCCGGGTGCCCGCGAAACTGCCCTGCAGCCTCATCGGACCGATCTCGTCATGGATTTTTCGAGTGCCGCCCCGATCACCAACCAACGCCGGGTCGTCGACCGGCGCGAACTTGTCGAGAAGCTCGATGCCGTTGCCGTGAAGATCGGCGATCCGTCGGCCCTCCGCGCAGCGGTGCTCGCCGTGCTGAAGTCTGCGCTGGAGGCGGGCCGGGTCGAAATCCGGCGGCGTTTCGAACGCGAGGCCGATACCGCTGCGCGCGGCCATCGGTGTGTCCAGGGCCACTGCTTCCTTGTCGATCAGATCGTCCGGGTCATCTACGACTTCGCCTACGAAAGGGTCTATCCGGTCGCCAACCCGACGGAGGGCGAAAAACAGGCAATCGTCGCGGTCGGCGGCTACGGCCGGGGCGAGCTGGCGCCCCAGTCCGATGTCGATCTCCTGTTTCTGTCGAACTGGAAGCTCACGCCCCATGCGGAGCAGATCGTCGAATTCCTGCTTTATACTTTGTGGGATCTCGGTCTCAAGGTCGGGCACGCGACCCGGTCGGTCGACGAGTGTATCCGGCTGGCGAAGTCCGATCTGACGATCCGGACATCGTTGCTGGAGGCCCGCTACCTGTGGGGCGATGCCGGCCTCTACCGCAGCCTGCGCCAGAAATTCCGCGATTTCACAGCCGCCGAGGGGACGAACGACTTTGTCACGCAAAAACTCGCGGAACGGGATGTGCGGCACGAGAAGATGGGCGACAGCCGCTATGTCCTGGAGCCCAACATCAAGGACGGCAAGGGCGGATTGCGCGATCTCCATACGCTGTTCTGGATCGCCAAGAATCTCTATCGGGTCGATGCGATCGGCGATCTGGTGGAACGCAACGTTTTTACCGACCAGGAGTCGGGGCTGTTCCGCAAGGCGCACGCATTCCTGACCACGGTCCGCTGCCATCTGCACTATCTGACCGGCCGGCCCGAAGAACGCCTCACCTTCGATGTCCAGCCCGAGATCGCCCGGCTGATGGGCTATGGCGACCGGAAAGCCCAGCGCGGAGTCGAGCGCTTCATGCGCCACTACTATCTGGTTGCCAAAGATGTC
This sequence comes from Rhodospirillaceae bacterium bin65, assembly GCA_002238725.1. Taxonomy (GTDB): domain Bacteria; phylum Pseudomonadota; class Alphaproteobacteria; order Bin65; family Bin65; genus Bin65. Next base: position 57,742 of record MPMX01000015.1, read on the forward strand.
GGCGACCTTACCCGGATCTTTTGCGCTGCTTTGGAGGACGAGACCAAGCGGCGGCCCTGGGTCCGGCTGCCGGGGCGGCTGGGCGGCGAGCGTGAGTTCGGCGATTTCGTGGCCCGGTCCGGCCGGCTGAACACCAAGCACGAAAAGGTTTTCCGGCAGGACCCGGTGAACATTCTGCGGCTATTCGAAATTGCCCAGGAGCAACGGATCGATGTCCATCCGGCCGCGCTCCGGCAGGTTACGCAGTCGCTGAAATCGATCGACCAGGCGGTTCGCCAGGACCCGGCGGCCAACGCCAGTTTCCTCGCCATGCTGACGTCGAGGAACGATCCAGCGGCGACGTTGCGCCGGCTCAACGAGGCCGGCGTGCTCGGCCGTTTCATCCCGGACTTCGGCCGGGTCGTCGCCCAGATGCAGCACGACATGTACCACGTCTTTACGGTCGACGAACATTCGATCCGGGCGATCGGCCTGCTGCACCGGATCGAGGCCGGCGATCTTGCCGAAGATCACCCGCTGGCGACCGGGATCGTCCACAAGGTCGCCTCGCGCCGCGCGCTCTATGTCGCCGTGCTGATGCACGATATCGCCAAGGGACGCGGCGGCGATCACTCCATACTCGGGGCCGAGTTGGCGCTGGACCTGTGCCCCCGGTTCGGGCTGGACGACGAGGAGACGGAAACCGTGTCCTGGCTCGTCCGGTACCACCTGACGATGAGCAACACGGCGCAGAAACGCGATATCGACGACCCGAAGACGATCCGGGATTTTGCCGATCACTGCCAGTCTCCCGAGCGGCTGCGCCTCCTGCTGGTCCTGACCGTCGCCGACATGCGGGCGACCGGGCCGTCGGTGTGGAACGGCTGGAAGGCGGCGCTGCTGCGAGACCTCTATTACCGGACCGAAGAACTGCTCAGCGGCAGCGTCGGGGCCGACGGCGTCGCGGCGCGGGTGGCGCGGGCAAAGGATGCCGTGGCGGATCGGCTGGCGGACTGGCCGGCCGAAGAAATCGATGCCTATCTGTCGCTCGGCTACACCGCCTATTGGCTGTCGCTCGACAGCGCGACCCATGCCCGCCACGCCGCGCTGACGCAGAAGGCGCACCGGGACAAAGCGGAAATTTCCATCGATGTCGGGATCGACGAAAAGCGCTCGGTGTCGGAGGTTACGGTCTATACGCCGGACCATCCGGGCCTGTTTTCCCAGATTGCCGGCGCCATGGCGCTGTTCGGTGCGTCGATCGTCGAGGCGCGCATCTTCACCCTGGCGAACGGCCATGCGCTGGATATCTTCACGATCCAGAATGCGGCCGGCAAGGCAATCGCCGATCCGGCCGATCTGGACCGGCTGAAGACCCGCATCGCCGGTAGTCTGACCGGCAAGTTGCGGCCCTGGCGGGAACTGGTCGGCAGGGAATCCCTGCCTCGTCGTGCGCGCGACGTGTTCGAAGTGCCGCCGCGCGTCCTGATCGACAACACCGCGAGCAACTTCTTCACTGTCATCGAGGTCAACGGCCGCGACCGGCCCGGCCTGCTCCATGACGTGACCCGCGCGCTCACCGAGAGCGGCATGCAGATCGGCACGGCCAAGATTTCGACCTATGGCGAACGCGTTGTCGACGTTTTCTATGTCAAGGATGTGTTCGGCATGAAGATCGCCAACCCGCAGAAGCAGGACGAGGTGCGCAAGGCCGTCCTGGCATCCCTCAGCACGGCGCCGGAGTATGCGGCGGCATAATTTGTTTGACGAAAATAAAAATTTGTGCAACAAACGCCGCCGAAAGAGAGGGTGCCATGGCTGAATCGATCACGATCACGATGGCCCAGTTGCGGGAATTGCTGGCGGCGGTCGGCGTCGCGGTTTCCGACGATACCGCCCGCGATGCCGTATACGGCATGGGGATGGCCGATAAAGGCGTGGCGTATGTTGTCGAATCGGCATCCAAGGACCGCCGGATTGCGGCGCGGATCGACGATGTCCTCTATGAACGGGCGCGGGCGGCCACAGGCTTTGCCCGGGATTCCGATCTGGTGCGGGCCGGGCTGGAGGCGCTGGCCGATCCCGACGGGTTCGGTTCGTGGCTCGCGGCCCGGCGCGGTTCGCTGCCGCGGGACTTCACGATCGATCTGTGAGCCTGACCGCCGACCTGGCGCGCTGGCAGCGCCGCATCCGGCCGGAGAAGCGCCGAACGCCCCTCAGCTTCAGGGACCGTTCGGCGCTTCCGTTCTTTCCGGCGGCAGGCCTCTCGGGGCCGGTCATGCTGGATACCTGCGCCTATATCGATGCCCTGGCCGGGCGGATGCCGCTGGCCCTGCAGGCGCTGCTGCCGGGCCGCCGCCATTTCCACTGCACCGTCTGCCTCGGCGAACTGGCCTTCGGATTGGGCGCTATGGCGCCGGAGGCCGCGCATGCCGATCGCTCCAGGGCGGCGATTGGAGACTTGCTGGGCCGGATCGAAACGCGGAGAACCAGCGCACTCCCGGCATCGGGCTGGATGGCGGCCGGCCTGATCGCGGGCATGCTGGCGCGGCTGCAGGGGGGCAGCCGGGCCGATCGCCAGCGATTCTATGCCGACGCCGCGATCTATCTGACCGCCCGGGCAACGGGCGCGACGCTCGTTACGGCGAACTGGCGCGACTTCGACCTGATCGACCAGGTGGCGGCCGACGGGCAGGCCGGCGCCCGGCTGGTCTACTACGTGCCGGAGACGGTGCGGGCCGGCGCATCATGAAGCTGCTTCGATCCACCGCCATCGTGGCATTCTGGACCCTCGCCAGCCGCATCCTCGGATTCGTGCGCGATATTCTGCTGGCGCACTATCTCGGCGCTGTCGGGGTCATCGAGGCGTTCATCGTCGCTTTCCGCTTCCCCAACATGTTCCGGCGGCTCGTCGCCGAAGGCGCCTTCGCCGCCGCCTTCGTCCCCATGTTCTCGAAACGGCTGGAGCAGGATGGCCGGCGCGAGGCGATGCTGTTCGCCGATCGGGTATTTTCCCTTCTGGTTATCGTCCTCGCGATATTCACCGTCATCGTCGAAATCTTCATGCCGCAGGCACTGCTGGTCGTTGCGCCCGGGTTCCACGCCGAGCGGCCGGAACTGTTCGATACCGCCGTCCTCCTGACCCGCCTGACCCTGCCCTACCTGCTGTGCATGGCGATCGTGGCGATGATGAGCGGAATGCTCAATTCGTCCTACCGGTTCGCCGCCGCCGCCGCCGCGCCGATCCTGCTCAATGTCCTGCTGATCCTCGGCCTTCTGTTCGCAAGGGACATGTTCGAGACGCCGGCCCATATGCTGGCCTGGGGCGTCGCCATTGCCGGCATCGGCCAGTATGTCTGGCTTGCCTGGGCCTGCCGCAGGGCCGGCATCGGCCTGCGCCTGCGCTGGCCTGAATTCACGCCGGCGGTCAAGCAGCTGTTGAAGCTGATGGTGCCCGGCCTGATCGCCGGCGGCGTGACCCAGATCAACATCCTGGTCGGCACGATCATCGGCACCTTCCTGACCGGCGTCGTTTCCTACATCCACTATGCCGACCGGGTGTACCAGTTCCCCCTTGGCCTGGTCGGCATCGCGATCGGCACGGCGCTGCTGCCGGAGTTGTCGCGCACCTTGCAGAGCGATGAAGCAAGCGCCAACAGGGTCCAGAACCGCGCCATCGAACTGTCGATGCTGCTGACGCTGCCGGCGACCGCTGCGCTGATCGTTATCGCGCTGCCGCTCGTCACCGTGATGTTCCAGTATGGCAAATTCACGCCGGACGCCGCCGCCGCCACGGCCTGGGCGCTGGCCGTCTTCGCGACCGGCCTGCCGGCCTTCGTGCTGATCAAAGTCCTGTCGCCCGGCTTCTTCGCCCGGCAGGACACGCGCAGACCAATGATCTACGCCGTCGTTTCCATGATCGCGAATATGGGCCTTTCGCCCTTGCTGGTCTGGCCGCTCGGCGTCGGCTATCTGGGTATTCCGATCGCCACGTCGATCGCCGCCTGGATCAACACCGGGCTGCTCATCTGGTTCTTGGTTCAGCGTGGCCATCTCACCCTCGATTCCCGCCTGCTGGCGCGGTTGCCGCGCTTCGCCTTCGCCGCGCTGGTCATGGCCGGCCTGCTCTGGCCGGCGGCCGACGCGCTGTGGCCGTGGCTCTCCGGCGAGGTCTGGCAGCGCGTTCTCGCGATACTGGCCGTCGTGATCGGCGGCGGTGCGGTCTATGCGGCGGCCTGCCTCCTGCTGCGCGCCGCCACGATCGGCGAGATGAAGGCGATGCTGCGCCGTTCCGAATAGCCGGCCCGGCGTACCGGGACCATTCCGCCGCCTTGACCGGGCCGGCGCGGATGGGGTTAGTCCTGCACCGGTCTCCCTCTCCCGCGCCATCCTCCCTTTGCCATGAAACGCATCTTTTCCGGTATCCAGCCCTCCGGCGGGGTTACGCTCGGTAACTATCTCGGCGCGATCCGCAACTGGGCGCGGCTGCAGCACGAGGGCTTTCACTGCATCTATTGCATGGTCGATCTGCACGCGGTCACGGTTTGGCAGGAGCCGGCGCTGCTGGCCGACCAGACGCGACAGGTGACCGCCGCCCTGGTGGCCTCGGGCATCGATCCGAAGGTTTCGGTCGTGTTCCATCAGTCGGCCGTGCCCGCCCACGCCCAGCTTGCCTGGATCTTCAATTGCGTCGTCCGGCTCGGCTGGATGAACCGGATGGCCCAGTTCAAGGAAAAGGCCGGCAAGGACCGGGAGAAGGCGTCCCTCGGCCTCTACGCCTATCCCGCGCTGCAGGCCGCCGACGTGCTGCTCTACCATGCGACCCATGTGCCGGTCGGCGAGGACCAGAAGCAGCATGTCGAGTTGATGCGCGACATCGGGAACAAGTTCAACCACGACTTCGGCGTCGATTTCTTCCCGCCGCCCGAGGCGATGATCTTCGGCGGCGCGACCCGGGTGATGAGCCTGCGCGACGCGACGAAGAAGATGTCGAAATCCGATCCGTCGGACATGAGCCGCATCAACATGACCGACGATGCCGACGCCATCGCGCTCAAGATCCGCAAGGCGAAGACCGACCCGGAGCCGCTGCCGGGGCCGGACGTCGTCGGGCCGGACGGCGGGGTCAAGCCGGACGTCGAGGCGGCGCGGCCCGAGGCCTTCAATCTCGTGCGCATTTTCGCCACGTTGGCCGACCGGCCGGTCGCGGACGTGCTCGGCGAGTTCGAGGGCCAGGGCTTCGGCCGCTTCAAGCCGGCGCTCGCCGACCTTGCGATCGATAAACTCGGCGCCATCAATGCCGAAATGCGCCGGCTGCTCGACGATCCGGCGGAGATCGACCGGGTGCTCGCCGACGGCGCGGAAAAGGCGCGCGGTATCGCCGATCCCATTCTGGCGGAAACCTACCGGATCGTGGGTTTCCTGAAAGCCTGACAGGCGCCGGCCGGATCGTTCGGACATCGGCGGGCCTCGTTGCCGGGGTCTTGTTGCCGGGGCGGGCATCCCCCATCTCTTGCCGATGGCCCGCAAAGCAGATCCGCTTTTCGACGACGATGCCGGCCGGCCGCGCCGCGGCGCGATCGACGCCGAAGGAAGCCGAAAACCCGGCAGGCTCACCCGGCTGTTCCGGCGCAGGCCCCGAAGCCGGCGGCCGGCTGCCGGGGCCGATGCGCCGACCCGACGGCCGCCGAGGCGGCTGCGCGGGCGCATCGTGCGGTGGACTCTCTACGGTCTGCTCGCGATCGTTCTGCTCTATTACCCGGTCGGCATGGCGGTCATGCACCGCATCGGCGACGACACCGCAATGACGGCGCCGGCGGAAGAGGGCGCCAGCCGGGCCGTTGCCATGGCGGCGGCGCTGATCCGGCGCGAAACCGTCGATCATGCCTGGACGCCGAACGATCCCTTCATCTATCCCTCGTGGGCGCTCGACAACCTGCCCCATTTCCAGGTCGGTATCCGCGACGCGCTCGGCCGTTTCGCCATCGAGATGGCCGACAAGATCGGCCGCAACCGCGGCTCCAGCGCGGTCGACAAGGACCTCGAGGACGCCATGGGCAAGCTGCGCTACTCGCCCTACACCTGGGTCTGGGACATCAGCGTCAGCCTGCTGCCGACCTCTTCGACCGAAGCCCAGTACCGCGCCGCCATGCGCTCCCTGCTGCGCTACAACACGCGCCTCGCCGCCGGTTCGGCGACCTTCGAGCGGCGCGCCGACAATCTGCAAACCCTGATCGACCGGGTGAATGCCGATATAGGCTCGGATTCCGCGCGCATCGCCGACCGGGTCGAGCAGTTCGGCGGCATCTTCTTCGACACCCGCTCCGACAATCTGTTTTACCGCACCAAGGGACGGGTCTACGGCTACTACATGATCCTGCGCGAACTGGGCGCCGACTTCGCCGGCATCCTGGCCGAGAAGCAGGCCCGGAAAGTGTGGGCCAACATGATGGAGAGCCTGCGCCGCGCCGCCGAGCTGCAGCCGCTCATCGTGCGCAACGGAGCGCCGGACGGCATGGTCCAGCCGAACCATCTGGCCGCCCAGGGCTTCTTCCTGCTCCGAGCCCGCACCCAGCTGAAGGAAGTGAGCGATATATTGCAGCGGTAGGGCGCATTTGCCCCAATCGAAGCCGGCCCTTCGATACGCCCCGGATTGCATCCAGGGCTACTCAGGGTGAGGGAAGGTGTTGATAAATGCAGAATTTCACCTCATCCCGAGTAGGCCCCTCAGGGGCCGTATCGAGGGACGCGGCACGGTGGCTCTCGGCCGGTTGCCCGCCGAGCCGCCCAATCCCGCTACCGGTTCAGCCTCCCCTCGATCGCGTCCCAGATGCGGGCCTCGATCTTGGTACCGGACAGTCGGTTGGTCTCCTGGATGCCGGTCGGCGAGGTGACGTTGATCTCGGTCAGCCAGTCGCCGATCACGTCGATGCCGACGAAGACCAGCCCGCGCGCCTCGAGGTCCGGGCCGATGCGGTTGCAAATCTCCCGCTCGCGGTCGGTCAGTTCGGCCAGCTTCGCCTGCCCGCCGGCGTGGAAGTTGGCCCGCGCCTCGCCCTCGTTCGGCATGCGCGAAACCGCGCCCGCCGGTTCGCCGTCGACCAGGATGATCCGTTTGTCGCCCTCTCGGATTTCCGGGAGGTAGCGCTGTACGATCACCGGCTCGCGGAACTGCTCGGCATACATTTCCAGCAGCGAACCCAGATTGTCGTCGCCGGGCCGGAGATGGAACACGCCGGCGCCGCCGTTGCCGTAGAGCGGCTTCAGGACGACGTCGCCATATTCGTCGCGAAACGCCCGTATCGCCTCCGGATCGCTTGTGATCAGGGTCGGCGGCATCAGGTCCGGATAGCGGTTGACGTAAATTTTCTCCGGCGCGTTGCGCACCTCGGCCGGATCGTTCACGACCAGCGTCCCCGGATGGATATGCTCCAGGAAATGGGTCGTCGTGATGTAGGCCATGTCGAAGGGCGGGTCCTGGCGCAGCAGGATCGCGTCCATCTCCGACAGGTCGGCGAGCCGCGCCTCGCCCAGATCGGCGTGATTGCCCGGCTCGGCCCGCACCGTCAGGCTCTGCAGCGGTGCGCTCAATACGCCGTCGCGGAAGCGCAGCGCGTCTGGCGTGTAATAGTACAGCACATGGCCGCGCGCCTGGGCCTCCATCGCCAGCACGAAGGTGCTGTCCGCCCGGATGTCGATGCTGTGGATGGGATCCATCTGGATCGCCACGGTGAGCGCCATGTCCCGCCTCTTCTCGCATTTCGCCGGCGCGTCCGCTGCGCCGCCCTCGCGGGTTCACCTAAGGCAAGTCCGCCGCCAGGGAAAGCCGGCCCGGCGACGCTGCAGCCGCCGGGGAGACAGATCGGCAGGGTTGCGCGGAAAAACCGGATCGGGCCGGCTTGTCGGCTTTTCTTCGCGACACGGCCCTCGCCTCCGGCGTTCCCCCGAACCTGAGATATCGCCGCCCCGGGCGCTGTCGAAGCTGTGAAGCTGCCCGGTGCGCTAACCGGTTGTGCAGTGCGGCAAGCCATGGTCTGTTGCAGCGCAACAGAACCGGCGATACCCGTCTTGCGTTCGGGTTCGCCGGCAGTCGAGGCAGATGCGTTTGGGAGCCGCCTGTTGCATGCTCTATTCCCTGTATGACTGGCAGCTCGCCGCCTTCGCGCCGCTGCGCACGATGGCTGTCGCCGGCCAGAGCGTTCTGACCAATCCGGATCTTCCCTTTACCGAAAGCCGGTTTTTCCGCGGCGTCGCCGCCGGCTGCGAACTGTTCGAGCGGATTACCCGGCGCTACGAGAAACCGGCATGGGGCCTCGACCGGACGCGGATCGACGGCGTCTGGACCGCGGTGACGGAAGAGATCGTCGAGGCCCGGCCGCACTGCAACCTGCTGCATTTCCGGCGCGAGCCCGCCGAAGCGGGGGCGCGCGACGGTCCGAAGGTCCTGGTCGTCGCGCCGATGTCCGGCCATCACGCCACCCTGCTGCGCGGCACGGTCGCCGCCCTGCTGCCGGAGCACGATGTCTACGTCACCGACTGGATCGACGCCGGCCGGGTGCCGGTCTCGCAGGGCCGGTTCGATCTCGACGACTATGTCGACCATGTCGTCACCTTCCTGCAACGGCTCGGGCCGGGCGCGCATGTTATCGCGGTGTGCCAGCCCTCGGTCCCGGTGCTGGGCGCCGTTTCCCTGATGGCGGCGAGCGGCGATCCCTGCCGGCCCGCGTCCATGACCCTGATGGGCGGGCCGGTCGATACGCGAATCAACCCGACCCGGGTCAACGATTTCGCCAAGCGGCACAGCCTGGGCTGGTTCGAGCGCTCGGTCATCACCCGGGTGCCGTTCGGCTACGAAGGATTCAACCGGCGGGTCTATCCGGGCTTCCTGCAGCTTACCGGCTTCATGTCGATGAATTTCGACCGCCATTTCGGCGCCCATCTGAAATTGTTCGACCATCTGATCCGGGGCGACGGCGACAGCGCCGAGGCGCACCGGAAATTCTACGACGAATACATGTCGGTGATGGACATGACGGCGGAGTTCTATCTCCAGACCGTCGACGTCGTGTTCCAGAAACATGCCCTGCCGCGCGGCGAATGGGTCTCGCGCGAGCGCCGGATCGATCCGGCGGCCATCGCGGGAACCGCGTTGCTTACGGTGGAGGGCGAACTGGACGATATCTCCTCGATCGGCCAGACCCGCGCAGCCCACGAGCTGTGCTGCAATATCCCGGCGGATCGCCGACGCCATATCCTGCAGCCCGGCGTCGGCCACTACGGCATCTTCAACGGCCTCCGCTGGCGCGAGCTGATCTATCCGCAGGTCCGCGACTTCATCCGCGCCGCCCATACCGGCCAACCGGCCGGGTAGCGGCCGGTTCGTACGGTGAGCGAATCCCTGACCCTCGATGCCGGCGGCACGGCCGTTACGCTGGGAGTCAGGCGGAGCAAGCGTGCGCGCCGCATCCTGCTGCGCATCGACCGCAACGCCCGCCGGGCAGAGCTGGTGCTGCCGCCGGGCGTGTCTGTTGACGACGGCCGGCGCTTTGCCGAAGCCAAGGCGCTGTGGCTGCGCAACCGTCTGGCGCTGCTGCCCGAATGCCTGCCCTTCGCGCCGGGCGCCACCGTGCCGATCCTCGGGGTCGACTGCCTGTTGGTCCATGATCCGGCGCGGCGCGGCGGGGTTGTGCGCGATGGCGATCGGCTGATGGTGTCCGGCCATAGCGATTTCTTTGCCCGGCGGGTGCGCGACTGGCTGAAGCGCGAAGCCCGCCGCCGGATCGCCGACCTGGCGCATGCCAAGGCGGGCCGGATCGGCTGCAGGGTCGCGCGGGTCTCGGTGCGCGACCAGCAAAGCCGCTGGGGATCGTGCAGCACCACGGGCAACCTGAGCTTTTCCTGGCGGCTGATCCTCGCGCCCGCGGAGGTGATGGATTATGTCGTGGCGCACGAAGTGGCCCATCTGGCGGAGATGAACCATTCGCCGCGTTTCTGGGACCTGGTCGACACGCTGAGCGACCATGCCGGGTTCGGCCGCAAATGGCTGCGCGCCAACGGTCCCGGCCTGCACGCCTACGGTGCGGGCGGTGCGGCCTGACCGGAGCGGCGGCAGGACACGCATCGGATAGCGCCGCAGGCCGGCCTGTCCCAGTCTGCATCCGTTCCGCACATTGGGTCCGCAAAACAGGATACGAACCATGACCCGTGACGCCGCTGTCCCGTCCGCCGTTACCGCTGCTCCCGCCGATTCCGGGTCCGTGCAGGACCGGCGCATCGAGCAGGCCTGCCGCTTCATCGACGGCTTCGACGAGGGCGTGCCGACCCTGCGCCAGATCGCCGACCATGTCGGCCTCAGCCCGGCCTGGCTGCAGAAACGCTTTACCGGGGCGCTCGGCGTCTCGCCCCGGCAATATGCCGACCAGCGCCGGCGCGAGCGGCTGAAATCCCTGCTGCGCGAGGGCGATGCCGTGACCGGCGCGCTCTACGAGGCGGGCTACGGCTCATCGAGCCGGCTCTACGAATCCTCGGATGCCACGCTGGGCATGACGCCGGCGACCTACCGCAAGGGCGGCGCCGGGGCGCGCATTGCCTGGACGACCGTGCCCTGCGCCCTCGGCCTGCTGCTCGTCGCCGCGACCGAGCGCGGCATCTGCTTCGTCGCCTTCGACGATAGCGAGGATACGCTTCTGGCCGAACTGGAAGCCGAATTTCCGCAGGCCGTAATCGTGCCGGACATCGGCATCCTTGAATCCTGGACCGCCGAGGTGCTGCGCCGTGTCGAGGGCCGGCCGCCGCGCGCGAGCCTGCCGCTCGACGTGCGGGCGACGGCGTTCCAGCAGCGGGTCTGGCGGGCGCTCACCGAGATCCCGCGGGGCGAGATCCGGACCTACAGCGAAATCGCGCGCGCCCTGGGCAAACCGTCCGCCCAGCGCGCCGTCGGCCGGGCCTGCGCCACGAATCCGGTCTCGATCGTCATTCCCTGCCACCGCGCCAAGCGCAGCGACGGCGGCCTCGCCGGCTACCGCTGGGGGCTGAAGCGGAAGGAGCGGCTGATCGAGGCGGAAAAGGCGGGGGCAAATTCCGAAGTCAGCGGCTCCGCCAGTTCTCCGCCAGCGCAATAACCTCGGCGGGCGACAGGCCCTCTTCCCGGAGCGCGCGCAGGGTCAAGGACCGGTCGCGTTTGGCGAAGCGTTTGCCTTCGGCATCCAGCAGTAATGGGTGGTGGCAATAGAGAGGCGCGGGCAGGCCGAGAATCGCCTGGAGCAGCCGGTGGACATGGGTGGCGGCGAACAGGTCCGCGCCGCGCACGACCAGGGTGACGCCCTGCCGGGCATCGTCGACCGTGACGGCGAGATGGTAGCTCGTCGGAACGTCCTTGCGCGCCAGCACGACATCGCCGGATGGCGCCGGATCGGCCGCGACGGCGCCGGCCTCCTCATCGCGCCACGTCAGAGCGCCGAAGCGGGCAGCGGCCGCCGCCGCGTCGAGCCGCCAGGCATGGGCATCGCCGCGCCCGATCCGCGCCTGCCGCTCCGCTGCCGACAGGCCGCGGCAGGTGCCGGGGTAGCGCAGACCGCCCATCGGATCCTGCTGATTGCCCGGCAGATCGTCGGGCGGGCCGTGGGGTGCGGCGCCGGCCGCTTCGATTTCCCGGCGGATGTCCGCCCGGGTGCAGAAGCAGGGATAGGCGAGGCCCTGTTCCCGGATCGTTGCCAGCGCCGCGCCGTATCGATCGAGATGGTCGGACTGGCGCAGCACCGGCCGTTCCCATTCCAGGCCGAGCCAGGCGAGGTCGTCGAGGATCGCCGCCTCGTATTCCGGCCGGCAGCGCCCGGCGTCGATATCCTCGATGCGCAGCAGGAAGCGCCCGCCCTCGTCGCGGGCGCGGCGCCAGGCCTGCCAGGCGGACCAGACATGGCCGAGATGGAGATGGCCGGTCGGGCTGGGCGCAAATCGGGTGACGAGCAAGATGCGGTTTTCCCTCTCCCGGCTGCCCTCGACTTCGCTGGCGGCGGCCGGTGCGCCCGGTTATAGCAGAGCCATGCGCGAACTGACCGAGCAAAGCCTGATCGCCGGGCTCGACGAAGCGGCGGGACGCTGCCCGGCCGTAGCCCGGGCGCTCGCCGAAGTCGGCTATCCGGAGTTGCGCCGGCGTGAGCCCGGTTTCGCCGCCCTGCTGCGCGCCATCGTTGGCCAGCAGCTCTCGGTTGCCAGCGCGGGCGCCATCTGGGCGCGCCTCGAAGACGCCGTCCGCCCGATGACGCCGGAGGCGCTGGTCGCACGCGACGATGCGGTCCTGCGCGCCCTCGGCCTCAGCCGGCCGAAAATCCGCTATGCCCGCGCGCTTGCCGAAGGATGCCTGTCCGGCACACTCGCCCTCGAAGCGCTGCACGACCTGCCGGACGAGGAAGCGATCGCCGCCCTGGTCGCCGTCAAGGGAATCGGCCGCTGGACGGCGGAAGTCTACCTGCTGTTCGCGCTGGGCCGGCGGGACGTGCTGCCGGCAGGCGACCTGGCGCTGCTCACCGCCGCCCAGCGCCTGTTCGATCAGTCCGAACGCCCGGAACCAGCCGGGCTTCTCGACCGTGCCGAAATCTGGCGCCCGTGGCGCGGCGCGGTCGCCCATCTGCTGTGGCGCTATTTCAGCGCGACCCGCCCCGTTCGGCAAAGCGGCGGCGGCAGCCTTCCGGTCTAGGCCGTTTCGCCCGCTTGCGCCGGAAAGCTTCAGCCGATACACATTGCGGCCATGAACCGCGGAAACGCACCATTTTGGGATGCCGACCGGTGCCCGTCACCGGTCTGTAACAGACGGCCGGTAGTGGGGCCGGCAACCGGATAGACCGGCAGGGCCGACCGACGGCAGGATCGACAAAACGCCATGACCGTAGCGCTGAACGCCTGCCCTGCTCTGGTCCTGAATGCCGATTTCCGGCCGCTCAGCTATTTTCCCCTGTCGCTCTGGTCGTGGCAGGAAGCGATCAAGGCGGTCTTTCTCGACCGGGTCGTCGTGCTGTCGGAATACGACCGCAAAGTGCGTTCGCCCTCGGTCGAGATGGCGCTGCCAAGCGTAATTTCGCTCAAGCAGTATATCCCGGCGAACCGGCGGCCCGCTTTCACGCGATTTAACGTTTTCCTGCGCGACAAGTTCACCTGCCAGTATTGCGGCGTGCCGGACACGGCCGATGCGTTGACCTTCGACCATGTCATTCCGCGCTCGCGCGGCGGCCGCACGCAGTGGGAGAATATCGTCACCGCCTGCGCGCCCTGCAACCTGCGCAAGGGCAACCGGGTGCCGAAGGAAAGCGGCATCCGCCCCCGGCGCATGCCCGGGGTGCCGACCAACCATTTCCTGCAGAATAACGGCCGCAGCTTCCCGCCCAACTTCCTGCACGAAAGCTGGGCGGACTATCTCTACTGGGATTCGGTGCTCGAAGCGGATTAGGGGTTATCCGGCGCCGGCCCGTCTCACTTGCCGTCGTCCTTCTTGTAGACGCCCCAGACGGCGGCGCGGCGGACCCAGCCGGTATGGCCGTCGGCGGAAATCCGGCACCAGGCGCCGGCGCATTTCTCCAGTCCGGCGATCACGCCGGCTTCCGCCCTGGCGACCGCCCGCGCTGCCTTGTCCGGCTGCTTGCGCAGCATGACGGTCTTCGGGTTTATCAGCACGGTGCGCCGGCCGGTCAGGTTGCTGACATGGATCCAGCCGACGGTTCCCCAGCGGTCGCGCACCTGGCGCCAAGTATCGAGGTCGCGGATGACTTCGACCGGAAGGCTGCGCCGCTTGTAGACCCACTCGATCGGATATTGCCTGCCGGGTCCGGCGCGCAGGTTGACGGTGCTGAATCGCAGCGCAACGAAGCGCGGCACCTTCAGCTTCGCGGCCATGGCCGGACCCGCGCCGACCGGGCCCGGGCCGGCCGGCCCGCAAACCAGCAACGCGGCGAACAGGGCGCCGATACAGGCGGAACGGTGAGAAACCATGGCCGCGGTATGCGGCCCGCGGCAATCGACGTCAAGCGACAGGCCGCTGCACGCTGGACATCGCCATAGCCCCTTGATACCCACAATCTTCGGCGGGTGAAGCACCGCCCGATTCGCCCCGCCAGAGGAGACGAGGAGCGCCATGGCGCAGGAAAAGCCGGTCGTCGTCGTGACCCGCAAGCTGCCGGATCCGATCGAGACCCGCATGATGGAGCTGTTCGACACGCGGCTGAACCGTGACGACCAGCCCATGACCGGCGCCGAACTGATCGAGGCCTGCAGAATGGCGGACGTGCTGGTGCCGACCGTCACCGACCGGATCGACAAGGGCATCATGGCCCAGGCCGGGCCGCGGCTGCGCCTGATCGCCTCCTTCGGCACCGGCGTCGACCATATCGATCTCGCCACGGCGCGCGAGCGCGGCATCACGGTGACCAACACGCCGGGGGTGCTGACCGAGGACACTGCGGACATGACCATGGCGCTCATCCTCGCCGTCTCGCGCCGGGTCGCGGAGGGCGAACGGCTGATGCGCTCCGGCGAGTGGAAGGGCTGGGGACCGACGACCATGCTCGGCCACCGCATCTGGGGCAAGCGCCTGGGCATCCTGGGCATGGGCCGGATCGGCCAGGCGCTGGCGCGCCGTGCCCGGGGCTTCGGCCTGTCGGTCCACTATCACAACCGGCGTCGGCTCGACTCCGCGACCGAGGCCGAACTCGAGGCGACCTTCTGGGAGAGCTTCGACCAGATGCTCGCCCATATGGATATCCTGTCGGTCAACTGCCCGCACACGCCGGCGACCTATCACCTGCTGTCGGCCCGGCGCCTGAAATTGCTGAAGCCCCACGCCATCGTGGTGAACACGGCGCGCGGCGAAGTAATCGACGAGAACGCGCTGACCCGGATGCTGACCGCCGGCGAAGTCGCCGGTGCCGGGCTGGACGTGTTCGAGCACGAGCCCGCGGTCAACCCCAAGCTGCTCAATCTCGACAATGTCGTGCTGCTGCCGCACATGGGATCTGCGACCATCGACGGCCGGATCGACATGGGCGAGAAAGTGATCGTCAACATCAAGACCTTCGTCGACGGCCACAAGCCGCCAGACCGGGTGATCGAAGCCCTGGTCTGACAGGCTCTGACAGGCTGGCGCCACCCGCGCCCGCCGCTACGCCCGCCGCCTTTCTCCAGCGGGGACGAACCGGTCCGCCGCCGCCCCCGGCCCCGGCCGGTCAGGCGGCGAGAGCGCGGGCTTCGCTAAAATTTCCGATCCACTCCTTGACCCATTCAATGCCGTCGTCTTCCGGGATCGTGCCGGAACTGGCGTCATGGGTGAAGATCGTGCCGACCCGCTTTGCGCCACAGTCTTCCATGGCCTTGTCGAAACGCTTGCCGCCGAAGTTGAAGGTGTCCGAATAGGTCATGTCGCCGAGCGAGAAGACGCCGTAGCGCACACCGCTCAGGTCCGGCTTGTCCTGGACCAGCCCTTCGTAGAGCACCATGGCGTTGTCCGGCACGTCGCCCTGGCCGTAGGTCGACGAGACGATCAGGAAATCGCCGCCATCGCCGAACACCGAGATGTCGAGATCGTCCATCGCCTCGACCTCGACCTCGTGGCCGAGTTCGGCGAGCGTGTCGCTCATCTCCTCCGCCACCATTTCGGCGGTGCCGGTCATCGTGCCGACGAGAATCTTCAGTTCCACGACCGTTGCTCCAACATGTCTCGGGTTCGATCCAGGTTGTACCGGTCTCCGGCGGTCCGGCCAATGCAGCAATTGCCCGTTTCGCCAGCGTGCGTAGGTGTGGTGCGCAAGATAAATCCGATTTTGCTTGATGACAAGCATTATATTGCATATAGTCTTCGAGATTTTCGGGACCCGGCCAGCATTATGGATACCTCCGCACGATCGCCTGCCGACCCGCCCGCGCCGGATTCCCGGAGCAATGGCGACGGCGGGCTGGACGCCTACCTGGCCGGGCTAGGCGAGCGCGTGCGCGCGGCGCGGGCACGGCGCGGCATGTCGCGCAGGATTCTGTCCCGCGCCTCCGGCGTGTCGGAACGCTATCTGGCCCAGCTCGAAACCGGCAAGGGCAACATTTCCATCGCCCTGCTGCGCAAGGTCGCCGAAGCGATGAGCGTGCCGCTGGCCGACCTGGCGCGCGAGGGCGGCGAGCGGCCGGTCGATTTGACATTGCTGATCCGCAAGCTGGAGCGGCTGCAGCCGGACGAACTGGCCGAGGCCAACCGCGTGCTGACCGAGTCCCTGGGCCTGGGTGAGACGGCGCACCGGATGGACCGGACCGCACTTACCGGCCTGCGCGGCGCAGGCAAGACGACTCTCGGTGCAGCGCTGGCGCAGCGCCGGGGCGTGCCCTTTGTCGAAATGGCGCACGAGATCGAACGGACCGCCGGCATGTCGGTCGACCAGATTTTCGATCTTTCCGGGCAGGCCGCCTACCGGCGCTATGAGCGCCGCGCGCTGGAGGATGTGCTGGCGGCCCATCCGGAATGCGTGATCGCGACAGGCGGCGGCATCGTTTCGGAGCCGGAAACCTACGAGTTGCTGATTCGGGAATGCTTCACCGTCTGGCTGCGCGCCGCGCCGGAAGATCACATGCGCCGGGTCCGCGAGCAGGGCGACACGCGCCCGATGGAGAACAGCGGCGAGGCGATGGCCGATCTGAAGCGCATCCTGGAGACCCGGCATACCCTGTATGCTCGGGCCGATGTCGCGGTCGACACGTCGAACCGGTCGTCGGGAGCGGCGCTGAACGCCCTTGTCAACGCCCTGGACGACGTCCGGCGCGAAAGCGCATAATATTTCTTGCTATCGAAATAATATGCATTATATTGCACATAACGATCCGCGAGAGTGACGGACGTTGAACAACCGGCCGCGGGCGGACCCGACCGATCCGGCACGGCGCCTAGGGAGCGATCATGACCGAAAACATCGTGCTGTATGACCGGGAGCCCGGCGACTACAAACACTGGTCGATCGATATCGACGGCGACGTCGCACGGCTGACCCTGGATGTCGCCGAAGACGGCGGTCTGAAGCCGGGATACAAGCTGAAGCTGAATTCCTACGATCTCGGCGTGGACATCGAACTGTCCGACGCCCTGCAGCGCATCCGCTTCGAGCATCCGTCGGTCAAGGTCGCGGTCCTCACCAGCGGCAAGGACCGCGTGTTCTGCGCCGGCGCAAATATCAACATGCTGTCCTCCTCCGAACACTGGTGGAAGGTGAATTTCTGTAAATTCACCAACGAAACCCGCAACGGCATCGAGGACATGTCGGAATCCTCCGGCCTCAAATCCGTCGCGGCGGTCAACGGCGCCTGCGCCGGCGGTGGCTATGAGCTGGCGCTTGCCTGCGACGAGATCGTGATGGTCAACGACCGCTCTTCCACCGTCAGCCTGCCCGAGGTGCCATTGCTCGGCGTGCTTCCCGGCACCGGCGGCCTGACCCGGGTGACCGACAAGCGCAAGGTGCGCCGCGACCTGGCCGACGTGTTCTGCACGACTTCCGAAGGCGTGCGCGCAGACCGGGCCAAAGCGTGGAAGCTGATCGACGATTATGCGCCGCCGGCGGCGTTCGACGAGCTGGTCGCAGATCGGGTGAAGGCGCTGGCTTCGCAATCCAGCCGGCCGTCCGACGCAAAGGGCGTGAAGCTGACGCCCCTCAACCGCCGGATCGACGACGACGGCTATCGTTACGAATTTGTCGACGTGGCTCTGAATTCGGCGGATCGCACGGCGACATTGACGGTGCGCGGACCGGCAGGCGATCCGCCCGCGACGGCCGGGAGGATCGAAGCCGCCGGCGCCGGCTGGTGGGCCCTGCAGATGACGCGCGAGCTGGACGACGCCATCCTGATGCTGCGTACCAACAACATCGATATCGGCCTGTGGCTGCTGCGCGCCGAAGGCGATCATGGCAGGATTCTCGCCGCCGGCAGGTCTCTGCTGGAGAACCGGGACAACTGGTTCGTCAACGAGACGACCCAGTATCTCAAGCGGACCCTGGCCCGGCTCGACGTTTCTTCGCGCAGCCTGTTCGCGATCGCCGATTCGGGCACCTGTTTCGCCGGTATCCTCGCCGAGCTGCTTCTGGCCGCCGACCGCTCCTACATGCTCGACGACCAGGAGGAACCGGAGAATTCGCCTTCGATTCTGCTGGACGAAACCAATTTCGGCCTGTTCCCGATGCCGAACGGCCTGACCCGGATCGGGGCGCACTTTCAGGAGGATGCCGACGCCGAAGCTGCGGCGAGAGCCCGGATCGGCGAGGCCATCGGTCCGGAAGATGCCGCCGGGCTCGGCCTCGTCACTTTCGCGCCGGACGACCTGGACTGGGACGACGAGGTGCGCCTTGCCATCGAGGAGCGTTCCAGCCTGTCCCCCGACGCGCTCACCGGCATGGAAGCCAGCCTGCGTTTCGGCGGCCGGGAAACGATGGCCACCAAGGTGTTCGGCCGGCTGACCGCCTGGCAGAACTGGATTTTCATCCGGCCCAACGCCGTCGGCGACCAGGGCGCGCTCAAGCTCTACGGCACCGGCACCAAACCCAGCTTCAAATGGCAGCGCGTCTAGCGCTGCCGACCGCGCCGCCCCGATAACGAACACCCGGCCCCAAGGATCCCTTTCATGTCGATCAACTACGCCGAGAAGATTCCGAACAATGTCGACCTCAGCGCCGACCGCCAGCTTCAACGTGCGCTGGAACGGTGGCAGCCCGCCTTCCTGAACTGGTGGGGCGAGATGGGCCCCGACGGCGATTTCCAGGCCCGGGACGTCTATCTGCGCACGGCGACCTCGGTCGATGCCAAAGGCTGGGCGACCTATGGCCATGTGAAGATGCCGGACTACCGCTGGGGCATCTTTCTGGCCGACAAGGTTCAGGATCGCACCATCGGCTTCGGCGACAATTTCGGCCAGCCGGTGTGGCAGCAGGTGCCGGGGGAGTTCCGCTCCGACCTGCGCCGCCTGATCGTGACCCAGGGCGATACCGAGCCGGCCTCGGTCGAGCAGCAGCGCATGCTCGCCTACACCTGCCCCTCGCTCTACGACATGCGCAACATTTTCCAGGTCAATGTCGAGGAAGGCCGCCACCTGTGGGCCATGGTCTATCTGCTCCACGCCCATTTCGGCCGCGACGGCCGCGAGGAAGCCGAAGACCTGCTGGAGCGCCATTCCGGCGACGTCAACAATCCCCGTATCCTGACCACCTTCAACGAGCCGATCGACGACTGGATGTCGTTCTTCAGCTTCACCTATTTCACCGACCGGGACGGCAAGTTCCAGCTCAAGATGCTCGCCGAGAGCGCCTTCGATCCGCTGTCGCGCACCTGCCGCTTCATGCTGACCGAGGAAGCCCACCACATGTTCGTCGGCGAAACCGGCCTCGGCCGGGTCATCCGGCGGGCGCTGGAAGTGATGAACGAGCTGAACACCGACGATCCGCAGCGCATCCGCGATCACGGGGCGATGGATCTGGGGCTGGTCCAGCGCTACATCAATTACTGGTATTCCTCGTCCCTCGACCTGTTCGGCGCCGACCGATCGACCAACGCCGCGGCCTATTTCGCCAACGGCCTCAAGGGCCGGCCGGACGAGGACCGGTTCGAAGATCACATCGAGGCGGACACGGCCTACAGCATCGAGGAGCCGACGGAAGACGGCACCGGCGTGCGCGATGTCGACACCCCGACGCGCAACGCCATGAACCTGGTGGCGCGCAAGGGCTATTCGAAGGACTGCGATATCGGCATTACGCGCTGGAACCGCATGATCCGCAAGGCCGGCGTCGATTTCGAGATGAGCCTGCCGTCCGACCGCTTCCGCCGGACGGTCGGCCCATTCGCCGGCTTCCATTTCGCGCCCGACGGTACGCCGATCGGCCGCGAGGAATACGAGAGCCGGATCGGCGGCTGGATTCCGTCGGAAGCCGATAGGGCCCATGTCAAGGCCATGATGAAACAGGTTACCGAACCGGGCAAAATGGCCGGCTGGATCGCCCCGCCCGACCGCGGCATCAACAACAACCCGGTCGCATACGAGTATGTCCGGCTGTAGGGCGTATCCGTTTCGGCTGGAACCGTAGCGGTTTCTCCGGAGGCGCGGCGTCCCTCGATACGGTGCTGCGCGGCTGCTCGGGATGAGGGAGATCGGCAATCGTTTGCCTTTTCCCGCTTCACCCTTTCCCTCACCCTGAGCAGCCGCCGAAGGCGGCGTGTCGAAGGGCGGGCAGGACCATGCCGCCGGCATTGTCAGCACTCCCGGCCGAAGGCTGCTAAATCATTGATATTGTTGATTTAATGCCCGTCTGCTAAGCTTGCCTTCTGGATACGGCAAGCGGGGAGGACGGCATGGTCACCAACCTGGGATCGCATAGACCGCCGTCCGCGCCCGGCCTCCTGAGGCAGTTGCAGGGCCACCGGCTGACCACCGCCGAAATCATCTAT